>JBCCIP010000026.1:0-82503 GCA_039111475.1 Pseudomonadota bacterium | reverse complement strand
CTCAAGGCGAGCGTACGGGTTTAGAAACTTTGAGAATTATCGGTTGAGGGTAATGACCCACTGCGGGTGGGACGGTATCATCAATCGAGTAAGTATGAATGCCCATCCCCCGTTAATTGGGTAGAGCCGAGAATTATCGGTTGAGGGTAATGACCCACTGCGGGTGGGACGGTATCATCAATCGAGTAAGTATGAATGCCCATCCCCCGTTAATTGGGTAGAGCCCTAAGTCTTTGATATATTTGGTGGGCCGTGATGGATTCGAACCATCGACCAATTGGTTAAAAGCCAACTGCTCTACCAACTGAGCTAACGGCCCCAGAAGGATTTCACGCGTGCCAACTTGGTCGGCGAGCGAAGGCGCATATGGTACTGATATGCGTCCAAAACTCAAGACTTTTTATCCGATCCCGAACCATTTGCATAGATCGTTGGATCAGTCACCTTGGCGTCTTCGAAGCCTTTTCGACGAAGATAACAGCTGTCGCAGCGGCCACAGGCGGCACCCTCGGCGTTGGCTTGATAACAACTAACTGTCAAAGAGTAGTCTACCCCATGGGCCATGCCAGCCCTGATAATATCGGCTTTGCTCAAGTCAACCAAAGGGGTTTCAATGCGCAGGGCTTCAGCATCGTTATTCGTCTCTACACCGGCCTTGGTGCCTAAACGCGCTGCCTTCTGAAACGCCTGGATAAACTCTGGTCGACAGTCTGGGTAGCCTGAGTAATCAACCGCATTTACACCAATGAATATGCGCTGCGCGTCCAAAACTTCGGCCCATGCCACAGCCAAAGACAGAAACACTGTATTTCTGGCGGGTACGTAGGTAATGGGAATCTGATTTTCAGCATTGGTCTGCGCATCAGGCACGTCGATTTTGTCGTCTGTTAGCGCGGAACCGCCGAACGCACCGAGGTCCAGTCGAATGGTTTTGTGCACGACTTTTTCATAGCTGGACGCTACTTTTTGAGCGGCAAGCAATTCCGAGCTATGACGCTGTCCGTAGTCAAAGCTGAGTGCATAGCACTCAAATCCCTGCTGTACGGCCATGCCTAGCACCGTGGTGGAATCCAATCCGCCAGATAACAGAACAACCGCCCTATTCGATTTGGCCTTCTCACCCATCACTAATGACCTGGTTGATCGCCCCACAGATACTTGTGCATCTGCAGTTGCATTCGAACGCTTAAGCCATCGAGCAAAATCCACTCGGCAAGTTCGCGCGGCTCAAGTACATTGTGACTGGGGGAAAACAATACCTCATCCACTCGAGAATTAAGCGCCAGCTCGTCTAGCTTAAACCTGGCCCAGTCGTAATCGCTACGGTCGCAAATCACAAACTTGACTTGGTCGTGCCTCCGCAGAATCTCTATATTCGGCCAATGATTCCGGTTTAGCTCACCTGAGGCAGGCGTTTTTATGTCGAGAACTATGCTGACGCGGCTATCCACTTCAGCGATGCTCACTGCACCCCCGGTTTCCAGAGACACTCGCCGACCGCTGTCGCACAATTCACGGAGCAGAAACCAGCAATTAGGCTGGGCAAGAGGCTCTCCTCCGGTCACAGTGACATGGAATGCGGGGTAGGCCTTAACCCGATCAACAACGTGCTCAACAGAGAGCACCTCCCCTCCGCTAAATGCATAAGCCGTGTCGCAATACACACAACGCATTGGGCAGCCAGTCAGTCTAATAAACACCGTAGGCAGGCCTACACTGCGACTCTCGCCCTGCAAGGAATGAAATATTTCGGTGATCCGCAGTGAGGGTGCTGCGATGTCTCTACTCGGCATCAGCGCCTGACCGACGAAGTTATTGCCCTAACTCGTTATTAATGTAATCGCGCGCCTTATTCAAAGTACTGCCGCCAGTGCGGCTATAGTCGCTCAGTACACGATTAAGCATTATTCGCGCCGTTTGCGCGTCGCCTCTCACATGATGTGCTTTACCCAGAGCATAAAGAGCATCGGGTGCCTTACGATGCTGAGGATATCGCTGCACAACGGTTTCAAATTCTTGAATCGCGTTATCCAGATTCGCATCATACAAATACAACTCGCCCAGCCAGTAGTGGGCATTTGGGGCGTAGGTGCCGTTGGGATAGAGCAGAATAAAGTCTTGGAACGCGGATGTCGCTTCCTTAAATTTTTGTCGCTTCACCAGATCGTAAGCAGCCTGATAAGACCCTTGCTCCATCGCAGGATCTCCACTTCCTTCGGAAATTGCAGTGCCCACGGACGCAGTAGGAACGCTTGGTGCGACCGACGGTGAACGATTGGCCGCGTAAGAACCGGCGGGCGCTGCACTGCCACGAGTCATATTGCTAATACGCTTGTCAAGATCGATGTAGTCTTCGCGCCGCTGCTTGCTCAGCTTTCGGATCTGGTGAGCTTGCTCTTCTACCTGGCCACGTAGGCCCATTACCTCCTGCTCTAGAGATTGAATCTTAAAAAACAAATCCGCATTGCTGGCATTGCGCGATTGCCGAGATTCAACCACTTGCTGGGCAAAAATCGCCTGCGCTAGTAGCGCTGTGATTAGCAGACCACTCGCACCAATGAGAAATTTACGGTTCACACTATTCATGCCGTCGCTCTCAAAAATACTACTTTCTCAGACTCTATTTTAATTCCACACGCCGATTTAGGCGGTAAGACTCCTCGTCTTGAGAGAACGCGATGGGCTTCTCTTCGCCATAACTGATGGTTTCCAGCTGCGAACGGGAAACACCCTGCAACACAAGATAGTCAGATATCGACTTCGCACGCCGCTCACCCAGGGCAAGGTTGTATTCTCTCGTGCCTCTATCATCAGCATGACCTTCAAGGCGAACCACTCTTGCGGAGTTGCGCAGGTTTTCCGCGTGTCTATCCAGTGCCTGGCGAGTCTCGTACGTAAGGGTGGAACGGTCGTAGTCAAAATAGAATACGGTTTGCAGCCCTGCACCAAATGCGCCGTCGCTGCTGCTGCCGTCGCGGCCAAACTCCGAGTCGGCGCCAGTGCCCATGGTATCAGCGCTGCCAGCCTGATCCGAACTGGAGGTTTCGTCAACGATTGGCTGGCTGCCGCCACAGGCTGTTAGCAAAATCAGCATCGCAGCAAATAAAAAAGAGCGCTTCATAAGGTTCATGGTGTTGCCTCTGTCAAAAAAGAAGTCTGGGTAGGGCCAGCGCTGTCGCGTGCCTTCGGTGGGTTAAAATAAAACGGTGTTGATTCATGCGTTACTAGTCGGTCCATGGCGACCAAGCCGGCTCGCGCACATCGCGCACCGTGCGCGGGAAATTGTATTTCACATTGCCATCGGTTGATACTGCGGCCAATATGCCACGACCGTGTTGCTTGGTGGCATAAATAATCATCCGACCATTTGGCGCCACGCTGGGTGATTCATCCAGCGATGTTTTTGTTAAGGAACGCATGCGTTCTGATTCAAAATTAAATTCCGCGATATGAAACTGACCTTGTTCTTGATGAACCAGCACCAGGCCGCTATTGTCCGGCAGAACGCTGGCGCGGGCATTGTAACTGCCGTCAAAGGTAAGGCGCTCTATGGCACCAGTCGCGAGCGACACTTTATAAATTTGCGGCGCACGACCCCTATCTGACGTAAACACTAACGACTTCCCATCTGGATACCAACTCGGCTCCGTATCAATCGCCGAGCTACGCGTTAAGCGGCGCAAATTCTTGCTCGCCAAATCCATCACGTAAATATCTGGGTTACCGTCTTTTGACAACACCATTGCCAGTTTTTTGCCATCTGGAGACCAGGAAGGCGCACTGTTCAGCCCTCTAAAGTTAGTGAGCTTTTGACGCTCACCTGTTGCTAGATTCTGGCGATAAATTGCCGGTCTGCCACTTTCGAAAGAGACGTAAGCAATATCGCGCCCATTAGGCGCCCATGACGGTGACAATAAAGGCTCTTCAGATTCAACGATCAATTGATCTCTGGCACCATCAGCATCCGACTTGTACAGGCGAAAGTTATAGCTGCGATTTTTGCGGTTAGCCGCCGACACATAGAGAATTTTTGTTGAGAATGCGCCGCGTATACCAGTTATCTTTTCATAAATTTTGTCACTGGCGGCATGCGCCAAATCCCGAATCTGGGCTTCGGTACCAGACAATTTCTCCAACAAAATGCGCTGTTGTTTCACCACATCGAGTAATTCGTATTGCACCTGCAAAGGCTGGGAACCACCCCCCAACTTCACTTTACCAACCACCACGTAATCCACATCAATGGCTCGCCAATCGCGAAAATGTACATCGCTTGACTGATGTGGTTGGCCCAGCATGTCTTTGGTTTTGATCGGTGCAAAAAGGCCGCTTCTGCGCAGGTCAGAGGACACAATTTTTGCAATATCCTGACTCGGTACTTTATTGCCAGACCAACCGAATGGTACGACGGCAATTGGCGTTGGGTCATCAATACCAGAGGTGATCTCAATTGTTGTTTGCGCGCTAACGGCACCTACACGCAACAGCAACAGCATCATACTTGCGGCACCCCAGCACAACCAGACTCGAGGCTTACGGGTCGAATCGTTCACCGCGCACGGTGCAAATAGAGTGTTTATTAACATCAACTCCGTAGGTCCTCTGGCCTGAATATGAATCTAAGGCGTCTAAATTGGCGCTCAAACGTTCGACTGGGCATTTTCCGAATCTCCGGAAAACGCCCAGCTTTCTTCACTGCATTCTCAGCACTGCGATCAAAAGCCGCGTCACCACTACTTCGCACAATAGACACCGACACAATATCACCACTGGGCACCAACTGAATCAGTAATTCTGTCTGCATGCCATTGCGCGCACTGAGCGGCCGGCTCCAGTTATTTTCTATGACCCGTTTTATCAATGCAATGTAACTTTGTGTGACTTCAGCGTCAGCCTGTTGATTGGAGAAGCTTTGCTCCTGGCGCATGGCCTGCTCCATGTCGGCTTTGGCTTGCTGCTTGGCACGAATTTGGGCGGCCCGTTCACGCATCCTGGCCAGAGCTTGCGGGTCGGGTCTTGACTCACGAACGCGATGTGGCTCTTCGCGCGGTTTGGGTTTGGGCTTTTCCTGTTTCTGAGTGTACGTTGGGTCATTTTGCTTGGGCGTATGAACTGGCTCTGCTCTGGCCGCTTCAAATTGGTCTTCGGGAGGCGGCGACGATTCCACTACTGCTTTCGGTGGAGCTGCCGGCGCAGGCGCTACTACGTTTTCAGGCAAAATAACCAACTTGGCTGCAATATGATCAAGTTTGGGAACTGTGTGCAGCCGCGGTGTGTCGCTAGCCCAATTCACAAACATCAGGTACAGCAGTAACACGTGTATCAGTGTTGCCAGAAAGCCCGGCATCCATACACCATCCATCAATCGCATCACAGGCTCAGGCCTCAGGGTTTTCGGTGACCAAACCCAGTGAGGTAGCACCTACGGCCTTAAGACTGGACATCAAGGCAATCACTTTGCCATAGGGCACGTTGGTATCGCCCCAGATTAATACGGCAGTTTCGGGCTTGCGACCCACTACAACACGTACTTTCTGACTGAGATCACTCAGATCGACTGCTTGTTCGTGGTTGTCACCCAAATTGATGTAGTAACTACCATCGGCTTTGATTGAGACAATCAGTGGTTCTTCCTTGGCATCGACTGGCGCCGTGGACGCTTTGGGTAATTCAACCTGCACGCCCTGCATCAGCAGAGGTGCTGTTGCCATGAAGATAACCAACAGCACAAGCATCACGTCAATGTATGGCACTACATTGATTTCAGAGATTGGGCGGCGTTTACTTTGTTGTCTGGACATTAGAGCTGAACGTCATACTTGCCTAAGGTGTTTGGCCGGGCTTCTTTATTTTATCCGACGGCTCGGGTGCAGATGCGTACACCTGCCTGTGTAAAATACTGGAGAATTCGTCAGAAAATTGTTCGTAGCGCCCTACGAGACCATCAACCCTGGCACTAAATCGGTTGTAGGCAATAACCGCTGGAATCGCAGCGAACAAGCCCATTGCGGTTGCAATCAATGCCTCGGAAATGCCAGGCGCCACCGACGCTATCGTTGCCTGCTGCATATTCGCCAGACCGCGAAAGGCATTCATAATCCCCCATACCGTGCCAAACAAGCCAATATAAGGACTGGTCGAACCAACCGTGGCGAGAAATGGTAAGTTTTTATCAAGCTTGTCCTCTTCACGCGCCATGGCCACGCGCATACCACGTTGCGCACCGAGCATAATTGCCTCAGCATCAGCATTGGCTTGCTGTCGTAAACGAGAGAACTCCTTAAAACCTGAACGAAATATATTCTCAACGCCAATGGCGCCTTCCATATCGTGGGCATTTGCATTGGCCTGTCTATACAACTTGCCAAGATCGATTCCAGACCAGAATTGCTGCTCAAATTCCGCTAACTGGTATTCAGCTTCTCGATAAGTCCACAGGCGCCGAAAAATCATAGTCCATGACACTACCGATGCCAGCAATAAACTGAGCATCACTAACTGCACTAACAAGCTGGCATTGGCCACCAGATGCCAAATCGATAATTGTTCTTCCAAGATGTTCTCCGAAAGCCTGTCCCGGTGCGCGACGCACAAGGTCAATCAATGTTTCTTCGCAAGCGCTTCCAGCATGGGCTGTGGAATTCGAGTGGGCTGCATGGTTTGTTGATGAACACATGCAATTTTCACTGTGGCTTCACAAAGCAGCGTTCCATCGCGAGTGACTGATTGGGCAAAGACCATATAGCTACGCCCGGTTTTAATCACTGTCGCTGTAGCGTCTAACGACTCATCTAATCTAGCAGGGCTCAGGTATTTTATCTGTGTAGAATGCACAACGAACATGAGCTCTTCACTGAATATAGCCGTTTTTGCGTAACCTAGGGAACGCAAAAGCTCGGTTCGCGCACGTTCCATGAACTTTAAATAGTTCACATAATAAACAATCCCACCAGCGTCGGTGTCTTCAATGTAAACCCTGATGGGTTGTGAGTAATGAGCACCCACAATTACAAGTCAAGATCCAGCGTTTCGCCGCTTCCAGCCGCAGGTTGCTTTATTTGCAAATCGCGATATGCAGCGGCTGTCACAACACGGCCTCTTGGGGTTCTGGTGATATACCCTTCCTGTATCAGATATGGCTCCAGCACCTCTTCAATTGTGCCTTTGTCTTCACCCACTGCCGCGGCGACACTGTCCAAACCTACGGGCCCACCGTCAAACTTCTCAATCATGGCAAGCAACAAACGTCGGTCCATTTGGTCAAAGCCATGCTGGTCTACATTCAGCATATTAAGCGCAGCGTCTGCGACCTCGGAGTTAATAGCACCGTCTGCTTTGACTTCCGCGTAGTCGCGCACCCTGCGCAGCAGCCGATTCGCGATGCGCGGCGTTCCCCGCGCACGTCTGGCTATTTCGTTCGCGCCGTTATCATTGATCTCTACCCCTAAAATTTTGGCGGAGCGCAGAACAATAGTGCGCAACTCATCCACCGTGTAAAACTCAAGGCGCTGAATGATTCCGAAGCGGTCGCGCATGGGCGCTGTGAGCAATCCAGCCCGAGTAGTGGCGCCCACCAAAGTAAACGGAGGTAAGTCGAGCTTGATCGAACGTGCAGCAGGTCCTTCGCCAATCATGATGTCGAGTTGAAAATCTTCCATGGCCGGGTAAAGCACTTCTTCAACTACCGGACTTAAGCGGTGTATCTCATCAATGAACAATACATCGCCCGCTTCAAGATTGGTCATTAGAGCCGCGAGGTCACCGGCACGCTCCAGAACAGGGCCGGACGTGGCACGCAGCGACACATTCATCTCTTGTGCAAGAATATTAGCCAAGGTGGTTTTGCCTAAGCCAGGGGGGCCAAAAATCAAAGTATGGTCCAGCGAGTCGCCTCGATTGCGCGCCGCCGCGACAAAGATTTCCATCTGCTCTTTGACCGCCGTTTGTCCTACGTACTCTTGCAAGCGCAAAGGACGAATTGCACGATCAGTGCGTTCCTCGCCAGGTTCTCCAAAGGCGGAGATGATTCGATCAGATTCAATCATTCTGTCAGGCTGCTGTATACGCGAGCACTTACCTCATTACTGGGAACGGTGACGGCCAGCATAGCGCGTGAATGCGATATCTCAAAACAAACTGCGAAGCGCGGCACGGATTAAATCTTCAACAATCAACCCGCCTTCGGTTCCGGCCGCCGCTTTGGCAACCGCGCGAGATGCTTCGGCTTTCTTATACCCTAGTGCTTCCAATGCGGCTTCCGCTTCAGTGATGGGGTCATCACCGGGCGCTTCGCTGCTGACACTGTCGACGGGCGTGATCAACGGAGCTGTAATCATGTCGTCAGTCAGTTTGTCGCGCGTCTCCATGATCAGACGTTCTGCGGTTTTTGCGCCAATACCAGGCAAGCGAACCAATGCCGCCTTGTCGCCTTGGCGAATACACTTCACCACTTCGCTGGCGGTCATACCCGACAAAATAGCCAACCCCACTTTAGGACCAATACCACTGACTTTTATCAGCAGGCGAAACAGATTGCGATCGGAATCATTTAAAAAGCCAAACAGCAATTGGGCGTCTTCACGAACGACAAAATGGGTACTGAGACTCACTGCCTGGCCAAGTTCAGGTAAATCGTAATACGTCGTCATTGGCACCGTTATTTCATAACAAAGGCCGTGCACATTGACCAACACATCGGGGGCCTGCTTTTCAATGAGCTCACCGTTGATGCGACCTATCATGTTGGCGTTCCTGGCAATCGAGTAGGCCGCTTTCGTTGCGCCCTGCGGCGCACCAGTTGGCGACCATGAATTTCTTTTGTTCCCAGTCTGCTAGCCACTTTCCCAGAGTGTGAGTGGCACAGTGCTGCCGCCAGCGCATCGGCAGCATCCTCTGCCGGAGGTGCATTCAAGGATAACAACACCTGAACCATGTGTTGCACCTGGTGTTTTTGAGCACCACCTTTGCCAACCACTGCCTGCTTTATTTGCAGCGCAGAGTATTCGGAAATTTCCAAGCCCGCATTGGCCGCAGCAACAATCGCGGCTCCTCGTGCCTGGCCCAACTTAAGCGCGGATTGCGCATTGCGCGCCATAAATACTTGTTCTACGGCAAATTGATCAGGCTGATGCCGTTCGATAATTTCAGTCACGTCGCGAAAAATGTGATTCAGTCGTGCTGACAGGTCCGTTTCGGGTAAACGTATGCAACCGCTAGTGATATAGCGATGCGCACTGCCTTGCGTTTCAATCACGCCATAGCCTGTAGTGCGTGATCCGGGGTCCAGACCCATAATGATCATAAATGAGTTATCCAGCAGGTGATGTTATTGCTCCATCTCGGCAAACACCTTGGCACTGATCTCAGCATTTGAATAGACGTTTTGCACGTCATCCAGATCCTCCAGCGCATCAACAAGGCGCAGAACTTTCTCAGCACCCGACGCGTCCAGCGGCGTTGTGGTTGACGCCAACATGGTAACCTCGGCATTCTCCGCCTTCAGCTCTGCGGCATCAAGCGCATCTTTTACCATGCCAAATTCTTCGAAACCCGTCGTTACATCAACCGAGCCATCATCATTCGTCACGATGTCTTCTGCGCCGGCGTCAAGAGCAACCTCGAGTATCTGTTCTTCGTCCACACCACTGGCAAAATTGATTTGCCCCTTCTTGTCGAACAGGTAGGCTACCGAGCCGTCAGTTCCTAAATTGCCACCAGCCTTGCTGAAGGCGTGGCGAATTTCGGCCACAGTGCGGTTGCGATTATCGGTCATCACATCAACTAATATGGCGATGCCACCGGGACCATAGCCTTCGTAGACCAACTCTTCTACATTATCGGCCTCATTATTCCCAGCACCCCTGGCGATTGCGCGATCGATTGTGTCGCGCGTCATGTTCGCGCCAAGCGCTTTGTCTACTGCAGCGCGCAACCTTGGGTTGTCTTCAGGCGCACCACCGCCCTGCTTTGCAGCAACGGTCAGCTCACGAATAATCTTGGTAAAGATTTTGCCGCGTTTGGCGTCTTGCGCCGCTTTGCGATGCTTTATGTTCGCCCACTTACTGTGACCGGCCATATCTAGTGTCCTGTTTGCCCAGTACTTTCGGTAACGGGCTTACGAATTCGTATATGCAGTTCTTTTACCTGGCGATCATCCACGGCACTCGGTGCATCGGTCATCACACAGGCGGCACTCTGGGTTTTGGGGAATGCAATAACATCTCTGATCGAACTTGCACCTGTCATTAGCATCAACAAGCGATCCAGGCCAAAAGCCAGACCACCGTGCGGTGGCGCTCCGTATTTCAGGGCACGCAGCAAGAAGCCAAATTTGTTCTCGGCTTCTTCAGCATCTATTCCAAGCACTTCAAGCACTTTGGCTTGCAGGTCTGCGTTATGGATACGCAAGGAACCGCCACCCAACTCGGTGCCGTTCAATACCATATCGTAGGCGTGAGACAAGGCCTGTCCGGGCGCCGCTTCCAGCTCAGCAATGGTACAAGCAGGCATAGTGAACGGGTGATGCAAGGAATTCCAACGACCCTCAGTGTCTTTTTCAAACATTGGGAAGTCTACTACCCAGGCCGGCGCCCACTGGCAGGTGTGCAATTGCAGGTCTTCGCCCAACTTAACGCGAAGCGCACCCAGGGCCTCATTCACAACATTGGCCTTATCGGCGCCAAAAAACAAAATATCACCCGATTCGGCACTGGTGCGCTCCAGCAACTCAGGCACCACGTCCAACATGTTTTTGACAATAGGCGACTGCAATCCTTCAGCACCAGCGGCAACATCGTTAACCTTTATCCAAGCCAAACCCCTGGCGCCATAAATTCCAACGAATTTTGTGTAGTCGTCAATCACTTTGCGGCTGAGGCTGGCACCACCGGGAACGCGTAGCACGGCAACACGACCATCCGGGTCATTGGCGGGGCCACTGAATACTTTGAAATCCACGCCTTTCATTAAGTCCGCAACGTCCTGCAGCTCTAGCGGAACCCTCAGATCCGGCTTGTCGCTACCGTATTTATTAATGGCGTCGGCATAGCTCAATCGCGGGAAATCACCCAAATCTACGCCCAACACTTCATTGAACAATTCCCTAACCATGCCTTCGGTAACCGCCATCACATCGGCTTCGGTCGCAAACGACATTTCAATATCAATCTGCGTGAACTCGGGCTGACGATCAGCTCTTAAGTCTTCGTCACGAAAGCACTTCACGATCTGGTAGTAGCGGTCCATGCCCGCCACCATCAGCAATTGCTTGAACAGCTGTGGTGATTGCGGCAACGCATAAAAGCTGCCGGCGTGCACTCGACTTGGCACCAGATAGTCTCGGGCACCTTCGGGTGTGGCGCGTGTCAACATGGGCGTTTCGATATCATGAAACTGATGCTTGTCGAGATAGTTGCGCACGAAGGTACTCACCCGCGACCGCATTGCCAGCCGTTCTTGCATCTCTGGCCGGCGTAGATCAACGTAGCGATGCCGCAACCGCACGTCTTCACCCACCTGCGTATGCTCATCCAATTGGAACGGCGGAGTGTCGGCTACGTTTAGAATTTCAAGCTGTTTGCCCAGCACTTCTATCTCACCGGTTGGCATTTCCGGGTTTAGCGTACCTTCTATACGGTCTCGCACCCTACCAGTTACTTTCAGCACGTATTCGCTACGCACCTTGTCTGCGCGCTCAAAATGTTCTTCAGTATCGGGGTCAAAAACGACTTGAACGATACCTTTTACGTCACGCATATCCAGGAAAATAACACCACCGTGGTCACGGCGTCTGTGCACCCAACCACATAGAGTGACCTCCGTATCAATGTGCTCAGGTCTCAGATCGCCGCAATAGTGGCTTCGCATTTGTTGTCCTCGGGATTGGCTAGCGTGTAGCGTAAAATGTAGAGTGTATCAGTTGGAGCTGGACGAATCGCCCGTTGATTTACTGGTGCTGCTAGTCGACCCTGAGTCCTTGCTGCCCGAGCTAGCTGAGTCCGACTTTTCTGCACCGCCAGACCCCGAAGATTTACTGTCACCAGCGCTATCTTTGGATTTATCACCCTTATTCTCAACCAGGTTTTTCTTTTTGTCGCCGCTTTTAAAGTCCGTTTCATACCAGCCACCGCCTTTCAGTCGAAATGCGGCGGCAGACACTTTCTTCTTAAGTGCCGGTTTGCCACACGCTGGGCAGTCTGTGGCGGGCGGATCGCTCATCTTATGAATCAACTCCATTTGATGGCCACAATCCTGGCATTGATATTCGTAAATCGGCATAGCGTTGCGTAGTAAAAGTGATTCTAACGAGCGTTTCTTGACGACACAGTGCCAAGCGCGCGGCATTATACTGCACGGCGGCCTAAGAGGAAATAATCAGAAAAACCCTAAAAAACGTGGCATTTTTGCATAAACATCAAGCTGCGCTTACTTCAATTGTTGCCGCACGTGCTGTTTTTCTATATATATATGCACGGCTCGGAGGGCACAGGCAAAAGCATTATCGCAAGCGCCTTCCATAACTCCAATCCACAAAACCATTCAACCAAGTCAAAGGGAATAACCATGGCCGCAAAGAAATCCGCTAAAAAGAAGGTGAGCAAGGCGAAAGCTAAGCCAGCCGCAAAGAAAAAAGCTGCTCCTAAGAAGAAAGCAGCTCCTAAAAAAGCCGCTAAGAAGGCAGCTCCAAAGAAAGCAGCAGCGAAGAAAGCCGCTCCTAAGAAGGCGAACACTTCTGCAATCTCTACCCGTTACAGCAAAACTCAAATTCTGGGTGATATTGCTGAGGCAACTGATCTGTCCAAGAGCCAAGTTGGGGCTGTAATGGATGAACTGAGCAACTTGATTGAGCGTCATATCAAGAAGCGTGGCGCTGGCGAGTTCGCGCTGCCTGGCCTGCTGAAGATCAAAACGGTTAAGAAGCCAGCTCGCAAGGCCCGCAAAAACGTTCCAAATCCGTTCCGCCCAGGCGAAACTATGGACGTGGCGGCCAAGCCAGCCAGCACTACAGTTAAGGTAGTTGCTCTTAAGAAACTGAAGGAAATGGTCAAGTAAGACTCAACCTTTAGTGAGAAGGGCCGCCTAGTGCGGCCCTTTTTGTTTGTGCCTCATGAGGTCTTTTGATTAAGGACGGTATAGAATTGGGGAAGTAGGAAGCCCGGCGACAGCTAGAGCATGTATTTCCTAGACTCGCCGTGGACCCATCCTTGGGGGGCTTCCCTAAGGGACCTACGGTTGGCATTGAAATGGCCCCTCTTTTCAATGGTCTAGGAAATACATGCTCTAGCCATCACCTCTGTGCCACGTTTTAGTTTAGAAATTTTGTTACTTATTTAGTGAGGACCCATGCGAGCTAGTCAGTTTCTGATCGCAACTCTAAAAGAAGACCCCACCGATGCAGAGGTGGTCAGTCACAAATTAATGCTGCGTGCGGGTTTAATCCGCAAATTGGCCAGTGGACTATACAGCTGGCTGCCCATGGGCCTGAAAATTGTGCGCAAGGTGGAAGCGGTAGTTCGTGAAGAGATGAACGAAAGCGGCGCACAGGAATTATTGATGCCGGTAGTGCAGCCTGGTGAGCTATGGCAGGAGAGTAAACGCTGGGAGGAATACGGCAAGGAATTGCTGCGCATGCACGACCGCCATGATCGGGACTTCTGTCTTGGGCCCACCCACGAGGAAGTGATCACGGACATTGTGCGCAATGAGATTCACAGCTATAAGCAGCTGCCGGTGAACTTCTACCAGATTCAAACCAAGTTCCGAGATGAGATTCGCCCGCGCTTTGGGGTAATGCGGGCTCGTGAATTCTGCATGAAAGACGCTTACTCGTTTCATGTTGATCAAGAGTCGTTGCAGGCTACGTACGAAGTGATGTACGACACGTACAGCCGTATTTTCGATCGCTTGCAATTGGAGTACCGGGCCGTTATTGCGGATAACGGCAGTATTGGTGGCGAAGGCTCGCACGAATTCCATGTGCTGGCTGAATCGGGTGAAGATATTATCGCCTTCAGCGACAGCAGTTCATACGCGGCAAATCTGGAGAAGGCCGAAGCGTTGCCAGAGCAGGCTAGCGAAGTAGAGATGCTCGAGTTGCACACAGTGGACACGGGTGATGCGAGGACCATTCGGACCGTGTCAGACCATCTGGGCTTGAACCCAGATCAAACGGTTAAGACCATGATTGTTCACGGTGAAAACGATGACCTGGTCGCCTTGATCCTACGTGGTGATCATCAGCTCAATGAAATTAAGGCAGCACAGCAAGAAGGCATTGCGCAGCCTTTAAAAATGGCGACTGAAGACGAAATACTGGCTAGCACCGGCTTTACCATCGGCACCTTGGGACCGAAAGATCTGGGCTTACGCATAATTGTTGATCGCGCAGCGGCAGCCCTTAAAAATTTCTGTTGCGGTGCTAACAGCCCCAAAACGCATTACATCAACTGCAACTGGGGCAGAGATGCGGAATTTGAGAGCCTTGGTGATATTCGCAATGTAATTGATGGTGACCCTTCACCCGATGGTCAGGGCCAGTTATCTTTGAAACGTGGCATTGAAGTGGGTCATATATTCCAGCTTGGCACCAAATACAGTGACGCTATGGACGCTAATGTTCTGGACAACAATGGCAAGCAACGCAAGATGAGCATGGGTTGCTATGGCATTGGTATTACCAGAATTGTCGCCGCCGCCATTGAGCAAAACCACGACGAACAAGGCATTATCTGGCCAGATGCCTTGGCGCCGTTTACGCTGGCGATTGTGCCTTTAAATATGCACAAGTCCGATGAGGTGCGGGAGCAAGCCGAGAGTTTGTATGCTGAATTCCGCGAGGCTGGCATCGATGTATTACTGGATGACCGGCAAGAGCGCCCTGGGGTTAAATTTGCAGAATTAGAATTGATTGGAATTCCACATCGTGTGGTCATTGGCGAGCGTAGCCTGAAAAACAGTGAATTGGAATACAAAGCCCGAGATGGAAAAGAGGCTGAGTTGCTTCCAATTGCAGGGGCCGCTGCGGCTATTAGCGCTAAGATTCGCGCGTAGCAGAGCTTGGCCTACTACACTGTGAGTGTGGATATTGTGATAAAGCATCTGATTGCGGGCGTGCTGATAGCGTCAATGGCATGGCCGGTGGCTGCCGATCGCTCTTTGCAAGCGGATCCGGAATTGCGCGAGTACTTGAAAGCGGCAATTTCCGAAGCGAGCAGCTTCAAAGATCGCTTTGACGCTGAGGTTTGGTTGGTTGCCTCGTCAGAACCGTTGAAACGCTACGTGGACGACGCCGAAGAAAGGCTGAACTTGCTGAGAAGCATTCATGCCGCGGCTACAGCTGCCAACTTACAACCTGACTTGGTACTCGCATTAATTGAAGTGGAAAGCGCATTTGATCGCTACGCAGTGAGTCGCGTGGGCGCGCAGGGCTTGATGCAGGTTATGCCGTTCTGGAAGAAAGAAATTGGCAGACCAGATGACAACCTGACCGACATGGAAACCAACCTTCGATACGGTTGCTATATATTGAAGTTTTACTTAAACAAAGAAAAAGGCAATCTAACGCGCGCCCTCGCGCGTTATAATGGCAGCCTGGGTAAAACCTGGTATCCGGAGCGTGTAATGGTAAAATGGAAGCGGCATTGGGGTGTTGCCAGCACCAGTTATTGAGTGGTGCATAAATGGCTTTTACTCAATTCCCTGTCGCGCCTTGCACAGAGCCAAAATCGATACCCAGCGCATTCCAGTCCATTAACATATGAGTTAGTTCAACGGCTTGCCTGTGCAATTCCTGTAATTCATTGCAATCGTCATTCGCAGCAACTTCCTTAATATCCTGCAGCCTCGCGAAGAATGCATGGTGAGGGAACTGAATTCTGTTTTTTTCAAGACGCCAGCGTGCACGTTGATTATGCAGTCGATAGAAAAGTAATTTGCTTGCAATTGAAACCCGGGAAAAATCTTCGAGCTCACCAAGACAATCCACATCGAATGCCAGCACTAAGGTGTCACTGGTATTACTACTTGTGGCCGCAATATCAGCATTACGTTTTCGGCTAACAAACAGAGACATATCACCAAAGGTCTCACCTGCTGGAAGCATTCCCAGGTAATGTCCGTCGGCCCGAACATCCACGCAACCTGTCACAATAAAATAGAGCAAGCGCCCAGCATCACCCTTACGCAGAATCTGCTCGCCGGGCGCAATAGAGTGCAACTCGCAATGCGTGAGTAGATCGTCGAACTGGGATCGGTCCTGTTCGACTAAACAGGCAAAAAACGGCACTCTTAAAGCGGCGGATTGAACGGTATTTTGTTCTTTGTGCAGGGAGTACATACCCAATGCTCTCAGGTGACTACACCTTAAGTATGGTCACATAATAGACAAAGTGACCGGAATTTGATCACAGTTTGAAACATGAGCTAAAGCGCTTATCGGGCACAGCGTGCAATATAGCGCTTGGCCACACTGCAAAGCCGCAAACCTGCGGCAAGCACTGTAAATGCAGGAGCCGCATGCTCTATACTTACGTGATAAGAGGCGCTAGGCCACGGCCCAGCAAAAACGCCATACTATTTCACCCGCAGCTTGGGTCGCCCGCAGAATTGGAACTCGTTACCGGTGTTAATGAATAGATTCGCAATAAACACCGACCGTGCTGAATCAAGGTCGCTGTTTGCAACGTTCTCTATTTCGTTTCTGTTGTTGTTCTTTCAAAACCTCCCAACGTATGCTCAGGATTTGCAGCTAAATGGGATTGCCATACATTCTGAATTGCGTAAGGATTTTTACATTGCCGCACTGTATACCTCGGTGCCAAAAAATAACGCCGAAGAGTTACTAACTACCGAGCAAGACAGACGGATGGTTCTTCGTGTACTTGCGTCAAGATGGTCCGCAAGAAGCTTTGATCAGCACTGGACACAATCCATTCTGATCAATAACGAGTCTGATGAGCTATCCAGATTAGCTGACACGATTCTTGATTTTACTGGTGCCCTTGGCGGAAAACTGGTCAGCGGAGATGAAATAATAATAGATAGCCCACTTGGCGCAAACCTAACTTTTTCAATCAATGGCGTGGAATTGTTGGCGGTAAGCGATCCAGTGCAGGGCCGTGCGTTCTTCGATCTTCTGCTGAACGCCTGGATAGGCGCACGACCCCCTTCATCAAACTTCAAACGGGACATACTGCAAGCACCTGCTGACGCCGGTGACCTATTGGCGATATTCGATGGTTTAACCCCTGCCGACGATCGTGTAGCTGCCATCCAGGGCTGGTCAGCTGAAGCAGAGGCAGAACCTGAGCCGGAACCTGAACCAGTAGCCACACCGACCGCTCAACCGCGCGGACCTACTCCCGAGCAAGTTGCCGCGGCAAGAGCCAAGGCGGCGGAAGAAGCAGCGGCAGCGGCAGCGGCGGAAGAAGCCGCCCGCTTGGCGGAGCAAGCTCGCTTGGCGAAAGAAGTTGAGGAACTAGCTGCCGGACTGACTCTGCTGTATCGGTCAAACGTAATGAAGCTTATTTACGCTCGCGTAGTTTACCCTGGCCGCGCTATCGATAGGAATCAGGAAGGCGTTGTTCAAATAGTGGTGCGTCTTAAAAAGGATGGAGAGTTGATCGAAGCATCATTTGCGGAAGAGTCAGAATATTCCTTGCTCAACAGGGCCGCACTGAAAGCGGTGAAAGATGCCGCTCCATTCCCAGCAGCGCCAGAAAAACTGGCGGAAGAGGAATTGGTGCTTGAAATCCCAATTCGCTTCCAGATACCAAGCTAAACCACCATTCTGAGTTACAATACTGCCTGAACTGAACTCACTATCAGCTTGATTGTCATAGTGCTGAATATCAAAAGTTGCTCTCTTACCGTGTATCAACCTCTTAAAATCTGCGCAGTTGGCATCGCTGTTATGGCGCTGACAGCCTGCAGCAGCCTGATAAGCTCGCAAACCGGCAAATTGGCAGATGGGCTAACCAACGCTGTGCTGAACTCTGAAGACCTGGCGACGGTCGAGCAAGGCGCGCCCGCGTATTTGCTGCTAATAGATGGATTGATTGAGAGTTCGCCACAAGATGCCAGCTTGTTAACAACCGGCGCCAGGCTAAATGGCGCCTACGCAGCCGCGTTTGTCGAAGATGATGCACGCAAAAGAGCCATGAACCAAAAAGCGCTGAATTACGCTAAAGCTGCTGCTTGTGCGCGAAATTCGTCACTGTGCAATGTCCAAACTGATGACTTTCAGACACTGCAAAAAGCGGTCGCCGAAGAAACCGCAATTGAACCGCTGTACGTACTGGGCGTTGCCTGGCTGGGTTGGCTGCAGGCGCACAGCGACGACTGGAATGCGGTCGCGCAGTTGTCACGCGCCAAACTCTGTCTCGACCGCGTGGTAGATCTGGATGAGGCCTATGACGGCGGCAATGCCCACCTTTATTTGGGTGGAATAGCTACCTTGCTGCCTCCAGCCATGGGAGGCCAGCCAGAGTTGGGTAAACAACACTTTGAAGCGGCTATCAGACTGTCTGACGGCAAAAACTTGCTGGCCAAAGTCATCTATGCGCAGCAGTATGCACGCCTGGTGTTTGATCAGGAGTTGCATGACCGCCTGCTTACTGAAGTGTTGGCCAGTAATCCACAGGCACCGGGCCTTACATTGTCCAATCTGGCGGCACAAGATCAAGCTCAATTATTGCTTGACGAATCCGCGGAGTATTTTTAGATGCGTATGAAACCTTTCTCATTGAGTGCTGCGCTTGCGCTGTTTTTTGTACTACTGAGCCAACCAGGATTTGCCAAAGTATTCAAGATTGCAACCGTTTCCCCAGAAGGCTCTGGCTGGATGAAAACCATGCGTGCTGCTGGAAAAGACATTGAAGCCGCAACAGAAGGAAGGGTGAAGCTAAAGTTCTACCCTGGCGGCGTTATGGGCAACGATTCGGCGGTATTGCGAAAAATACGTATACGCCAGTTACACGGAGCCGCACTGACTGGCGGCAGCCTGCGCCAGTTTTATCCGGATGTGGAAGCGTACAGTTTACCGCTTTTGTTCCGTAGTTTTGCTGAGGTTGATCACGTACGACAGCAGATGGACAGTAAGATACTGAGTGGCTTGGCCGATGGTGGTTTTATTAGCTTTGGTATTGCTGAAGGTGGCCTGGCCTACGCCATGAGCGATACACCTGTTACACAAGTTGCTCAATTGCGTGAGAAAAAAGTCTGGGCCCCAGCCAACGACAAAGCGGCTTTGCAAGCTATGCGCGCTTTTGATATCAGTCCTTACCCGCTGGAACTTTCTAATGTTTTGGTATCTTTACAGACCGGCATGATCAATTCAGTGGCGACTTCGCCCATCGCAGCCATCGCATTGCAATGGCACACTCAGGTGAAGTACATCAGCGACCTGCCATTAATGTATTTTTTCGCCACGCTAGTGCTGGAAAAGCGCGCCTTTGAAAGTCTCAGCACAAATGATCAGAACATAGTCAGTCAACGCCTGGAAGAAAGCTTTGCCTACATTGACCAACAAAATCGAATGGACAATGAAAACGCATTTTCAGCACTCCAACAGCAGGGCCTTAAGGTAGTCAACATTCCGGCAACAGACCAACAAGCCTGGCATCAGCGCGCAGATAAGGCGACAGCAAAAATTATTGACGACGGTTTGGTAAGTCGCGATTTCTATTCTGAGATGCAGCGCTTGCTTGACGAGTTTCGCAACCAGGGTTCCAGCGGCCCGCTTGCTGCGAACTAGTCGCCGTCACAATGCTCCAACGCTTTATTCGCTTATTGCATTGGCTTGAAAACGGATTGCTGCTGAGTTTAATTCTTGGTGCGGTCTGCCTCGCCACCACACAAATCATTCTTCGCAACTCCGGTGCCGACGCATTACTCTGGGCCGACCAGGCGCTGAATGTGCTGGTGTTATGGATTGCGATGTCCGGCGCGCTGGTCGCAAGCCGAGAAAACAATCATATTGCCATCGACCTGATTCAACACTACTTATCCGAAAAGTGGCTGACGGTCGTCACAAGCCTTACTCAGTTCGCTACTGCCGTCGCCTGCGGTGTTGCTGCGTGGTATGGGTATCATTTTGTTCGTGAAGAAATGGAATATGGTGACATCGCCTTCCTGCAAATTCCCATATGGCTTTGCGAGGCCATCATTCCGTTTGCGCTGCTTATCATCAGCCTACGCTACCTGAACTATGGGCTTAAATCCCTGCGTTCAGTAGCGTCGAACGCGCCGACCTCATGACCGCAATCGTTGTTACTGCGCTGATATTACTGGCCGTTGCCGGTATGCCCATATTTGCTGTCATTCTGGCAGCTGCTCTGATTGGCTTCAATGCGAGTGGTATCGAACTGTCTGTAATTACCATCGAACTTTACCGCATTACTGACACCCCTTTGCTAATAGCCTTGCCGTTTTTTACCCTGGCAGGCTACTTACTTGCTGAAAGCAACAGTTCGGAACGACTTGTCCGCATTACTCAGGCCCTGATCGGCTGGATGCCCAGCGGCCTTGCCATCATTGCATTTCTAAGCTGCGCCTTATTTACCGCATTCACCGGCGCATCGGGCGTCACTATCGTCGCACTTGGCGCATTGCTTTACCCCGCACTGCGCCAGGTTGGCTACACCGAAAAGTTCAGCCTCGGCCTGGTCACCAGCTCCGGTAGCCTTGGTCTGCTGCTCGCACCCTCTCTGCCGCTAATTCTTTATGGCATCGTTGCACAGCAGCTGGACGTTGGCCAGCCATTTACTATTCAACAACTGTTTCTGGCTGGCTTACTCCCTGCAGGCTTGATGATTGGCTTGCTCAGCGCCTGGAGTCTATGGGTCAATCGTGGCAACGCCATTCCCACTCAAGCTTTTTCAGGCAAAGAACTGCGCGCGGCCATCTGGGAAGCACGCTGGGAAATACCACTGCCACTACTGGTACTCGCTGGAATTTACGGCGGCTTTTTCGCCGTCAGTGAAACCGCCACCATCACGCTGCTTTACGTATTCATCGTGGAAGTATTTCTCTACCGGGAAATACCGCTCAAAAATCTAACCGGTGTAGTCCAAAAATCCATGACCATGGTCGGCGGCATCATCCTGATACTTGGCGTCTCACTCGCGTTCACTAACCTGTTGATCGATGCTGACGTGCCCACGCGCTTCTTCGAATTCACCCAGAAATACGTAGACTCAAAACTCACTTTCCTGATACTGCTGAACATATTCCTGTTGCTGCTAGGCGCAATTCTCGACATATTCTCAGCCATAGTAATTGTGGTGCCCCTGATACTGCCCATAGCCATCGCCTTCGGTGTAGATCCTATTCACCTAGGCATCATCTTCCTCGCCAACATGCAGATCGGCTACTTCACCCCCCCGGTAGGCATGAACCTTTTCATCGCAAGCTACCGCTTCAACAAACCAATCACCACCCTTTACGCCGCCAGTATCCCCTTCATGGCAGTGTTATTCCTGGCCGTCATCATCATTACCTACGTACCTCAACTAAGCCTGATGCTGGCCAGATAGATAAGCCAGAGCGAATCGTCATTGCCTAGCTGAGGTGCTCGAGGAATAATTTCTTTCGCGAAGGTAAAAGACGCAGACCGAAGGAGCGAAAAATCACTTTCGCAGAAAGGCATTTTTGTGATGCAAGGTATGGTGAGGCTAATGCTCGCTCGGAGGGGTCAAGTCGCGCAGCGAAAGGAACTATTCCTGCATCACCGAGGACGCAGCACTTGCCGTGAACACCAGCAATGTGGCGAGACGCTGAATTTAACGATAAAAAGCATGAAGGTAGCGCGACAAAGAAAGCCGCGCCACTTGAACTAAATGGTTAGTCCGGCGTCGTCGTCAAAGAAACGTTATACACCCCAGCTTCCCGCGCCGAATCAATCACCGCCGCAAACACCTCAGTCTGCGCCTTCTCATTCGCCTGCACAATCACAGAAGCTTTAGGGTTCTCAGCAATCAAACGCTCAACATTTGCACGCACCGCCCGCACATCAATACGACGTTCAGATAACCAAATTTCGCCACTACCAGTAACCTTCAATATTATATTCTTCTGATCAAGATCCGGTGGCGCATCACTGGATTCAGGACGGTTTACATCCAGACCCACTTCCTTAACGAACGACGCTGTCACAATGAAGAAGATCAGCATGATAAATACAACGTCCAGCATTGGGGTCAGATCGATTTCGCCCTCGTCCTGGTCATTCGCGTGGCGGCCAATGTGCTTTGCCATAATTGAGTCTCTGTTGTTATTGCTAGGTATCGCAGACTGATAATAAGCTTATCTGTCATGCATTACAGCTGGCATTTATTGGTCATAATCGGCCGCGCTGCATTTCGGTACAATATTACAACCCTTAGCGATCGAATCATAGGCCTGAGAGCGCAATTTTACGCCCGGTAGATAAGCCTGAGGGCTTGCATTTATTTGTAGAATTTCTAAAATCTTGCGCCGTTTCAATGTATTGCATCCTTATGCAGTGTTTTTGAAACAGCGAACTTATATTTCCTAACAGCGACACGTCGCAGCTGCGCACAAAGATCGATCGAGATAACAGGAATACTGAAATGGTTAAGGTTGAGCAACTGAGCAAACAATTTGGTCAGTTTACAGCGGTGGATCAACTGAGTTTCGAAGTGGCACCCGGTGAAGTACTTGGCTTCCTGGGACCAAACGGAGCAGGTAAATCCACCACAATGAAAATGATCACCGGTTTTATCGCCCCATCTGCAGGAACGGTCAATGTAGGTGGCCATGATGTTAGCCGCGAACCGGTCAAGGCGAAAAGCTTGATCGGCTACTTACCCGAGGGCGCACCAGCCTACGCCGATATGACCCCCGCACAGTTTCTGAAGTTTGCTGCATCTGTCCGTAAAATGGGTGCCACCTCAAGTACAAGAATTGATCAAGTCGTCGATCAGTTGATGTTGAACGACGTATTGCACAAACCGATTGATACCTTGTCTAAAGGTTTTAAACGCCGAGTAGGCATCGCCCAGGCCATATTGCACGACCCAAAAGTACTGATTCTGGACGAGCCAACAGACGGTCTCGATCCCATGCAAAAACACGAAGTGCGCTCACTGATTACCAATCTGGCGGAAGATAAAACGGTGATAGTGTCGACCCACATTCTTGAAGAAGTAAATGCGGTGTGTAGCCGCGCAATCATTATTGCGAACGGCCAGTTAGTTGCCGATGCAGAACCTGGTGAGCTTGAGTCGCTGTCGGAGTACCACGGCGCGGTCACGCTCAAACTGAGCGGTGAAACTGATCCACGCGTGGAACTCGAAGCCTTACCTTCCGTATTTCGCGTTGAAGCCTACCCTGATGATAATCGCCGCGTTACGGCTATTCCCAATGCAGACAGCCATCTATACGCCGACATTCAAGCTCTGGCCAAACAGAAGCAATGGGATATTGAAGAGATGTTCGCCGAACGTGGCCGGCTGGAAGATGTATTCCGCCGCCTGGTAGACAGCCATTCAAGTCAATCCCAAAACGTAGGGGGTACCGCATGATAGCCACATTGTTTAAGCGCGAGTTAGCAAGCTATTTTTCTACGCCACTGGCCTACGTGTTTATTGTCATCTTTCTGATGCTCTCTGCCGCACTCACATTTTTTCTCGGCGGCTGGTATGAACGAAGCCAAGCGGACTTGCTGCCGTTCTTTGGTTTCCATCCCTGGTTGTACCTCTTTTTGGTACCAGCCATCGCGATGAAGTTGTGGGCGGAAGAACGTAAGTCCGGTACGATCGAATTGCTACTAACACTACCGATTACAGTTTTTCAGGCGGTGGTCGGCAAATATTTAGCCGCATGGGTATTCATCGGTATTGCTCTGGCACTCACGTTTCCAATGTGGCTCACCGTCAACTACCTGGGCTCGCCAGACAATGGCGTCATACTCGCCGCTTATCTAGGTAGCTGGCTAATGGCCGGAGCGTTTCTTGCCGTTGGATCCTGCATGTCAGCTGCAACCAATAATCAGGTTATTGCGTTTATTTTGAGTGTAGTGGTGTGTTTCATGTTTATTCTCGCAGGCTTCACGCTGGTCTTCGATGTGTTTAAAGATTGGGCGCCACTGCCTTTACTGGATGCAATTACCTCACTGAGCTTTTTAAGCCATTACCAGGCCATCAGCCGCGGTGTACTGGATTTCCGCGATGTCGCGTTTTTCATTGTCATGATTCTCGCATGGCTGCTGGCAACCGCGATCGTAATCGACATCAAGAAGGCTTCCTGATCCGATGAATACTACAAAACTTTTTTCCAAAGCGGGCCTGATAGTGCTGGCCCTGATCACCCTGCTGCTTGTGGGTTTACTCAACGTTTCACTGCGAGGTGCTCGAGTAGATCTCACTGATGACCAGCTGTACACAGTGAGCAGTGGCACGATCGATATGCTGCAGTCACTGGAAAACCCCGTAACCTTGGAGTTCTTTTTCTCCGACAAATTGACCGCAGATTTGCCTCAACTACGCGATTTTGCGCGACGTGTTCGAGAATTGCTGGAAGAAATGACGATCAAATCCAAAGGCCAGGTAACACTCCAGGTAATTGACCCGGAGCCATTTTCAGAGGAAGAAGACAGAGCGGCCGAACTGGGGCTGCAGTCAACGCCATTGTCATTGGGAGGGCCGGAAATTTATCTTGGCCTTGCCGCCAGTAATGCTAATGATCACTCAGAGGTCATTGAGTTTCTGCAGCCGGAACGCGAACAATACCTGGAATACGATGTCGCCAAAATGTTGCACATTGTCGGCCGCGATAAAGCGCCCAAGGTTGCAATGCTGGCTGGATTACAAGTCAGTGGTGGCTTTGACATGCAAACCAGGCAGCCCACGCCTGCTTGGATGGCTATCAGCCAGCTGCAGCAGATGTTTGACGTAACCACTCTGCAAGATGGCTTTGAAACCATAGAAGATGACGTGGACGTGTTAATACTCATCCACCCTCCAGAACTACAAGCAACAAGTCGTTACGCAATTGACCAGTTTGTGCTGCGTGGGGGAAACCTGATTGCGTTTGTCGACCCCAATGCAGAGCAGGCTGGCGGCGCAAACCCGATGATGCCTAGCCCGGGTGCGGCCAGCCGCAGTTCCAATATGAAAGATCTATTTCAACAATGGGGCTTCGAACTTGCAGACGCCAAGGTGTTAGGCGATGTGCAGCACGCCCTGCAAGTGGGTTCGCCACGCACCGGTCAACCGGTTCGACACCTTGGCATACTGGGCTACGACACGGCGTCGTTTGACCAGGATGATATCGTTATACGTGAACTGAACCTGCTGCATTTTGCGACGGCGGGTGCGCTGCAGCCGCTGCCCGATTCAGCGTTGAACTTCCAGCCACTGGTGCTATCGAGTAACCAAAGCATGTTGATCGACGCCAGCAAATTCGAAATGATGCTAGACCCCGACGCTTTATTTGATGGCTTCGTGCCAGACGGACAGCACCACGTGATTGCCGCGAGAGTACGCGGCACCGCGCAGTCGGCCTTCCCCGATGGTCAACCGGCATCGCCAGTACCAGATGTTGAAGAAAATTCGGAAGACGAAGCTTCTGCCGACACTGACACTGGCGAGCAAGCAAACCTCGATGCTGCTGTTGCAGAAAGACCTCATTTGCAACAATCAAGTGAAGACATTAATTTACTGGTGGTTGCCGATACTGATTTCCTATCCAATCGCTTATGGATACAGGTACAGAGCTTTTTCGGCCAACAGATCGGGTCGCCTTTTGCCGACAATGGCAGCTTCCTGATCAATGCGGTTGAAAATATGATCGGTAACACAGACCTCATTTCCACCCGCAGCCGCGGCGAATACGTTCGCCGCTTTGAACGGGTGGATGAATTACGGCTGCAGGCTGAGCAGAACTTTAGAAACAAGGAAGAATCACTTCAACAAAGCCTTGCGGCTACTGAAAGCAAGCTTGCCGAACTGCAAGCGCAAAAAGGCGATGATGGCGCTGAAGTGCTCACTTTAAGTCCAGAGCAGTTGGCCGAGGTTGAGAAATTTCAGCAGGAAAAGCTGGCAATACGCAAACAGCTGCGCGAGGTACAACATCAGCTAGGAAGCGACATTGAGGCATTAGGTACGCAACTCAAGCTGATCAATATCGCATTGATACCCGTGCTGCTCACCGTATTGGCATTAGTATTTAGAGCGGTAAGGCGGCGGCGAACTTAAAGAAGTCTGGAAATCCAATCTAAGGCAGAATCTGCACGCGCGACAGCAGTTTTTTTGATTCTGCCTCGAGTACATCACTGCTCCGGTATCTATCGATAGCAGGTGGTGCCTTTGCCGCATACATCACGACATTATCGAAGCCTTGTATGTCTACCACGGCCGTCCAGGCAAATACCTTACGCGCTGCTAAACACACTTTGCGCAACAGCTCATTGTCTTCGCACAACACATCGACCATCAGCACAGCGCCTGCATTCATGCGTTCATAGCAGGCCTTGTAAAACATTTCCGAAAACAGCATCTCAGGCTGAGTATCACCGATCGCCAGGTCACAAAAAACAGCATCAAAACGTGTGCTTGTCTGCATAAGATACTGTGTCGCATCACCAATTACGGGTGTGCAGCCGTCTGGCAACAGACCGGCCTGGGCACAAAGCTCAATGACGTCGTTGCAGCAATCTACCGTTACCAACGACAATTCAGGACGCCTGGTATACAGATAGCGCTCTATTGCAGCGCAACCAAGCCCCAGATTTAACACCTTGCTCAGCGGACGGCTAAGCTGCAGGCCCGCCAACATCGCTTGTACAACCGGCGACAGGACCCGCGACGGCGCCTGGATATCCATCACGCCCTGTACGATGTGGTCGCCTGAACACACATACTGGTAATGTGAGAGTTGATAAAGCCCAATACCATTCTTGTGCAGAAGCAGCTGACGATCCGCATCAGTGCTACTCGCAAACTCCTCAAAGAACGGCATGATTTATTTTGGTTGCCAACGAATAGTCACCGTCTGCTTGCCGAACTCACGTGCCGCTTGCAGATCTTTGCCCATATACACATCTATTCGCTTGGTAAATCGACGGTTGAGCTTGTCACGCACCAGCCAGCTACCCGCCATCCCATCTATTTCAACGACAGCATTGTGAGTTAAGCCCAATGATAAGAGATCTCTTGAAACCGCAATGGTTTGAATATCTGGGTCCAGTCGATCGCCCCAGGCACCTATCTCAGGGTCGCCCTGAGTTTGCGCGGGCAAGGAGTTATAGGCTGTGGCCGTTACCTCCAGACTTTCTTTTTCTGGCGTACACGCGCCGATGGCAAACACAACGGTAAGAAGCGCCATGCAGTTGCGGCTGATGTGTGAATATCTGATTTGCATTACAAATAGTCCTCTATCTGCCGCCATTGTTGTAATTTCTGTCGCGCATCCAGTGATGCATGCGCCGGGCTGGTTGACGGCAACCTGGTGAAATTCAAATGGCCAAACTGTTGATAAATGTCAGCATGCACGAATTTGCGAAAACTATGCTCCGCTTTTGCACCATTAAAAAATACGGCGCGCAAATCTGGAGTTTCGTGAAACAAACTTAAAAAATCGTTGGCAACGATACTGCCCTCATCGATGGCCGAATCCAAACTCCCTTCACGATAACAGGTTTGCAGCACATCCCACAGCGCAATGCCACGAGACAGTAGCTTGTCCAGTCGCTGCTCATACTCCGGAAACTCAGCAACCGGCGTCTCGCTGTCATTCAGGATTGCGTACACGATCGGCCAAAATGCGTTGCGCGGGTGCGCATAATATTGCTGTGCATGCAGTGACGCTATTCCCGGCATAGAACCCAACACCAGAATTCTGGCCTTCGTATTTATAACTGGCGCGAAGCTTTGACTAAACATACTCTGAGGATATCGTGAACGGGCATTGATATTAGCAGATGCCTGCGGCTTAATTGCAGCCCTGAATCAGGGCTTGGAGGTTTGCATGGCGTCTGCGTTGGAAGGAATACGTGTTATAGAATTAGGCCAGCTGTTGGCTGGGCCGTTTGCTGCCACCATGCTTTCTTACTTTGGCGCCGAAGTAATCAAAGTAGAACCGCCAGGTGGCGACCCGATTCGAAATTGGCGCGAGGTAGAAAACGGCACGTCATTCTGGTGGCGGAGTTTGGCACGTAACAAAAAATGCATCAGCCTTGACCTCAAAACCGAGCAAGCCCGCGACGTGGTGCGCCAACTGGTACAAGGCGCTGATGTTCTGATTGAGAATTTTCGACCCGGTGTGTTGGAAGAATGGGGATTGTCTCCAGAACAGCTCAAAAAAGACAATCCCAATCTAATTACCGCGCGTATCTCGGGGTATGGGCAAGATGGTCCCTACTCAAGCAAGCCCGGTTATGCGTCAGTGTGTGAAGGGTTTAGCGGGTTTCGCTATGTAAACGGTTTTGCCGGCGAAGCACCTGTGCGACCGAACCTGAGCACTGGAGACACCGTGGCGGGGCTGCACGCGACTCTTGGTATCTGTTTGGCATTGCTGGCCAGAGAACGAGGCAATATAGAAGGCGGCCAGGAAATTGATGTTGCCCTGTATGAGTCTATGTTCAATTTACTGGAAGCAGTGATACCGGAATATTCCGGAGCTGGCATACAACGTGAACCTTCTGGCACCACAGTTACTGGCATTGTACCCACCAACACGTATCGCTCCAGCGACGGTAAATTCGTCATTATCGGCGGCAATGGCGACTCTATCTTTAAGCGCTTGATGCGCGTTGCCGGCCGGCCAGACATGGCCGACAATCCTGCCATGGCAGACAATCAGGGTCGAGTTGCCCATGAAGCAGAAATTGATGCTGCTCTTGCCGCGTGGTGTGCAAGCAAGCCCTGCCCTCAGTTACTGAGCGAACTGGAAGAAGCACGCGTTCCTGCAGGCCCAATATACTCAGCCGCCGATATGGCAAATGACCCGCACTATCGTGCACGTGGCATGTTCGAACAGGTTGAGATTAATGGTAAGCCGCTGGAGATTCCGGCGATTCTGCCAAAGCTCAGCGACACACCTGGCAGCACAGTCTGGCCGGGGCCAGCTGAAAACTCACACAGGGATGAGATATTGTTTGATATTCTCGGACTGAATGCACAACAGATCGCGAATTTGTAAAATAGTGGTAACGCGTAAATTTACGCCGACGCGCTGTGCTAATGTTGCTTTTGCGACCCATTTTCCATCTCTAGAAACCAACGGACTTCTCATGAAACGACTCGCTTTTTTGGCCACAGCGGCTATTTTTCTTACCGCCTGCGAAACAGCCTATTACAGCGGCTGGGAAAAACTGGGAAAAGAAAAACGCGACTTGCTGGTGGACCGGATTGAAGATACTCAGGAATCGCAAGAAGATGCTCAGGAAGAGTTTGCCGATGCGCTGGAGCAGTTTCGCTCAGTTGTCGAGTTTGATGGTGGCGACCTGGAGAAAATGTATAACCGGCTAAATTCCGAATATGAAGACAGCGCTGAAGCCGCAGAAGAAATCAGTGACAATATTGATCGCGTAGAAGACGTGGCCGACGACCTGTTCACCGAGTGGGAAAGGGAAATCCAGCAATACAGCAGCTCCAACCTACGCCGCGACAGCGAGCAAAAACTGAAGCAAACCAAGCGTCAGTACGCTGGATTGTTGAAGAGTATGCGCAGCGCCGAGAAAACCATTGATCCAGTACTGTCAACGCTTAAAGATCAAGTGCTGTATCTGAAACACAATCTTAACGCACGCGCTATTTCAGCGCTGAAAGGCGAGTTGCAAACAGTTAACACTGACGTAGAACGATTAATTGACGCGATGGAAAAGTCCATTCAGGAATCAAATGCCTTTATTGCTGGCATGAAAGACGCCTGATGCACCTTAATTCTAAGGCATGGCTGCTCGCGCTAATACTGTGTGCAAGTGCTTGCAGCACTCTACAGCCAAATTTTGAAAATCCATCTTTGCAAGTTACGTCAATATCGTTGCTGCCCTCAGAAGGTGTGCAGCTTAATTTTGACGTTGGCCTCAAGGTGTCTAATCCCAATAAGGTGGCAATGAACGTGCTGGGTCTAGCCTATGATTTGCGCCTTGATGGCTATAAAGTGATTGAAGGCGTAGGCAACGACATACCGGAAATACCGGCTTATGGTTCAGCCGAATTTCACATAACAGCCTCCACTAATTTGATGCAGAGCTTTAAATTGTTTTCAGGACTGTTAAACAACCCTAAATCAGTGTTGGACTACACCTTGAATACCAAGCTAGATCTTGGGTCAACCTGGTTGCCGGCATTGCGTTTGAAAGACAGTGGCGAGATCAATCTGACCGACAAAACCAAGAGCTTGCAATAGACAGCTAGGAAACCTCCACAAGATTCTTAAGTTCACGCAGAACCACAGTCACTACGGAAAGGTCAGTTAATGAACTCGATTGCAGACCACCCATAAGATCAGTGAAGCGATTGATGGCTGACTTGCGCTGTTCTCGCCACTGCAATTCGATACTCTCAACATCTAGAGCTTGTTCACCTTCCCTACTTAACAAACACAGTGTAAGACGTCGAATTAGCGCTTCAAGTTCATCAACATGCGATTCCCTGGCCAGATCCTGCCATCGCCCTTCAGATTGCCAGTCAAGCAAAGTCATCATCAACCAATCTACATGTAAATGAGAAGTCAAAGAAAAGCAAAGTCGCGTGACATCGCACACTTCAACGCCCGTCTCCAGCGCCACTTCTACTGCACCAGGGAAAAAGAAATAACTATCAATGACAGCGCAGCGTTGCGCTACGTCAACTGGAACTTTCTTTACCTGCAAGCTCTCTGCCTCTTGCTCGCTTACTTTGCGCCACTGCGGCTGATGTAGGTCCAGGGCGCTGGCAATCAAGGTTTTAAAGCACGCGCTGCTGCGCTCAATTTCGGCAGCAGGCAGTATTTCTCTACGGTTACGTATGTACCAACGGCTGGCTCGCCTGGCAAGTTCGGTTATACGACTGAATAGTTCATATTGCTCACTGGCCGCCAATTCGTAGTCAAGCGCTTCGATACTTTCCCACAGCGTATCCAGCTCGAACAAATGCATCACGGTAATAAACGTACGAGCAACTTGTATTGGCTCAATTCCCAACGAGTCGACCAAGCGAAAACAATAAGTAAAGCCCATGCGATTGACCATGTCATTCGCTATTTTCGTCGCTATGATTTCGTTGGCCAGTTGATGTGAAGCAATCGCATCGGCCGCAATGTTATTCAGCGGCTTAGGAAAAGCAGAAAACAAGTAGCGCAGCATGTACTCATCGCTATGCGCGTCCGGTTGATTGAGCTTGTCTTTCAACCACACTTTTGCGTAAGACACCAACACACTGATTTCGGGGCGTGTCCATGCAATACCTTTAAGCTTCAGTTCTTTTACCAACTCATCGTCAGGCAAAGACTCCAGAGTACGATCAAGCGCATCCTGCTCTTCCAGGAATTGCATAAAGCGCACATAATCGTGATGCTGTTGCTCGCGATTGTGCAATGCCAGGCTAATCGACAGCGTTTGCCGATAATTGCTGTTCAATACTAAATCGGCAACATCCTCCGTCATGTCTCGCAGAATGTCAGCACGCTGCTCGCTACTGATACGCTGCTCATCAACCAGGCCATCCAGCACAATCTTTATGTTTACTTCATTGTCAGAGCAATCCACGCCGGCAGCATTGTCGATAAAATCTGTATTACAAATACCACCGTTCTGGCAAAACTCAATTCGGCCAAGCTGGGTAAGGCCAAGATTACCGCCTTCACCGAACACTTTGCAGCGTAATTCAGCGCCGGTTACACGCACACTGTCGTTCGCTCTGTCGCCGACTTGAGAGTCTGATTCAGTACTGCTTTTTACATAAGTGCCTACACCACCGTTCCAAATCAAACCAACGTCGGCTTTCAGCAACTTGTTAATCAACTTGTCTGGTGCCAAACTGCTGTCTGTACTTGCCAACAACACTTGCATCTCGCTGCTCAGAGGAATTGTCTTAGAGCTGCGCTCAAACACTCCACCACCTTTGGAAATTAGATCGGCATTGTAATCGGCCCATCCTCCTCGCTGTTCGAACAGGCGCTGGCGCTCTGCAAAGCTCACCGCCGGATCAGGGTCGGGGTCGATAAAAACATGCAAATGATTGAAAGCAGCAACCAGGCGTACTTGTTCGCTCAGCAATAGTCCATTACCAAAAACATCGCCACCCATGTCGCCTATACCAATCACGTCTATGCTTTGCTTCTGTACATTGATTGCCAATTCGCGAAAGTGACGCTGCACGGCCACCCAAGCACCGCGTGCCGTAATTCCCATCCCTTTATGGTCATAACCATTGCTGCCTCCGGATGCAAATGCGTCACCAAGCCAATGGCCATAATCCGCTGAAAGCGCATTGGCTGTATCAGAAAAACTGGCGGTTCCTTTGTCGGCTGCAACGACCAAATAAGGGTCTTCGCCGTCTGCACACACCACACCTTCTGGACGGGTAATCTGACCATCACGACGATTATCAGTAATATCCAGCAAGCCACTGATGAACAACTTATAGCACTCAATGCCTTCCTTAAACCAGGCATCTCGCCCACCCGCCATGCTTGCACCACGCGCGATAAAGCCACCTTTCGCACCCGTTGGTACAATCACCGCGTTTTTTACTTGTTGTGCTTTCACAAGACCAAGCACTTCAGTGCGGTAGTCCTCAAAACGATCAGACCAACGTATGCCGCCACGCGCTACTTTGCCACCGCGTAAGTGCACGCCTTCAAATCGCGGCGAATGCACATAAATCTCAAACATAGGTCGAGGTTGCGGCGCAAAATCCAGAGACTGGGTGGCCAGCTTCAGCGACAAGTAAGGCCGGCTTTGCTCGGTATCAGTGGTTTGGAAGTAATTGGTTCGCAGCGTGGCCAGCATTAACTGCAAATAATAACGAATGAGTTCATCTTCATTTCTATTGGCAACAGAATCTAACTCTTGAATAATTTTTTCCGTCAGGCGCTCCACTCTTTCGTTTCGCTGCCGCTGCTTATCTTCCTGTGGGGTCTCAGTGGCATACAGTCTGGGGTCAAACTTGAATTTGAAAAGAGCTATCAGATTGCGTGTTATTTCCAGATGGCGAGACAACACCTCAGCAATAAAGATTAAACCAAACGGTGATCCCAATTGCTTAAGGTAATGTGCGTAGGCGCGCATCAACGCGGCGGATTGCCAGTCCAGCCGAGCACCGAGCACCAAACGGTTGAAGCCGTCGTTGGCTGTTTGCTTATGCCATACCGCCAGCAGGGCCTTGCGGAAGTGTTCTCGAACCGCCCCAACATCCAGAGCACCCTGAATATCCATGGTAAATTTGAGCGTGAAATCGTGCATCCAGATCTTGAAATTGTCACGCGGCAAAATTTGATGGGGATGCTCTCCCAACACTCTGAAACCGAGGTTTTCAAGCATTGGAATCATGTCAGACAATTCGAGATTGGTGTGGCGCCGGAACAATTTGAGACGCATTATGTCGTCAGCAGTACCCGGCTCATTGAAGAAACGAACGCCCAGCTCTTCGTCTTCAGCTAAGGCCGCAATGCACGCGATATCTTCGACGGCTTCAGCCAACGAAAATTGGTGCTGATACGCTGGCTCGAACGCGTTGCTCCAATTTCGACTTAGAGCGGGCGCTTGGGTTTCATCCCAATGTTTGCCGATCGCCTCGCGTAAACCACTGGTCCAGTCCCGAGTGAGATCAACAATCTGCTGCTCGAGTTTCGCCGCGTCAATGCCCTGGTACTTTCTGTTGCTAATTCGAAACACGTAGTGAATTCGCACCAACACTGAATCTGCCAAAAAGTGGGTGTTGTACTCGCCGGTTTCAGCATCGAGCGCATCACGCAGTTTGCCCTCAATACGTTCGCGAGTGCTGGTCGTTAAATTTTCACGCGGCAAATAAACGATACAGCTTGCGAACTTCTCGAAAGGATCAACACGAAGAAACAATCGCACGGTACGCCTGTCAACAATGCGCCAAATTCCCAGACTGATCATCAACATCTGCTTCAAATCGGTCTGAATAAGTTCGTCGCGAGGGTGTCCCTCTAGAAGCGCCGCATAGGCCTTACCATCGTGGCTGCCAGGTTCAAACTTCGACATTTCCACCAGACGGCTGGCTTTCTTGCGAATCAGCGGAATATCCCAGATGCTGCGGTGATACAGCTGAGAAGTATACAAACCCAGTAGCCGAACTTCGCCGATCGTTACACCGTCTTTGTCTCGGCGTTTAACAAAGATGTAGTCTGAATAAACATCGCGATGCACCCTTGAGCGATGTGACGACTTGGTAAACGCCAAGCTCGCTTCAGAATCATGAAAGGCAGCAAAGCCCGGGCTGAGTGTATCCAGTCGTGCTTCCGGCAATGGCTCGCGCATGCACATCAAGCCCAGGCGCTGATCATTTAGTTCTCGGGTGTGTATTTCGCCGTCTTGTTCAAAGCGTTGAAATTCAGCCATACCCAGTAGCGTGAAGTTACCATCGCGCAGCCAACTAAGAAACGAGACGTCTTCACGATCTACGTCGCCTCTGGCATCCAGCTCATCGATCAATACGTTCAAGCGTTTGAGCATAGGCTGGTAGTCGCTGACGCACTTATCTACGTCGCGCAAGACGGCTTCCAGCTCTTGTTTAATACTCTCACGCTCACGCTCATCGCCTTGAAAATCAATCTGCAGAAAAGCGAAGTCTTCCTTACTGTATTCCGAAGCATTCGCACCTGGCGCTGATTTCACGATCGCTTGAGCTTCACCTTCTGAGTTGCGGCGCACCCAGGCCGGGTGGCTTTCGAAAAGATAAATATTGAGACCCATTCGATTCAAGGCGATCCGCAGGGAATCTACCAGAAACGGCATGTCTCGCTGGCTAATGTAGACTACTGAGTGCGGCGATATCCAGCCGTCAGCTTCCGGTTGAGGATTAAAAACCGCGATATCGGCGCCTTCGCCACGCCGTACTCGAATGAACTCGAATAAGCCGCGTAATGCACCGAACATATCTCTTGGGTGCCAAGCCAACATGGACTCTGCTAGATGGATATGGATAAAGTGCTGTGTAAAGGCTTTGAATAAAGGAAGATTATCTGAATCAAGCTGCTGTTCGGCAACTTTGTCGACCTCAGATTTAAACCACTGCCGGGCGGAGTCGTCGAGCATTTTTTATCACCCTATGCTTTACAGCGCTGCTGATGCGCAATTCAGTTTGCAAACGATCTTTGCAACACTATAAAGTGAGAAAGACGGTTCACAAAGGATTTTCCACAATGACTGAGCAAACAAAGTTTGGTGACATTCTAACCTTTTGGTTTGAGGAGACCGAGCAGACCTTCTGGTTCAAAAAAGACACTGAGTTTGATGGAATGATCACCCGCCGATATTCGTCGGTCCTGGCAGCCGCCAAAGCCTGCGAGCTCTACACCTGGCGCAGTTGCCCCGAAGGCAGGTTGGCGGAAATCATTGTGCTGGACCAATTCTCGCGCAATATATTTCGCGATCACCCAGACGCTTTTTCAGGAGACGCCCTGGCGCTGGCGCTGGCGCAGGAAGCAGTTGCCGTTAACGCACACCTGAGTCTGCAAGGCAGCCAGCTGGCATTTTTGCTGATGCCTTACATGCACAGTGAATCAGCAATGATTCACGAGCAGGCTGTGCAGCTTTTTGACGTTCCAGGGCTGGAGAGCAATTTGCGATTTGAGAAACACCACAAAGAAATCATAGACCGCTTCGGTCGCTACCCTCATCGCAACACATTGATGGAACGCAACAGCACTCCCGAAGAAATAGAATTTCTGGAACAGCCAGGCAGCTCATTTTAGCGGGTACCAACCTGAACTTTTGATAATGGTGGACAAAGCGTAAGCCGCAGCAATCGGCGCGCCCTGCGATTTTCGGTACTATTGCGAGCAGCCTATTTATGCTAATAAACCAGCTTCAAAACATCATTGAGAGTCTGCTATGCCTTTATCCGATAAAGTTGCATTAATTACCGGAGGCGGCAGCGGCATGGGCCGAGTAGCGGCGCAAACGTTTGCCAGCAAAGGAGCAACGGTTGCGCTGTTTGACGTGAACACCTCGGGAATGAAGGAAACGTCTCACGGAAACGACAACATACACTGCTATACCATTGACATAACCTCTCGTGCAGATATCGCAACGGCGGTGGCGCAAGTAGCGTCTGATCTTGGAGAAATCCACCGCGTATATAACTGTGCCGCCATAATGCCGTTTGGCAATGTGCTTGAACAAGAAACTGCTGTGATCCACAAGCTAATGGAGATCAACTATGGTGGCTTTGTGAACATTATGAAGGCAACGCTGCCGGCCATGGTAAAACGCGGTAGTGGCGATTTTGTCAGTTTTGCTTCAATGGCCGGCATTCAACCCGCACTGCTGATGGGCGGCTACAACGCCAGCAAAGCCGCAGTAGCTATGCTCACGGAAGTTGTTTATCACGAGAACCGCGACAGTGGTGTTCGATTTGCCTGCGTCTGCCCGCCGCCGGTGGCCACACCTCTGCTGAAGCAAGGCAAAGACACGGCCTGGCCGAAACTTATGCAAGAACAGGAAGGATCCGAGCTGCAGCCTATTGAAGTGATCGAAGATATTGAAACCGCACTGGACAAAGGCGAGTTCTGGATATTTCCTGGCAAAAGCACTCGAATGGGGTACCGAATGCGGCGCTGGTTTCCAAACTACACTTGGAACTACATTCACAAGCTGGAAGGGTGGTAACCGTCCGGTAATAGCGGTTCGGACCTGGTTTCGAAGCGTCTACTCGCTCAAAGCGATGGCAGTGTCAATGAGAGCAAGATGGCTATAGCCCTGCGGAAAATTGCCAAGCAAGCGTCTACTTTCAAAATCCATATCTTCGCTGAGCAACCCCACATGATTACAGGACTGAACAACGCTCTCGAACATGTCGGCTGCTAGTTCTGTGCGGCCAATTCGATGCAGGCTTTTGATCATCCAGAAAGTACACACTGTGAACGCTGAATGTGGTTCACCGAAATCGTCGGTGTTTCGATACCGAAACATCAAGCCGTTTTCGCACAGCTCATCAAAGCAACGATTTACTGTATTCACATAGCGTGGGTCATCCGCACTGATCATACCGTAATGCTCCATCAGCAGATTGGAAGCATCCATATACTCATCACCATAGCTTTGTGAGAATGCTTCTATGTCAGGGTTATACCCCTTAGCCATCACTTGCCTGAAAATTTCATCGCGCAGGGGCGCCCATTTTTCAACATACGATTGCTTGTTAAACAACTCAGCGATTCGTATGGCGCGGTCTACCGCTACCCAACACAGCACCTTGGAGAAAACAAAGTGTTTCTTTTCGCCCCGAATTTCCCAGATGCCGGCATCGGGTTTGCGCCATTGCCGTTCCACGTGTCGCACCATTGTACGCACCATTGTCCAAAGGCCTTCAGGATTGTCTACTGAGCCAGGATGGTCCGCCACGCGCTGATAGATAGTGTCGAGCACAAACCCGTAGATATCGTGTTGCTTTTGCTTATAAGCGGCATTGCCAATACGAACTGGCGCGGAATCTTCATAGCCAGATAACCACGGCAGCTCAAATTCTTTTAGCTGCTTTTGCCGGCCAATACCGTACATGATTTGTACGTTTTCATCTTTATATGGAATAACGTCGAGCAAGAAATTCAGGTAGCGACTGGCCACTCGATAGTGACCAAGTTGAGTGAATATCTTGACCACCATTGAAGCATCACGCAACCAGCAAAAACGGTAATCCCAATTTCGAACGCTGCCAATGTCTTCTGGCAGGCTGGTGGTAATTGCCGCCAGTACCGCGCCAGTGTTTTGATACGCCAACAATTTAAGAACTAGCATGCTGCGCTCTATGGTGTCGTTCCAGCGCGCGAACTCTACCGTCTGGTCTACCCAGTCCATCCAGTACACTTTGGTGCGCTCAAACTGCAAGCGCGTTAACTCCAGGCAGGGCTGATCAATTTTCTCGTTGTAACTAAGCCACAGATAAGCCTCGTCTTCGACGCCAATTGATTTTCCATTTGCTATCGCAGACAGAGACAAATTCGAATATAAATAGATTGACTCATAGTTCGGCTTTGCGCAGGCGCTTTTTAAGTACTCATTATGTTCGATCGTCTCGGTTACCCCTTTGGCGTAACCTAGCTTCGGCTGATAATCACAGACAATAACGGGCTTACCCCGCAACGGGCGAAGATAGCGCACTATATCTGGCGGGCATATGTATTCATAACTGGTTCTATAACGCGGCATAAAGTCCAACACTTCCAGAGCATCGGTGCCGTTATCAAACACGGTACGAAGAATATTGGTTTGCGGAATGTATTGCTGGCTAGTAGTTGTCTTACGACCTTTCAAGCGCAGACCAAAATGACCACCTATATTCTTATCCAGCAGTTTTGCAAATACTGAAGGCGAATCAAACGCAGGCAAACAACACCAGTCAATACTGCCTTTTTCAGAGATTAACGCCGCACTTTGGCCGTTACCTATAACGCCCCAATTCATATTCGATGTGGCGGCTTTCTTGCTGTTCACAGTTCGGCTGCCTTTTTCGACTCATGCTTTTTTTTTATCAGTTTGGTTAAGCGCAGCAACAGCATATGAAACTGACCAACATCTGGCACTCTGTTTGCCGCCTGTGTATCACCCTCGCCCACTTTGATTGTTACGGTGTTGTCTCTTGAGATCCGAAACATTGCCTCATCGGTTTGATCGTCACCTGCACACAATACGGCATCGTAGTTTTTACACTTGACGAAATGTTCTACCGCACGGCCTTTGTTTACGTGCATTGAACTGGCTTCTACAATGCGCTTGCCGTGATGAATTTCAACCGGCAGGTTACCCAGCATAGAATACATATCACTCAATAGCTGGTTGGCCTTCCAACCGCCGTACACTGGGTCGGACAATCGATAATGCCACACAACAGAGGATTGTTTTTCTTCAATGCTGCTACCTGGGGTAGACCCTTCATAGAGACTAAATACTTCCAGCACTGCTTCTTTCCAGGAAAAATCATTGTCGGGGTTTAACGATACCCATTCATCTGAACCAGGCGCCAGGTAGCGATTACCGTGCTCAGCGATCAAAGTGAAATCGTAATCGCCCAGCCATTGGTGCAGGGTTTCTCCCGAACGGCCACTGATAATGTATACATCGATTGACGAGCCATTCAGCTGCTGTAACAGAGCATGCAGTTCTTCGGTTGGAAACGCATCATCCGGCTTGTCTTCAAATTCCCGTAAGGTGCCGTCGTAGTCCAGAAAGAAGGCCACATTGTCATGATTGATTAATGCCTCGGTTATCATCTGCTCATCGTCGAGCAGGTCACGCGGCTTGTTATGCAGTTGATTGCTTTGCATCAATTCGTCGATGAAGGATCGCGCCCAGTAATCAGCGTTGTATTGCATGACTCTGGACTTCATGTAGCCCATGCGCTCCTGTCGCTCTTGAAGTTCCATGTTCAAGGCTTGATCAATGGCGTTGGCTACTTCCACCTTATTGTACGGATTCACAATGATGGCGTTAACCAGTTCTTGCGCCGCTCCCGCGAATTCGCTGAGCACCAATACGCCGGGGTCAGCGTCATCCTGGCACGCCAGGTATTCTTTTGCCACCAGGTTCATGCCATCAACCAGAGGGGTTACCAAACCAACGTCGGCCATGGAATAAAGTGCGCATAACTCGGTAAACGGTATAGATTGATGAATAAAATGGATTGGGCTGTTTTGCACACTGGCGTACAAACCATTAATCCTTCCCACTTCGCGCTCGATTCGCTCGCGAAGAAGTTGATACTCTTTCACCTCACCTCGGGTAGGAACACTGACAAACACGAATACTATGTCGTCACGATTTTGCGTGCCCGCAAGAAACGTTTCTATTGCAGAGAGTCGCCTCAATAAGCCTTTGCTGTAATCCAGTCGCTCAACGCTAAGCACCAAACGTTTGCCTGCCCAGTTTTTCTCAAAAGCTTCCAGGGTGTTCTTGTAATCAATGCTACAGAGTTCGTTTTCGAAACTGCCTGAATTGATACCGATCGGAAAGATACCCAGCGACGCGGTGTGGTTACCCATCTGAATCTCGGTCATATCAGACTCCAAACCCAGCAATTGCAGCGCTGAACTTCGGAAATGTCTGAGATAGCCAAAGGTATGAAATCCGATCAGGTCGGCACCCAGCACGCCACGAATCAGCGCTTCGCGTTGAGGATGGCAGCGAATCACTTCTGAAGAAGGAAACGGAGTGTGCAGAAAAAAACCAATTCTTAGGTGCGGCTTCGCCTGGCGAAGCAAACTGGGCAACAAAAACAGATGGTAATCGTGCACCCAGACAATATCGTCATCGGTTGCGATGTCTAGAATGGCCTCAGCGAAAATCTCATTCACCTCAGAATAGGCCGCCCAATCCGAGTCAGAATAATTCATATACGCCCGGTTGTAATGCAACAGCGGCCATAAGCTGGAATTCGATAAACCGTGGTAATAGCCCTGTATCAACTGATCAGGCAAGAACACGGGTATACAGCCATACTCAGACTCCAGTGTTTGTTTTAACTCACCTAGGCTGGCAGGGTCTTCCACCGGTCCGGGCCAACCGATGGATTGCAATTCGAAATGATTATTGGATACCCCTTCCAAGGCAGCAACCAAACCGCCTGAAGACTTCTTAATCGTGGATCCAATGGTGACTGGTAGTCGGTTGGCTACATTTAGGACTCTTTGCATCCACTCAGTGTAGTCAATGGATGAGGCGCTTGCCCGGGCGGGCTCCTATTACGTGCGTAATACCGATTCAGAGACTCCCGGCACACAGCTCAAAATCGACCTTATACCAATACAAAGAATCGCAAATATGCCCGGAACAGGCCCTGATCTTAAGGCGGCCAGAATCCAGCACTTTGAATCGTGCCTTCTGTAGTTTGCCAATATCAGGTCGGTAAACCGTGCCCATCCACAGGCTGTTTGCGCGTCTGGACGCCAAATGAGCAAGGTTAATGCCAAGTAACGGGCGATCGCGCATCCGGCGCCGCTTGTTGCGAACGTCTTTCAGGGCATGCTTGCCATCAATGATATGGCCTGCGAAGTGTTTTAGTACGCCGCAGTAGCCTTTGCCACAGTTTGCAAACTCCACTTTCATTGAGCGCGAGCTGTTTTCCCAGCAACCCTTTAATTCGTCGTCACCGGCCAGCGCTTTTGACGTCGGCAATAGCAGGCCGAAACCGATAGCCAAAACCAATAACGCGACATTGCGAGATCCAGCGCCAGTTAATTCAGGCTTGCTAACGCGGTGGGCACGATCAAATTCTTCTAGATAGCGTGGATGCTCCGTGCCCATCCAACGGTCCCACCAAGTGAAGTACAAACCGAAATTATGTTTGAATTCTGCGTGGTGAAGATCATGGTGTGTTGTTGACGTTATCCAGCGCGAAAGCGGGTGCCGGGTCCACCAGAGCGGATACATTTCTACCCCGGCGTGCCCCAGAACATTGCGGATGATCATGTGACTGGTGAAAATAAAAGCTGTGATGCCATGCATGGGCATGAGTAACGCATAGATCGGTAGAAACACGGCCTCCAATACCGCCTCACCAGCTGAAAAAGAGTACGCCGCCCAGGGTCCAGGTGTTTTGGATCGGTGGTGCAAAACGTGCACACGCATGAGTCGGCGACTGGCGTGCAAACCCCTATGCATCCAGTAAAAATACGCATCGTGGGCAACTATAATCAGAATGGCTTCTACAACCAATGTTGCTATTGTGTATTCACTGTTCAGGGTTAAAAGTCCCAGTTTGCTCAAACCATAAATGCTCAAGCCAGTCAGCGAGAAGATAAATATTGTCAGAGTAGAATGGCGAATTTCCCGCCTTCGATCTTCATTATTGGCCAGACCTTTCTGTATTCGCCGGCGGTCCGCCCATTCACTGAATGTGTACAACAAATAGGCCAGCAAACCGGCGGCCAAAAAATAGCGCAACAAGTCTTCTACAAATATGAATGCCCAGACGGCAAGCAACTCGACTATGAACGATAAATCCATGTGGAACTCCAAAACGACAACGCGTCAGTCAATGAAGTACCCAGTTTTAATGGCAGTGCCCGCAAACTCCTGTCAGATTCGGAAAAACGTGGTCAGTTTCGGAATGGATCAGGGTTTTTCACTATCAATAAGTGGATTGTCGCGATATTCGGTGGGGGTCACACCGGTGATGCTTTTGAAAGCCCGGTTGAACGGGCCAAGCGAACCAAAGCCAGCATCCAGCGCAAGGGTGAGAATCGGTATTCTGGCTTTGTCGGGGTTTTGCAAATTCTGACATACCTCGGCAATTCGATAGGTTTGTACAAAAGCACTGAAGTTCCGATAACCCAATTCAGAATTAATCAACTTGCGTAACTGGTGCTCAGGCAAGGGGATTCTTTCGGCAAGAGCACCAATGGTTAGCTCTGAGTCGCGGTAAGCGCCCTCTTCCATCAACGCATTTAGCTTGGCATGCAGAAGTTGCTGCGCCTGAGATTTCACCGATTCTGACCTTGTCTCAGCGGAGCAATCGTTCGCCTGTGCGGAAACCGCGAACACTTCTCGGCCAAACATCAGTATGGGTGGCGCGAATACAAAAGTAAGTATCGCGATAGTGCTGCTAGCAAGTAAATTAAGACCCGCTGTCTGGGTTTCAAAGTCCAGTACAAACTCCACAGCCATAACCCCCAGAATGGTGAGCCCGGTACAGATACCCAACATTTTTCGTAACAGGCGACGCTTTTCTATAAGGTCGTCGTTATACCCTTTGATTAAGTGGAAAAGAGCGTGCGCCACTATGACAATACCGGCTAACTGTTTGAGGTCGCGCAGCACCAATTGAATGTCTAACCGCTGACCGGTGAAGAAAACAAACAACACCCAATTGGGCAGCATAAGCAGCAACCAACTTGCCCAAACCCATAGGCTATTGAGTTGCAACTCAAAGCCTTCTTTGATGAAAAACCAAAACAAACACGGCATTGACAAGGCCAGCAGATACGCAGGCGAATAAATCGCGGGAAACCAGTCAACCAGTGGCGGCGACGAGACCGTCATATACGCCAACAAGCCCAGGCTCAGAACAATCAACCACGTCCCAAAGCGGCTTCGCATCGCCAGCAAAACGGCGGCAATCACTATGGAATGCTGTCCAAAAACCAGAATTCGTACAATGAGGTCAGCCAGCTCTACATCAGTCATCGCTTAGCGCGGCCCGTACCTGAGATTGCAACGCTGGAATGGTTTTCTCGACAAACCAGGCGTTTTTCTTCAGCCAAATATTGTTGCGTGGGCTTGGGTGGGGCAAAGGCAACAGCTCAGGCAAATGCCGCTGCCAGTCGGCAACAATGTCTGTCAACGACCCTTTCGCTGAAGGCATATGCCACGCCATGGCGTAGTGGCCTATCACCAGAGTTAAATGCAGGTGGTCGAAACGCTGCATCAATGAAGTTCTCCATGCTTCAGCACACTCTTTTCTCGGCGGCAGGTCGCCTGACTTGCCTGTACCTGGGTAACAAAACCCCATGGGTAGAATAGCAACTTTCCGCTCGTCGTAAAAAACGGCTTCATCAATTCCCAGCCATTCACGCAGGCGCTTGCCACTGGCATCATCAAACGGCACACCTGTGTCGTGAACCTTGCGACCGGGCGCCTGGCCGGCAATCAGAATTTTTGCGGACGGATGAAACTGCAGAACCGGCCGAACACCGTGTTCTAGCGCTGGCTTGCAAATAGTGCACTGGCGAATATCAGTTAGTAATTTCTTATAGGCCATCAACGCATTCGAAAACCAGTGTGTGTCTCCCACACCACTCTATCACTGATGGTACTGGACAGTAACAGAAAGTATGGCGCCAGGATGAATCGACTGGGTAGTAATCTAGTCTCGAATACTTGAAATAGGCGCGGGCGGTTCATCCCAGACCTCTTGTTCCCGTGGCAAATAGAATCGCTCATACCATTTGCGTAACTTTGTGATAGGACCGTCGCCATCACACAAGATCGGGTTAGGTCTATATACTTTGGTGCGCCAGATTTCGGCATCCTGACTAAATGCCGCAATCGCGGAGCGGGGGTACATATCCTTGAATTCTTCTGGCAGCGGTTTATCGTCAAGACTTGCGCAGATAACTCCCGACGTGAGTTCAATTTCTTCGCTATTGATGGGCGTGTGGTAGTTGAGCCACCAACTTTGGAATGACATTTCTTCGCTTCGTACTTCGGTGAAGTAATACATAATTGCGGGGCCATGGTATGTTGCATCGCCCCAGGCATCTGATTGATTTTCCTCTCGAATGTCGCGCAGCGCCAGCAGATCAAGCCCAAAGCCAGTGGGTTGAATCAGATCGCAATCGGCTCTGCTTTCAATTTCTGAGATTTGTGTCACCGAGTAAGGTTTGAAGACATTATCGAATTTTCGTGCGACGCCGCCGTGTACGGAGGGGAAGTGCCCTACGTCGACTATGTTCTCTATGACCTCTCGTCCGTGCGCCTTAATAACGCTGCGATTAAATACCCAGTCTCCCCACTCCGGCTGATTCCAAACATCCACCGCGGGCATTTCCCAGTTTGGCTCTTCGCCTGACTCGTCATACCAGATAGCGATGTAGCCGCTTTGTTCGATCAAGGGCCAACTCTTTATGGCACCTTCCTGGGCGCGCTTGGGAATTTGTTTTGCGTAAGGAATCTCTGTGCAGACGCCTTCTGAGTTGAAATGCCAGCCGTGAAATGGGCAGCGAATGCAATTGCCTTCAACGCGACTGCCGGTGCCGGCCAGGTGTGCGCCCAGGTGTGGGCAGTAGGCATCCAGTACAGCGGCCTGACCATCATTGCCTCTAAATAGAACTAGGTCCTGGTTGAAGAAGTGCAATGCTTTTACGTCGCCTGGCTGGAGTTCCTGAGCGAAGTGAACAACGTACCAGCCGCGAGCAAACTTACCTGGTTCTTCAAATGCGTATTCATATTGTTGAGTCATTGCTGTTCCTCCGCCGGCTTCGGAAGTATGACCAGCTTGGCACTTTTCTTGAGTTACAGATTGATTATTTAGCGGCTACGTAGTTGGCATTTGCTTCATTTCAACGCCCGGCGAGGGAGCAAGTAGCAACTAGCGAGACATGCCGGACCCAAAGCACTCGCCATGCTCGCGGGGCCAGCTTTAAATACTTCCCTGTAGGCTTCTCTAAAGGAGCTAATGTTGGTGTGTTCTGGGTCCCTCGCTCACACAGTCTCGCTGGTTGCTACTTGCTCCCTCACCTCAGAGCCAAAATGGAATCTTTAGTTCATTCAATTATTTATCGTGAAGATTCGCTTCGAGAAAACTATCTAACCACCGGGGATAATCAAGCCTCTCAGCCGCAGCAACTGATCGATCCAGCAACTCAAGCATCAGGTTGTCTTGCTCTTCATTAAGCGCACCAAAACCAATAGACACAACAATGGTCATCAGACTGTGGTAGGCAAAGCCTCGGTACTCATACCAGCAGTCATCAAAGTCGATGGGCGCACCATGATGCGCTCTTCGCTCTACATAGTACTTAATCAAGTCACGTTCGTTGTCAGCTAAAACCTCAACAGGCAGTGAGTCAGTCAGAAAGTACTGCACGTCTCTCGTTCCACGCCCCCAGTGCACCGCCTGGAAATCAAGCATGCCCATGTCGTCGCCAGAGACAAAGAAGTTGCCTAGATGGCTGTCGCCATGCAACAGCGTCAAAGAGCCAGAGAACCAGTATTCCAGCAACTCTTCCCAGTGCTGTAGGCTTTTCACGTACGCATCTTCAATAGGTTTGGGAATTCGCCCAGGCGCTTTTTTTATGCAGGGCTTAAGCGCGTAAGTATTTAATGCCTGTGATACACGACCTGTTTGCCTACCTAGAAACGGGTGATATTTTAAGGGCAGTATTTGCTCCCGCTGATCGGCACTTAAGTCAAAATGACTGGCGTGCAGTTGTGCGAATGTATCCAGACATTGGTGTACTAGGTCCAATGAAGGGCCTTGCTGCATATCCAGATTGGTGAACAAGGTGACCATGGGGTCATCCAGCAGATTTTCCTGTGCGATGAAAAAGCGTGTGCCTTTCGCGTAGGTTGCAAATGTTATGGGCGTTCGGAAAGGAATTCTGGGCGCTATGTGGCGGCAAAAATAGCTCTCTAACTGCCAGGAGCCGATCAATGCAAAAAACCAATGAGTTGGCAACGAATTCATGGGCAGCTTTAGGAATACGCTGTTTTCGCCGGGCTCCGCAGAATCGCGCGAACCAGCTTGTTGCACGTCTAGTATCAGGTTTTGGCAATTGCTGCTGATTGACTTAACGTCGCGCACTTTGATGGCAGATAAAGGCAAACGAATTTCATTTGGCTCTGCATCGTTTCCTGGCACCGAGTGATGCCCCAATAGTTCATTGAGGCGTGGCAGTTCCAAGGCCTTGGCAGGTAGAAATGGAAGGCTGTTTCCGATTAGATCACCAATACGATCGAAAAGTACACGCGTCGCTTGAACGATCGAATACCCGATTAGCTTGGCCAGCTCTTTTTTCTTCATGTCTTTATGTCTTTGTTCTTTGCACTTTTCAGGACTTACATAAGACCAGACAAATGTACCGTAAGTAACTTGTCGATACCCCCCGAACTATATAATGTGTGAATAACAGCCGCTAATGAACGATCGGTATGCTGGAGTTATCATAATGTCTTTGCGAGAAAGCAATTTGAACGCTGCTCCCAACCAACAAGAATACGATGCGATTGTGATCGGTGCCGGTCACAATGGTTTGGCCACCGCGACGGTATTGTCAAAGCAAGGCCAGCGTGTATTGGTATTGGAAAAGAACAACTATGTCGGTGGCATGGGAGGAACAAGAGAAATACTCAAAGGCTGCCGTAATGAAGTGGGTGCCAGTTGCCTGTTCCCATTATCCAAAGAGATAAAAGACTATTTCCAATTCGAAGAAAACGGTGTGGAGCTCATTCCTTTGCCTGTTATGGCGGTTAACCTTAGCGGGCCGAACTCCAGGCCTCTCATTTTTTACAAGAACCCGTTAAAAGTGATTGTGGGTGTTTGTCGTAGCTTTGGCCCAGGGGCAATGCTTGGCTTTGTTCGATTCATAAAATTTTGCGCCTATCCAGCCCAAGTGTTGGACCGCTTTACCGCGCGTAAGGCACCCAGAAGCTTGCAGGACCTGATCAATGACGCGCCCACGGAAGGCAAACGTGCTCAGCTTGAACTGGCTTTCCATGGTTCAGCAATGGACATCATCAACAAATTCTTTCCAGACAAGATAAAGCACAAGGAACTGCGTTCCAGCCTTGCGTTTGCCGCTGTACAGGCCACTTATAAAGGGCCTTACTCCAAGGGCTCTGGAATGTGCTTGATCTACACAATGGCCCAGGAAGGCTCAGAGGGAATGATGCAACGGGTAAAAGGAGGACTTGGAACGTTATCCGAATCACTGGTTGATCGTCTTGAGTCTATGGGCAGCAAGGTGTTACTCAAGAAGCAAGTAAACAAAATATTGCTGGAGAACACGCGAGCGGTGGGCGTAGAGCTTAAGAATGGCGAGCGCTTTTTCGCGAACGTGATTGTTTCTAATCTTGATAAACCGGCAACGTTCGACCGCCTTTTGAGTGAGCATCAAGCCGAACATTCGGTAAAACAAAGAATCGATAAGTTTGAGCACAAAGGCGCTTTTATGCATCTGTTATTCAAACTCACAGACATACCCCAGTACGGCGGTGAATTCGAAAAACTCAATAACATTCCCTTTTCGCAATTCGGTGGAGCAATGGTTCACGACCCTGATGAGTTGCAATCCAGCTTTGAGGTTTGTCAGCGCGGAGAATTACCGACGCAAATACCGCTGGCTTTCCAGTTTCCATCTCTGATGGACGACACACTTGCGCCAGACGGTTTTCATGTCGCCAGCGCCTACGCGTTTTATTTCCCATGTGAAGCTGAAAAATCGGCGAAGGGCAAGCTTCGCGATCAGTTTACCGAAATGGTGATTGATCAAATCGGCGAGTACATGCCGACGTTTAGGGAGTTGATTGTCGACAAAGCGGTGTTCTCGGCTGAACATTTCGCGTCAATGGAAGGTGCGACTAACGGTGATTGGACGCACGGCTTGTTACACCCTGAGCAAATGGTGGGTGACCGCAGTTTGCTTGGCGACAAAGGTCACAGCACACCGTATGAGAACCTGTTTTTATGTGGTGCGTCATGCCATCCTGGCCCAGGTGTCACCTTCCTACCCGGCTACAATTGCGCGCATGAAATACTGGCGCTTGCATTGCCTGGCGCTGAGGTGCGCAACGATGATACCTCAGACATTGATTGTGCAGCGTGAGGCAAAAGCCGCGCATAGCTCATTGTACGATGAGCTATTCGCGCACAGCATCAAACCCGTGTGTATTTTTCCTAAGGCAAAAATGTTCCGCATAAGCGCTATAGGGCACCACTATAGAGTCAACTAAATGAGTGCATGGACAGACCAAATTGCAGTTATTACAGGCGCTGGCAGCGGCATTGGCGAGGGCCTAGCACGCCATTGCTTGCGCCAAGGTATGCAGGTAATTGCGTGCGACATCAGCGCACAGGGCTTGGAGAATTTACAAGCGTCCGTTGAGACGGAACCAAACGCATTAACAACCCATGAATTGGACGTAAGCTGCGCAAAGGCGATAGAACAATTAGCTCAGAGCGTGTTCTCGGACTACGGCCGTGTAAATCTTCTGTTCAATAACGCAGGCGTGCTGGTGGACGGTAAATGCTGGGAGCGCGAGCTGAGAGATTGGCGTTGGGTTATCGACGTTAACATTATGGGTGTTATCCATGGCGTGAAAAGCTTTGTTCCCCGAATGCTCTCTCAAGGTGAGACTGGGCGAGTGATCAACACTTCTTCCATTGGCGGCCTGTTGGGCGGTGGTGCGTATATGGCGCCGTATCAAAGCACCAAACACTTTGTGACGGCATTTACCGAAACCCTGTTTCAGGAGCTGGAATTGGAGGAGGCGCCCATCAGCGCTTCTGTGCTTTGCCCTGCCGAGGTAGCAACGGGAATATGGGAGTCTGATCGCTTACGTGATGAAGGACAGCAGAATTTACTCGGCAGTGAGGCCGAGCAACAAAGCCACGATATAATCGCAGGCAGCGTCGCCGATGGATTGGCGCCAGATCATTTTGCACAATTGGTTTTCGAGAAAATCGAACAAGGCAAGTTCTGGCTGCTACCGCAATCAGACTTTAAGCCAATGCTTAATCAGCGACATGAAAGCATCATGAACGAAACCAGCCCACTGAGCATGGCTGAATTGATGGGCTTTTAGTCGCCTAACTGCGCATTTCTTCGGTGCTCGTTTTCGCCTTTCAAAGTAAGGCCTATCAATAAGATGGCGGCGCAACAACCTCCGGTTAACAGCATAAAGCCTCCATCCCAACCCCAGAAATCCACCGAGTAACCAATCGCTATGTTCGCAAATACCGCGCCTCCCAAATAACCGAACAAGCCAGTAAGACCCGCGGCCGTGCCCGCCGCCTTTTTGGGTACAAGTTCAAGCGCGTGCAGGCCTATCAACATCACTGGGCCATAAATGAGAAAACCAATCGCGATCAATGCGGCCATATCAACGGCTGGATTGCCTGGCGGGTTAAACCAATACACGAGCACGGCAATCAGTACTAAAAACATAAACAGCATTCCAGCGGGCGCACGCCGACCACGAAACCAGCGATCACTTATCCAACCGCACAGCAAAGTACCAGGAATACCAGCCCACTCATAAAGGAAGTAAGCCCAGGAACTCTGGTCCACAGTAAAGTCTTTCGCTTCGCTCAGATAAGTGGGCGCCCAATCCAGTACACCATAGCGAATTAGATAGACAAAAACGTTTGCAAACGCGATACACCACAACAAACGATTATTGAGCACATGCTCAAGAAAAATCTCCCTGGCATTGAACTCCGTTTCATGCGCTGCCTGATAGTCCTGCGGGTAATCCTGCCGATGTTTTTCTATTGAAGGCAGACCGCATGACTGTGGCGTATCGCGCATGATGATTACGGCGAACACCGCAATAACCACCGCAACGGTCGCGGGTACATAAAAAGCGCTGTGCCAGTCGTTGTACCAGGCCATTCCCAACACAAACAACGGCCCGATTAATCCACCACCAACGTTGTGTGCAACATTCCATACAGACACCACCCGTCCACGCTCATTCCCCGAGTACCAGTGCACCATGGTTCTGCCGCATGCAGGCCAGCCCATGCCCTGCACCCAACCATTTAAAAACAACAGCGCAAACATAATCGTCACGCTTCCAGTCGCCCATGGCTGGAAGCCAAACAAGAACATAATGCCAGCCGAACACAACAGACCTACTGGCAGAAAGAAGCGTGGATTGCTTCGATCAGACACACTGCCCATCAGAAATTTACTAAGGCCATAGGCAATGGACAGTGCAGACATAGCAATGCCTAATTCACCGCGACTATAACCGTGCTCTTCAATTAGAAATGGCAAGGCAAGGGAGAAATTCTTTCGAACCAGGTAATAACCAGCGTAGCCCACAAAGATGCCAAAAAAAATCTGCAGGCGCAGGCGCTTGTAGTCTGCATCTATTCTCTCAGTCGGTCTGAGCGCCTGGTGTAATGCGGGTTTGAAAATGCCGTACATACTGTCGTTCCTGCTTATGGCCCTGCGTCAGTAGTGACCCAAATCGGATTACCAAAGGCAAATTGGCCCGCGGTGTCCTCAACAACAATGCTGTACCAAGTGTTGTTTGCTGGGGTGACCACTGTGCGATGGCTGGCGCTTTTTGGCGCTTCTTCATACTGCTTGAAATCAACCTCTTTTCCTTGCGCTATAATTCGCACGGATTTGATCCCTTCGACTGAATGCAGCTTATAGTCCAACGCAAGAGCTTCACCAGATTTTTGCGCGACGGCGTTACCAAAGAGAATATCGGGGTAGATAATCGGGCCTTGAGTGGCAAATGAGTGCCCGGCTTTCAGCCCCGCAATGTAATTCTTTACCGTTAGCTCGCCGCTAATGTGAACATAGCTGCGCGCACTGCCGGAACGATCTTGCCACACATTGTGCGCGTCAGATCCTGCGGCAAGATAGGCAGGTTTGCCGGCATTCCATAAAGACCAGCAGCGCTCCAAGGTTTTCTGGTTGCTGGAGCCTGCGACTATTTCGACCAGGTCAAATCCCTCGTTGTAACCACCTGGAACGAAGTGACCATCGTCTAAATTACCAAAGTAGCCGTATTCGTTGTAAGGATGGTTCACATGAATCACGTCAGCGCCCATACGTCTGGCCTCGGCAAATATTTCCGCAACGTTTGCGACACTCGTATCCAGATCCAGAACATTGCCCTCGTTGAGCGGATAGGCGTTAAAGTGGGCCCAGGATGCACTCAGCTCTGTACCTGCAATGAACTGCCGTTGGCGCTGCGTTGCCAAGCGCTGCATTTCCGCATTGTTTGCGGTGGAATCATGATCGGATAAAAACAGAATATCTAAATTAGCAGCCAGCTCTGAGCGCACCACATATTCGGGCTCAGTAAATCCGTCAAGAACGTCCGAATGGTGGTGGAGATCGGCGCTATACCAGTCTTTGTCTGCGGGCGTCAGCAATACGGGTATATCAACATTCAATTGCCTCAACTGATTGGCTTCAACGCTAACCGGAATTTTTTGAACTTGCGACGTAAACCCACCGCCCGAGCTAACCTCCAATAAATACTGACCCGGAGCGACTGTAGCTTTAGCGCGGCCTATGGACTTCAACTCCGTAAAGAACGTTGCGCGCCCAAAAAAGGCGATCGGTGATTCCTGACCTTCCAAAATACTGATGCGCGCATCCATTGGCTCGCGAGTACTTAGCTCTTTAACAGTTAACTCCAGATATCCTGGCAAGGGAATATCGCTGAAGTCATGAGAAACAGACTGACCTTCGGCAATCGCTACGGCAAGGGGGTCACTCACACCATATCCCTCGGCAGTGGCATAGATTTCGTAATCGCCCGGAGGTAGCTTCATTGCGTATTCACCGGCATCACCCAGCGCCCAGGCGAATACCTCGCCAGATTTCCGCACAATAACAGCGGGACGCTCAATCATTGCTCCAGCGGTGTCTTTAACCGTCCCTTTGAGTTGCGCGAAGGGTTTGTCTCCCAGAACCAGTTCTGCCTCCACCACGGTCGACAGGCTGCCACTTGCTTCAACCTGCACCCATGCATCGAATTCACGCGTTTCGCCTGGCGCAAGCGTATGCTGTTGATAGCGATCTCTGCCGTTGTATTTCATTTGCTGCGAAAAAGGGGCATGCAAAGCCAACAACCAATGCTTATCATATGCTGTGGACCACCGACCAAACGCCGTGCTTTCGTTAGCCGCAAACTCACCACTCAAACCAGGCATTCCAAACAAATGTCCGCCGTCTGGCCACGCAACATAGCCGCTCAATAACTCATCTGTGCGTTGTTTACTGGCATTGCGCATTTTGGTGTGTAGCTGAATCACTGACTCACCATCGCGTATGGTAAATCGTGTCTCCAGACTTACCTCACCCCAGTCCCTGCTGGTAACCACCACAACCACTTCCGAAGAAGGTTGCTCTATCAGAGTTTTAGAATAACTGTTCGGCCAAGCCGACCAGTTATTCGGCATGAAGTCTACTAGCGATGCAAAGTCTGCACTGGGCTTGCCATCACGCAATACCGCAACATCCACTATCCCACCGCGTGGAATGCCCCATGGCGATTTACTGTCGATGGCGAATGCCAATGCGAACAAGCCATTGCTGATGGTGATGTCGTTAGTGGCTTGCGCATCGCCGTTGGGAATATAGGTAGGGCCGGTGGCTATCTTGATCGCGGAAAAAGCAGGTAAAGAAAAAAATACAAGGAGTAAAAAGAGGCCGGCGCACTGACACAATGCTTTAGAACATGCTTTTCTCAACATACTAAAAACCTCCCAGAGGCGGTCCAACGAGTTCGCTATGAGTGTTCTTTCAAGTATCGCGACTAGCCCATAGTAGCAGAAGTGGACTCGCACACAGATCCACTGAAAATTCGCTGCTGAAATTGACCTGCAATGATGCTCAATAATGGTGACTATTGGACAGACCAGAGAGGTTTGCACGAACGCCTATTGCCTGGCATTTATTGGCCCAGAGTGGTTAAAATAGTCTTAACATACCCATGGAGTGCGTCCCCACTGAATGGGCGGATTGGTGCTCGTGGAGTCAAAGTGAATTCGTCAACGCAGTTAAACCAAAAAACCGAAGCTGCGAAGCAATTGTTACGTAGCGGCGAATTTCAGAAGGTCATAGCGCTAACTCGAGAAGTGCTGGAAACTGATTCAGCATACCCACCTGCCGTGTTTCTCCTGGGCGTTGCCCAGCGCTGCGCTGGTTTGGGTAACGAGGCAGTTACAACCCTGCGACACTTCATCAAACTCCAACCAGCGGTACCTCAGGGCCACATGGAATTAGGGCTGGCTGAACTCAATGCTGGAAGACTCGAAGCCGCCAAAAAATCTCTTCTTATTGCCGTCGACAAGGAGCCCAAACTGTCTGCCGCGTGGCGCGCGTTGGCCCAGATACATTCGATTGAGGGCGATGACGACGAAGCAGCTCGGGTGCTTGCAGCAGAGCTGCTCGCCGGAGACGTTGCTCCTCCGGTTAAAAAAGCGTCCGGGCTTTTCTACCAAGGACGAGTCGGTATTGCCGAAGGAATCTGTCGTGACTACCTGCGCACAAAGCCCGCCGATGTTAATGCCATTCGTCTCCTGGCAGATATTGGTTTTAAACTCAGGATGATGGAAGAGGCAGGCCAGCTTTATCTCCGCTGCCTTGAACTCGCTCCCGAACAACACACTGCAAGATATAAGTACGCACAGGTCTTGGCGCGCCAGAACAGATACGATATCGCACTCGCACAAGTGGAGATACTGCTTCGCAAGGACCCAGCCGACCTGTCTTTTCAGGTATTGCACGCCTCTACGCTTGCGCAATCCGGTGAATATAGAGAGGCGCACAAACGTTTTCGGGCAGTATTGAAACAGATTCCGGACGCTGCAACAGTTTGGACCAGCTATGGCCACTCGCTGCGCTACGGGGGTAAAGGTGAGGAAGCGATTGACGCCTATCGCCGAGCTATCGCCCTTGCACCAGATGACGGCGAAGCATGGTGGAGCCTGGCTAATCTCAAGACGGTGACGTTTACCGAAGCGGAAGTGGGCTCGATGAAAGCCAAACTTAAACAATTGGACGGGCACAGCCAGGATAAGGCGCATTTAGCGTTTGCACTTGGAAAAGCGCTGGAAGATAGCCGCAAATACGACGAATCATTTTCTGCATACGCACTGGGTAATGACATTAAGAAAATGCACGTGGCATATAAATCAGTGAATACTGGTGAGCGAGCGGATCACATCATTACCTGCTGCGACGCGCCATTTTTTCAGACATTAGGAAGCGACGGCAATCCGGATTCCAGTCCCATATTCATAGTTGGTCTTCCACGTTCTGGCTCTACCTTAATGGAACAAATTCTGGCCAGCCATTCACAAGTGGATGCAAGCGATGAATTGCATTTCATCACACGGATAGCGGCACGGCTGGAAGGACGTAGAAAAAGGGATGAAGAGAGAAATTACCCGTCTATTCTGATGACTCTTTCCAGAGATGAACGCATTGCTTTGGGTCAGGAGTATTTGGACGCTGCCGCTGGCTATCGACGTGGCGCACCGTATTTTATAGACAAGCTGCCCAATAACTTTGTTCACATAGGCTTGATAAGAGCAATCTTACCCAATGCGACAATTGTCGATGCACGACGCGCCCCCATGGCCGCGTGCTTCGCTAATTACAAGCAACTGTTCGCGGAAGGCCAGCCCTTCACCTATAGCCTCGACGACATAGGCAACTACTATGCAGATTACATCAAATTAATGGATCACTGGAGGTCAGTACTGCCAGGGTGGATCTTGACCGTGCAGTACGAAGAGGTCGTAGAACACCTTGAGCAGCAGGTGTCACGGCTTCTGAACCACTGCGGCTTACCCTTTGAAGAGGCCTGCGTGAACTTCCACGAAAATAAACGCGCTGTACGCACCGCCAGCTCAGAACAAGTTCGCCAACCGATTTTCAGAGATGCGCTGGATCAGTGGAGAAACTACCAACAGCATCTGGAACCATTGAACACTCTGTTGGTTGAACGCCAGATTATTGGGTAGATTTCTTGTCTCTGGCTTCGGTAAACCCTCAAAAAAACCTATCCACCCCTTCCATCGCGCTCTCAGTCATGCTAATTTTTGTCAGTCCCGCACGTGCGATAGTGGTGCAGGCCTGTATATGGCGAAAAATATAAATGAGCGTATCGCACAAAATGACTTAGGAGAGTAGCCTTGATAACCGATCAACGTAAAAGTGTGCATGAGCCGCGGCCATTAACAGCGTGCCGTAAACCCTTGGCAGCGCTAGTCACAGCTTGCAGCATAGGTTTATCGCCTATTGCCGCCTCTCAGATGCTTGAAGAGGTCATTGTTACCTCCACCAAGCGAGCGGAAAGTGTGCAGGACATTCCCATGGCCGTGTCCGTGCTGGACGGTCAGATGCTGGATGATCTCGCGATTACGGACATCGAAGATTACGTCACCATGCTGCCCAATGTGAGTTTTATCAACACCGGGCCGGGAACTGCGAACGTTTATATTCGCGGTATTTCTTCGGGTGGTGAAAGCTCAATTGGCGCAAGTGCCAGTGTTGCTATTTATCTTGACGAGCAGCCTGTTACCTCGGTAAGTCAGTATCTGAACCCACATATATACGATGTGTCTCGTATCGAAGTACTGGCCGGCCCACAAGGCACTCTGTTCGGCGCCAACGCCCAATCCGGTGCGATGCGCATCATCACTAACAAGCCCGACCCAAGCGAGTTCTCAGCGGGGATAGACATTGATGGCTTTCAGCCCACCAGTGGCGATTTTGGTCATGTCACCGAGGGCTTTCTTAACATCCCGATTACTGACTCTGCGGCATTTCGTTTGGTCGCTTACCACAAGCGTGACCCGGGCTACATTGATAATATTCAAGGTGAGCATACGTTTTCGCATGCCCGAATCCGCGACGGGCTTATGGCTGGCGGTGCCACACAAGCGCAAGCTGACGCGCTGGCACCCGACTTCACCTTCAATAACTACACCCCCGGTGACCGAAGCAATGTCGCGGAAGAAAACTTCAACGAAGCCACGACAGTCGGAATGCGGGCAGCACTCAGGGTTGACATTAATGATGCCTGGACAGCAACCGCGTCTGTTATGCACCAGGACCTGGAGTCTGACGGCGTTTGGGATCATGATCCAGAGCTGGGCGACCTAAAAGTATTTCGTATTTTACCTGACGAACTGGATGACAATTGGACACAGTGGTCGATCAACGTGGAGGGCGAAATTGCCGGTGGCACTCTGGCCATCAACTATGCGGATCTTGATCGTGAACAAGACTTTGCCGTGGACTATTCGCTGTATAGCGACTTAAACGCCAACCCGGATGGATTCGTTGCAGCGTTTTACTCTTGTTACGCGGCTTTCTATGGCTGCTGGGATCCACGAACTGTCTGGAGCAACGACGGCACCAACGAAAAGAAAACTCTGGAAGTTCGTTACAGCTCTGATCCGGAAAAGCGATTCAGATGGCAGCTCGGTTACTACGATACCGATGAAGATGATACTAACGATGGTGAGTGGCACGTGCTAGGCCTGGCAGATCAGGCAGCCGCCACTGGCAATGTGCTGGCAGTTGATGGGCCTGATATTTATTGGACCACTGATTTCCAACGCCGCTACGACGAGCAAGCAATATTCGGTGAGGTGGCGTATGATATCACCGACACGGTAACCATTGCTGCCAGTGCGCGATCATTTGATGCCGAATCCGTTCTCGATGGTTTTTCTGGCACAGTGTGGTGGCCTTGTGGTGGTTCGCCCAACTATCTCCAACAAGAGCTTGATGGCCAACCGCGGCCGGAGAATAATTACGGTGCCAACTGTGCTGATGAAGATCGTGTCACCAAAGCCGAAGACGAAGTATATCGGGTATCTTTGGAGTGGGCGGTCAGCGACGATGTTTTGCTGTACGGTACATGGGGAGAAGGTTATCGTCCCGGCGGCCTAAACCGTTTTTGTTCTACTGGCACGTCAACCGATAACGGTGGCCAAGGGCGTGAAGATACTACCGGTGCTCAGTGTGATTTCCTTCCCGATTTCTTAACCTCTATGGAGATTGGCATAAAATCAACGCTGATGGATGGTCGGCTGCGGTTGAATGCGGCAGCGTTCATGCAGGAATGGGATGACTTCCAGTTTTCACGGCTAGATGTCTCCATTTCGCCCACCACGCTGACCTTCAATATTGGTCAGGCGGAGAGCGACGGTGTAGAGGCTGATTTCAGCTTCATGGTTACAGATAACTGGACCCTGAATGGTGCGGCGTCCTATATCAATGCAGAATTGAGTGAAGATTATTTCGTTTCTGCAACAGATACTGTACCCACTGCTACAACGGGCACAAGGCTTCCGCGAGTGCCGGAATTTAAAGGGAATCTCTCAACTCGTTATCACTTCGAGAATGACTGGTATCTGCAGGCAGCGTATATTTATACCGGCAGCAGCTTTAACAACCTGTTTGACGGCGGTGCGGTGAACACCCGGCTGCGTAAGCAGAGTCACTACCAAATAGTGAATCTTGCGGCAGGTTTGGAGAGAGACGCCTGGCGAGCTGAGCTTTACGTGCGTAACGCCACCGATGAGCGCGGCGACGTATTCAGGAATGCGGTCAGCTACGGCGAACGTGTAACCGTGAATCGTCCCAGAACGATTGGTATGAGATTAGGTTACAGCTTCTAACCCAGGAAGTTCTCGCGTAAACAGGGCGCTGCAGTGCGCCCTGTAAGCCCTAAAACCCCAGCCCTTCGCTGGGGTTTTTATTGGGTGAGCAGCTCTGCGCTATGTCTTTAGCTCAACGCTTGCACACCCAATCCTAATTCGGCACTCTAGTAGTATGGGCAACTAAGTAGGCTAGAGCTTAAGGACATGAAAATGCGTATTTCTATCGTTGCTATGTCGAAGTGGTTTGCAAGCATCTACGCAGTTGCAGCGCTACTAGGCTGCTCTGCGCTTCACACCCAAACAACGCCCGTTGTACAAACGGCAACTGGCCTCTCTTTTCAGGGCCAATGGTCGAAAGAACACTCCCGCGTTGCGCAATACCTTGGTATACCCTTCGCCAAACCACCAGTGGGCAGTTTACGGTGGCGTGCGCCACAGCCTGTGGATGCGACACAAGATGTTATTGATGCAAGCGGATTCGGCCCCGCATGCATGCAAAACAGAGGCGGTGTGGAATGGTATGAAGATGTTGCCTCGGCGTTTGGTCAAGCGCCCGACGTGGCGCCACAACCGAACGGCGTTAGCGAAGATTGCCTGTACTTGAATGTGTGGGCACCGGCGAATCAGAAAAACGACACAAACAAAGCACTGCCAATTCTTGTCTGGATTCACGGGGGTGGCAATACCACAGGCTGGGCTTATGAACCCAATTATCGTGGTGCCGCGTTAGCGAACGAAGGCATCATCGTGGTCTCTATTGCGTATCGTTTAGGTATTTTTGGGTATTTCTCGCACCCGGACATGGCAGCAGACAAACAAATTTACATAGCGAATTTTGGCCTGCTTGATCAAATTGCGGCATTAAAGTGGATAAAGGAAAATGCCGCCGCGTTTGGCGGCGACCCAGATAATATTACCTTAGCGGGCGAATCTGCTGGCGCTGGCAATATCGGTTATCTGCTGGCCGCATCTAATGCTCAGAAACTGTTTACACGATCGATACACCAAAGTGGATCATTCGAGCTCTACGATGATCATACACTCAGCGATGTACAGCAAATCGCACGCACTATGCTAGAGCATGACCCAACAAACTCCTCAGCAGGTCAATTAGCCGATCTTCGCTCACTTCGAGCCGAGCAGCTTTTAGCACTGGCAGACAGTAAATATCCAGATGCGTATAACTACCCAGTAGCCGATGGCTCTGTATTGCCAATTACGGTTCTCGACGTCTATGAACAGAAAAAAAACACACCGCGCTCTATGCTGATCGGCAGCAATGAAGACGAGTGGTATATGTATATGGAGCCGTCCGTAACCCAGGCGAACATAGATGCGTGGCTAGCGGAAGAATTGCCTAATTCAGATCATGGGAGAATCAATGAGCTATTAGCGCCCTATGATTCCGCTCGAAGCCGCATGGACAAGCTGGTCGGCAGCCAATTTTTTAGGTGTGGCGGCTACTACATGGCCGCGAAGAATGCGGAACAACAAGGTCAATCTTGGGTTTACCATTTCTCCCGCTCCAGAGAGGGACCAGGAGGTGATGCCTTACGCGCCTACCATGGCGCGGAAATACCGTATATGCTCAATACCCATGATGACTGGTTGCCTACCGGCGCGTCAGACATTGATCTAACGAATACCATGGTGGGCTATTGGCTGAACTTTATAAAAACAGGCAACCCCAATGGTAAGAGCTTGCCCGCTTGGCCGGCTTACAATGATAAAAATAGGGTGGTGCAAAAGTTGGACGTTATCACTGAGCCTATCTCAGCACCACAAGCAGAATTGTGTGAATTTCTAATGCCGAATAATAACGAGTCAACCCTCAATTAGCGGACTGGCAACACTGTTTCTTAGGCACATCCGCGGTCAACTGACCTAGTATCAGTTTCTATTTAGGCCCGCCGCTTATCGCTGATAACACTTCTGTACTTGCGCGACATGCTCCGTAGCCTAGTCTTAGATTGACTATATATTGATCATTGCGTTGAAAAAATCGGCGCTGCCGAGGCTAAGAAATCGCGCATGAATAGACAGAAAGCAACAAGAATTATCAGTGTATTGCTTTTTTCCATCTTCCATTATGGATGCACTCATCCGATTGAGGTCACGGGCCAGGGGTCGATCAGTGACAATCGCAGCAACTTCAATTGCAGCCATCTGGACACACCGTGCGAAGTAACCATAGGCGGCCCCTATGTGGCCGATTATCGGGCGATTCCCTATCGTGGCTGGAAATTTGATGGCTGGCGGAACTGCTTGATACCCAATTCACCAAACCGATGCCAATACAACATCAGCGCCGAAACAGTGCGCGATAACTGGTATAAAACCATGCCGCCGCTGATCGCCAATTTTAGTGAAAACGATGCGGATGACGATGGTGTGCTGGATTTGGTGGATATGCGCCCAAATGACCCAGAATGTACCGGCGAAGGCGTCCATAGTTACGATAGTTGCGCGTTTGATGAGCTGAGAAGGCACGGTATTTCGGCCGAGATTGTCAATACGGCTTCCGGGCTGCAACTCATTGCATTGAGAAACACTAACGAAGTATTGCGCTATCAAACCACCACTCAGCAGTTTCTAAGCCCGGTTCGACCGGACAATCGCTTTGAGGGCAGCTTTACGGATATTCAACATTCCAGCCTTTTAGGCGGATTACTCTATCTGGGTGGCAACAATAGAATTTTCTTTGTCGCCGACGACAGCATTGACGCTACTCCAACTCAACTAACGTCAATTGATGACCGCGCGTTCAACGCAAACGTTTTGGGTGTGCATGGCGAACTCATTATCGTGCAAGGTAATGAAAGACAGGATTACCATTACCGTGACCAGGAGCGAATCTATACAACGGAAGGCGAACTGCTATCAACCGCAGAAACGAACAATATTACGTATCGAAAATACCTGTCAGATTCGGCGACAGGGTTCGTGTATAGCATTGGCTACAACAGTTCAGATAACCGCTATTTACTACGAAAAATGCGCATCAGCGCCACTGGCGAATACGAATCAGTGTTCAGTGTCACTGTTGCCAGCAATCGCGGCATCGAATGGATGCAGCCATCTCCGGATGGCTCGAAAATTCTTTTGTCAGACGGGTCTGTTTACCACACCAGTGATTTGAGCGTAGCGTTCAGGATTCCAAACACAGCAGGCCCCGCCACCTGGCTTAGCAACGGCGAGTTGCTAAGTATGCAGTCAAATGGCGGCTGGCCGACAACTTTTAGTCTGCTGCGCAGCAGCGATTCGGGCGAACCCTTGGAAAGAGTGTCTCGCGAAGGTTGGTATACGCCCAACGCGATAATTCCAAGAGGCTCCGGCGCAACCGTGTTCGAAGCCTTAAACCAAACAGACAATATCACCGAATACGAGCCAAATAATGATCGTGATGGTGATGGTGTGGCAAACGCGGACGATGCCTTCCCCGACGATATTGCGGCATCTTTAGACACCGACAGAGACGGTTATCCTGATCAGTGGAATGACGAATTCGACGCCGACGACAGCACCAGTGAGTTGAGCATCGATGCCTTTCCAGTAGACACAATGTGCTACCTTGACGAGCATGGCAGCGGTGGAAGTTGTGATCATGGCGGTAGAATTACGCCGTTTTATCCCACAAGTGTTATACAAGACGACAACGGCGTGGTGTATTTACTCGCATCAGGCTCTACTGTGCTACATAGATGGGATACCAAGACCGAGCAATACCTGTCGTCAATTAGCCTGAAAAGCAACACATCGATAGATATTGCGGTTGGTGCGCGTAATATCGCATACCATGCAAACAGCGGTGATTTATTCATTGCCTACGAGGATGGCCAGATTCGAAGAGTTACTCCGTCATCACCTAACAATTTGCTCGAGCATTCACAAACGTTCGGCTCTATACGGGGTTTTACGAGTAGCGCAAATTACTTGTTCGCAGCCCTTGATGATGCAAATGATGTTGTTAGCGTTGAAATCTCTAGCGGCCTAGTACAAGACAGGCATGAATGGCATGGACGTCGCACACCGGCAATACTTAAATGGAATACGGCAACTCGGGCCCTGTACGGAAGTGGGGATGGTATTCAGAGCATCGGCGTCGATACTCAGGGTCAGTTCGAGGCCATTGTCGGCGACGCCAGCAATTTCAACAATCGATACAATTCGGTGTTTGCAATATCCAACAGCGGCCAACAATTGGTGTCTTACTCCGGTCAGGTAAATAGAACGACTGATAGTGCAACGCTCCGCGACTTTGAAAATTCTGCGCTTGTTGGTAATTGGTTGATCGATTCACTGATAACGTTAGAGAATCTGGAAAGCGGCAGTGAATTGACGCAATGGAGTTCCGACTTTCAGACACCGCGTTTTCAGCTACAACTGGACTACCAGCCACTGGCGTTACTCGCTGATTATGGTTCCCTGGTCACGGTCTACTCAGTAGATCAAACTGTAAGATTCGAATCGCTTGACATGGGCGATGCCGACGGTGACGGCATGCCTAGCTGGTGGGAGGAGCAAAATGGTTTTAATGACAACGATGCACTGGATGCAGACCTGGACAGCGACCTAGACAATCTAAGCAACCTGCAGGAATACCTGTTTGAAACCGATGTTACTTCGATTGACACTGACGGCGACGGGCTCAGCGACGGAGAAGAGGTGAATACCTATCAGTCGGACCCAAATATTGCGGATACTGACGGCGACGGTTTGAGCGATGGTGATGAGGTGAACACACACTCAAGTTCGCCCACTGTGGCTGACAGCGACAATGATCGCATGGGCGACGGATGGGAAATACAGAATGGTCTCAATCCTCTGAACGCAAATGACGGCGAGCTGGATGATGACAATGATGGCTACAGTAATTTCGAAGAATTCACGCAGCGTACTGATGCTCAGCGTACCGATCACCCACTGATCGAACCGTGGTATCGCGAAAACGCCAATAATGGAAACAATGCCTATTTCCCAATCGATCTGGACGTGGCCAGTTTCCAGGTAGCCTGGTCGCAGAGCTACGAAAGAGGAGCACTGCAGACAAAAGGCTCCATCGCTGCCGACCGAAACTTGTTCCGTGTCACGCCTGGAAATAACTGGCAAAGTCCTGGCTACGACATTGAGATCATAGACGCAGACAGCGGAACGCTGGATAAACGCTACTCCGTGCAGACCGACAATCTTGACGTGCAACGCTACGCGTATCACGCGAACCAAATAGTACTCTCGGGCTATGTCCGCATGGAGAACTATATGTTCAGTAAAACACTGACCGTGCTGGACGTGAGCTCTGGAAACGAACTGGTTCGCGCTGCAGATGCGAAAGACTCACCGCATAATATTGGCGCATTATTCGCCGACAACAACGTGATTAATGAGGTGTTCACATACGGAGAAACTCGTACTGAAGCTATTAGCAGAGACACTGAAGACTCGCTGTGGAGCTTGGAACAATCGCAGAGCACTCTTGGCTCAGCGGCGGATGCAAACAATCTCTATGTCTACCAGCGTGACAATGTGCATGGATACCAACTGAAGAAATTGGACCGCCATACCGGTGAAGAATACGCAGAACACATCTCTCATACCCAGCCATACTACAACGTTAGTCCAGCTGGTTTGACTCTGAGTAAATCAGGCAGTCTCATACTATTCGAGAATTCCACCTTACGCGCGTTTGATTCAACATTGCTGCAACCTCGCTGGAGCAGGGATATTGGGCTTTCAGAGTATGTAGCGATAGGCCAGGGGAAAGTATTTCTTATTATTCGCGGCGTGCTATTCGTATTGGATGAGTTTACCGGCCGCACTTTATGGGTCTGGAGCCCACCGAATGGCGCAGAGCTTTACAACAACTTGATTGCGTTTCGCAGCCATGTCATTGTTTCAGGTGGCCAGAAGACCTGGGCAATTTCTATCGACAGCGGTGACGCAGTGTGGGAGCACGACGCTATTGGCTATTTGTCGTACAGCGAAGGGAAAGTACTGATTAGCCAGAGCAACAGTGTTGTTGCGATAGATGTGAGTCAAGATCTGGACCGCGATAGCCTACCCACCTGGTGGGAGCGAAAGCATGATCTGGATGACAGCGACCCTAGTGATGCAACTACTGATGCTGACGACGACGGGTTGAATAACTTTGAGGAATATCTGGCCGGTGTAAATCCGCGCTCAAGCGACACTGATTCCGACGGCATTTCAGATTTCGATGAAGTGCAAACCGATAACACGCGCCCGGATTACAGCGACACCGATGACGACGGCTTGAGCGATATTGATGAATTAACACTGCATTTCACTATGCCAAACAACGAAGACAGCGATGGAGATTCGTTTTCTGACTTTGCAGAAGCGAACGAGTACAACTCTGACCCAAACGATGCAAGCAGCCTACCTGCCAATGCCATCGTCGACATGTTGGAATCGTTTGAATCAGAATCATTGCCCAACGGCTGGACCAGCGATGAATCAACATGGCAAGTTGTGGACTTTGACGCCACTGAAGGAGATCAAAGCTTATTGTCGGGCACGGGCGAAGGTTCATTCGAAAGCAGTACTTTCTTTGAAGGCTTGTTTGGCGCCGGCACTCTCACATTCGATGCCAAGGCTATTGAAAGCGATTCTAGAGGGACGCTGCACATTTATGTAGATGGAATACGCGTAGAATATGTTGCACTAGGCAGGCAATGGTCGGAAGCATCCATTAGCATTGCTGAGGCAGGCGTACACCAAATTGAATGGCGCTATGTCAATTCTGTTTACAATCCATCGGTACAACCGGTGCACTACGCATTGATAGACAATGTGCGCTTTATTGCGGATTAGAAAAGGCTGACTAGAACAGTGTGTACCGCGCACCCCGTTTGCGCGGAACTTTGTAGTCCTCAGGCAAGGTACATAGGCGGTCCATTCGCGTCACGCTGCCATCGGCATACTCCCAAACCAATTGATCGCCATCCATATACCGCTTAACAACAATCGGCCCCCAGCCAAACACATTGAATTCCAGCACGTCGTTGTTCCAAGTCATGCTGGCCGAGGTTCGACCACAGTAGTCTTTCTCGCCAACCGTAAACAATACCGAGCCCTCGGTATCATTAGAGTTCTCACCACCAGTGCTGTTGGGTCCGCCATCATGAATGATACCGCTTGACGTGATGACAACCCGGCGACCGCATTGCTCAACACGCTCAATATGTCCAACCTTTCCGTCAACGCCAACCCACAAACCACGCATGTCGGCTGCATTGCTCGCCAAGGGCTGGGTGCACTCGGCAAGAATGGGTAAAGGGAAATGCGAGTAGGCGCAACCGGGTGTATTGCCCTTGGGTATCTCGGATGCGGTCTTACCACTGCCATCAAGAATCGGCAGTTCGCAGTAGTTTAAGGCACTGCCGTCACCTGCGAGCGTATGCGCCTCAGTCATCAGAGGCGGGCGCGCGGAGAAAAACATCTGCCAGAACAACAGCACAAACAGCAACAGCAGTATCAAGAAGCTTCTGAACAGCCATTTCACCATAGCATCGCCTCTCAATTGTTTGGTTTCCAGAAATGCGGTATTCGCTAACATGGCGGTTGCAATATAGTTTATTGACAGTACTTATGTCTATATATTGCTGCTACTGGCATAAGCTTGGAGCCACCGTGCACTATCCAGACCAGGCTTTTACGCCAATCGATAAACCCATGCCAAACAGCAGCCATATAGACGCCGTTCGGTAAAACTCGTTGGAATAGCGTAGAAACAACGCATAACCCAATTTATCGAATACATAAAGCGTTGGCAGAGCCAACAGAAAAACAAGCAGCATTTCACCACGAACAAAACCCGCAAAAAAATAGGACGCTAGACCGATCAAAGCCGACAGCATAAAGAACACCATGAGCATGGCCCGGCTTCTTCTGGGATCCGGCTGGGTTAACATCGCGTAGGCGATGACTGGCGGTCCGGGAATCGCCAAAACGCCATTCATTAAGCCAGAGGCGGCGCCCGCTATGCATTGCAATAGCGTACTTTCTCGACCGCTGCTGGCCTTATTCAGCAACAAGCCTAACAAGGCTATGAAGATTGAGGTGCTGATCAGAACTTGAAACATGCGTACGGAAATATAACTGAGCAGCGAGGCACCAATGATCGTTGTCAGTGCAGCCATAGCAAGCATAGGCGCCATTGGCTTAATTGATGCATGTTGCCAATACGTGGGTAGGCTGAAAAAGCTAATAGATAGCGCTAAACACGCGCTGAGCACGACGGCATCTGTGGGAGCAAACAGCAATGAGAAACCCGGCACAGCGGCCAGCGCAAAACCAAAACCGGTAAACGAACGCAATAATGATGCGATTGCGACGACAAGAAATACCAGCGCAAGCTCAACCGGGCCCACACCAATTAATGATTCCAAATGTTACGCCTGGGAGATGATAATGCCCCGCATCTTAACGCTCGCGACGCAAGATCATCAGGCATTATGCACCAGTACGCGCAAACTCTACTTCAGGAAACCCGGCTTCAGCTGAGTCGCGCATTTTGTCGTAATACACATTCGCGCCACCGAAATAGATCAACACTCTTGGATTTTTGTCCTGCAGGTTAGCACCCATCATCCAGGAATTGACTTTATCACCCTGCGCCATAATGGTCTGCGCGTGAATATCCGCAGTTTCTTGCACCCATTCATCTTCCGCGTCCTGCTTGGGCGCGCAAACATCATAGCCCTCTGCTTCCATCTTCTTAATGCAGTCAACAATGTACAGTATGTTCTGTTCGATTGAGGTTGGCAGGTTTGCAAACGGTGCTTGTGGCCCGGTGATCATAAACATGTTCGGGAATTCGGCAACAAACACACCCATGATTGAGGATGACACTTCATCCCATTTCTCGCGGATGGTTAATCCATTGCGACCACGAATGTTCAAGGCTTCCTGACCACCTGTGTACGCCTGAAACCCAGTCGCTAAAACAATGATGTCCAGCTCGTACTCACCGTCGGTGGTGCGAATACCAGTTTCTGTGATTTCAACAATGGGCTCGCGCTCGCCGATGTCCACTAGCTTCACATTGTCGCGGTTGTAGGCTTCAAAATAACCGTGGTCCAGTGGTGGACGTTTCGCGAAAAACGAGTACTTTGGCGTGAGAATTTCTGCAACCTCAGGGTCATTAACACGCTCTTTCATTTTGCTGATAACAAAGTCACCAGCCGCTTTATTGGACTCCGCACTTCCTAACAAATCATCAAAGGTTTCAAACACGAACCGGAAACTGCCGCGTGGCCAATGTTCTTCAAAAATAGCCTGCACTTCATCGGGCGGGGTGTCGGCAACGTTTCGGCCTACCGGGCTATCGAATGCCATGCCGAAGACATGATTGCGACACTTGGCAATAATCTCGTCGTAGTTGTCTTTGATTTCCTTTTCCCACTCCGGCGTCATTGGTTTTTGTACTGCGGGCAAAACATAATTTGGCGTGCGCTGAAAAACAGTGACGCTCGCCGCAGTTTCTGCAACAACCGGCAACATCTGTACCGTAGTCGCACCTGTGCCAATAATACCTATGCGCTTACCGGCATAGTCCAAACCTTCTTGCGGCCAACGCGCCGAATGAAAAAGTGGGCCTTTGAAACTATCAGCACCCTTTATTTCTGGAATAACGGGTTCTGAAATCATGCCCATCGCGCTAATAAAATACTTACAGGTGAATTCCTCACCACCGGCTGTTTTTACAAGCCAATGACCACCGACGTCCTGAAACTCGGCACTGGAAATCTCAGTATTCAGCTGAATATGCGGCCACATGTCGCACTTGTCTGCCACAAAATGCATGTAACGATTATTTTCTTCCCAGCCCGGGTAGCGAACCGACCAACTCCACTCGTTGAGAATTTCTTTGGAGAACGTCAGACAATAGTAATAACACTCACTGTCACTGGCCGCACCCGGATAGCGGTTCCAGGTCCACGTTCCGCCAATGTCAGACGCTTTATCAAACACCCGAATGGACAAGCCAGCTTCGCGAACGGAGTGAATCAAACCCAGCCCGGCAAAGCCCGCACCGACTGTGATCACGTCATAATCTGTTTTTTGTTGTGAAGCCATTAATGCTCTCCTGTGTTGTGTCTACTGGACTCTTGAGTCTTTATGTAGATGCTTAAACATAATAACAAATATCTATTCTTTACCTAGCGCGCTGTCGCGATTCGTTGGTCTATCGTGACAGCCTGAGGACATTGCCGGCGCTCACTCAAGATTTCTGCATCAAAGGAAACCGGATTTCCTAACATATCACTACTGTTGGATCGGGCAAAAGGCAGTGAATCTCCGCTTAGACCCAACGCCTTTTCAAAAGCAGCCCCCAGCAAGGTGTGATCATTCGCAGAACCCCGAGGCCTCATCCAACCGTATTGGGCACAATGCTGCAGATGCAGGGTAGAGACTGCTGCGCTTTCGCCCGCTATCACTTGTGAGTCAAATGTAAGTAGACCAGTAGAGAACGAGCTTCTGACCGTTGTCATGGAACGCTTCATAATTTTGAATATTATTCAAAAATTGCTGCCTGATAGAAACACAGTAATACTGGGAAAGTCAATAAATCCTGGTTCAGATTTGATGGAGCAATGTGTCTTTTTGGCAAATAAACCCGGAGGCATTACGCTCTCTGCGTGCGTCGTTCGTACAAAATACCTATCAGGTCGGACAAACCTTGCGGCATCATCCGGCACAAAATATCGAGCATAACCGCATCTGCCCCCACTAGCTGGCGTTTACGGTTTTTGCGCATGCCTCTGATAATGATGCGTGCCGCCTTATCCGGCGATGTCTTTGCAACCTGGTCGAATTGCTGTACCCGGCTTTGCTTATCATCCAGCGCGGCGTCTTCTTCAGAAAACCGTGCGTTACGCACAATGTTGGTCTTGATACCGCCTGGGTGAACCGAAGTGACGTTCACACCTGTGTTTCGCAATTCCTGGATCAACGTTTGATTCAGGGCTTTGACCGCATGCTTAGCACAGTTATAAGGACCGTTATTTGGAAACGGGAAAAACCCATTGACGCTGGATATATTCACAATGTTTGCATCAGGGCGTTGTTTCAGGTGCGGCAGAAACGCCTTAGTGCCGTATAGAACGCCGTAGAAGACGATGTTAAATACCCACTCAAAATCATCGAAACTGATGTCTTCGATGCTGCACACCGAAGCCACACCGGCGTTATTGATGATGCAATCCACCTGCCCGTGCTGCTCAATAACCTCCTCAGCCCAGGCATACACCCGTTCTCGATTAGCAACATCAACAATATGTGAGCTCACTGTGCACTCTTGAGGCAATAAAGCCGCAGTCTCTTGCAAACCGCGCTCATCCACATCGGCGATTGCAAGATGACAACCAAGCTCCGCAAGCTGTACCGCAAGGCTTCGGCCAATTCCAGAAGCAGCACCTGTCAGCGCCACTACTTTTCCATTCAGGTTTTTCATTAGGGTTTTCATCTATAGTGATTTGTACACAAGCACCGAATACCTGTTCACTCTTGCTCGCCTGCAAAGGCAGGTAGCGCTAGAATGCCACGTTGGCCACTCAGACCGAATTATGAACTATTGAAGACAAGGCAAGAAGTATGAATAGAAACGCAGAGATGCTGGACCCAGCTATTATGGGCAATGAAACCACTATGTACGGCCTGTTTGATTATCTGCGCAGTGAAGACCCGGTGAGCTATGTTGATCACGAAGACTTCGAGCCTTTCTGGGCAATCACCCGGCATGAAGACGTAAAGTTCATTTCACAAAACAATAGCCGCTTTCTCAACAACCCTCGCACAGTACTCATGCCAAGAGAGTTTGAGCAAGCACTTCTGGATCAGTTCGGCACTAGAAATGGCCTGGAAACTCTGATTCATATGGACGAACCCAAGCACAAAAAGCTTCGCGGTGTGACTCGCGAATGGTTTAAGCCTGGCCCCATAGGCAAACTTTCAGGCTCAGTAGAGCGCATTGCAAAAGAGTTTGTGGACAAGCTTGAAGACCTCGGAGGAGAATGCGATTTTGTCAGCGAAATATCTTTGCTGTATCCATTGCGAGTCATCATGTCCATTCTTGGCATTCCCGAAGAAAAGGAGCCGATGATGCTTAAGCTTACGCAAGAGCTGTTTGGATCATCAGACCCAACTCAATCGCGAGGGGATGATCCAGAAACAAACATCACCGTGTTGTTGGATTTCTTCGGTTATTTTAAAAGCCTGGTGGAAGACAGAAAGACTAACCCACAAGACGATCTGGCCACAGTATTGGCCAACGCATTGGTTGACGGTGAGCCGATGGAGGAGCTGGATCAAATCAGCTATTTCATTATTGCAGCAACGGCAGGCCACGACACGACTGCTGCTACTGTAGGCGGCGGCATGAAAGCCTTACTAGATCACCCGGAACAACTGGCCAAACTGCAGGCTAACCCGGAATTATGCGCTCAAGCAGCGAAAGAAATGATCCGTTACGTATCCCCCGTTCGGCACATGATGAGAACCACCACACAAGATGAAGTGTTTCAAGGCAAGAACATTGCGGCCGGAGAAAGTCTGTGCCTTTGGTATCCATCGGCCAATAGAGACGCTGAAGCCATCAGCGATCCGGATGTGTTCGACATTGAACGAGACAATCGAAATCAACTGGCTTTCGGTTATGGCGGGCATATGTGCCTGGGCCAGCATCTTGCGATATTAGAGGTGGAGTTGTTCTTTAAGGAATTGTTGCCCCGACTAAAATACATGGAAATCAGCGCCGACCCTGAGTGGGTGCAAGCCGTGTTTGTTGGTGGCCTGAAATCAATGCCAGTTCGTTACCAGTTTTGAGATACAACTTATGAGCAACACACAAAAACTGGAACGTGAATTCTTTCGTATGCTAAATGCGGTTGTAGAGCCCGCAGTACGCAAAGGAATAGGCTCACCCAGATTCGTGCCGGGAGGTTTGATTGTGCTTGAAACCACCGGGCATAAATCGGGAAAGACCAAGAGTACGCCGCTTGCGGCGACCCGCCTTGGACAATACGTATTTGTTAGCACGTTTCGGGGCGAAAGATCCCATTGGATCAAAAACCTTGAGAAACAACCCAAGGCCGTTTACTACCTGGCTGGGAAACCACGCAATACCAAGGCGTTTGTCATGAAACAAGGTAAGCGCTATCGTAAGCCGAAATCATTGCCATCATTTATTGGCAAGATCACTGATTTTTTAGCGCCGTATACAAAAGCAGGCTGGGTGTTTGTCGTGTTAGCGCCAGTCAACTCGGTGGGAACACGCTAAGCCGGCACATTATCAGCGCCAGGCTTAGCTGTGTGCATCAGCCCGTTATCGCCATACCCAACCATTCTGCAACCAGAGCAGGCGTTTCTTCGCCTTCAATCTCAACCGTGATTTTCTGAGTGCTCAAAAAACGATTTTCGTCCTTGCGATCAACCTTGATTAGTTCGGCATGCGCTCGAATACGCTTGCCGGCGCGAACAGGTGCTAGAAATCGAATTTTGTCGAATCCATAGTTCAGCCCCATCACGGTGTTACTTGGCGCAATGCCTATTTCTTCACTGAGCTTTACCAGCATCGACAAGGTAAGAAAGCCATGGGCAATGGTGCCGCCAAACGGCGTTTCTGCGGCTTTTTCTTCATCAATATGAATGTATTGATGATCTTCCGTACAGTCGGCAAACGTGTTAATTCGGTCTTGGTCTATCGTGATCCAAGGGCTGGGTTCGGATTTTTGACCAACCTGGTCAACCATCTGTTCTTTGTCAACGAAGGTCTTTGCCATTATACGCTCCTTTCAGGAAGTGGGTGTGCGGACATTATGGCATATATCATGCCAATACACGAGGCAGCGATGCCTTCGGGCATACGCATTTGGTTGTGAGAGAGTGGTAACCTCGGAATGGCTTATTGGCTCATCACAAAACCCCCGTTAGGCGAAATGACCTGCCCGGTCATAAACTTTGCCTCGTCACTCGCCAGATACACAGCCGGCCATGCAATATCATCAGTATCTCCAAAACGCAGCATGGGCGTTTGTGCTTCTATCAAGCTTCGCGCATCTCCAAACGGTTCAACCAACTCGGTATCGATAAATCCTGGTGCAAGCGCATTCACGCGTATGCCGCGCGTCACTACTTCACGCGCGAGCGAACGGGTAAACCCCATAATTCCGGCTTTTGCTGCGCAATAATGGGGCGCGACACCACCCGTAGTTCCCATGATAGAACCCATATTGATAATGCACCCGGACATTTGCGGGTTCATTATTTTCAGCGCTTCGCGTGAACAGAAGAACGTGCCGTTGAGATGAATACCTAACATGCGATGCCATTGTTCGTCAGTGACGTCCACCGTCACGTCCGCATGCGTTTCAATGGGACCACCCGCTTGCAATTCAGCCATTTGTTGCATAGGCACTTCCGTGAGCCTGCGGGTTTGTTCCTCGGTGTTGCCATCAAACGCAATACCCGCGTTATTGACCAGGATATCCAGTCGCCCATATTCCGCATTTACACGCTCAAACATACTGCGTACGGCGGAAGAGTCGCTAACGTCTGCTGCAATGGCGGATCCGTCGACTTCCCTCGCCATACTCTCTGCAGCATCAATGCGCACATCATTAATGATGATCTGCGCACCTTCCTCCTTAAACCGCTTTGCTATCTGCGCGCCAATGCCCGCACCTGCCCCGGTGATGAGGGCAATTTTATTACCAAGTCTGTTCATGCCTGATCGCCTCTTATTTAATGTGTGATTTGTCGATTAAGCACTGATTGAGTATTCAGCTCAAGAACAATGCATTTAGTGTTGGTTTTTTAGAAAAGCGCGTAATGGTTCATCACGCCACATCTTCGCGCTAAAACTATCTTCAAATGGTTTGTACGAGGAAGTCTCGGCTGCTTCGGGAAAGTCGCCCATCACAGTCACCCGCTGAATCACACGCTCTCCGTCGAAATCATTCAACACGTGATGTTGGGTACAGCGATTGTCCCACATGGCGATTGTCCCCTCACTCCAGCGGTACCTCAATCCGAACCGATCTCGACAGGCGTGGTGCGTCAGATACGCCAGCAACACATCGCTTTCCTCCAGACTCAATTCCACTAACCGCCGCGTGAAGTGCTCATTAACGTACAAGGATTTCTTGCCGGTCACTGGGTGGCGTCGAATGACCGGGTGAATCGCCATTCTCTCAGGGTGGCCGTGCGGGCTTGCATCATGCAGTGCGGTCAGCCCATCACACAAGTCTTTCATAGGCTGAGACAATTCGTCATAGGCCTTATACATATTCGACCACTGCGTGTCGCCGCCCACCGAAGGACAAGTTTTCATGTGCAAGATAGAAAAAATAGCAGGTTCCGCCTGGCAGCTTAAATCGCTGTGCCACTCGTCAGCTATCGCACCCTGCCCACCGTTCGCATGCAACTCAAAGAACTCCGGTCGCTGCGCATCCAGTGATAAGTTAGGATGGCCTTCAAGCCGCCCGAACAAGCGGCCAAACGCGATGTGCTCGTCCGGTGTAAGGTGCTGATCGGGAAAGAAAAGTACCAGATGCTCAGCAATAAGCTCGCTCACACGTTCAGCTTCCTGTTGACCAGCAGACGCCAAGTTGATGCCGCGTATTTCTGCGCCTAGCGAGCCAGAGACCGGAGCGATATCGATCTGAGATGTTTTGACAGTCATAATTATCTAACCTTGCCAATCACGCGATCAGAGTAACTTGATAGGTCTGGATTCGGCAAGGATAAACGCGTTTGCGCAATAACGCTGCTGCCGAGTTGCTGATTGCGAATATACGGCTTAGAACAGCATATGCGTTCGAAACAGGCCGCGTTCCACTATGCCTCAATGCTGGAATTTCGACGCCGAATTTTAGCCAGGATGGCGAACCACAAGCGAGCAAAGCCTTGCGGCCAATACTGACTGCGTCCGAGTCACCGTAAACTCGATCAATTCGGCCAGAAAATATACTCGTCCCCCTCTTCAAAACGCTCAGCCAAGGTTTTATCGATGGCAACTGGCATTTCCGAAGTATATGGAAACAAGGATCCGCCCGAGGCTGCCTCATGCTTATCCAATAGCGCCGTTAATTGGGCGAGCTTTTCCGGACTGGAATTGGCGAGGTTATTTTGCTCGGTCGGATCTTCGGCAAGATTGTATAGCCATGCTTTCTCTGGCCGTGTAGACACCTGTAGTTTCCAGTCTTCGTGCCGCACAATACGATAGTATCCACTTTGCCAAAACAAGGTATCTCGCGACCATTCCCTCTTTGACTCGGCGCCGCTGTCCATTAGTGGCAACAAATTCACACCATCGATCTCCACACTTTCCGGTGGGCTAACGCCGGCGGCGGCGGCCATGGTTGGCAGGTAGTCGATGTGCGCCACCGGTTCTTCTACCACAGTGCCAGGCTTAATTCGGGCTGGCCAACGAACAAAAAATGGTACCCGAATGCCACCTTCAAACATGGTCAGCTTCCACCCGCGATACGGCGCATTCACATCTGGCAGCCCAATGTAACCTGGCCCACCATTGTCACTTGAAAACATAATAATTGTGTTATCCGCTAAGCCCTCCCGTTCCAAAGTATCCATTATGCGGCCTACACTTCTGTCCAGCGCACGAATCATCGCGGCGTATACTCGCAGACGATGCGGTTTGATATCACCAACCGCGTTAAAGTCTTCCTTGGTAGCCTGCAAAGGCGTATGCACACCCCAGTGCGCAAGGTACAGGAAAAATGGCTGGTGCTTGTTATTCTTAATCACCTTAATTGATTCGTCCGTCCAGTAATCAGTAAGATAACCGCCCGGCATAAAGCGCTGATCCCCACCATTATTGAACGACGCTGCGAATGTCATGCCCGCCCACAAAAACCGGTCGATTGGGTCGAAGTCCAACTTGGCATTAACTACGTTGGGGTCATCTTCCGGAAGAAATAAACCACTGGCCATCAGCAAGCTGTCGTCAAAACCCTGATCGTTGGGCGTAAAGCCTTTGGACCGGCCGAGATGCCATTTACCAATGTGCGCTGTGTAGTAACCTTGCTGTTTTAAGAGCTCAGCGATGGTCAGTTCCGACCCTGGCAAGCCTTGTTGCTCATAGGGAACCAAAGATTCCGCCGCGGCTTCATTAAAGCCACCAGGAGGAAGGCCACTATCAATGCTGCTGGCAACCATTGACACAAGTGGGCGCATGCCCGCTGGCGTCGGCGTAAACTCAAACCCCGAGCGCGTTGGATAACGGCCAGTCATGATCATGGCGCGCGAGGGTGCGCACGTGGCATTGCCTGCATAGGACTGACTGAATACCGCACCGTCTGCCGCCAACTGATCAATATTCGGAGTTTTCACCCGCCCATCCGCCACGCCCCCACCAAAGGTGGATATATCGTTAAAACCAAGATCATCCGCCAGAATGAGCACGATGTTTGGTGGTCTCTCGCCAGGAGCTGCGTCCGTGCTTGCAGGGCCCGTTTTCCAGTGTACGGTCTTGTGCGGTGCGACCACGTACTCGTTAGCCGCGCGTTGCTTCGCCATTGCCAACACAATATCAACCCGGTTAAACCAGCCAAGCGCGGCAGCACACAGCAAAACAATGATCAGGGATATCAGAATTTTTTTCATCGCAGTTTTAATATCACGTCAAGAAGGTTTCACAAATGAACGCACTATCAACGCTAAAGACAGTAGCAGCAAGGCAACCAAGGTTCGTAACGAAAACAAACTGATCTCAGGTTCGATTGGGAACACATGAGTTTGCTCTATTGACGCAAATTTATGCTCGGCCAATCCGCTGTCCGCCATACCTACAATCATATCTAACATGTCTTTAACGCTGCGGTAGCGAACAATGGCCACAACATCCCAATCGCGCCAGTCTTCATCAATCATGAATTTGCCAATAACGGAGCCACTCAAGATAGGCAGGCTGCCGCGTGTAAGCAGCTCTTTCACTACGCCATTTGAGTAACGCGCGTCGGCGGCAAGTGCATCGGTTTCTTCAGCCCACTCAGAATCTTTGGGGTAAATCGCCTGGTCCCGGTACTTGATCAGATTGACCATTAAAAATTCATTACCGGTGTCGAACTCCGCCAAGCGACGCATTAACACAGTCGTCTCGCTAACAGTCTCAGGTCCGGATTTTGACTTTTCGGTCATTTCGCTGACATATACGTCCAATTCTGAGTCCGTTACCGGGTCACCTGTACCGCCGTACCAGACAAACCATGCTCCGTATACCACCAATAATGTCGCGTAGAAAACTTTCATATCGATCGCCCTGTCAACACAAGTGCACCAAACTATAATATGACACTTTTTATGTCAATATTTTTCCAGCTGAATGGATAATGCTGTGATTAGAATGAGTACCAAAACAGAGGAAAGGGTTGCCGACCTTGTTACGAATTGCTGAATGTCTGACATAATGCAGACGGTAATACCAAGGCTTCGTTTTCGATACGTTTTCTTTGAGAGGTCGATACATGTCTTATGACTTCAACTGGCGCGCGCCAGAACTACAGCATGACCTTGACAGCAATAACATGCAGGTTGGCCTCGCGGTTGACAACTGGGAACCGCGAATAGCCCCACCGAAAACAACCATGAGCGGCCAGTACTGCAAGCTGGAGCCATTTGATACCCAGCGTCACGCGCAAGATTTATACGCAGCATTTGCGCTAGATACGCAACGCCGTAACTGGGCATATATGCCTTACGGACCCTTCGAATCTTTTGAGGAGTTTACGCACTGGTGCAGTAATACCTGCACTGGCGAAGACCCGCTTTTTCACGCGATCATTGATCTGGGCAACAACCAGGCAACTGGCGTTGCAAGTTACCTGCGAATAGCGGCGGCTATTGGCAGCATTGAAGTTGGCCACATTCACTTTTCACCACTGCTACAGGGCACGCGATTAGCGACTGAAGCGATGTATCTAATGATGCGCCGCGTATTTGATGAATTGTCTTACCGCCGCTACGAATGGAAATGCAATGCACTCAATACACCCTCGTGCAAAGCGGCTGAACGACTGGGATTTCAATTTGAAGGTATATTCCGGCAGGCGACTATCAGCAAGAATCGAAATCGGGATACGGCTTGGTTCTCGATTCTCGACCACGAATGGCCAGTATTAAAGCAGGGTTTTGAAAGGTGGCTAGCGGAGGGCAATTTCGCAGAAGACGGTCAGCAAATCAAATCTTTGCATGAGTGTGTCGAAGCGCAATAGCGCCTCTACAGCAGCGCTGGTGAGAAGTCGGCACCCTACTCCTTCAGTAACGAGTGCCCTTCTGGCAGCTGCCGGGCCATCCATAAAGCCAATTTGTGCTTCATGTTTGGCGTTGTGATTTTGTCTTTTGCCAGCGGTTGAATAAGACCGTCGTGCACTAATAGCTTGTAGACAAACTCAACTTTCAGATCAACCGAGTCATGCGCCTCGATCTCACCGGCGCCACGTTTCTTCGCGTACAAGCCGCCTATCCTTAAAGCTTCTTTCATTAGGGCAGCTTCGTTTTTTAGTTTTGCCTTTTTCATCGCTTACCAATTGTCACGCAAACGACGCAATCCAATGAACGTTGCTTCATCATCAAGATCATTGCTATTTGCCCCTTGACTTTCGACAATGCCTGCTCTGACCGCCGGCTCGCTTAGCCTGAAAAACACATTGATCTGGTGTTCAATGCCAATGGTGGTCACATAGCTTTCGGCGTCAAGCTCACCCTCAAAATCTGAGAGTAGCGATTGTGCCGCTTGATTGCCCGGCTCTCTATCAAGAGTGAAGCGTAAGTTGTTCTCGATGTAGTCATGCCCAGGATACACTTTTACCTCATCCGGCAAGACAAAGATCTGTTCGGCAAAGGTTTTATACAACACCTTGGGCTCTCCGCCAAAATCACAGCGCCCTACCCCGGCATTAAAGAGCGTGTCGCCGCAGAACAAGGCCGGCGGCTCGGAGTCCGTTCCTTCAAAGTACAGGCAGATGTGACTCATGGTATGCCCAGGGGTGCTCATTATTTTCAAACTTAGCTCACCGCACTGCAGTGTGTCACCTGCGTTAAGCCCCCTATCCACATCCGGAATTGATTGCATCGCGTCTGCGTGGGCAACCAGCTGTGCGCCCGTAGCGGCTACAACCGGTCCATTCCCACCTATGTGGTCATGATGATGATGAGTGTTTGCCACCACTGTAATCTGCAAGCCCAACTCATCGGCGACTTGTAGACACAGCGCATGGTCTAAAGGATCGATCGCTATTGCTTGCTGTGTGGTGTCGCAAGCCAGCAAATACATGTAATTGCGCAGCGCGTTGCGTATGGGAATCTGTTTGATCAGCATAAGGTTTCCAAGCGTAGTAACAGTTATTTCTTTTCTCTCGGTGTTGGGTTTTCCACCAACTCCAGAACAGTTCCGTCAGGGTCTTTGAAACAAACAAATCTCGCGTTGCTGCCTGTGGACGCAGGCATTTGGGCCGGTTCAGAAATAAACTCGGCACCCAGCGTCTTTATTTTGGCCATGTCACCATCAAGATCATCCGTTCGCAAGGCTATGCGGGCCAATCCATAATGATACAGGTGGGGATACGGTGGCTCATCATCTGTTGGCTCCAACCACTGAAGCAAATCAATAGTAAACGGAAAGCCTTTCTCCTTGGAAGTCTTGAGCATCATCAAAGCTCCTCGCACACGGTAAGGAGGCATACCCACAGCTGCAGCAATTTCAGGCGTATTCGTCTCTGGCACAGTAAAAAATTCTTCGAAGCCCAAAGCCTCATAAAACACTTTAGAGCGTTCAAAGTCGCTGCAATTGATATTGATGTGTACCAGTCCGGTGATTGCCATGGTTAACCCTTAATTTACGTTACGTTAGGCATTGCCAGGAAAAGCGATACCAAGCAAAAGGCCAGCTTAGCATTTTTGAGTATAATGCGGTGGAACACGCTTCTAAATCAGTCACAGTATGCAACGCTGCGATATACCATGAAAAAAGTAACGCTAGCCGCATTGGCCATAGTCATTGCAATCGCCGTCACTGCGTTTGTTGCCACTCATTACGACCGCCTTCCCGAGCAATCGAACTTTGCGCTGGATCTTGAGCACATCAAAAAACTGATACACAACGACACCGATTTACCGATTGGTATCGGTAGTCTCAGCGTGGCAGGTGGGGAGTTTCCTGGCTGTTTGGTAGTGACTGGTTGTGGTGAAGGACCGTACGCTCTTGATGTTCGGGCATTCCAACTTCAGTACGCTAGTGGCGACAACATCATTATTGACCCGCCGCATGACAAAGCTCTTAACGATGCAAATGCCATTCTCATGAAGTGGTTCGATCAAGCGGCTTATGATCGCGTGCAAGAGGCAATGCTACAGGCGCAAAAGATTGTGTTCACGCATGAGCATTTTGATCACATTGGCGGTGTTATTAAATCGCCGAATTTACCGGAGTTAGCAGAAAAGATTGTCATCAATACAGCTCAGCAGGCCAATGCGGAGCAAGCGAACTTGAGCTACCCGCAAATCGTTCGCGACTTAAAAGCGATAGACTACGACACATATTACCACCTCGCACCGGGTGTTGTACTGATCAAGGCCACAGGACACACTCCAGGTGCACAAATGATTTTTGTGCGCATGGCGAACGGCGAAGAAGTGCTGTTTGCGGGTGATACTGCATGGAATAAAGTCAATATACTGCAGGAGAAATCCAAGCCCTTACTCGCCAACTGGGCAGCTGGCGAAGACGGCGTAGCGCTTGCGCATCAGATTCGATCGCTGATTGAAATTCACAAGAAAGGCGAAGTAACCGTGTTACTAGCGCATGATGTGGATTGGTTGCAAGCCTATGAGCAGCGCGGTTTACTGCAGGCGGATATCAGGCTTGAGGAATCAAAATGATCGTTTCTATAAATATCAGGCACCAACCATGAGCCTGCACCAATGATCCTGGCTGGATTGTTGGTCTATATGGCGGTAATGCTGGGTATAGGTATATACGCAGCCAAAGGCACTGAGTCTTCCACAGACTTTATGATTGCGGGGCGCCGCTTACCACTGTGGCTGTGCTCTACGTCCATTTTTGCCACCTGGTTTGGCAGCGGCATCATGATGGGCGCGGCCACCTCAGCCTATGACCGCGACTTCCTGGCCATGATTGCAGAGCCATTTGGCTCAGCACTGGCCTTGCTTCTCAGTGGCTTGTTTTTTGCGCGGATTTGCAGACGCACACGTCGAATAACCTGGATAGAATTTTTCGAAGTACGCTACGGAAAAATGGCGGGACTGTTCGCCGCATTTGCCGATGTTGGCGCCGGCATTATTTGGGTAGGCGGTTTGCTGTTTACTTTTGGCGTTCTCACTGAGTCGCTCACCGGTTTACCGATGGCTGCTGGAATTGTGGTTGGCCTACTAGTGATTGTCAGCTACACAATGGTGGGCGGCATGATGGCTGTTGTGCTAACGGATTTTCTGCAGACCGTTATTCTGGTTGTTGGTTTGGTCGTGCTGCTAGTGGTTGTGCTAAATGACGTAGGTGGCTGGAGCACCATTAGTGTGCAGCTACCGGAAAACACCATTCGCTTTTTCCCGATAGACCACAGTTTTCAAAACTGGGCCGATTACATTCACGTGTGGATGACGCTGGGTGTCGCCGCCATTGCAGCCAACTCAGTGATACAACGCGCTTTTTCAGCCAGAACAGAAATAGTGGCACAGAACTCATTTCTACTAGCAGGCGTGAGCTACACCTTTATTGGTTGCATACCGCTGGCGTTAGGCCTGATTGCCAGTGTCACTATGCCGGACATTGCAGACCCAAACGCGATTCTGTCGGAACTGGCGGTGACACATTTACACCCGTTTGTGACCGTCATTTTTGTCGGCGCGATTCTCTCTGCGATTATGAGCACCTCTGATAGCGTGTTGCTTAGCACCGGCTCGATTGCCAGCACGAATCTGTTGCCGTTCTTTGTTAAGAACCCCAGTGATAGGCTGCGTCTGAAAGTGGCCAGAATCTCGATACCAGTCGCCGCAGCTGGTGCAACGTATGTTGCCTTCGGCGCAGAACGCGTGGTTGAAGTTCTCATTGAATCCGCCGCCCCTTTACTGGCAATGACCATCGCGCCGTTTATATTGTGCTTCTGGTGGCGCAAGGCGAATAACTATGGCGCGCTTGCCGGTATTCTAGGTGGCTTGATTGGCTGGGTGCTGGCTGCGGCGCTGGACAGTACCATACCGCCAGACCTGATCGGTTTCTGCGTTTCCTTCACAGCCATGGTTATTGTCGCCTCATTAACACAATCGATTTGCCCGCCAAAACCGTTGACCGATGATGAAGGCAGTGAGGTAGAGCTGGTTGATCGTGTTGCTACCTTCGGGAAACATCACTGATATGAAACTCAATGGTATTGCCCATATACAACTTACAGTGAAAGACGTTGCGCGGTCGCGCGAATTCTATCTTCCTTTGTTCAACTATTTTAGTATGAAGATTATCGCGGATGAGCCAGGCATGGCGTTCTACGGCGTGGGAAGTCGCACCGGCATATGTATTAGTGCGGGTGAAGAAATTGACGACGGGGCTGCTTTCGTCCAGCGCAGAATTGGTTTGCATCATTTCTGCCTTCGCGCCCGAAGTCGTGAGGACATTGACGAAATTGCAGACTTTGTTGGCACTTTACCGGGCGGCAAGCTGGTACACGGCGCGCAGGAAGATGCTTTTGCGCCGGGCTACTACTCCGTTCTGTTTGAAGACCCTGATGGAATTCGCATCGAAGTTAACTATGTTCCAGGAGTTGGACATCTCGATCCCGGCAGTAGAGGTGTGCCTACAAAAATGCTTGGCACACCCGACTAATACAATGACACCACTCCGATTCGATCCAGTATACTGGCGCATGTGAGAGGTGCCGTTAAATCGTTTTAGGATGCGTCATGAGAATTATCTTTCTATTTATCGCCGCTCTGTTACTCGCCAGCTGCGGCAGTGACAATGCAAACCAAACCGGACCTAGCGCGCATGCGGAATCGGCTGAGCAAGCAGGCTCAATCGATAAAACAACCTCAGACCAGTTTGATGAGTTGCTTGATCAGTATTACGAAGACTTCCTCAAGCTTAATCCTCTGCAGGCTACCTTCGAAGGCGACCCGCGCTACAACGATCAATTCGTCAATAATCTTGATCCTGATGTAGAACAAAGTATCAAAGCAACGCTGACCAGATATCTCTCGGCCCTGGAAAAGTTTGATGACAGTAGCCTAAGCGACAGCCAGCAAATGTCTAAAGGTGTACTGGAATGGGAGCTGGGCATTAACCTTGATGGTGTAGCCTTTCATAACGACCTTATGCCTATCGATCAGATGTGGTCAGCCAATTCTCATAGTCCTCTACAGTGTCAAACGGTTGCGCCGAGGCACCGCTTGCAAGCTGGCCAATGATTAAATTGACAGACCACATCTGATCGATAGGCATAAGGTCGTTATG
>JBCCIP010000025.1:0-86193 GCA_039111475.1 Pseudomonadota bacterium | reverse complement strand
GTTTCACCAAGGATTCATCACAAATTTTAATCATTCGAATCGAAACTTCATCCCAACCATGTGCTTTATTTACATTCAATCCACGAATCAGTGCTAGGATTTTCGCTTCATCTTGGGGGCTTGTTTTCGACATCCTTGTCTCAAACAGTCCTGCTAGCCAAGACTCGCTTTCTCGCCTATGTGCCACAATCATGTGCGAAAAATTCTATTAACCAAAAAGGCGTTTGCATCAATCGTCACTCATGGCCGCTGCATAAAAAACAGGATCCGTCGCACCTTCTGTACCTAAAACCAAAACCGTAGATTCGCTATCCAGTCCAACTGCGGTTCTGAGGTTTTCATCACTAACACTTGCCATCAATGCAATCAAACTAGCAGCCGAACACTCACCACCTTCGATAGCTCGCCGGCTATTATCAGTCGGGCATGCAAGCCAGCGCATCATTGGTACAACGCCATCATCCGGTATGGTGATCACGTGCGCAGCACCTTTTTGCAGCATTGGCCAGGCAATGCGGGATACTTCGCCGCAAGACAATCCGGCCATTACGGTTTCATCAACGATATCGATTAGCTGGAGTTTGTTTGCGGCCAGGCTTTGATACACACAATCAGACAATTCTGATTCCACTATTACTATGGAAGGCAGTTTTTCCTGCCACACTTGCCATAGATAGGCCAGCATTCCGCCGGCGAGGCCGCCGCAGCCGGCTGGAATAAATAAATGACTTGGAATGTCGCCGTTGAGTTGCTCTACGATCTCGTTGGCCATTACTGAGTAGCCGGCCATAACTTGAATGGGAACGCTTTCATAGCCTTCCCAGCTGGTATCAGAAACGATTTGCCAGCCGTATTGTTCGGCCATTTTTTCGCACGCGATCAATGAATCGTCGTAGTTGCCGTCAATGCGATGCACAACCGCGCCTAGCTCGCTCATTGCATCGCTGCGTTGCTGGCTGACGTGTGCATGAATGAAAATGTGGCATTCGATACCAAGGCGCTTGGCGCCCCAAGCAACTGAGCGGCCGTGGTTGCCATCGGTGGCGGTGGCAACAATGTAGTTTGTTAGATCGCCATGGGCATTTTGATGGGCTTGTGCCAGTTGGAATACGGCGTAGGAGCCGCCCAGTGCTTTGAACGAACCCAGGCCAAAGCGAGTGGATTCGTCCTTGTACAACACGCCGCCAACATCTGCGGCGCTGGCGATGTCGGTCAATGACACCAATTCGGTGGCGGCGTATCCATCCCATTGCGAAATTTCAGCCAGTGCAGATTCGCAATCTTCACGGGACAATATGCCACTGAATTCGATGTGGGCGCTGGTGTCGACTGCCGGATTAGCAAAGTGCCTGCTGTGGGTGTAGTTAACCGATTTCATGCTGTGTCCTGTTTGGGCGCTAATCGTTGTTTGACAAGGTTTACCCAGTAGCTGCAGCCTGTGCCCAGGATACTGTCATTGAAGTCATAGTGTGGGTTATGCAGCATACAGCCACCTTCGCTGTCTTCGCCGTTGCCGATGAATATGTAACAGCCAGGCTTTTCTTTTAACATGCTGGCGAAGTCTTCCGATATTGTGAGTGCTTTGCAATTGTCGTCTGTATCCGCTGAGCCGACTGTTGCCAGAGCGGCTTGCACCGCGTGTTGGGTCTCCACTTCGCTGTTAATTGTGGGCGGAAATAAACGCAAATATTCCAGCTCGTAATCTGCGCCGTGGGCTGTGCAAATGCCGCTTACCAGTCGGCGCATTGACGTTTCGATTTGCAGGCTTACGTCTTCCTTAAAGTTTCTCGAATCCCCTTTTAAGGTAATCGTGCTCGGAATGACGTTTACAGTACCGTCGGTGTCGATCTCGGTAATGGACACGACGGCTTGATCAACAGGCGCGACATTACGCGATACGATTGTTTGCAGTGCGAGCATGATCTCTGCACTGATGGGTATTGGATCGATGTGATGATGTGGTTGGGATGCATGCCCGCCACGGCCTTTAATGGTGATGCAAAAATTGTCTTCGCCTGCCATAACAGCGCCGCTGTTCATGGCCAGTGCGCCTGCTTTCAATCCTGGCATATTGTGCATGCCATACACGGCATTCATTGGAAAACGCTCAAACAGGCCGTCGGCAATCATGGCCTTCGCGCCCAGCCCGTGTTCTTCGTTTGGCTGGAAGATGAAGTACGCCTTGCCGTCGAATGAAGCGTTTTCAGCCAGCGCTTGTGCAGCGCCTAGTAGCATTGCGGTATGACCGTCATGACCACAGGCGTGCATGCGACCATCGTGTTGTGAACGATGATCAAACGTGTTTAGTTCGGTGACAAGCAGCGCGTCAAGATCGGCTCGCAGACCTATGGCCTTGTTGGAAGAGCCGCGCTGCAATACACCAACCACGCCGGTTTTGCCTAGGCCGGTGTGCACATCAAGACCAAATGACTGCAGCTTTTCCTTAACGAACTCGGCGGTGTCTTCTACGTTGAAGCCGATTTCAGGAAAACGGTGCAGGTGGCGCCGCCATTCCTGCATGTCTGTGAGCAGCGCTTTGGAGCAGGTTTGATCGCGGTTCACAGTAAACTCTCGGTTAAGCGGCAATATTAGTTTGCCTAGTGTCCCTGAAGTAGGCAAACTAAGCGAGATTAATGGCGCACTTAAATCAAAATAGGTCGCCGCCACACACAATAATAATGGTGAATCTTGAGCGCAGAATCTGGTACTGAAGTGCGTGCAGGTAGCAGCTCTAAACGCTGGTTTATGCTGGCCCTATTGTCGCTAGCCGCTTCGGCAGTGTACACCTTTCCGTTCCTGAGGTATTCGTATTACGAGTCTTTGCAAAGTGCGCTAGACGTTACGCACACTCAGATGGGTGTTATGCAGGGCTTGTATGGCGTTTTGTCAACGCTTGGCTATATTCCCGGGGGATGGCTGGCGGATCGGTATCCGCCGAGGGTGTTGTTGTCGGGCTCGCTTCTGGCAACTGGCATGAGCGGCTTTTACTTCGCCACTTTTCCATCCTATGTTGGAGCCTTATTTTTATACGCATTCTGGGGCGTCAGCACGCTTGTTATTTTCTGGGCGCCATTTATAAAAGCCACCAGAGAATTGGGTGACAAAGAAGAGCAGGGCAAGCTGTTCGGGTTTCAGGAAGGCGGGCGCGGTGTGTTCGGTTTCCTGCTGGGTGGCATAACCTTGTTAGTGTTTTCGCAGATGGGCGAAAGCGAAGCAGGCTTGATATGGGTTATTTATATCTCGTCAGTGTTTATCATTGCGGCGGGCTTGGCGGTGTGGTTTTTCCTGGAAGATGCACCTCCACAGAAACAGAGCAATGCAGCGCTAGACGGCATCATTAACGCATTGAAAATGCCTACTACCTGGATGTTGGCGATCATTATTTTTTGTGGGTATAGTTTGTTTGCCGGGCAAAGCTACATTACGCCGTATATGACTGAGGTGTTAGGTGCTACCTTAACGATGGGCGCGCTAATGGGTTTGATCCGAACCTATGGCTTGCAAACCCTGGGTGGGATGGGTGCTGGTTTACTTGCCAGCCGGGTAGGTGGATCAAATAGGCTGATCATCGGCGCGTTTACGATTACCTCCTTATGCATGTTGGGGTTTCTGCTGATTCCATCAACGGCATCTATGATGACTCTGGTAACGACCAATATGCTGATATTAGGTCTGGCAATCTACGCTATTCGGGGCAACTACTACGCGCTGATTGGTGAGTCAGATATGCCATTGCAGATAACGGGCGCTATCGTTGGAGTTTCTTCGTTTGTTGGCTTCATGCCGGAAGGTTTTATTTATCCTTTATTTGGCTACTGGCTGGATTCATACCCAGGCGAAGCAGGCTATCGAATCATTTTTTCTTATCTCCTGGGCACTAGTCTAGTGGGGCTTGCAGTGTCTGTCGCTTTGCTGCGTCGCAACACAAGAGTAGCTGCTGCCAAGCATGCCTAAGGTTCTGACCCATCAACAAATTGATGACTTCCATGTGCTGGGGTTTGTCGGCTGCGTAGATGTGATGTCTGAGGATGAAGCTGCCGTAATCATGCAGAAATTGGAGTGTTCTGAGCGTGATTTTCCGGAGCTCATCAATCCTGAGAAACGCAATAACGCACACGTCTGTTTTACGTTTCTTGACGAGTTGGCGTACCACCCCAGAATCGTTGGCGCTGTTGAAGACTTGCTTGGGCCTGACTTGTCTCTATGGGCGTCTGTGCTTTTTATCAAAGAGCCAAGCAGTCCGCAATTCGTCAGTTGGCACCAAGACGCCACGTACATGGGCATGAACAGCAATGACTTTGTCACCCCGTGGCTTGCTTTATCACACAGTAACCAAGATACCGGTTGCATGAGTATGATTCCTGGCAGTCACAAAGAGAGTATCTATGAGCATAAGGATACCTTTGCTGACGACAACATTCTCACTCGCGGCCAGAAAGTGGTGGGTATGGATGCGAGCACTGCAGTTGACCTTGTTCTAAAGCCGGGACAAATGTCTTTGCACCACGGTCAGATTATTCATGGCTCACGACCTAACCGAAGCAAAGAACGCAGGATAGGGTTTGCGCTGCAATCGTATATGCGGCCTGATGTGATGCAGATGGTAGGTGACAATTATTGGTTAGACATTCAGGGGCAATGCGAGCGCGGCGAGAGCAGTGTATCGTTGCCGCGACCGGAGTACGACGCCGCACCGGCCGCGGTGGCACTTAGGGAAAAGGTAGACAAAAACATGGCGGCTATTTTGTACCGAGGTGCGGAGAAGCGGCGCGCCTTTTGAATGCGCGGGTTGGTACATGAGTGCGTTGCTGGTTTCAGAATTTATCACCGCTACCGAGCGGACAGAGCTGGTCGCAACCGCTATGGACTACCTCGAGCGTGGCGTACTGGAGCGCAATACAGCAGGTGTTAAGCGCTATCGCAAGAGGGTGTTTAACACGCAGTATTGCACGCCTTTAATCAGTGCGCTGGGAAAGCGAATAGCTGAGTATATTAGTATCGAAGACTGCCCTGTTGATCCGTACCTGGGTTGGATTATTTCAGTTATTCAACCAGGCGGTTTTTACAACCGCACCGCGATGCCCATCAACATTATCAAAACACCGGCGACAAGCACTTACGCTGCAATTTGCTGGTTCAAGGCTCGCACTCCAGTGTTAACCCACGAATTGGCAAGCAGCGGTTGCCGGTGTGCGAAAGTGATCTGTGGGCATTTTTTGCCTCAGATCATGTGCATGGCACAGATGTTATCGAAGGCAGCGAAAATCGAATTGTCTACCAGTTTGGTTTTGTCGTGCCGCAAGGTTACCCACTGAAAGACGCGTGCGGGGAGTGGGTGACCGGTTAGCCACTGCCTTTGAGCTGGCAGTGGCTAGCGATTAGCAACAGTTAAAACTCAAAACCAAATCGAACGCCATACGTTCTTGGTCGACTAGGACCAAAGAAAAAACCGGGCGTTATCGCTCCATTGTTCGCAGAACCATCGTAATAGAGTTCGTCAGTCAGATTTTCAACGTAGGCTGTGACGCCCCAGCCTTCGGCCGATTCATAGCCAATTCGCAACGACACATCGGTGTACGAGTCAATCAACGAGGTTGGAATGTTGTCCCAGCCGCCACCACGCTCCGATTCCCAGAACGCCTCCAGCGCGCTGACTATTTCGCCATTGCCTACCGGGAACTTAGCATTCAATACTGCCGCTCCAGAGAAGTCCGGTGCCCAGAATATTTTTCGGCCTTCGCAGGCGCCCGGTTCACCACAGACGAAATCAAGGCCACGCGCTTCACTGTCAAACCAGGCCGCGGCCAGATACACAGAGAAAAACTCGCCGAGTGGTGTCGTCAGAGTAAACTCAACACCTTCGCCTTCTGCTTCATCGGTATTGCCCACTCTGGCGCCCTGGTCAAAGAAATTGACCTGCAAGTCTTCGTAGTCATATATAAACGCGGAGAGGCTTATATCGGCGGCACCAAACCACGTATCTTTATAGCCTATTTCGTACGACCACACGGTTTCGGGTCGGAAGGTGCTTGGTCGAATGCCATCAGCTTGCGTGAAAGGCGCGTCAGGCCCATCACCGAACCACTGGAACGTGGGTGCGTTAGGGTCGTTCACGTTGGTAACAGAAAAGGTACCGAATCCGCCTGACTTGCCACCACGTGTGGCACTGGCGTAAAACAAACGATCATCTGTGGGTGACCAGCGCACAATAACCCTTGGTGATGTGTCGTCCCAGTCCTGAGTATCGCTTACCGCGCCGTCAGTGGTGAACCCCCACAAAAAATAGGGCCCAATCGAACTTTCTACCGGCAACACCGTACTGGAAAATTCTTTTTCATCGTAGGTGTAACGCACACCCAGGCTGATATCGAATCGGTCAGTCACTGCCCAATCCAGGTTGACGTAAGCTGCCCAGCCAGTATTCTTGCCACTGGCAATACCGCTTTCGCTTAAATTGCCATCAGAGGATGGAACGAAATCTTCTATGCCATAGGCTGGTCCGTAGTAAGCCTGCCAGTAGCCCACGTAATCTGCGCAATTGTACGCGCCGTAATAGGCTCCATAGTAAGCGCAGAATGCTTCTTCCGAGCCCGCGTTAGTAAAGATCACATCGATCTCTTCATGGTAATAGGAAGCTCCTGCATACCACGACAGCGGACCGTCATTTTGCGATATCAGCTTCAATTCGGTTTGAAAGTAGCTACCTTCCTGGTCTTGGCGGTAATTGCTCAGATTGAGGTTGCTACCGTCATAATCTTCGTTGTAAAGGTAGTCGTGATCTTTATAGCCGGTGCTTGATTCAAGCATCGCCCAGTCAAGGTCGTAGTTAACCGTGATGCCCAGTGTGAGAATGTCAGCGTTATCGCTCTCACCGAGCTCAAGATCAGCCGCAATATTGCGACCGTCGCCAGGGTCGATAATATTGCCCACTAGCGCTTCAAGTGCGTTAACGTTATCGGTACCCCTAATGGCGCGGTATGCGGTGCCGGATTGTTCGCGCTCTTCGTAATCCAGCGTTGTGTACACCGATAAGCGCTCGTGCTCGTAGCTGCTGGAAAGCCGTAACGCGACTTTATCGTGGGCGATCAAGTCAGGCCCGCCCGCAGCATTTTCTACGTAACCATCTTCGCTGGAATAAAAGGTGGCCACACGCATGGCAAAGCGATCGTTAACCGGAATATTAATGGCAGCTTCACCAACCAAATGTTCGCGCTGGCCAATATCCACTTCCATATAGCCACTGACGTCGCCGCCCACTTCGGCCCTGGTGGTATGCACGCTGAACGCGCCGCCTATTGCATTTCGACCAAACAGAAACCCTTGGGGTCCACGCAGTACCTCAGCTCGGTCAACATCGAAAAGGCTGGTTACAACGGCACCGTTACGACCTTCATACAAGTTGTTTTTGAAGAAGGCAGCGGAAGGGTCGCCGCCAACGCCAAAGTCCTGTGTGCGAATACCGCGAATACTTATAGCATCGATGAAACTGTCTTTGCTGTTGCCAGTGACACCAGGTGTGAGCGACACAAGGTCTTTTACGTCGTCCAGGTTTGTGGCGCGAATAAAATCACCGGAGACAGCGGTGATGGCCAGTGGCACGTCTTGCACAGATTCCTGACGTTTTGTGGCGGTAACTATTATCTCCTCAAGTTCCTGCGCATGCGTTTGACTGGTCATGCTGGATGACAGCACGGCTACAGAAATTGCCTGCGCGATTTTCGTTTTCACAGGAACATTCCCGCAGTTTGAGCTCTTCATGTTTAATCCTCGACGTGCACGATATTATTGTTTTGGTGAGAAGTTTTGCCGCTAGTTGAATACCGCTGATGTTGATTAAGCCAGAAAAAAAACAGTCGGGCAAGCTGTTGTCCTGGCGCAATCAAGTGGTCTGAATTCCTTCCTCGTTAAGCGTTTGTTGCATTTGCTGAAGCCCTGATTCGTATCTTTTCCAGCGCCCGATGGAACGAGTATGCGCAGGTTCTCTCACCTGCACAGCACTTGCCGTGGATACAGCGGTGGTCTGTTGGTAGAAATCAAGACACTGATCTTCCCATTCAAGGCCAAGGTGATCAATAAGTGCTCTGGCGTTTGGCTCAAGATTACTGGCAAATGCTTCATAGGAAACGTCAAATATGCGGCCAGGAAAACGCTGATACCATGTACTCATCAAGCGGCGGTAGCGTGCATGATGCTTGGCCATTTCCTGTTGATCGTAGGAATGCAGGTAGGCGTCGGCAAACAACTGTTTATAACTCGCGAAGCAGGCATCCATAGGATCCCGCGTTAAATGAATAATTTTCGCTTTCGGCAGTGAGGCCAAAATTAAAGGTATGTACAGATAATTGGTCGGTAGCTTATCCACAAAGCGGGCAGCGGTACCGCGCATTTTCTTTGTGGTGGTCATGTACATTTCGCCCACTTGCTGCGGTTTAAGCAACGCCGCATGCTCGAACAGCTCTGGTGATAAACGCCTGGCGTCGCGATACTGAGACAGGCGTCGTAAAGCCAGACCAAACTGTTGAAGCTCACCGGCAGATTTTGCTTGAGAGTGGCTGGTGATTACGCGTTCGACCAGAGTGGTGCCCGTGCGCGGTTGGCCAAGAATGAATATCGCTTGTTCGCCCTGGTCACCAGTCTCTTGTTGCTCCAGCCACTGTTCAGTGTACCTGTTGCTTAGGCACTGAAATGCCAAAATTTCATTTTCTTCGTCATACTCTACGGTTTCGCGGCGTGCTTTTGCACCTGACTCAAAAGCCGCAAATGCCTTATCCCACTCTTCAAGGTCTTCCAGTTCTTTTCCTAGCGCGTAATAGAGAAAGGCATCCCCTCGAAAATTTCTGGCTTGCTCCTTGGGTTTGGATTCCAATAGTTGTTGCAGTGCCTGAATATGCGAGTCATCCGTTGCCTTGCGGGTGGATGACAGCATCCAATGCGCTTGCGGATTGCCTGGTTGGTTCTCAAGCACCTGCTGAAGTTGGTTTTCGGCGGTTTCTGTCTGTCCGTGGTAGATCAGGCTATTGGCGAGATTAACCATAAACGGAACATGACCGGGATTCTGTTTTACGGCTTCCTTATGCCAGATCAGCGCCTGATCATGTTCGCCCATTAGCGTGTGGACGGCACCGACCAGATCGTGAACCATTGGGTCGTTTGAGGGCTTCTTAGTAGCTTGCTCTAAGGCGGCATCGGCGCGATTGACCTGGCCTTCGCTCATGAATAACTTGGCCAGTTGAGCCCAGGCCGCCACATGCCCGGGTTGGAATTTGGTGACAGAACCAAATGCGCTGAAGGCCGTTTTTCTGTCTTTTGCCTCTAGTGCGATCAAGCCCACTAGAAAATGAGCTTGCACAAGGTCTGGTTTTATCGCCAATGCCTGGCGGCAACACTCACCCGCTTGCTTAAGATCGTTATGGTTTAATGCGAGAAAGCCTGGTTGTAGGATTTTCTGCAGGCGTTCACGGTCGGGGTGTGGTGCATTCATTGTTTGAATGTTAATCGCCTTTATGGCCAAATGCTATCAGAGACGGAAAAGACCAATAAGAACTGCGAGCATTCATACTATGTCGGAAGTGCTTAACCATAACAAAAGCTTGCGGCAGCGCGATTTGGTGCTGTTTACTGTTTCGGCAATTCTGCTACTGGATACGCTGGCCGCCGCCGCTTCCGTAGGTGCTTCCAGTATTTTCTGGTGGGCGTTTCTGGGGTTGATCTTTTTCATTCCATTCGCAATGATCTGTGCTGAGTTGGGCTGCACTTATCCAGAGCAAGGCGGAATCTATGCCTGGATTAGAGACGCGTTTGGTGGCCGCTGGGCGTCACGTGCAACCTGGTGTTATTGGGTAAATACGGCGGTCTGGATGCCGGCAATCTATATTTTGTTTGCCGGCGTGTTCAAGCAAATGTTCTTTCCTGAATTGAGCCTGGGATGGCAAATTGCGATCGGGGTTGCGCTCACCTGGCTTGCTGTCTGGGTAAACGTATTAACTCTTGATGTGGGCAAATGGGTGCCCAATCTGGGTGCCATTCTGAAAGTCATTATTTTTCTTACAGTGATTGTTGGCGCGATTTCTTACACGCAAACGCATGGCATGGCTAACCCACTGAATTGGGAAACGTTGAAGCCTAATTGGGGCGAAGGTTTGCAGTACATACCCGCAATAATCTATGGCATGTTGGGCTTCGAATTGGTCAGCGCGAGCAGTGAGGAAATGAAAGATCCCGCCCGTGATGTGCCACGAGCTATCTTTATTTCAGGTGCCATTATTATTCTCTTATACCTGTTTGGAACAATGGCCATATTGGCCGCTATCCCTGCCGGCGACATCAACCTTGTTGAAGGGCTGATTGATACCCTGCAATTGTTTTACGGCAGCAGCGCACTGGGGTCATGGTTTGTGATTGGACTTGGCATTGCGGCCATGTATACGTTTTTCTCAAATGGCGTTACATGGTCCCTGGGCTGCAATCGAGCGGCTGCGGAAGCAGCACTCGAAGGTAAGTTACCGTCTGTGTTTGCCATTCACAATGAGACGCGAGGTACTCCGCTGGGTGCTGCCGTGTTGATGGGAGTGGTCAGTACGATCACCATTTGCTTGTATGGGTTTCTTTCTGGGTCGAATGAGGATCTGTTCTGGTCTTTGTTTGCGTTCAGCGCGGTTATTTTTTTGCTGCCGTATCAAGGTATGTTGTTAGCGTACATCAAACTGAGATCCAATGACCCAAATCGGCACCGGCCTTATCAGGTGCCCGGTGGTCTGCTGAACGCAAAAGCGTGCGCTTGGATCTGTATGGCGGTGCTAGGCATATGTACGGTGCTTTTTATGTATACGCCTGGCGAGGGATGGCAGTTTCCAGTGGTGGCCGGAGTAGCTTGCTTGCTGGTGATAGGCGAGTTAGTGATACGTTTCGCTGAGCGAGATAAATTGCCCGTCTAAGCGCTGTTTACCGGATGAATGGTGCGAAGTGAACGCCAATTCAACGTAAAATGCGGGAAGGTTTTTTGAATAGAAATGACTATGAATTCCCGTGTTGTAAGCCTATTTTTTATTCTTGCTGTCAGTTTCTCCGGCGCGATTTCTGCGCACGCGCCAGACCAAAGCTACACCTTTCTCACCATAGATGATGAGAAAGTAGAAGGCCGTTTTGAAGTTACTACCAAAGATCTTAATCTTGCACTGAATCTTGAGCTTGCGGAAGAAACGCCGCCTACTATGGAAGAAATTCTGGCACACCAGCAGGTCATCAGTGACTACCTGCTCGAAAACGTCAGCCTGTCTGTCGATGGGGTAAGTAAAGAAATAAGCATTACATCGTTCGATCAACTGAATGCTGGTTTTGCGAAATTTGTTCTTGTCTATTTCGATTTGTCAGCCTTGAATGCTCCCGCGAAGGAAATTGCCGTTAGCAACAATTTGTTTTTTGAACACGACGATAAGCACCGCAGTTTGCTGATCATAGAAAACAATTGGAAGACAGGTACCATCCAGAATGAAGCCTATATCTCCTTAAATTTCAGCCCGAATTCCAGGCAACAAACGTTACAGGTGGATTCAGGCTCTTCGCTTCGCGGGCTATGGGGTTTCATCGAACAAGGCATGCATCACATATGGATTGGTACTGATCATATTCTGTTCTTAATCGCCTTATTGTTACCGAGTGTTATGGTCAGGGAAGGCGGCCGCTGGAAAGCAACGCCGGATTTTCGGTCTGCGTTCATACGTGTCGTCAAAATCGTGACTGTGTTTACGGTTGCGCACTCCATAACTCTTAGTGCAGCCGCATTGGACGTAATGTCGTTAAGTTCCAGGCTGGTGGAGTCGATCATTGCCATCTCAATTGCAGCGGCCGCACTACATGTGCTGTGGCCGGTGTTTTCTGCGCATGCATTTTGGGTGGTGCTGTTGTTTGGCTTGTTTCATGGTTTCGGGTTCGCGAGCGTGATGAGCGAGTTGTGGATTCCGGAAAAGTATTTGGTATGGTCTTTGTTGGGCTTTAATATTGGCGTTGAACTCGGGCAGCTATTGATCGTTGTTCTAGTGGTGCCGGTATTGTTTTTGCTTAGAAAGACGGCTTTCTATCAGCGGTTTGTGATGCCGTTGGGGGCGGCGGCATTAATTGCTATATCATTGTATTGGTTTGCTGAGCGGGCGCTGGACGTGGACTTTGCGGCGGGAGACAAGCTGCGTGCCTTGCTGGTATCCAGCGAGTAATAGCTTTTTCAACAAACGCTAGTTCGAAGGTTTATTGATCGCTTTCCAAAATGTTAGCTGCAAATGCGGCGGCCTTATCTTGCAGTAATTCGGCGTGTACTTTCGCAGGTGAGAAATGTATATCAGTCACCTGTGAGAAGTATGGCTTCCAAAATGTTGGCACGAAAGCATTCTCCACTTTGTCGACGCCGCGATACCAGGATTTCGAGAAAACCAGCTCTACTGGACCCGCATAGGCGCATGGCTGATAGCGCTCCAGCGCATCACTTAAGCGTATATGCATTAATTCAACAGCTTCTGCATCGCTTAGCGCAATTCCGCGCACAACTTTCCGATTGATCCGACGCCTGTCGAGATGCGCCTTGATTTTGTTTCCTCCCCAAACGCGCATCATGTATCCATAAGCACTGTGTAAGAGATTGCGCCCTTGCCTATGTTTGAAACCGCGTTGCGAAGCCGTAGTTAACTCTCCGCGAGGTAAATCCATTAGCACCAGCTTTTCGGGTGTACGTCCATTGCTCTGTAGGATTCTCGCTACCTCGATAGATATTACGGCTGCACCACATGCGGCTAAAATTCGAAGCGTGCCTTCGGGATGGGCACGTTGAATATGTTGAGCATATCGTTCAGCTGTTTCCTGAATGGATTCTATAGCTACTGGAACGGGGTCGCGGGTTAGGTCCACGCAGGTAGACCATTGCGAAATCCAGAAGATTCTTCGATCTGTCTGGCAGTGCGCGACGATGTTATAAGCATCACCTTGAATGCAGAATAATGCCGGACTTGCGACATTTCCGTCACGCAGTGTAATCAACTCGGGTGCGGCGAGCTTGGGAATACCCTCAAACAGCACCTTTGCGAAATCCGCGAGTCGTGTATTGCTCATAAACACAGCCAGTGGCACTGTGAATCCCAAGGCTCGCTCTACGCCGGCGATCATTTGCATCGCCAGCAGCGAATGCCCGCCTGCTTCAAAGAAATCAGTGTCAGTGGAAATGACCGCATCAGGTAGCAGTTCAGACCATATATTGCCGATCGTGAGTCCCAGTTCCTTCTGATGCAATGAGAGTAAGCTCGCGGTTGATTTTTCGCGCGGCGTCGTCGGTAAATCTGCCGCTATTTGCTGTAATCGCGTGTAATCCACTTTTCCATTATGCGTAAGTGGTATTTCCTCAACATGCTGGTAGCGCGATGGCAAGCTGTAGGCCGGTAGTTCGCTGCCGACAAACTCAGCCAAGATATCATGCGTCAGGCGCTCGCCAGTGTAAACGCACACCAGATTCTGCCCTATCAGTAGAACCACCGCCTGTTGCACATCAGAATGCATAATAAGCGTTGATTCGATGGCACCGGGTTCAACGCGTTGGCCGCGCACTTTGATTTGTCTGTCGGCACGGCCCAGGTAATGAAAAACGCCATGCTCATCTTCAACAGCGAGATCGCCGCTGCGAAATCGTCCATCAACAAATTTCGCTGCACTTAAACCGGTGTCATGGAGATACTCAGCGGCAACGCCAAGGCCTTGAATTTGAAGCTCGCCGATGACCCCGCGAGGGAGAGCCCGGCCGTAGGCGTTACACGCCTGGGCCGCCATGTTTTCTATGGGCTTCCCTATCGCGACCCACTCGCGATGGTACTCGGTTTCTGAACTTGCTTGATAGAATAAAGCATCGGCGGCTACTTCAGTACTTCCATAAAGATTGAGTAAGACAGAGTTGGGCAGTAAGTCATGGAAGTCGGCTGCCAGTTGTGGTCTTAAGGCTTCGCCGCTCACTGTGCAAAGCCGAAGCGAAGGCCAGCTACCGGTTTTTCCAAGCTCCATCAAAACAGCACTGAGCAACGAAGGAACCAGGCCGACTCTGGTCACACCGGCTTGCTCAACAATTCGAATGAATTCACCCAGCGACGACAGCTCTTCATCATTTATGATCCGGCTGCTGACGCCAGCGCACAGCGGGCCAAAAATTTCTGCCACGGCGTCAACAAAATTAACAGGCGTTCTCGCCGCACCTATGTCATCGTCCGCGAAGGGGTACGCTCGCTCCATCCAGCTAAGGCGATTCATAACAGCCGCATGTGTTAGCGCTATGCCCTTTGGCTTTCCCGTAGATCCTGACGTGAACATCATGCACATATTGCTGTTTTTGCTGTTCGCAAGATGAAGTTTCTTTTGTTCAACAGTGGCGACTGGAAGAGGGATAACCTTTATCAACAGTGAACTAAGTGGTATCTCCGCAGCATTAGCGCCAAGAACCAATTGCGCATCGCTATCGCGTAACATGGATTCCACTGTTGCCATTGGAAAACCAGGGTCTATAGGTACGTAACTGGCCCCTTGGGCGAGCACAGCGAGTGAGCTCGCGATAGAATCAACGCTTCGAGACTGAAGTATGGCTACGGTACTATGGTCAGTTATTCCGGCTTCCGCAAGATGCTCACGAATTTGCTCAGTGCGACTGGCCAGATCTGCGTAGGTATAAGACCGGCTTGAATCGAAAAGGGCGACTCTCTTCGGGTGTTTCTGCGCCATTTCACTAAAACGATCGATGCAGCGCTCGTTGCTGATTTCACAATGCTGCTGTACTCTCGATGTCGACGAGTTTGTTGTTGTAAAACGATCGAGCAGTTCTTCCAGCGTTTGTGATTCTGTGGCTGCAGCAAGTACTGCGAGCATGTTGGCAAAATGAGTTTGTAACGCGTAGGCTTGCTTGGCGTCCAATCGATCTGTCTGGAACCTTGCTAACATACGTAAGCCATTGGTGTTGCCTACCGACAAAACCAATGGCGCATCCGCTTGCTCAAAACCCTCGATTTCTAGCAAACCAATATTTTCTGGCATTTCTGCGGCCGGGTAGTTCTGTACCAATAACAGCGTGTCGAAAAGTTCGTCGCCCGGTGCCCGTTCCAACGCCAGTGCAATGTCGGCGGGAGAGGGCAACTTATCGGTTTGCAATGCCCACTGGCTACGTTGAATACCTTGAAGAAATTTGCTCAAAGGCAGCGATTCATCCACATCAATACAGACGGGCAGCAATTGCATGAACATGCCTACCGCACTCTCGCCGCCCTTAAGGTTGCTGCGACCGCTATCAATGGTGCCGTATAATGTACTGTTATGTCCGTTTAAATGACATAGCAACAAAGACCAGGCTGCATTGGCGAAATTTGCAAAAGTCACGCGGTGCTTCTGGCAAGCACTCTGTACGCTTACAGCCAGGTCGCTGTCGCTACAGTATTTTGTTTCAGCGTATGCTCGCTCTTTGGCTGCAGGTCCCGGCAGAAAAGCAAGTGCACTGTCTCTATTCGCATGGCGGAGTTGTTGGTCCCAAAGACCATTACTTTCCTGAGAATTATTCTGTATCCCTAAACCGGCAGAGTCTGTGGCAGACCATGTTGGAGTTTTGCCAGATCGATATTCATCATAATAACTTAACAGCTCTTGCTGAAGCAGTGCTATAGACCAGCCATCGACTACGGCGTGATGAAACGTCCAAATGCAGAAAGCGGTCACTTCAGGATAATTCTGTAGCGCACCGCTAGGCGTTAAAACCGTCATGCGCATCAGTGGCGCCTGGCTGAGAGTGAGCCCTCGCGCTCGATCTGTTGCAATAGCATCACGCTTTTCTTGCTCAGAAAGCTGCATGACACCAAGACTGCCTATTTCCTTATGTTCGATGACGTGTTTAACCGCGCCAAAGGTAAGCCGCTTTGGTGTTGCCTGCTCGCGCCAAAGAAACGAGGTTCGCATGGCCGATCGAGTGGCAATGATTGCATCGAGAGCGGCCTGCATTGCGACAAGATCAAAGTTACTGAGTTCGTAGCTTAGTTGCTCTATGTAATGCCCAGAGTTTGGTTCCGCGAGAGAGCGAAACAACATGCTTTGCTGCAGGCCGCTCAGTGGAGCAATATGCTCTATGTCTTGTTCGGAGATACCGCTCATTAATCACCGAGGTTCAGAACTCGCATAACATCTGCTACAGACGCGGTATCTTTTTCCGTAGACGGTAGCGTCACATCGCTGCTGTTGATTTGCAGTGTTTTGATGCGTTGGGATAGCTGGCGTATGCTTGGAAAGCGCATTATGTCCTGGGTGCTGAATTCCAAGCCTTGTTTAGCAGCGCGCGCAACAATCTGCATGCTTGCAATTGAATCGCCGCCCAGCTCGAAGTAGTCATCGTCCAGCTGAACAACATCCATAAAAAGCACTTCTGCCCAAACAGTCAAAAGAATGTGTTCGATCTCTCTGATCTGCGCATCAGGTTCTGAATCAGGGGTAACCGCTTCGCGATCAGAAGATGGGTTATTAACATTCTCTGAATCGACCTGCGATGAGAGCAGTCGGATCAAGGCCTGCCTGTCAAGTTTGCCGTTAGTGTTCTTGGGTAGATCTGTCACGAAATGCCATTGGCTGGGCAGCATATAATCGGGTAGCAAGGCGTCCAGGTGGTCGTTTAAACGCGGCTCGTGGTGTGAATCACAACCGCTTACCACAGCAACTAATTGCCAGCGGCCCTGTTTTGGTTTGAGCACTTTGCGCGTTCGCAGCTGCTCTATCAACAACCCCCGCTGTGCTGGGTTCAGTTTTTCAAGACGTTCCCGCTGGTTCATTGCCTGGGGCCCTCTGCGATGACTATCATCATCTGATCGATCCACCATGTGTCTTTCACATTCTCCGGAATGTCCAGGCCATGCAGTGGTTCGAGACTGATTCTTTTGAATTCCTTGAATAGCGCGCGTTGATGAGCCCTGGACAAAGAATCTATTTCGTTACTGAAGTAAGTGAATATTCCATTGCTTACCAAGTGTTTTGCCGCCACTGGAAAGAACGGTTCGGCCAGCGTTGCACTGCGTCGCGTCGCTTCTGCGTATTCTTCACTGTCCATAGGGTAGGTGTGAAAGAAAATACCGTCGTATTTCTTCATGTCACTTTGTACTTCTTCCCAGCGGCCTTCGAGTACATTTACACTGAATCCGTTTTCTGCCGCCCAATCGCGACACTGTTGCGCTATTGCAGGTACGCATTCAACAATCGTATGTTCCTTAACGCCGCATTTCTGGATCATCTCCGCCGAAATACCGCGGCCGTAGCCGATTTCAAGAACATGACCGTGACTGGCACTGACGCAATCGGCCATTCTTTGCATGATGGGCAATTGCCAAAGTTCCATAATGTCATCGGGTTCCGGCGCAGAATTTGAATCGTTTTCGTGACTAAGCAAACTCTCTACGCCGGGCACGAACCGTGCGGCAATTTCGTGAATTGATTCCAGATCCCAGGCAAATTCTGAGAGAGCACGATTGATCAACCAATTACGCTGTGCCGGTCTTGGCGGCGCAATAAAATCGTCCGTTTTCACATTAAGCTGCAATTCGTAATTTGCATGGCGCTTAAGTCGGCGCATCGTAGTTCTCCACAAAATACAGCAGCTGATTCGCTTCCACGGGCGACAATAGATTTAGCGCTTTTTCGATATCGAGCCGGGAGATCTCATTGTTTTGACGTATTGCAAGCACGGCGCAGTCGCCGACGTTTTGATGCTTGCGTAAACTCGCTTCAATGTCTGAAGGGTCAACTCTGTGGCCACGTATTTTAACTTGTTGATCAATGCGACCTCTAAACAACAATGAGCCATCGTGTCGCTCTTCAACAAGATCGCCTGTGGAGTAACGAGCGCCAGAATCCAAAACACTACTCACTACCGTTGGTCCGCTGACGGTCAGTTGGCCGACAGCTCCAGCCGGTACGACGCCGTGCTCATTGCGAACGGACAAAGCAACACCGGGTATTGCGTGCCCAATCGAAAGATACTCTGAAGATTGGTCAACCGGATCGCCAGGTTTGAAGCGCTGTGCGGCACACCAAACACTTGCTTCGGTTGGTCCGTACTCATTCACCAGTGTTGCTGCGGGGAAAGTGGATTGGTGTTCCGTTAAAACGGAGGTAGGACAGGCTTCGCCAGCGACGATGACAAGTTGCAGCGCGTGCTCGCTGAGTTTTGGCCAAGCCGTCAAAACAGCAGAGTAAACACTTGGCAGACATAGCATGGTATCGGCATTGTGAGTTTCCAACTTGCTCACCAGTTTCTTGGGCTCCAACACCTCTGACTCGTTCACTAATAGCAGCTCGCCGGCGGTTGCTGCCATCCAGAATATACCCGCAACAGAGCTATCAAATGCTAATGGTGAGAGTAAGGCGTATACTTGTGGCGATTTTTCGTAATACTGCAATCGTGCGGCAAGAGAATGGGCAAGGTTACTGTGGCTCACTGGTACTTGTTTAGCGTTACCAGTGCTGCCAGACGTAAAAATTATGTAGGCCAGCGCGCCCATGTCTGCAATGACTGGCGGAAACGAACACCGCGATGTGTCGGCACGCCGAAAAACCAACGCGTCTGGAAAATTAGCGGGCTCTTCGTCAGCGATCAGGCAGCGAGCACCAGTCGCTTCCTGCAATTCTCTAAGCCGCGTCACATTTTCTTTCGAATTGCACGGCACGTAGGTAGCACCTGCAAACAGTACAGCCCAAATCGCGACCAATCCCTCAATAGTTCTGGGCATCTTAATCAGCACGCGATCGCCAGGTACCACTCCATTGTCATGCAACCGCTGTGCTAAATTTCCAGCAGCGTTACTTAGCTCGGAATATGTCAACGTGCTGTTACCGTCGTTTATCGCGATTGCTTGTGGGTGGCGATCTAAACTACGTCGCAGAAGACTAACCACGTTTTCTGGTGTCACAGACAGATCTTTTATTGGCAACGTTGAGCTATGCGTTCTTGCGTGATTGAAAAACGTCTGCGCTGGTTGTTCAAGTGTATTGAGCAAGCGTGACAAGTTTTGTTCAAACATATGAACTAAGCCCTGTGCCTTAAACGGTTCGACCACACCAGTATCGTGAATAAGAATAATTTTGATCGCATCCTCAGGCACTATCAAAACCGCTACCGGGTAATGACTGTGTTCTTTGTAGTAATGCTGCGTAATACCAAGCTTCGAACTACTGCCGTCCAGTTTGGGGTAGTTCATAAAGACAACAATGCTCTCAAACAGCGGCGCACCAGGCTCCAGGGAGGCATTCTTAATGATATCGCTGTGGGGTATGTGACTGTGTTCAGAACTGCTTGCTACCTGTAACTGCAAAGACTTCAGAAAATCAGTTACAGACGCATTTGTTTGGGTGTTGATCTGAACCGGTAGAGTATTGATGAAATTCCCAACAATACTATCTGCGTTACTTAAGCCGACTGGGCGACCAGACACCGTACTTCCAAACACAAGTGTCGAATCGTTATTGAAACTGGCAAGTACCGCCGACCACGCGCCATGCATGAGTGCACTCAGCGTGAGACCCGCTTCACGGCAGCCTGTTCGAAGTTGCACGCTAAACTCATTGCTTAATACATGTTCTATCTGTGCTGAGTGATGCATGCCACGGTTACTTGAACGAATACCTTCAAGATCGCACATTGTACGCGCTGCGCCGAGCATTGTTTGCCAATATTGCTGGCTCCTGGTTACGTCCTGCTGTTGCAACCAGGCGATATAGCTTGAGAAGCCGTCCACCATGGGCGGTTGCCATGGAGTATTCTGAATCACAGATGTGTAAGCGTCACCGAGCTCTCGTAGTACAAGATGAGCAGACCAGCCATCGACCATTAAGTGATGCCGGGTCCATAACATCTCGCTCTCGGATTCGCTCAACCGAAGCAGCTTAATTCTGGACGGTGGAGATTGATCGAATTCAAATTCAGTGTTGCGTTCAGCCTCACAAAATTCAGCTAATTGTTCTTCGCCACCTGAGAAATCTACTTCTTCTATATGGATTTCAAGTTGCGCATGAACCAGTTGCACGGACTGTGATAAACCTTCCCACACGTAAGCTGTGCGTAAAGCGCTGTGCCGGTCACTCACTAACTGCCAGGCGTTTCGCAAAGCACGTTCATCAACATCAATCAAACGCAATCGATGTTGCCCAATATAAGTGGCTGCTCCAGGGCTGCTAATCGCATGGTAAAGCATTCCGGCTTGTGTAGGGCTGAGTGGAAATATCGACTCTATTTTTTCAGACAGCTGGTTCATAAACTCAGAAACGCCCTAGCAGGTCGGACAGCTCATCAGCGGCCAGCCCGGTGTTCGGTAATACATTGTTTGGCTTTGCGTGCGGCTCCTCCAATGGAATGATTTCGAGGTTTAAACCAGAAAGCTGGCGTAATGTTGGGGAGGAAAAAAGGTCGGTGGGCGCCACGTTTAGATTGTTGTCTTTACAGCTAGCGCTGATTTGAACGGCCAAAATTGAGTCTCCACCTAAAGAGAAAAAATCGTCATCAAGGCCAATAAAATCGATATTGAAGTGTTGCTGCCAGATCATGGCAAGTGCCTTCTCAGTATCAGTAACAGGCATTTTATGTGGCTTTTGCATAGCGGCTTGACGCGCCGTAGATGGCTTTGGCAGTGCAGACTCATTTAGCTTACCAGAGGGCGCCAGCGGCAACTGCTCAAGCCGAACGAAATGTGTTGGCATTGCATAATCTGGTAGGTGGGACGCTAATGTTTCGCGCAGAGCGGGCTCAACCTTGTCGCCAGTTGCAACATAGTAGGCAACCAGGCTTTCTGTCTGATACTCGGCTGTTTCACGCGGCGTATAATTAATCTGATCCAGCATGTCTTGCACTCTGATCAGGTCGATGTCGTCATTCAGTTCATCTACGGCCTCTTCACGGGTTTTATGACCCATGCGCACGTCCCAGGCGTAAGGAACAGCGTAGTTGTGGTAATCACGTTCCTTCATATGAACGAAAATGCCAACGTCATTGATTAGACAATTGGTAGAACGCCCGGTATCCGGTGGGCGTTGCCAGTCGCCGAATTCATTTAAGAAACTGTACATGTCGCTTAGAACAACATCCGTATACCGATAGAAGTCAAAAAATGCGATTTGTTTGAATGTTTGTTCATCGCGAACCCGGCTAACGTCCAGGCATTCAGATACTTTGTCATCAATCAAATGGTAGGCCTTACGAGCCGCATCTACCCGTCGATCAATTTGCACTTCGTCCAGTACGTCAGCATCAACCATATCCAGCAGTCTAGTTTCAAACAATTGCCCGCGTGATAAACCAGTAATGATGCTGGGTATGTTATGAGCTAGCGCATAGTTAATAGCAAGTGTGTAAATGGTTTTAAAGCAACCGTTACAAACATTGGAATGCCGTCGTAAACTGTCAGCAAATATTACATTCATGTCTGCCGGACATTGGCGTTCCCAATGCAGATTCAGTCGCTGACACATGCGCTCAACATTCGCCAGCGCGTGTTCAGACAAATAGCCGTTATCCAGTGTAAATACCACCGGGCGAAACCCCATTTCGACCAGTTTGCACAACATATAGCTAGAGTCTTTACCCCCGCTGACCATCGCAAGACAATCTGCACTTTGTTCAGCGGAGGTTCGTTCTTGCAGCGCGCTACGCAACTCACCCATTGTTTTGAAATAAGGATCCAGGCTTGCTCGCTTGTTTTCGAAATCCTTGCAAACGCTGCAAATGCCATCCGTCTGAATTCTTATGCCTGGAACATTATTGGAAATACCACACTTAACGCACAGCGAGTGTTGTCGCTGGGCGTGTTCTGTCGCTATGCGTACAACAATCTCGTCAACCAGACCGGTCCTGCTGGCTACTGTTTCTATCTCTTCCAACTCGATGCGCGCGCCACGAAATTTTCTCTGGTTGTCGAATCTGCCGAGGTACACCAGACTTCCATCTGATTGGCGAATTGCTTGATCCCCAGTATCGTACAGAGAATTTCGAATGAGCCGCCCATTCCAATATTTTTTTGCTAGAACAGTACCGCCAATGTGAATTCGACCGCGCACACCTACCGGCACGTCCTGGCCGCAGGAATCCAACAGGTGAACGCTGGCATTGCTTATTGGCGAGCCAATGGGTACAGAGCGATGCACATCGCGGCCGGCGTCAAATTGATGAATCATACAGCCGATGGTTGCTTCGGTTGGACCGTATTCGTTGTACAACGCCACTTCTTCGCCAAGTTGATCCTGGGCGCTCATGGCCAGCTGACGAGGAAAATCTTCCCCACCCAGTATTAGCCCCTTGATGGACGACGTCGCGCTAAGCTTATTCGAGCCTTGTAAAACCAGGCGTAAATGGGATGGAGTAAGTTTGACAATATCTACGTCGTCGTCTTTGAAAACGTCGAGCACTGCCAACTGCGATGACTGATGAGTCTGCGGATAGATTCTTATTGTGCCACCTGTAAAGATAGGCAGCAGCACTGACGTTAAGGTTAGATCAAAGGCCACCGATGAAAACAAGGGCATACCAACTGCTTGCCCATTGCAATAGTACTGCGCCGCCCAATGCAGGTAATTATTTAATGAGTGGAGAGTTACTTCAACACCTTTGGGCTGCCCAGTGGTACCTGAAGTGAAAATGATATAAGCCGCTTCCATCGATTCCAAATCGCAAGCGCGCTGTTTCTCGACTGTGTGTGCATGTGGGTCATCAATTAGTATGACTTCACTATGGCCTAGTAAACGTTCACTATTTTTTCGATCAGCAAGAACCGCAGGGCTCCCCAGAGTGTCAAGAATTGTCTTCAATCGATCATCAGGATGATCGACATCCAAAGGCACGAACGGAATGTTGCGACTAAGAGCAGCGAGTACCGCTACAACAAAATCAATACTTCTTGGCAACAGAATTGGCAGCGGGCGATCACCGGGCAGTGTGGATGCCAAATCATCAACTCTGCTTTTTAGCTGCTGATAACTAAGCTGCGTATTGCCACTAACCAGCGCAGATGTGTTGGGGGTCTTATCAGCAAGTGTCTGCAGTTTTTCTACTATTCCGTAGGCAGGAAAAGACTGTCGTTTGGCATTGAACAATTCCAGCAATTCGGATTCACGGGTTGAGAGCAAGCGCAGATCCGCGATTTTAATGTCAGGGTTACTTGCAGCCTGAGATAGAATTGATTCGAACCACGAAGGAATGCGCTCCAGCGTATGTGTATCAAACTGAGAATCACTCATGTCAAAGTGTAGGCTTAATTGACCTTTTCGATCAAAATCATGAACTTGCAATCGCAATACATGAGCAACATCGCCGGAATCAGGATGCAACCATTCTGATTCGCACTCAAGGTCATCAAACGCTGCAAATTGCGAGTTAACCATGTTCAATAACCAACCGAAGCTGGCATTGGTATTGGCCGTGGTAACACCCGGTGAAATGTGCTTCATGCTGCGCATGGTGTCTTGAAGAACCTGTTGGGCAAGTTCCGCAAAGCTTTGCTCGGGGCTTATTTCTGCGTTAAGGAATCCAATTTCAAGAGAGGGCGCGATCAGCCCGGAAGGTGAGCGTTTTGCAAATGGCGCCCCTAGCGTTGTAGCTTTGTTGTCAAATAGCCGATAACGCAACGTGAGCAGCGCAGCTGCAAATAGGGAAAAACGACTCAAATCTCGGCTAATACTTCGCACGCTGGGGTGTTTACACGCCTCATCCAGTGCAAGCATTAGGCGATCACTGAGCTGCTTGCTGCGGCGCAGCGTGGTAGAACTACCGCTATTTGCTGCAGGGTTGTCACGCTGTTCGCTGGCAGCCAACACACACTTTTTTGCCCAGTAATCAGCATTCTGACTGTGTGATTCCTTAACCATTGCTGTTTGCTCATCAGCAATCCAACTCGCCAAGCTGGCGGCAGGAAAAGTGTTGCCTTGATAGGCTGCAACAATTTGGCGCTGCAGTTCAGTAAAAGCGGCGCCATCAGTAGCGATGTGGTGTTTCATCACAAACCAGACGTGATGATTGGGCGAGATTTGATACAGCGTGCTGTTGAAACACGCTTCTTGCAAATCGAATGCGGTGCGTGCGCTTGTTTGTAGAACCTGATTCAATTGCTCCGCAGACCAGCTTCCGGCATCGACTATAGGCAGCGAAAACGCGCGGTCATCAACATAAGCACTGAAGTCGCTCGGATTAGTACGAATGCGTAGGCAGTCGTTGAGAGCTACCACCTTGTTGACAGCAGAGGCGAATCGCTTTGTGTCCAGTGGTCCTTTAAGGTCAAAACGGAACGCCATATTATACAGCGCGGATTCAGGATCCAATGCCTGGCCGGCCAGCATTAACTGCTGCATACCAGTTAAAGTAATGGGCGAATCATTCATTGATTTGCCCGACAAGATAGTTCGCCATTGCTGCAATGGATTCAAAGTTCTCAATAGTGATATCCATTGCCTGAATCTGGATTTGGAAGCGCGCCTCCAAATCGTTCGTAATAGAGATTACGGCCATGGAGTCAAGTAGCCCGCTTAGTAACAGTTCTTCGTCATCACTCACTGGGCCCAATTCGTGATCAATTATACTGAGAACAATATCGCGTACCTGATCCAGAGTGCTGGCATTGTTGCTCATGCGGTTTGCTCCTGCCACTGCTTGCTCAATGCGCGTCGATCAATTTTTCCAGAACTGGTGGTTGGAAAATGTGATCTAACAGCGATAGCACTGGGTACTGCATAAGAAGGCAATACACGCTTTGCGGCGTTTCGTAGCTGATGCTCGGTCACTACAGTGTTAGAACGCAACAGCACGTCTGCAACGAGATCTTTTTGCCCATGGGCGTCTTCACGGATGGCAACATTGACCTGCTCCACATCATTAATACGGCCCAGGCTGTTTTCAATTTCTTCAAGCTCAATGCGAAAGCCCCGTAGTTTTACTTGCCGGTCTTGTCGGCCGTGCAAATAGAACAAGCCGTCCTCATCTATCGAGACGATGTCACCACTGCGATAGTAGCGGCGACCATTGTCAGCGCTGTATACTTTTTCGCTTGTGAGTGCATCCTGACACCAATAGCCGTTCATCAAAGTGTCTGCGGAAATGCAAAGCTCACCCTCTTGGGCGAGCTTTCCACCGGAATCAATAACTTCCGTTTCTACGCGGCTACAGGGCTTACCAATAGGAATGTTATTGCGATCAAACGTTTTATTGGGCCATACAAAGTCGTAGATATGGCTAACATTAGTTTCTGCCGGACCGTACGCATTGCTGAAGCGACATTGGGGTAAGGCCGCCATCAGCCTATTCAATTGCTGCACTGGAAACGCTTCGCCTGCGTAGATCATCCATCGCATATGTTGCAGATTTCGTTGCTCAAGTGCGCCATACTCTAGAACCTGCGACATGGCAAAAGGCGCGGAGTACCAAACGGTAGTTTGATAATCTTCAGCAAGACTGCTTAGTGAGGCTGGCATTTTTTGATGCGCCTCACTTGCAATAACAGTTTGGGAACCTGCCCAGTCGGCAGCAAACAAGTCAAATGTTGACATATCGAAATGCAATGCCGATGTTGCAAGCACTGCATCATGCACACTTAACTCAAAATGCTCGGCCATCATTGCTGCAAACGAAACGGCGCTGTGGTGGCAGTGTGAAATACCTTTTGGTGTACCAGTGGAACCAGAGGTGAAAATAATGTAGGCAAGATCGGCTGGCCTAACTTCCGTTTGTATGCTTGTTTGAAACGTCGCCGCATGCTCAATACAATGCCGCCATTGACGATCCTTATCAACGACCAAAAGAGAAATTCCAGTATCGCCAAGCGTATTTTTGCAGCGCGAGTTTGTAATGACCAACGACAAAGCGCATTGCTTGGCAATTTCCTGCGCACGCAGGTTTGGTGAAGTAGTGTCAATTGGAACGTATGCAGCGCCTGAGTACAGCGCTGCATAGACGGCTCGAATCATGTCCAGACCGCGATTCAATAAAATACCTACTCTATCCCCGCGCTTTACACCTTGCGCCGTGAGTCTGTCAGCCAGAGCCGCAGCTTGCTGAAGCAGCTGTGCGTAACTCACTACTTCTTCCGAGAATCGATAGGCGGGTTGGTCAGGTGTGCTTACCGCGCGTTGCTCTAACAGCTGCACCAATGTCGTCGCATCATTCATACGACACCTGTTAAGCGGCTGATAATGTTACGTTGGACATCGTTGGTGCCACCCAGTAGTAACCCAGCCATGGCATCATTGAGCTGTGACATTGCAACGGCGTCACCGGTGTATCCGGAAGCTGCTAATATACGAGCGTTGTCTAGACTGTTTTGCAAATAACTTTCGCTAAGATGCAGCTTACACATGGCGCTTTCCAGACGGGTGGAACAACCTTCATCGCGCAATTGCGCAGTATGCCGCAGCAATTGTTTGCAGCTCTCCAGCCGCACTCGCATGTCAGCGATTCGATTGGACACTGATTGGAACTGCCCAATAGACTGTTGAAATTGACGGCGTAGGTTTGAGTACTCAACGACTTCAAATAATTGACGCTGCATCACGCCGATTTGTGACGCCCAAACGAAACTGCGTTCCCATTGCTGAGATTCTTCGAATATTGCTGCACCGCTGCCGGGTTTACCCAGCATACGGTCTTCTGAAACATAACAATCCTTGAATTCTATTTCCGCCATGGGCGTAGACCGCAAGCCGGCCTTGGGAATTTCGGTTCTCGTCACCCCATTGGATGTCAAATCGACATAGAACGCCGTTATGCCCCACTGTTTGCGCGCCAGGTCAGTGCTTGCGAAAACAATGGCGTCGTTCGCAACAGTGCCCAGACTGATGTAGGTTTTACGCCCATTCAAACTAAACCCACCGCTGACCATTGTCGCAACTGTTGATAGTGCAAACGCATCGGAACCGGATTGTTCCTCGCTTAATGCGTAGGCACAGATTCGATCACCACTGCACAGCGATGGAAGAATATCTTGGCGTTGGGTTTCGTTGCTTGCAGTCAGTAGAGTGCTTATTGGGCTAAACAATGACACATTGATGGCAAACGCGAAGCCAGCGTCTTCACAATGTTCGCCCAGTGCCAGAATCGCCTGCACTGATTGCTCAATGCTCAAGCCGGTTCCGCCCAGGCCGTTCTCAACATGTGCGCCTAACAACCCAAACTCTCCGCACAGTTTCCAGGCAGCATGAAATCGCTCAGCGTTTTGTTGCTTAAGCATGGGGTTAATGACCGAACCGCAGAAGTCTTTTACCGATTCTGCGATCTGGTCGATGTCCATATCTGCTTTGAGCATTTACAGCAGCTCTTTGTTGGTTCTTATCTACGACAATTTGTCGCCGGGCAGTCCATTTTACGTAAATAGCTGTCTCAAAGGTTCAAAGACATCACTCAGTGTTTGCCTGTCATCCGGCAAAGCACTTGGGCGAAGTCATTTGAGGCCGACTGGCCGGATCAATGGTCTATTGGACCGCGTGTTGAATCACCCGATAGTATCCATTGAAAACGGGTGTGTTATCCAGAATGCCACGTTGACGCAGCAGTTTGTGCAAATCAGCCAGACGATAGCAGGGAACGCTGGCCATAAAGTGATGCTCAAGATGGTAATTCACATAGTTTGGGGCGAATAACAGACGTTCCCACCAGCTCGCCACCGTCGTTCGAGTATTTTCTCTGGGGTCTTCGCTTAAGGGGTTAGGCACGGCTGCGTGCTCTGCAACTTGCCGAACTCTGACAATCAGCATAAACGAAGTGACGATAGATCCGAGCCAAAGTGCATAAGCCCAAGGCGCGAAAACAACGCCAAGTAGTAATGCGAGCAATAGGTTAACAAGTACTTGCTGCACGAATGGCTTTGCCGCTTTTCTGCGCTTTGGATCGCTGGTAAAAACACCGGCGGCTGAACCGAATACATACGCGAGCAGTTTGAACCCGGTTTGCCCAGTGATATCACGTAATACTTTGCGTTTGAAGCTGTCTTTACTTATGGGATAGGCAGAGTAATTCGCAAGATCAGGGTCTTCACTGGTGCCCGCTTTGCGATGATGTTCAGCATGCGTTCTAGCATAGTAATGTAAGTCAGAGAATGTTGGGTTGGCCGCGAAGAATTGGCCAAACAAAACATTTAGTTTTTTCGATGCAAAAAAAGTTTGGTGGCCGCATTCATGCATGATCACCGTAAGTCCGAGCTGCTGGCCACCTAGCAGACACAGTGCAGCGACTACGCTGAATACATTCGTCCAATTCGTCACAAACCAAAAAATCAGGCCGATAAGCAACCAGGTTTTCAGCAGTAGAAAGGCAGCCCAAAGATCGCTTCGCGAAGTCATGCTGCGTACTTCAGATGTACTTAGAATGTCTCGGATATTCATTTGATTGCTTGGTTAATCCACAAAACTTTGTCCTATTCTGGCGTTGTGCTGTGCAGGCGTCAAACCTGCCCGCCGTTTTGTTCCAATACAGTGCGTTCGATTGTAGCAATTTTGCGGTCAAATGAATTGTTCAAGCGGCACAGGCCATATATTCTTGTGTCTGTGTTAGTTCATGAGATTACTGGAATTATGAAACGCATCACTCCAACATTACTGATTCTATCGCTTCTAGTACTCAGTGCGGCGCAAGTCAAAGCGGACAAGCCATTCACCGTTGAAGCAATCACGGAGTTTGATCAACCGTGGGCGCTGGATTTTTTGCCTGATGGACGAATGCTGGTGACGGAGAAGAAGGGCAGTTTGCGTTTGGTCACGCAGGATGGCGAGCAGCGTGCTGTGGTGGGTTTACCCGATGTTGACTATGGCGGTCAGGGCGGAATGGGTGATGTAGCCGTTCATCCAAAGTTTGCGGACAACAAGCTGGTCTACATAAGCTACGCCGAAGCGGGCAAGGGCAATACTCGCGGTGCGGCCGTTGCGCGAGGCAGGTTTGTGGAAACAGGGCGCGGCGGCAGGCTGGAAGATGTTGATGTGATTTGGCGGCAGTATCCGAAGCTGCTGGGGCGTGGGCACTATGGTCATCGAATCCGGTTTGACGCTGATGGCTACCTATGGATTTCTTCTGGTGACCGGCAAAAATTCACTCCTTCTCAAGATATGCAGTCAAATGTAGGAAAAATATTGCGGCTGAATGATGATGGTTCTGTGCCGGCAGACAACCCCTTCGTGAATTACTTGAGCGAAGACGCTTTGGTTGACGATGAAGGTGTGTACGCTGAAATTTGGTCGCTGGGTCATCGAAACCCGCTGGGCATTGCGTTCGATTTAAGCGGTCAATTGTGGGATATAGAAATGGGTCCTGCGGGTGGTGATGAACTCAATCAGGTGAAGCGCGCGCACAACTATGGCTATCCCGAAGTATCCAATGGAATGCATTACGATGGGCGACCGATTCCTGATCACAGCAGCGCGCCGGAGTATTCAACGCCGGCTATATGGTGGACACCGGTAATATCGCCGGGTGATCTTATTGTATATCGCGGCACGCTTTTCAAAGGCTGGCGCGGAAACGCTCTGGTCGCTGGTCTGTCATCACGGGCTCTTATCCGTATTGACTTACAGGGCGACTCAGCCAAAGAAATGGAACGCTATGATCTGGGTGCACGTATTCGCAGTGTTGATGAAGCTAGCGACGGCTCGCTATGGGTATTGGAAGACGAGTTTCGAAGAAGCGGTGGTCGCTTGCTGAAACTCACGCCAAGGTAAACCTTGCCCAAATCCGACAGCATCACGCCTAATTGCGCAAACTGCGGTGCGCATAGGCCCGATGCGTTTTGCGCGCGGTGTGGGCAAAATGACGACGACTATCGCCGGTCGTTAGCCGGTTTAATACGAAGTTTTTTGTCAGAAACATTCGATCTCGATGGCCGGCTTACACGAACTATTAAGCACTTGTTTGCGCAACCTGGGTTCTTGGCACAAGAGTTTTCGCTGAATCGCCGGGCAAGTTATGTTTCTCCGTTCCGCCTTTACCTGTTTGCCAGCTTAATCTTCTTTTTCTGTTTATCGCTGAGCACGGATCGAGGCGATGTGCGAATCGCCGAGGACCAATCGGTTGTTGGGGGTCTGCGGGAGCAGGCCAAAACGAATCATGAAGAGAGCGAGCACGAGAAAAAGGAAATAGCGAATCCTGACACGCTTAAAGCGATATTGGATTCTTCTGATTCCAAAATAGCTGAGCGCATTCTTGAGCAAGATGAATCGCCAGTAAAACGTGATGTGCTAAACGCTTATGCGCTTCTATTGGAACAGAACTTTACGGTGGCTGAGCGGGCTGCACATTTATGGTGGCTAAAGCCCGTGACGACGCGTGTGGTTGCAGCCACAGAACGACCGGAACGATTAGTGGACGAATTCTCAGAGAGCATTCCTTTGGCCATGTTCATCTTGTTACCTGCCTATGCATTGTTTCTTAAGGTTATCTTCTACCGTCGCCAAACACCCATTTTTTACTCCGAACACATGGTATTCGCAATCCATTTGCACGTGCTTGCCTTTCTGATTTTTACAGTCAACTTGTTACTGCCTGATGCTTATTTGCTTGGCGAAGTAGTCTTCCTGGCATTGTTTATGTACTTAGGGTTTTATACCTATAGAGCCATGCGCAATTACTACGATCGAAGTCAGTACGCTACTCTTTGGCGGTTCGGTTTGCTAGGAATTCTGTATAGCAGTTTATTTCTGCCAGCACTTGCATTGGTGATGGTGTACGCCTTCCTGGTTTTATAACTAGAGCGAATAGTTTTCAGCCATCTTGCTCATAAAAAAGACCAAATGTTCATTAGTTGAACGATTTTGTTCTGTCCAGTAACTGATCAATCAACGGTGTGTGATCAGTCAAACACTGGTCATTTTTGTTAAGTGAATCACACTTTATCAGGGCCGCAGTTCCGCGATTCTCTACACTTTATATATACACTCTGGCACAGCGCTTACATTGACGAAACGAAGATCGACAAGAACCCTCTCGTCCCAACCAGTCGCTGACCGTAAACAACCTAACAAAAAATCTAAGCTCTTTATTGAAGAGCTAGAGCCGCGGATACTGTTTTCAGATGGTTTCGCGGGAGTGCTCAGCCACACTACTCTTAGTGGCTTGTCTAATGAAATCGCTATTGAATCGACCGAGGTATATTACTCTAGGAATTCCAGTGCGGTATCTCTGGCGCAAATTTCCACAATAGAAAACGGTTTTGATGAGCCGCAAGAAGCACCAAGAATTGCGCCAGACAAGAGTGCGCCTTCAACGTTTGTCAACACAGCGTCAAAGAGCCAGCCGTCCACTTTCAACACGGGCTCATCGAATAAGGATCCATCCGTCACTACCTCGGAGCAACCACAAAAACAGCAACTCGTTAATTTCACCGTCACCAACACCGCGGACTCAGGCGCCGGCTCGCTACGCCAGGCAATACTCGACGCAAATGCAAATGGAGGCGCAGATACGATTAACTTCAGTATCGGTGCAGGTGGCGCACAAACCATAACGCTGGCGTCAAACTTGCCAGTAATTGCCGACACGGTGACACTCGACGCAACGACGCAGCTGGGTTACGTTGGCACACCGTTGATCGAAGTAAACGCCAATGGGAATTTTGTTGGCTTTAACCTCGGCGCTGGCAGCGACGGATCAGAAATACGCGGCTTAGTCATTAACAACGCCAGCTTGCATGGAATACAAATTTCCGGCACCTCTGGCGGGCACACTATCGCCGGAAACTACATCGGAACTTCTGCGAGTGGTAACGCGGATGCCGGCAATGGCAACTACGGAGTGTTTCTCAGCGACAGTTCCGGCAACAACGTGATTGGTGGCCTGAATGTGGCTGATCGGAATGTAATATCCGGCAATGATGTACGCGGTGTTTACCTGTCTTCAGGTGATAGTAATTCGGTGTTTGGTAATTACATTGGTATTGGCGCTGACGGAACTACGGCGCTGGGCAATGGCAATTCCGGTGTCACAATCAGTTCCAGCAATAACACCATCGGCAGCACCACACCAAACGCGCCCAATACCATAGCGCATCATACCGATGACGGCGTTTATGTTCTTTCGGGTACAGGAAACGAAATATCAGCAAACTATATACATTCAAATGCCGACCTAGGGATTGACCTCAGCGGAGCCGCCGTAACACTCAATGATGGCTTGGATGTTGATGGCGGTTCTAACAACCAGCAGAATTTTCCAATCATACATTCAGTTAACACTGACGGCGTGTCTGTCATCAGTCTGTCAGGTACTTTCAATTCTAACGCCAACGTTGATTATCGCATTGAATTCTTTAGTAATGCCTCTGCCGATTCTTCTGAGCATGGCGAAGGTGAAGTGTACATAGGCGCGGTCAACGTAACCACCGACGTTGCGGGCAATGCAAATTTTGATTCTACTTTGACTGCGGCGGTAGCAGTTGGTCGTTTTATCAGTGCAACCGCAACGGCGACCAGTAATGGCGCGGGTACATTAGGCGACACATCTGAGTTCGCCAAAAGTGTTGTTGCCAGAGACTATAGCACCGCAGTGGTGACTACGGCGAGTGATATTCAGGACGGTGTTGTCACTTCGCTGACCGACTTGATCAATAACAAGGGCAGCGATGGGCGTATATCTTTGCGCGAGGCAATCTTAGCCAGCAATACCACCACCAATAGCGGCGGTCCGGATAAGATTTTCTTCGAGATTCCCGAATCGCTTGTCAGCGGCTCGCACCTGATTTCGCCCGGAAGTGATCTACCCGCCATCGATGATGCCGTGATCATCGACGGAACAACAGACTCCAATTTTGTATCCACACCTATCATCGAGATTACCGGAACATCGGCTGGTTCTAGCGTAGATGGTTTACGCCTGGAAAGCGGCAGCGACGGGAGTACCGTTCGCGGGCTGGTCATCAATCAATTCGATGGCGATGGCTTATTGATCGAAAGTGACAGTAACCTGATCGCTGGGAACTACGTGGGCACCGACGTTACTGGTACGATCGATCAAGGCAATGTCAACGATGGTATTAAGATCCAATTGGGAGGCTCAAACAATACTATTGGCGGAACGTCGTCAGCCGATAGAAATTTGGTGTCAGGTAACAATGACGATGGCATCGAAATTACGGGCAGTGCCACAAGCAATATAGTTTATGGAAACTACATTGGTACCACGGTCAGCGGCACTGACCCTTTGGGCAACAGCAAAGACGGAATTGAAATTGACACTAATTCAGTGTCCAGTGTTATTGGAGGTATCACCGCAGGTCAGGGAAATATCATTGCCTATAATCTCGACAATGGCGTTCATGTCAACAATGCTGCGGGTGACGGTCACACCATTCGTGGAAATTCGATTTTTTCCAACACCAATCTTGGCATCGATTTGGCTGGAGGTACAGAGGATGGTTTTGGTGTAACAGCCAATGACCCGCTTGATGCTGATGCGGGCGTTAATAGCTTACAAAACTTCCCGATCGCACTGGCGGCAACGCGTATCGGTGGTGAGACGCAGATTACAGGAAGGTACGAAGGTGCGGCGTCGGCCAGTATTACCCTTGATTTCTACTCTGACAATTCCGCCGATGGCAGTGATCACGGAGAAGCACGAAGCTACATTGGCTCTCAACTTATCAATACTGATACTGACGGGTTCGCAGTTTTCTCAGCAGATCTTCCACAGCCAACAGCTGTTGGTGATGTAGTCAGCGCATCGGCTACGCAATCAAGTACTGGCAATACGTCTGAATTCAGCGAAGCCGTTGTTGTAGCGGCAGACTCATTGAACTCGGGCCTGGTGGCACACTACAGGCTAGACGAAGGCAGTGGCGTGACTACGGTGGATTCTACAGGGCTAGGAAATGACGGTGGCTTGCAAGGATCACCGGCATGGATACATGGGCAGGTGGGACCTGCGGCTCTCGACTTCACCGGCGACTTCGATCGAGTTGAAATCGATGATGACGCTGCCTTCGATTTCGATGGCTCAGATTTCTCGATTGGATTCTGGTTCAACTCTTCCACAATATCTGGTTTTAACGCCCGCTTGGCAGGTCAGTCAAGTGGACTTGATGGATGGTTACTATACGCTGATAACCTGGATAATCTAAATTTCTTAGTAAACGGAGATAGCATTTCAACGTTACTGACTGCTTCTAATGTTATTGATGATGATTGGCACTACGTAACCGCGCTTCGTAACGGAAACACATTCGAACTGTACATTGACGGCGCTCTTGAAGACACGGCGACCGCCGCGGTAGGTAATGTAAACAGCACTGATCAATTACGCTTTGGTGCTTCGGATGGCGCAAACGGCGATTATGATGGCCAACTGGACGACATCCGAATATACAACCGAGCCCTGTCTCAAACCGAGATTGACGCACTCTCAGCTCTACCTGCTACTGCATTTTGGTTTTCCACTCCAGATGATGTGTCATCAAGTGGCGTAACCGGCGCTGATAGCTGGACAGAAGGGAGCGCGATTCAAATTGCTGATCCAAGTCTTGCATTTGAACCTGGAACCACTTCCGGCACAGCTGCAGTCGTTTTCAATCTTGACGCGTTTCCAGGAGGTGACGATGGGGATATAAGCGGCGTGCATTACGTATCGAGTGATATCACGGTCAATGGCATTGCCTTGCAGGCAGGTGATGCCGTCTTCGCGATCACAGCAGACATCACCGTCACAGGCACTAGTGGCACATACACTGCCAACAAGGAAGACATTCATTTCTTCAGACCTGACACCGCAGGTGATTACTCCGCCGGCAGCTTTGCGGAGTTGGTGGACAGCCCTACGGCGGGCGAGATCAATGCATTGACGCTGTTAGAGGAAGACGTCGCGCTGGCAGACACGACTTTGGACGCCGGTGATTTCCTTCTCGCGCTCGATAGTCCTTCTTCAGGGAGTGAAAATGATATTTTCTACTACGACGTTAGCCTCGACACAACCAGCACATTAGTCAACGGTGATCAGATTGGTCTTGGTACTACGTCGAATGCCATTGATGCCATTGACATAATTGAGCGCGATCAGTTATTGGGTGATGTTGATCTTCAACTCGGCCAGATATTGGTGTCCTTGAATTCATTGGATTCTGACGTAGGATCCAATAATGGAACAATTCTCGCCCAGTCCGTCGCCATTCTGGATGTCGCAGCAACTACCTTGGGCAGTGGTACGGCGGCAGCAACATCTACAGATTTTATTGAAGGCCAAGATTTTGGATTGAACACAGTCAGTGAAAACATCAGCGCGTTCAGCGTTGCGCCAACTGCACAAGAGTTAGTGGTCGATGGCGCACCCAGCGACTTGCAGGCCACTGAAACAACGTCTGGTGGCCTTAGCATCAATCAGGACGGCGGCAATGATGTCTATTTGCTGGCTGACGATGGTGGCGCCGTACTCGGCGGCTTGAGCAGCGCCACAGTCGAAATTCAGTTCTCTTCAACCGCCGCCCCTGGTTCAATACCGCTGCTTTCCTACGCAGACTCTACTGCCAACAACTCCTTTCTGTTAGACCTGGAAGCGGCAGGCAATCTGCGCTTTCACATCAATGGCGCAAGCGTCGTCTCGTTAGCCTCAACCTTCGACTACAACAGCTTGTTGGATGGCAAACAACATACGGTGTCTGCCACCTGGGAAGGTGCGGCCGGCAGCTGGCAGTTGTTTGTCGATGGTGCGTTGGTGGATAGTGGTACGGGACTGGTGACAGGACAATCGATTAATGGGACAAGCGGCGATGGGGCCGTTATATTCGGACAAGAACAAGATTCTGTTGCGGGCGGTTTCGATTCCGCGCAAGTCTTCGCAGGCACATTGTACGACGTGCGTATTTTTGGCGATGTCCGAACCGCCGCCGAGATTCAGGCCAGCTACCGTAGCGATCTGCCTTTCGACGAAGATGGCTTGCTCGCCAATTGGACATTCGAACAACTGTCGACCGATGGTGTCGTGACCGAAACCGTTGCTGGTAACAACCTAACGGTGGAACACGTCAGTCAAAGTGGATTTACGGCGAGTGAAGCATCACTGACGCTGCGTTTGGATGAAAACTCGGTCGATGGCACGGTGGTCGGTGCAATCAACGGAATTGATGCCGAACGAGAGGCACAGATTGCCGCGCTGTTGGCCGCCGATCCTGATCTGCTGTACAGCACTGAAACAGGCAAGTTTTACAAGTTGGTTGCCAACCCCGCCGACTTCAGTACGGCACAGGCTAATGCTCAGTCCGAATTACTTAATGGTATCAATGGACAGCTGATTACAATCCGATCCGCCGAAGAGCAGAGCATTGCCGCAGATTTGGTCTTCCTGGGAAGTACCGATATATGGCTTGGGGGCACCGACGCTACTGCGGAAGGTGAATGGCTATGGCTGACAGGTAACAGCGATGATGATCAATTCTGGCAAGGCGACCAGAACGGATACAATCCCAATGGGGCGTACACAAACTGGTTAGCAGGAAAACCAGACAGCGGTTCAGGAAATGAAGACGCGATAGGGCTCCGTCATGAAGACGGTAAATGGGACGACAGTCGGGAATCGAATAACAATTTCTATGTGGTTGAATGGAACGCAGACGAGGTACTTGATGCCACTCAGGCACTGGTCTACACGATCACATCACAAACCGTTAGCGGCGCGTTTGAGATCGATAGTGACACTGGCGAGCTTAGAGTAGCAGATGGAACCAGGCTGGATGCCGATACTCAGCCGATTCATACCGTCACGGTTCGCACAACAGACATCAGCAGCAACACCATTGATGCAGCCTTCTCCATCACGTTGAATGATCTTATCGAAGCCAACAGCGCGCCAACGGATCTTTCCAGTGGTATTGAGCTGAACACCGACGGCGGAAACGATGCCTACCTGATTGCTCAAGATGGCGGCGCAGTGTTCGGTGGCTTGGACGCTTTCACGGTGGAAGTCAGTTTTAACTCAACAACAACAAATGATGCCGCCACGCTGTTCTCTTACGCCGCTGCAAGCACTGCGTTTGGAAATGATGCGAAACTTGAAATTTACAACACAGGCGTTAACGCTGGCCAACTCTTGTTAACCATTGATGAAACGGACATCTTTTCATCGGCCATCGACTTTCGAATGCTGCTAGACGGTGTGCAGCACTCAATAGCAGCAAGTTGGGACAACACTAATGGTGCTTGGACAATTTATGTCGACGGTGAACTCGTCGACCATGGGCGAGGGATTGCGATAGGCGCGACGATTGGGGGTGGAGGCACGCTTCTGTTTGGTCAGGAACAAGACGCTAATGGTGGCGGATTCCAGGTTGAAGAGCATTTTTCTGGAATTTTGTACGACGTTCGAGTATGGGACCGAGTTCGCTCCGCCGCCGATGTAGCCCATAATTATCAACACAAACTCGATGTCACGCCGGCGGCTGCCGCCAGTGTTGGATTGCGTGCTAATTGGCAAATGGAATTCAATGGCTCCAGCGAAGTCATTGATATTGTTAGCGAAGCTTCGACGCAAAATCGACTGTCAATTGCCAACGTGGTTGGTGCAGGCTTTTCTGCCAGCGCGCCTATTTCAGATCTGAATATCGATGAGAACAGCGTCAACGGAACACCGCTTGCCTTTATTGATTCGGTAGATCCGAACCTGCTCAACGATTTACTTATCGATGGCTTATTCCTGGAAGCGCCTGATCCCGGCACAAACACGCTCTACACCGCAACGCAATCCTTCGGTGGCTGGACGGTCGATTCCGGAAACGTGCATCTGTTTGGCACAACCTTGGAAGACTCGCCGTTGGGCGGTCATAGCGTCGATCTGAATGGTTCGACCGCCGGCAGCATAGGGCAGGATTTAGTGACGGTTTCCGGTCGCCAGTATCAAGTGGTTTTTGCAACGACCGGCGCCTGGGTTGGCTCTTCCGACACCAAACACTTTAGAGCATCGGCAGCAGGAGAATCACAAGATTTTGCTGTGGAATACCAGCCTGATTGGTCTCAATCAGACGTGCTTTGGCAGCACCGCACATTCGAATTCACGGCCGATGCGACCAGCACCCGACTGGTATTCCAATCGCTGGAAAGTGCAAACGAAGGTGGTGTTGTCGCTGATATTCAGGTCTACGAAATTCCACAGGCCGTACAATCTGTTCTGAACAGTGAGCCCTCGCTCAGTTATGACGCCGCAACGGGCAAATTCTACAAAGTGGTTCAAAGCACAGAGGTCTGGTCCACGGCGCAGAGCATTGCCATCGCTGACCAGCTCAATGGTGTATCGGGGCAGCTTGCAACTGTTCGCAGTGCATACGAACAGGAACTGATTCGTTCGATGATAGAAGCCGTGGGAATCACTGATGCATGGCTTGGTGGTTCGGATGCCGCCGTTGAAGGGGAGTGGCGCTGGCTGAGTGGCGTAACACCAGTTGATCAATTCGCTGATGCATCTGGAGATCAGGTGAATGGTTCCTTCGAACGTTTCGGTGGAACTGAACCCAATGGTGGTGCTGGCGAAAATCAGTTGGAAATACGTGCCTTGGATGGCGCTTGGAATGATGAAGGTAGCAGCACACAAAACGCCTATGTCATCGAGTGGGATGCCAGCCAGGTTCTGAGTAACTACACGTACGCACTGACTAGCGACGCCGGTGGGCGATTTGCGATTGATTCCAATACAGGAGAAATAACGGTCGCCAACGGCAGTCTGTTGGACTTTGAAACGGATCCTTCGCACAGCGTCACTGCCGAAGTGACTGACGCAGCAGGCGCGACCTACAGTGAATCAGTGACCGTAACAGTGAACGATGTGTTTGAAGGTATCTTAGTTGTAGACACCCCAAACGATATCGATGATGGTGACACCAGCTCCATAAGCAATCTATTCGACAGTCGAGGCGCGGACGGTTTCATCTCTCTGCGAGAAGCCATTACCGCTGCCAACAACACGGTTAATGGCCTGTCCGCCGATGAGATACATTTTAATATTGCCGGAGCAGGCCCGCATACCTTGTCCGTAACGTCTGCCTTGCCTGAGATAACGGATGCGCTCGTAATCGATGCGTCCACCGAACCGGGTTATGCGGTAGGCGCGCCTGCCATTGAGCTGGACGGCAGTGGGGCTGGCGCTGGCATAGACGGTCTGACGCTCAGCGGCGGAAGCGATGGAAGCACGATTCGCGGGTTGGTCATCAACCGTTTCACTGGTGATGGCATTGAACTGAATGGCGGCAGCGGTAATCACACTATCGTTGGCAACTTTATTGGAACCGACGTTGCAGGCACGGCGGCTCTGGCAAATACTGGAAGCGGTATCTTTGTAATCAATAGCAATGGCAACCAGATTGGTGGTCTCAATGCCGCTGATCGTAACGTTGTTTCAGGCAACATCGCACACGGCATTGTTTTACACAATGGAACATCCATCAATCAAATACAGGGCAATTTCATTGGTGTCGCCAGTGATGGCGTAACTGCACTAGGCAATTCTGGGGCAGGGATCTATTTGATCAATGGAGCGGCCAACAACACAATTGGTGGAACCACAGCAAGTGCCGGCAACACTGTTTCGGCGAACAATCGCGGTATCCATTTCATTTTCGCCAATACAGACTTCAATACGGTGCAAGGAAACTTCATTGGTACCGATGCGTCACGCACGGTGGATCTGGGTAATGCCTTGGAAGGCATCCTCATTGAGGATGGCGCCAACAATCTGATTGGCGGCACAGCCGGCAATGATAATAATTACGTGCTGTTCAACGATGGCGATGGCATTGCCGTGAGTGGCCCAACGGCCACCGGCAACTCGCTGCTGGGAAATGTTGTGTATGCAAATGCTGGCTTGGGCATCGACTTGCTGGGCATTGACGGCGTTGAAGCCAACGACAATAGTGATGCTGACAGCGGCGCTAACGATCTGCAGAACTACCCAATATTGATTGATGCCAGTATTGTAGGCCCGACGAGTATTACGATAGACGGTAATATCAACTCGTCATCCAGCACCGACTTCCGAATTGAATTTTACGCCAACACTGCAGCCAATGGTTCTGGCTTCGGCGAGGGCGAGCGCTATCTGGGCTTCACCACCGTCAGCACTAACACCAGCGGCAACGCCACCTTTACGGCCGCATTAGCTGCCTCAGTGAGCAATGGCGAATTCATTACTGCGACGGCCAGCGAAGATCTTGGCGGCGGTAATTTCGGTGGGGCTTCTGAGTTTTCCGCGGCGATTGACGCGCTTTTGCCATTACCACTGGTAGACCTGGATGCAGACGACAGTAGCGCCGCTGCCGACCCCAACTTCTTTGGCGACTTTACGGAGGGCGGCGGTCCAGTGCAGGCGGTTGACAGCGACGCCACGATTACCGATGCTGACAGTGGCAACCTGAACTCTGTTACCGTCACTTTAGGCAACCCTATTAATGGCGCAGCGGAGATATTGGCCGCCAATACAGCTGGCACGTCCATCGCCGCGACTTACGCGTCAGGCACTGGTGTGCTTTCCCTAACGGGCAGCGACACGGTTGCCAATTATCAACAGGTATTGCGCACCGTCACCTACAACAATGTATCAGCCGTACCTGATACCACAGCGCGTACACTGACGGTAATCGCCAATGATGGCGATAACAATGGCAACGTGGCAGTGTCGGTCATAAGTGTCACGGCGGTTAACAACATACCGGCATTCATTACGCTCGATGCAAATCCGACCTATACGGAGGGCAGTTCCGCCATCAATCTAGATGGCACATCCGGCATCAGTGATCCTGAGCTCAATGCCCTAAACGGTGCAGCAGGCAATTACGGCGGTTCTACGCTGCAACTGGCTCGCGATACAGGGCCAAATGCAGATGATCAATTTTCTTTTTCTGATGGCAATGGCATTACCTTGGCGGGCGGCAATCTGGTCAAGAACAGTCAAGTCATAGCTACGTTTGACACCATCAGCGTAGTGGGCGAGTTACTTGTTAACTTCACCGACGTTAATACCGAGATTCCAAACTCAGTCGATGTTAACAACATACTAAGCCAGATCACCTACGAAAACAGCAACAGTAACCCGCCGGCGACAGTTGACATAGATTTTTTGTTTGATGATGGCAATACCTCATCTCAGGGTACGGGTGGTTCAGGGCAGGCTAACAGCGTTCTAACGGTCAATATCAGTGCAAGTAACGATGGCCCTGTTCTGTCAAACAATAATCTAACAGTCATTGAGGGGAATACCGTTACGCTATCAGCCGCACAGCTTAGCGCAAGCGATGTTGATAGCGACGACAGCACGTTGATTTTTACGGTATCAGGTGTCAGCGGCGGACAGTTCGAACTTGCCAGCAGTCCGCAGGTACTTATCACCAGTTTTACTCAAGCGCAAATTACAGCAGGCCAAGTAGTATTCGTTCACGATGGTGGCGAGGCAGGCCCTGCTTACAGTGTGACTGTCAGCGATGGTTCAGCCAATGTCGGGCCGCAGGCGGCCACTATCAGTTTTACCACAGTGAATGATGCACCGATCATTCAAAATATCGACGGAGATTCGGTAACCGCATTCAATGACGGCTCCACCACCAATCTGGACGCCAATGTTCTTGCCGCGCTGCAAGACAATGATTCGCCTTCAGATTACGACGGGGCGTTCCTTCAACTTACCGGTTCCAGTTTCGATGTGCTTGATCAGCTTGGTATCGATGCGAGTGGAAGCATCAACCTGTCGGCAGGCATCAGCGATGGGTCACAGGTGACTATAGGTGGTACGTCCATAGGCAGTCTGGCCTCTACCAGTAGCAGCGCGTTTCGAATTAATTTCAACGTCAATGCCACTGGCGGTCATATAGATGCGCTGCTACGCAGTATTACATTCACAACAACTTCCACAACGCTTGGCAGCCGTTCGGTGGATTTCCTGTTTAATGACAATGACGGAACAGCTAACGGTGGAATTGAGGCTAGTGATGCTGCCACCATGCAAATTTTTGTGGCGCAAACTGGTGATGGATTGGTTAGCGGTACAGAAGATACAACCTACTCATTTATCACCAGTGATTTCGATTTTACTGGAATAACCGGCGCAAACCTGACGGCGATAGAAATATTGACGCTACCTGCGAATGGCACACTAAATTATAATGGTAGCGCGGCGGTAATTGGTCAGGTAGTGACTAAAACCGATATCGACGGTGGTTTGTTGCAGTTTGTACCGGACCTGGATGATAACGGCAGCCCCTACGCTTCATTTGATTTTCAGGTGAACAACGGCAAGTTGAGCATCAGCGTGCTGGCTGGCCAGCCAAACTCATTTACTCTGAATGGTGGTGCATTGGCACCTACTGATGCAATTCTTGCTGCTGGTTCAAACTTTGGTGCGGGTGGCACGTATGGGTCTGCCATCAGTGTGGTAGCGCCAAGCAATACCATTGACGCAAGCTATCTCGCACAAGGGAGCGTATTGTTCAACGGTTTTGTTCCAGATGGAAGTTGGACCGCACCGGAACTGGCAGCGCTTGATACCTGGGTGCAGGCTGGGGGCGTGCTGATTACGAACAGTGACGCTGTCAGCTTTGACGAGGTGTCTGAGTTTTATGGTCTCGTTATTGGCGGTACGGCTAGTCCAACCTGGCATGTTGCTGACCAAACCACTGAGATTATGAACGGGCCTTTTGGTCTGGTTGGCACTAACGGTAGCGCCTTCAGCGCCGCTGGTTCCATCAGTTACTTTACAACAGCGAGCCTCGTAGCCGGTGATCAGGTGCTGGCAACGGATTCCGTTAGTGGTGAACCAACCATGGTTCTTAGGCAACACGGTAGTGGGTGGATTCTATTTACCTCAGACGAAGGTATATTCCGTGCCGGGATGACGGGCGGCGGTGCAATTGCAACCGCTAACGATCGTCTGGCCGCAAACGTGTTCGCGTGGGCAGCGGAGCAAGTGCCGGCCAGCTCCTCTCACACGATGGATGTCAATGTTGCCGCGGTTAATGATACTCCGGTCACGACGAATCTCGGTGCGGCAGAGGCTTACACGGAAGACAACCCACTGGATCTAATCAATATTGTGGTCAGTGACGTTGACAACGCCAATACCACGGTAACATTGACCTTATCAGATACGGCAGCTGGTGCTTTGTCGACAGCAACATCGGGTGCGGTGACGTCAACTTACAACGCAGGCTCTGGTGTCTGGACTGCATCGGGTGCCATTGCTGATGTAAACACTTTGCTGGCCGGCGTTACGTTCACGCCGGCATTGAACTACACCAGTAATTTCAGCATTGCTACTTCGGTCTCCGATGGCATTGCGCCCGCGGTGACCGCTACGAAGAACGTTACTGGGACGGCAGTGAATGACGCACCAACGGCGACGAATCTGAGCGCAGCTGAATCCTATACGGAAGACACCCCGCTGAACCTGTTCGATACTGTGGTCACTGACGTAGACAATGCCAATACCACGGTGACACTAACCTTATCGGATACCGCGGCCGGTGCGCTATCGACAGCAACATCGGGTGCGGTCACGTCTACTTACAATACAGGCTCAGGTATCTGGACGGCAGCCGGCGCCGTTGCTGATGTAAACACCCTGCTGGCAGGTGTGATATTCACACCGGCACTTGATTACTATAGCAACTTCAGCATCGCGACTTCTGTAAGTGATGGTATCGCGCCACCGTTGATTGGTACTAAAAATATTGCCGCTACGCCGGTGAATGATGCGCCAACGGCAACAAACCTCAATGCGGCTGAGAGCTACTCCGAAGACACACCGCTGAATCTGATCGATAGTGTTGTATCGGATGTTGATGATTCGACGACAACTGTGACACTGACTTTGTCCGATGCTGGGGCCGGCGCCTTGTCGACGGGCACCGAGGGTGGGGTAACATCAACTTACAATGCTGGCACTGGCGTGTGGACAGCGTCCGGTGCTGTGGCTGACGTCAACGCACTGCTGGCCGGTCTTACCTTTACGCCAGCATTAAACTATGACCAAAATTTCTCGATAGCCACCAGCGTATCGGACGGCATTGCGCCCTCAGTCACCGGTACGAAGAGCGTAACCGGTACGGCGGTGAATGACGCACCAACCGCGACGAATCTGAACTCCGCGGAGGGATTTACAGAAGACATTCCGCTAGACCTCGTCGATATAGTTGTCACCGACGTAGACAATGCGAATACAACGGTAACCTTAACCTTATCGGATGCGATCGCTGGTGCGTTGTCAACAGGAACGTCGGGATCAGTGACATCAACCTATAATTCCGGCTCTGGCGTCTGGACCGCATCGGGCGCCGTCGCCGACGTAAACTCGCTATTGTCCAACGTTAGTTATACGCCATCATTAAACTATGACCAGAACTTCTCGATAGCCACCAGCGTATCGGACGGCATTGCGCCCACAGTCACCGGTATGAAGAACGTAACTGTTACGGCAGTGAATGACGCTCCAACGGCCACGAATCTGAACGCCGCGGAAGGATTTACAGAAGACACTCCGGTCGACTTGATCGATTCTGTGGTGAACGACGTAGACAATGCCAATACCGCCGTCACACTGGCATTATCGGATGCGGCGGCTGGTGGGCTTTCCACAGGAACATCGGGCGCGGTGACGTCCACCTATAACGCGGGCTCTGGCGTCTGGACCGCGTCTGGAGCCGTCGCCGATGTAAACGCCTTGCTGGCAAGTGTCGTATTTACGCCGGCACCTGACTACAACAGCAACTTCAGTATCGTGACTTCCGTAAGTGATGGTATAGCGCCAGTGTTGACTGGTACGAAAAACATTATCGCTACGGCGGTGAATGATGCGCCAATGGCCACGAATCCAAGTGCTGTCGAATCGTATACCGAAGAAACACCGTTTAGTCTGGTGGACATTGTTGTCTCTGATGTGGATCACGCGACAACCACGGCCATCTTGACTCTATCAGATCCGATGGCCGGATCATTGTCTGTCGCCACATCGGGTGCGGTTACCTCCGTCTTCAATTCCAGCTCGGGAGTTTGGTTTGCATCGGGTGCGATTGCCGACGTGAACGCTTTGCTGGCTGGAGTAGTGTTTACGCCAGCGCTTGATTACGATCAGAACTTCACAATTGCGACCTCAGTCTCTGATGGTGTGGCACCCGCAGTGACCGGATTGAAGAGCGTGATTGCGACGCCGGTCAATGATGCGCCCACAGCGACAAACTTATCAGCGGCGGAAACTTACACCGAAGACACGTCTTTGGATGTGATCGACTTGGTGGTTACGGATGTCGATAACACCAATACTACGGTGACATTGACTTTGTCCGATACCGCAGCGGGTAGCTTGTCAACAGACACATCGGGTGCGGTTACCTCTACTTACAATGCTGGTACAGGAGTGTGGACCGCAGCAGGTGCCGTCGCCGACGTGAACACACTGCTTGCTGCTGTAACGTTTACTCCCACATTGCACTTCGATCAAAGTTTTACTATCGCCACATCAGTATCCGACGGTATCGCCCCGGCACTGACAGGATTAAAAAGCGTCAGTGCAATACCTATCAATGATGCGCCAGTTGCGACAAACCTCAATACGCCCGAGTCCTACACCGAAGACACACCGCTTGATCTGAACGATATAGTGATTACCGACGTTGATACCGGCAATACCACCGTTATTTTAACTATGTCCGATGTGGCAGCGGGCACATTATCAACGGCTACATCGGGTAGCGTAAGTTCTACATACAATGCTGTTACGGGTGTGTGGACTGCCTCTGGTTCCGTGACCGATGTGAATAACTTGTTGGCCGGCGTCACGTTTACGCCAACGCTGCACTCAAGTGCCGACTTTACCATTGCTACCGCTGTCAGCGACGGCGTAGCACCGGCGGTGACGGGTGTTAAAGCGGTTACCGGACTGGCCGTCAATGATGCACCTACTGCGACCAATATTGATGCGAACGAAACTTATACGGAAGACGTGCCGCTGGACTTGCTTGACATAGTTGTGACTGACGTTGATGACGCCAATGTCGTTGTTACGCTTACATTGTCGGATCCTTTAGCCGGTACGCTTAATACTGATACATTCGGTAGCGTGGCATCAAGCTATGACCCAGCCGCAGGCGTATGGCAAGCGTCTGGCTTGACGGCCGACGTTAATAGTCTGCTGGCCAATCTGGTGTTTACTCCCACAATGAACATTAGTCCGGACGTAACGGTATCAAGCAGCATCAGTGACGGTACGGCACCTGATGTGATGGGCAGTAAGATATTGTTTGGAACCGCGGTAAATGATGCGCCAACTGCGACCAATATGGACGCACCGGAAACCTTCGTAGAAGATTTGCCACTGGACATAGCCGACATTGTCGTTTCCGATATCGACAGCTCAACCATAACGGTTACCCTGACATTGTCCAACACAGCGGCAGGTCAGCTTACCACTTCATCGGTCGGAGCCAGTAGCTCTACGTTTGATCCTCTTACCGGAGAGTGGGCAGTCACTGGCTTAATTGCGGAAGTTAATGCCTTGCTTGTTGATGTGAGTTTTGTTCCCAGTGCCGATTTCTCAGAGAGCTTCACCATTTTTACGTCAATTAATGACGGTGTCGCGCCCCCGCTACTGGGTAACAAGCCCATTACCAATGTTGCGGTCAACGACCCGCCAGAAGCCACTAATTTGAGCATCGCGCAGAGTTACACTGAAGATACGCCACTGACACTGGCACCTATTGTTGTGACAGATGTGGACAGTCCAAACATCACGGTGACGCTGATGCTGTCTAACCCGGCGGCCGGCGTACTAAGCACCAGCAGTGCCGGTGCGATTACGTCGACCTACAACTCGGTAAGCGGTGAATGGCGCGCTTCTGGTGCGCTGGCTGACGTCAATGCCTTGCTTGCTTCGATAGTTTTCAGCCCGGCTCAGAACTACAACGACGACCTTACGATTGGCATTGAGATTAGCGATGGTATTGCTAGCGTCACTGGAAACCGCGACCTAAACGGCTTAGCGGTGAATGATGCGCCGTTAGGCTCTGGCGAACGTTTCGATCTGATTGAAGATGGCACGCTGGAGATAGAGCTGGCAACCCTGTTGGCCAATGACCGTGATGTCGAAGACGATGACCTCAGCTTTGTGTTGGTTGATGCTCCGCGGTTTGGGCAGCTAACCGCTACCGACGATGGGCGGCTTGTGTATCAACCCACTTTAGGCTTTGCTGGACGTGACTTTTTTACCTATCGTGTCAGTGATGGTGACCTGGAATCTGCACTGCTGACAGTTGAACTGATTGTCCAGGATGATGGTGCTCAAGGAACTATCATCACCGAGCCCGAGCAAGAAACAGAAAAAGAGGAGCCGAAAGAGGATTCGCAGCCGGCGACTCCAATTGTACCGCCGGTTCGCCCAGTTGAGCCAGGCGGTGAAGGTGTTGCGGGCGAGAAAGAGCAACGTCTGGACACCACACTCCCGAGGTTTAATGTTGGCACCCTTGTGTCGCAAAGGGCCGTAACTCAGTTACTTTTTGACGTGCCCGCAATCCTTGCAGATGATACGCCGATCAAGCGAGCATTAAGCAGCTTAGGAAACAATCAGCTTGATTTAGAAGCAATGGAAGAATTGTTTGCCAGTGACGATCTATGGAGAGAAATCGCGGAAGTAGATCAGCGGCTTGAGCCCGACAGGTTGTTTGCGCAGGCCATGGCGGGCAGTGGTGTTGCGCTAAGCACAGGCGTCATCGCCTGGATACTGAGAGGCGGTTCTTTATTGGCTAGTTTTCTAACGACTATTCCTGCCTGGAGAACGATTGATCCTTTACCGATCATGGCCAAAAAGGAAAAAGATGATAATGACTTGGATGAAAACGAAAAGAAAGCTGACAAATTCTTTGAGCAGTTGTAATTGCTGATCTTAAGCCAATTATTCTCGAGGCAATTGACACTGCCAAAGTGAGTCACAAAATAGACAATCTGGATCAATGTAGTTTTCAACAACCGCGAAGTCTGACTCTCTGGCGAAGTGAGATATATCGTCGATAGAGTATTTGAAACTATACTCCAGATGAATAGGCTCCCACGCCTTGAAATGCACACTCAAATTCAGTTTATCGATAGCGACAGTCTGTTCCGATTGAGCAACAAGGTAACTCTCCATAGCGCCAATGACAGGGTTGTACGTTCCAAAATGCTGAAACAATTCTGTGTCGAAGTGTCCACCTAACTCCCGATTTATTCTGTTCAGCAGGTTTTTGTTGAACGCCTCTGTCAATCCTGCCTCATCATTGTAGGCTCGTATCAATCGATTGATGTCTTTCTTCAAGTCAAATCCAATCAATAGGAAATCACCTGCGCACAAATGCGACGCAATATCCTTGAGGAATTTAACGGTGTCTTTTTGATTAAAGTTGCCGATTGAAGAGCCCAGAAATAAAACCAGTTTTGTACGCTGGGATTCCTTACCGACTCTGTCGAGACCACTGAAGTGGTCGGCCACAATAGAGTTGAGTGTGACATTACTGGGTAGGTCCAAACCATCTTCTAACAAGCGTACTGCTTCTTCTGAAATATCGATGGGGTAGTAATTGATTGACTTGCCACCGCGCGAGAACGCATTGAGTAATATTTGAGTTTTATGGCCATCTCCAGCGCCCAGCTCTACAACATCCAATTCTTCGCAGTCTATGCTGTCGAAAATCACATCAGCATTGCACGTTAAAATAGAGTGTTCGGTGCTTGTCAGATAATAATCCGAATGCCGCGAAATCGCTTGAAACAATTCGCTGCCGCGATCATCGTAGAAGTACATTGAAGACAGACTTTTCGGAGTGGCTTGCAATCCGGTTCTTATGGCCTCAGCAAATTCTTCGCTGTTAAGGTCGACGTTGGCGTCCATTAAATATCCTTGGCCAGACGTATTCCTGAATACATCCAGCGTTGTTCGGGTTTGAAAAAATTTCGATAGCTGGGTCTGTAGTGTCCAACAGAGGTCGCTGCGCAACCACCGCGAAGTACAAACTGATTACACATAAACTTGCCATTGTATTCCGCTAAATCACCGCCATAAGGCGCGAACCGCGGATAAGCCGTGTATTGACTGGCGGTCCAACACCAAACCTGGCCATCAACACGGGCTACATCAAAAGGCTCTATGCAGTGCGCTGTTTGCGCATTGGCGATATGGTTTACACGTAACCAGGTTTCAAGTTCCTGTTCAGTCGGCAAGCGCTGCGTACGCCATCGAGCATAGGCATCCGCCTCAAAATAGCTGACGTGGCTTACCGGTGCTGCGTCTGGAAGTGGTCGTGCTCCAAATAAAGTGAACTGCTGCCAGCTCTGATTAGTCTCCTGCCAGTAGAGCGGGTGAGTAATGGCGTTTTGATTAATCCACTCCCAACCTTCACTCAGCCACCATTGTGCCTGCTGGTAAGCTCCTGCCTCAATGAACTCTTTGTATTCGGCGTTACTAACCAGCTGCTCGGCTATTTCGAAACCGTACAAATAATGCTTATGCACAGGTGACTCGTTGTCATACCTAAACGCTGAGGTGTCATTGCCTATTTCATAAAGACCTTCGTCAAACCTTGATTGCAGCGCCGGATTATTCGAATCGGCTCCAATGAGTGATGAATTAGGTTCACAGTAGGCGGGTTGATCCAGGTTTTCGGCAAGAATTGCTTTGATATCCATGTACAGCAATTCCTGATGCTGCTGCTCGTGTTGTAGACCCAGCTCAAGCAAAGGTGCGATCGTATGGAGCTCAGTGGTGTCGTCAATAAGACTCTTAATAGCGCGATCAACTGCTGAGCGATAATCATATACCTGCTCAACGCTTGGGCGAGAAAGAAAACCGCGTTGCGATTGTGGCGTGTGCTCGCCAACCGACTTGTAGTAGGAGTTAAATAGCACTGCGAACACAGAATCAAAGTGTTGATACTCTGGCGCAAACTTCTTAAGGATAACCTCTTCGAAAAACCAGGTGGTGTGCGCCATATGCCACTTGGGAGGGCTGACCTCAGGGCGTGGCTGAATACAATGGTCTTCAACTGTAAGCTTGCTGCAAATCTGCTCAGTCTGGCGCCTGATGTCCGCGAAGCGCTGTTGTATGGCGGAAGGATTGATTGGCGTCACGACTCGATGTTCATAGAGATTGATTGAGGGTGTGAGGACTTAGCAGAAGGTGTTCGTTCGACAGTTTATCAGTACTGCAGTATTCGCGCTGAAATACAGATCACTATTTTCACAGTAACTGAAGTGCGGCACGACACGGGTTTCGGATTTACTGATTACCAACAGCTCTGAGCAGTTTTTCATGACTTCGTATTTGCTCCTGGTCGCTTAAACCAGAGATTCTTCCTCGTACAATTAGGTGAGTCATTCTCAAGCGCTCAATGTACTCATTTACTTTATCTCGCACGTAGGATTCGTCACCAACAATGGTCCAGTCCTCGGTTTGTGTTCCCACCTCATGCATCGAATGAAAATTAGTTTTGCCAAGTGCTGCATTTACTCGCTCAATCTCGACTCTGCGATTACTGACAAAAACGGTTCTCATCACCGGAATGGTTTCAATGGGATTTGCGTGATGCTTCGCTATTGCCTCGTGATAATGCGCGTAATTTTTTTCCAGTGCGGCAAGCGTCTCAATGGGTGAGGCCAGGTAAGGCAAACCAAGAGTGCCTGCCTGGCTTAGCGCAAGCGGCCCAAAGGCTGCGATCCACAGAGGAGGGTGGGGTTGCTGGAGCGGCAACGGTGCGAGATGAATCGGAGTATCGCCATCGTACGCTATTGCTTCGCCCGCCCAGGCTTTCAACATTAGGTGCAGATTAGCCTTGAACTGTTTGCGCTTTTCGCTAGTTGGAAGATTAAAGGCCGTAAACATGGCGCTTTGCACGCCTCTGCCCAGCCCCAGGATCAGTCGACCATTGGACAAGCGATCGAGCACGGCCACTTCTTCCGCCGCCTGCAACGGATTTCTTATTGTGATCAGATACGAGGTGGTGGCCAGGCCAATTGTCGATGTTCTTGCTGCCGCCGCCGCCAGTATGGTTAAAGGTGACGGTATGGAGCGTTGATCGCCAAAATGGTTTTCAGGCAACCAGAAAGAATGAAACCCCAAAGATTCTGCTAATTCAGCCTGCTGACAATATTCGTCTGCACTGCCAGACGAATTCTGTGACCAGGAAGTTGTGGCTATATTGATTGCTTTGCTCAAATTTATTCACAGCGTTGTGCAACAGCTTGCGCAACCACACTGATTTTCCCATCCGGGTCTTTAACTCGACCCTCATGGTAATGCAGTATGTTTGCTCCGGCCAGCGCTTCTCTGAGGGTGCCTGGTTTAATACGAAATCTGCTCGCTTTTGGACCAGTCGTCGTCTGGTCTTCTGTTTGCATCAACACTTCAATGAATATCAAGCCTCCGTGCTTAAGGCAAGCCAAGAGGTCTGGCAACAGCGTTAGATTGAGGAATCGAATTTTTACAATTACATCGAATCTGGCATCGATTTCAGGGAGGCCGTGATCAAGATCATGGCAAATGACGGTCAGCGGTGAAGAGTTTCGATGTGAATTGCGCAATGCGCTCAAACCAACATCAGAGATATCAATTGCTGTAACGGCGAAGCCCTGGTCAAGCAGAAAGACTGAATTTCGACCCAAACCGCAGGCAATATCAAGCGCCTGAACATCGGGCACATTCTTCAATTGCTGCAGTAATTGCTGGTTCTGAACTAATAAATCACTGGGGTGAGTTCTGGATTGATAGGCCCCCTCAGCAAATCGCTTATTCCAACGCTGACGATCCTCAGTGCTCAATGCTTCGCTCTGTCACCCCAGATTTGCTTTAATCGCCGGTCACGGCCGCAGCCACTGCGATAAAACTTATAGCGAATAGGATTTTTCAAGTAATAGTCCTGATGGCCTTCTTCAACGGGGTAGAAAGTATTGGAAGGCAGAATCACCGTTGCTACCTCGTGGTTCGGAAATTCCTGCTCAACCTTTAATTTGGTTTGTTCTGCCAATTCGCGTTCCGCTGCGTTATTCACGAACAGCGCACTTCGATAGGAAGGACCCTTATCGCAGAATTGCCCTTTGGCATCAAACGGGTCGATATTCACCCAAAACACGTCCAGAAGTTGCTGATAACTGATGACCGAAGCGTCGTAAGTTACTTCAACGGCTTCATAGTGCCCTTGATGATTTCCTTTATAAGTAGGGTTCTTCAAGGTGCCGCCAGTAAAACCGGATACTACGTCTGTTACGCCATCCAGTTCTTGATAAGCCGCTTCAACGCACCAGAAGCACCCACCTGCAAAGTAGGCCTTCGCCTTCTCTTGCGCGCTTACTGGCAGCGCCAGCAGTAAAGCAAAAGCGATAGTTACCGGTTTAATCAAGCGGGGTTTGTAGTGTGTCATAGTCAATCTTCAGCAACTGTGTGCTTTATTCGACTAGATGCCTCTGGCTTAGTTCAACTCCTGCAGCTGACCATTCGTCAGCCAGCATGCGTGCACTCCGAAGGGTACGCGTTGCGGTAAGTGTAGCTTGGCCAGTTCCGTCATCGACTGCGCGTTGAGAATAAGCAGGTAAGCCTGGTTTTCCGTCATCAGCAGATCAATAAGATAGCCATCGTCTTCTTCACTGGCTCCATCGCGTGCAACGAACAAGGCCTCACCACCAAAGAAATCGCCGTAGTCAAAGTATGCGACTTCCTGTTCGTTGACTACATCGTACTTCAGAACCCCTTTACCCATTATTCCGCCGCTCGCCTCTTCATCAAGCAGGTAGGCGTAGCGAGTCTTTTTACCAATCATATGGGTGTTGAAACTTGGGCGCTCGTAGAAATGGTCTAACAATTGCCGTTGCTCGGTCACCTCTCCGCTGTCCAGATTCAGACGGTAGAGGGTAAGATAAGCGTGTGGCTCCTCCGGTGAATGTATTGGAACAGTCGAAGGGTAAGAGCGATACACTGGCGCGCTTAAAACAATATCCGTACCGCCGTCTTCGCGTGTTTCTTCCCATGCATTAATTGTATGCCAGATATGACCCGGTAAATCTGTGGTGAACCACTGAACAGAATCGCCTGCTTCGTGTTGTCGATTAATGACACCAAATCGCAGCTTGTACTCTGCGTTGAATACAAATGGGCTCTGATGCTCACCCATCATTTCCTTGCTGTTAAAACGCAGTGATGAATCGGGAAAGACCGAATAGTTGTCTGTTAGATAACAATCGTGCAGAAAGCTGAGCGCCGGGTCCATGTTAGCCAGCTCTACGTTCTTTGTAAGCTTACCATCTTCCAGCAGGGCGTAACGCAGCGCTCCGCTCATTAAATCGGTGCTGTAGGTTGTCCAACTGCCATTGGCAGGATCAATTTTTGGGTGTGCCGTGAAAGGGGCTTGTAACTCGCCGTCAAAATTGTCCCAGTCACCTGAACCATCCAAAATCAAGCGCCCGGATTCCAGTTTGGTATTCAGCGCGAAGGGAAAACAGGTTTCCTGAAGTGCATACAATTTGGAACCGTGTTTTTGGATGGCCGTGGTTGACGATCCATTTTCCAGCGTCTCGATTTTTGGAATAACACCAAAGCGCTGCTTTAGTGTACTTAAGATCAGCTTGAATAAACCAGGCTTTCCCCCACCAGCAATGTCACCAAACTCGGGGAAGACTTCAGCACCGTGTGCTCTGCCAGCCGCAAAACGCGGTGTGCGCACGTAGGTATTTGAATACGTTGCAGCGCCATCAAGTAGTTGGATCTGGTGCAACATGCCGTCGCCATTAAACATATGCACCCTGCTGTCTGTGCTGGAAAACTGCGAGTTAGTGCCGTTGCGAAGGTAAACACCGCTGAGATCGTCTGGGATTTCGCCTTCAACACGAATATCCGCATGAGACAATTCGGTGTGCTGCGGCGCAAAGCCTTTTCCTGAATAAGCGCTTTGCTGATTGTAACTCTCCGCATCCATGCTGCGTTTGATCATGCCGTCCGCTGCCGCGAACAGTGGCTTTGGTGCAACAAACGCCATTAGTATTAGAAGAGCGGGAATGCCGAGAAGAATCAGACAAATCAGACCAAGGATGCTCATGTCAATCAGCCTGGCGCCACAAACCATGGAAGCCCGAGGGTACGCAATGCGACAAGTGGGCCTGTGCTAAGGGCCCTTGTTCGAGGTTTAAGGCATCCAGAATGCAAAGACTGCTTGCACGTGTGTCGAAATTGGTCACTACAGTAAGAATATAGCCATCCCCTTCCGCAGCGTCTTTGCTTTTTGGCACGTATAAGGGCTCTGACGGCAAAGACTTTCCAAACGAATAGCTTTCGGTTTTACCCGTTTGATGATCTATATGCCCAATCACATTATAAAAATGAGAGCTATTGGGCAGCGTACTGGGCAGTGTGCCATCAGGTGATGTGTACCAGCCGTGCTGGTATTCTCTGCAAGCATAGCGCGGGTCACAAATCGGAAACTCTGATTCGATGTTATCTATGTCGGTCCGTTGAACACGTGCATCAGAATCATTCAGGTCTATCGTCAGTCGCGTGAGAAACGGTCGTGCTTCTCCAGTTTCTTTGCCGTCTGCCGTTGGAAACAGCGGTGCGTGATCAAACAAGCAGCAATCAATTGTGATGACGTCACTTTGATCGAAGCCGTTCATAAAATGAAAAACGAAACTGGTATCCATGTCTATCCAACGCACGTCTTCGGCGGTACCGCCATGACGTGGGATGACACCAATATGAACGCCTTTTTCTGGCTCCCAGGCAAAGGGTGGTTTGCCTTCCATGGCTCTATCCAAACTGCCGGTGATGGGCATGACAGGGACAATGATGTAGTTTTCGGTAATTACAAAGTCATGCACCATAGCTGGGTAGGGCGTGGGAATGATTAAGCTCTCGGTGAGCCTGCCTTCTGCATCAACTTTATGCACCGCAACATCTGACTCAAATGGACCGCTGGCCATATACGCGAAAAACAGCATCTCACCGGTTGCTGGGTCTACCTTGGGATGGGCAGTCATTGCTGTTTGTAGTTTGCCGCGAAAATTCCAGGAGCCAATAGATTCAAGCGTAACGGGGTCTACCTCATACGGAGGGTGGCCTTCTTCCAGAGCCAAAAGTCGCCCTGCATGCCAAACCAGGGCGGTATTTGCCAGGCCGTCTTTATCAGTGAAAATAAAATCACTGTAGTCCGGGTCACAATCAAAAGGGTTCATCGGGTTTATCAGGTTTCGGCCTTCCCGGTCTTCAACGTTCCATTTTGCAGTCTTTACCCAACGGTTCTTGTAATCAACCTGACCGTCGTTGATATGAAACGCATGAATCATGCCGTCGCCCGCAAAGAGATGATAATCGCCACGCGGGGCAAAGCGTTGATTTGGCCCATTGCGGTATAAGCTGCCATTTATATCTGATGGAATTTCGCCCTCAATGATCAGATCATCGGCATCACATTCCATTCGAATTGGGCCATACGGAAAGTTGAGAAATGGGTTGTCGGCGGGCATTGGCTGAGCCATGGGGTAACCTCTTATCTTGCGTTCGTGGGCGGAAAGTAATGGTGATAATGGGCCCATTGTAGCGCCTGTGGGAAATAACAGTCAAAACTGATTGTTTTTGTGATTTTAATTTAGTACTGTAATCTGGCACTAACAAGAATAAGCGTGGACTAGTGAACAAGCCTGTTAAAGTAGGTCTTACCTCTGTGCTTCTTGCACTGAATTGTGCAACCTATACCAGTTTCGCTCTTTCTAACCAATCTCTTGTGCTTGAAGAAGTCATTGTTACGGCCAATCGTCGCGAACAAAACCTGCAAGAAGTGCCGATGTCTGTCTCGGCGTTTGGAGGCAAGTTTTTCAAAGACAGCGGCGTGACTGATCTCGCCGGCCTTGAGCAATACACTCCCAGCCTAAAAATTACCCCGAATACAGACTCGCGTGGAACCTCAGTACGCATTCGTGGGATTGGGTCGGTAGGCACAAATTCGGGAATTGACCCCAGCGTAGGTATTTTCATAGATGGGGTGTATCAAGGCCGCGCTGGCATGAGCATCTCTGATCTCATCGATATCGAACGGGTAGAAGTGTTACGCGGCCCGCAGGGAACGCTATACGGTAAGAACACCGCAGCCGGTGCGCTGAGCATTATTACTAAAAAGCCTTCCAGCGATTTTGAGTCTACGCTGGAACTGGTGTATGCCAATGACAATCGCGCCGAAGTGCGAGGTATGTTTAATACCCCTTTCGGAGACTCAGGTCATGCCATGCGAGTCACTGGATTTCTGGTTAATGGTGATCATAAATTTAACAACACCTTCAATGGCGATGGCCTGAACGACGCAAACAAATGGGGTGCAAAAACGCGTTTCCTATTTGATGCTGGTGAAGGCGGCGATGTATTGATGACCGTCGATTACTCCAAAGAAGATACAGATTGCTGTGCGCTATCGGCAATTACCTACGACGGATTATCAACCCTCAATGCCCCTATAACCGCTAGACGCTCTGAAGAGTTTTTGGCAGAGCTGGGTCCGGTCACAACGCCAGGTCCTCGCTTTGGTTTGCCAGTGTTTGATTTCATAGCGCTGGAAGACAGTGAGGGTTTTTCACCACCAGCTGCGGCCCCATTTGGTGATGATTATTGGCTTGATAGTGATACACGCAATGAAGTGGAGGTAGGTGGCGTGGCGCTTGAATGGAATCGCGAGCTGGGCAGTGAAAATTCGCTGACGTTTATTAATGCATGGCGGCACTACGAATCAGACAGCGCCTTCGACGGTGATTTCACAGCGTATGGCGCCGTACAAGCGAGTACCGATGTGGAATTAGATCAGTATTCCTCAGAACTCAGAATTGCCTCAACCAGCGGTCAAACGCTGGAGTATCAGGCGGGCGTATTTGCGTATTATTCTGAGTTTGATTCCGTTGGCACGTTTAATATGGGTGTGCCATTGGTAAACAACATCGGCCTGGGTTTTTTCTTTCCCAACGGTTCTTTAAACACTGACGTTAACCTCTATACGACAACAAGCTTTGCGGGCTTCGGTCAGCTCACCTGGAACGTCAATGAAAAGTGGAGTGCTACCTTTGGCCTGCGCCTGACTTATGAGAAGAAAGAACGAGTAGGCTCACAGATTACTGAAGGCTATTTCATTGATGCGCCCAATAACATTATTGACATACCTCCAGTGGCTGGCCCAGATATACTCTTTGACAATAAGCGCAGCGACTCGGATTTGTCGCCTACCATCAATCTTCGCTACTTCGCCACACAAGACTTGATGGTCTATGCCAGTGTTAGCCGAGGCTTTAAATCGGGTGGGTTTAATCAACGCAGAGAGGCTGCCGGTTCAGACGGAGAGTTCGATGAGGAAATAGCGACCAATTATGAACTCGGTTGGAAAGGCACTTGGCTAGATCGTCGCTTGCAAGTGAATGGCTCTTTATATTTTGTGGATTACGAGGATTTTCAAGCGCAAGGGTTTGATGGCTCCAGTATTAAGGTCACCAATGCGGGTTCATTGGAAAGCTATGGCCTGGAGTTAGATATTGCGTATGTGGTGTCCGAAAATATCGACTTCGGCAGCGCCATCGGTTACAACAAAGCGGAGTATTCGGAGTTTCCAAACGGCCAGTGCACTATAGAGCAATCCTTTGTGGACTATTACGTCACCAATGGCAATGTCGGTTTGTCTCCCGGGTTTTCAAATCCGCCCTGTTTGCAAGACTTAGGCGGTAAACCTCTAGATAATGCACCGGAGCTAACTGTCAGTTCTTATCTACAGTATGAGAAGTTACTGTCGGATGACTTGTTGTCAGTAAGCCGCCTTGAGCACAATTACACTGATAGCTTCTTTTTGGACCAATATCTGGATTCAAACTTGGAAAATGACGCCACGCACTTGGTAAACCTGCGTTTTTCTCTAAGGCATTTGCAGAAAAACTGGGAGCTTGCCTTGTGGGGGCGCAATTTGCTTGACGAAGAGTATTTCGTGTTTGGAATTGATATTCCAACGATTGGCGGTTACGCGGGAATCGTGGCGCCCGAAACAACTTTTGGCGTGACGTTTCGCAGAGACTTCCAATGAATGACGAATCGATGATTGTCTCTGACCGCACTGATCGAATAACACCTATCCGGCGATCGGGTTTTTTCTATCAATGGGGACCACAGGCATGGATTGATATGTGGATGTCGGACAAGATGTTAGTAAAGAAAGCATCATTGATTGTGAGTCACACCTTGCTGCCTATTCTTCGCTTGTCTTGCGATGACCGAGAGCAATTAGAGCAAGACTATCAATCCATTCGCGCGCGTCGCGAAGCAGTCAAATTGTTTGAGTCGCCGCGGGAGAAATGGCGTAAGCGATATGGAAACTTCGTGCGCGAAGTGGAGTGGGCGCTGCTGGAATTGCGAAAATACTACTCACAAGCGCAATACGAAGACATTGTGATTGGCACCAGCGTTGCCACTTCTCATGAGACCTCTGCTGATTTTCTGGCAATGATGAATAGCATGCCCGAGAAAAACAAAAAGAAGAAAGCGCCCAAATCAGGCTCCACCAAACCTGGTCGATTCAGTAAGTTCATGTTTGAAACGTTTAATCCAGCCGGTTGGTTAACCGGGCCGGCAACTATCACGGAGATGGACCCTGCCAATGGCCGAACAGTGATTGAAATCCCTGAGTGTGGTTGGCACGTGTGCGCGAAACAGAGTTCTTTGCCTAACCCGGATGCCTTACCCGAAGAAGGATGTCTGAATATTTGCAAGGGTCCATTCGAGGCTTTATTTAAAGGAGAAAACGGAGGCTTAAAAATGGAGTTTGAGCCGCATCTCCCTGAAACTTCCTGCACAGTTCGTATGACCTGGTCCACCTAAGCGCAGAGTCAGCGTGTTTGCCAAATTAAAAACCATTATCTCGCCGCACAAAAAGCTGTTGCAACAGCAAACAGAAATTTCCAAGCTCAGAAGCGAAATTGCGGAACTACAATGTAAGAACCAGAGCATGCGCGATGGAATGAGGCGTTGCGTCACTTGTCATTATCGAATAGAGTTTAAATCGAAGGATAGTGCCGATACCGAGCACGCAACTCTTCACTCCACATTGTAACTATCCACATGGTAACTAGGAGGGATTATGATCGAATACCACAATCCGGAAGCGGACGCCGGTGTTGAACGAATACCGTATAACTTGTCTACGCCGATTCGCGGTGGCAAAGGAATAAATGTTGCTTTTCTTGCCAATGGCTTTCCCGATTCGGAGAATTTTTTGCACGAAGTTGCAAATGCAATGCAAGCGCTTGAGCCCTCGATCAAGGTGTTTGACTACAACAAGGGCAATCCCACGTTTCCGGCCAATGATGAGATGCTGGGTGAGATTACCAAGCATTGTACGGCTGCAGTCGCAGCCTACGGGCACTGAGGCTCTTGCACAACCGGCACCGTGCGTGACGGAATCAACTTAGCAAAGCTTGGAATACCCGCAGTATCACTGGTCACTGAAGAATTCTGGCCACAAGGTGACTTCGTGGCGGACTCTCTTGGTATGCCTGATGCGCCTAGAGTGAAACTTCCGCACCCGGTAGCCGGCAGCGGTGCTGCAAACATGCGCAAAGTCGCACAGGATATTGCAGCCTCAATTGTTGATGCCCTGGAAGGTGACAATGACTGATTTGCTGTCGTCAGTCACTGAAGAAGCAGCTCTGGAAGACCTTCACTCCCGCGGTTGCACTGATGGCCTGCCGGTCGTCATTCCAACCGCCGAGCGGGTGCAGCGTATGGTGTTGGCATCGGGTATGGAAGCTGACATGATATTGGGCCCCATGGGCCCTGGTGGCGGCGTTGCCACCGTTGAAAAAATTGCTGTTTCTGCGGTGATGGCAGGCTGCCTGACAGACTACATGCCAGTTGTTGTAGCGGCGGCAAAGGCCGTGATCGAACCCGTGTTTGATTTAACCGAAATGCAAGCCACCACGCATTGTACGGCCCCTCTTATCATCGTTAATGGCCCCGCCAGGCACTCTTGCGGCCCAATCGCCAGCGGCTATGGCGCACTCGGACCGGGCCATCGTGCTAATGCATCGATTGGCCGCGCGCTTCGATTAGCCATGATCAATATTGGTAAAGGTCGCCCGGGCAGTTCAGACATGGCACTGCTGGGGCACCCGGGCAAGTTCACCTATTGTCTGGCCGAAGACGAAGAGAACAGCCCGTTTACACCAATGCATGTTGATTTAGGCTTCCAGGCAGACGACAGCGTGGTCACGGTAATTGGTGCCGAAGCTCCGCATTCAGTGATTTACATTCCAGACGCTGACGATGCTGAACACTATAAGCTCTTGTTGTCACAAGTTGCAGCAGGACTGTGCAGCACAGCGACAAACAACGCAGTGTTGGGTGGTGGAACGGCGGTTGTCGTTTTGAACCCTGATCATGCCAAAGTGCTGCATGCTGCTGGATTGACGCGTACTGATATAGCTAACGAATTGTGCGAGTTGTGCTTCATGCCCCCGGCGGATGTGTCGCGACTGCTCGGCCCCATGGCGGGATCAGATCCGAAAAAGAAATACGCATTTAGTAGTCCCGATCAGCTGCTGATATTAATGGCTGGTGGAAACGGCTTGTATTCAATGGTGATGCCATCCTGGTGTGCGGGAGAGCACAATAATTCGGCTTCCAGTGCGAAGATTGAAGCTGATTTCTTTTGTGAGATTCCTGGGTTGGCTTGAACCATCTCTTTTGTATTCGAGTTATTTCGTTAAAAGCACGAATAGTGGCACTGAGGCAACGAAGAGAGTGTTGGCTAGCTGGACTGTTTGAGAGAGGGACCTCGAAAACACCGACAGTAGGTCCTTTAGGGGAGCCCCCATGATGGGTTCACGGCGTGTCCAGCTAGCCAACACTCTCTTTGTTGCCGGTCTTGCAGCTTACGAAATCTCTTCCTTATGCGACACCATCACCCCAGGCATAGCACCAGTAGACTGCTTGCCATCAAAGGTAACTTCCCCATTCACAATAGTCACCCTCACAGGCGCAGGGTCTCTGGTCCACCGCCAGGTTAAACCACCCTTCCCATCCGGCACATCCGTCGTTTTGTACTTTTCCCGCCGCTCAATCTCATCCAGCGCAAAAACGGTCACATCAGCGCGCTTACCAGCCTGCAAAACCCCACGATCAGTAAACCCAAAATGATCCGCCAGCTTACCCGTTTGTGAATACACTGCCTCTTCTATGGAGAGCTTACCGCTGCCACGAACATAATCTGTGTACAAAAGTAGATTGTCACCCGTACCGCAGAACAACTGGCCGTGTGCGCCACAGTCATTGATATTGCCAACAGCCTTATCATCGCGACTTAACCTCACCACCATATCGTCGTCTTTGTCCCACGGTGGCATTGTTACCGTTGCGCCTAATCCATTATTCCCAATCCACTCAGCCATCGCGTCGCTGCAGTGAACACCCAATTGCTCAGCGTATTCACCCAATGTGATACCACAAGGCCCATGGTTGTTTTCTGAGTTGTCTAACAAGATACCTTGTGGCGTTCGAAAAAATGACGTTTCAAGCGACTCATTGTCCCAGGAATGACGCGCTCGCGCTCGCCATGACTGATCGGCCAGAAGTGCGAGTTTTTCCTCATCACTTTCCGCTGTAACAATCTCATGCCAGGCGTAGTCATTTGACTGCGCGAACAACAGTGAGTGGCGAACGCTGGCAGTCACAGTAATGGGTACGTGCGCGTAGCCCGTCCAGAAATCCCTGCCTTCCTGTGCAAATCGCTCATGCAATTCCAGCAAAGGTTGCTGCAGACCATAATCCTTTTGCCACTGTAATGTTGGCACGCCGCCCCATTGCAGGCGTATCGGTTTGTCTTCACACAACCTGGCCAGGCGCTCCATGGAGTCCACAGCAGTGAAGCGCATCAAGCTGTCGACCACCACCTGAACGGTGGCTCCAGGGTATTTCGCCATGACTTCAAACAAGGCAAGAAATTCTGCGTCATCCGCTAACAGCGACGGCACAGGCCGATCTTCTCCATCGTGGTCCATCAGGTTTGTAGAAAAACCCAGAGCACCAGCTGACAAGGCATCATCCAACAACTCAGCAATCTTGGCAGTTTCATCAACTGTTGCCGCGCGTTGCCAGGCGTCCATACCCATAGCCGCCAAACGCAATGCTATGTGACCAACGAAACTGCCATAGTTGGTGGGCACCTGTACCTTTTCTTGCATTGACTTGCTGTACTCAGACCAGGTTTTCCAGTCCCACGGTAATTTGCTAAGAAAAGGGCCTTCCGGGATGTCTTCAAAAAACGAAAAGATCTTAACGACTTCAGCCTGTACGGCTGAGTCCTCATGCAGCGGTGCTAGAGCGAATCCACAGTTGCCCATCACCACGGTGGTAACGCCACAGCCTGGTAGTGGTTCCAGATCTGGCTGCCACCACATGGTGCCATCGAAGTGCGTGTGGCTTTCAATTAAGCCAGGCGTGACAAGACAACCTGAGGCATCTATGAGCTGGTCGCCGCCGGCGGGCGTAATGTCTTTTGCAACCTCGCTAATCAAGCCATCGCTAAGCCGTACATCGGCAATGAACGGGGATTTACCGGTACCATCTACAACTGTACCGTTCTTGATTACTATTGATTGGGTGGTCATGTTTGAATCGCTACACGCTTGAAATGAAGTGCATACGATTCTAGTGGGCTGCAGCTGGCAGTGCCATTGCCGCTCGGTAATGACTCAAATTTGAAGGTCGTGTATTTCGCTTATGACGTAGGCTGGATTGCCTAGTACATCAACCACCCGCCGTTGCCCTTGCTCTGGCGCGAATTAGTTTGATCGCCGGTCAGTTCTCTATAGCTCTTTTCCAGATCTCTGACAGAGTTTGCAAATCCTGCGTTACTGGCTTCGGGTGAGTATGCGCTCATCTCAATCTTTGCAAAAGCGACATGCAGCTGGGTACGAATCCGATGCTCTTCAGTATTGGGCACGCGGGCCAGAACTTTAAACACGCTGTGCCTGTTTTCCGCCCAAATCAAGCTCAATATGAAAGTGCAAATCATCAGAGAAATGATGGCGCCTAGATTGACTTTAAATCCAAACTGCATCATTACAACAATCGCTATCGAGGTTAAGACTGCTGGTGACAAACCAAGCAGTATGACCAATACTTGCTTACCTTTCTGTTCGGATCTGTGGCGCAAATACACTGTGGCCAGATGAACCATAGCGAAAATCAGCGTTGCCAAAATGTATACAACCCAATATAGGTACATTGGTCCAGGAATTCGAGTTGCGCTGAAGCCGAGTTGCTGAACGCCAAGAAGCATGAGTCCGGGGATCATGAATGTTGCCGCCATGACAGTGGCGACAATCCAGTTAATCCTAAGCATTGCTGAGCTCGCACCATTCATGCTCATAAACAAATTAAGCATCGCAGCGACGGTGAGTGTGCAGGCCATATAGTAAAGTGACAGGAGAGAGAACAACAAAGGCTCGTTCTGCATCGCAAAGAAACCGCCCAGCTCGACGACATTCATGCCAAGAAAGCCGATTAATAGAAGCTCAAGAGCGCCGTTTTCACGTAATTGGATTCGTTTTGCGAACAATAGCCACAGTTTAATACATATGGCCAAAAGTGACGTTCCGATCCACCAACTCATGCTAATCCCCTATGTGTATCTTTACGGGTGTTATTGCAATTCGGGCTAGTGAGTCGGCTTAGAAACTGTTGACTAAAGCGATACTTATTGTTGCTAATTACTAAAAAACCAGTCCTGTTTGACCCACGGAAAGCCCACTTCCCGTGCTTAGTATCAGCACGTTATCATTTGCGGCTGGCCGGTTCAAGTCAAGTACGACGGGGATGGTTGCGCTGGCCAAATTGCCTAGCTTGGATATCGTTTCTGGCGCACGGTTTAGGTCAATATCGGCTACTTTGGATAGCTGCTTATGCGGCTTTAAGCCTGCTTGGTGCAACACCAGAGAATTCACATCCTTAGGTGACCAATTGAGCTTCTCGTAGGTGTTTTCTATTAGCTCTTGGTGATAGCTAATTGCTTCAGTACAAATTGCCTGCATGTCGACATGGCCTTCTTTACGACCATTTTCGTCTTTGTCCATATAACAAAGGCCAGTGTGCTTGCCCGCGCTACCAAATACGAATCGACGGAAACCGCGGTGGTTTTCAGAAGCCCGAATAATCATTGCGCCGCCGGCATCGCCTAGGGTTAGGCCAGCGAGCAATGATTTCACACGCTCCTTGCTTATATCGGGCTTGTTAAGCAGATCAAGCGCCGATTTAGTGGTTGTTGAGCCCAGTTCTGCAGTGCAGACCAGTATAGTTGCTGCACCTTTCGCACCGATAAACGCATCGCCTATAGCCAGACCATTCATCATGCCGTGACATGCATTGGTTACATCAAAGCAAGCTGCGTTGCTTGCGCCCACTTCGTGCTGAACTCGATGAGCGGTTGCCGGTTCAATCCAGTCTCGGTCAATCCCACAATAAATAACGTAATCGATCTCGGTAGCATCAATACCAGCGTTTTCGATTGCGTTCCGGCTTGCCTCTATGGCGAGGTCTGATGGCGAACTACCGTCAGGTGCAAAGCGACGTTCTTTGATGCCAACAAGCGTGGACAAATATCGTTTTGGGATTCCAAATCGCCGCTCGGCGTCGAAGGCCTCCATTAGGTCATCAGATTGAATGACTTGCTCGGGTAGGTAACTGCCCAAACCACTTACTTGGCTGTGTCCGGTCTGTTCCATGGTCAAATAATAATCTTGTTGTTTATTATTCAGCCTAGTAGACATTTATTGATCAGCTGCGATATCCGCCATACGGGATATGAAAACGCCTAATATTTGATCAGAATGTGACCCAAGTAACGAATTCCTCTCTAAACTAACCGTTGGTCAGCCATTGGAACGTACAACTTATGTTTAGTAATCAGTAGTTTGCGCGATTTTCGGAGGCTGTAAGCCCAAACAGCAGATTTCTATATCCAACCTTGCGCCTTGGCCGCATCTTCCCTGGCACGTTCCGGTGAGCCCAATAGCTGCCTATTAAAGCCAATTCTCTTGAACCAGTAGTGCAAACCCATAAGATCGGTGAAGCCCATACCCCCGTGAACCTCAGTGGATGTGCGTGCCACAAATTGCCCAACTTCTGAACAATGTGCTTTGGCGTGGCAGGCGGTTAGACGGCTTTCTTCGGGAATGGCGTCAAACGCGTGCGCCGCATACCAGACCAGGGAACGACAGGGCTCCAGTCCGGCCGCCATCTCCGCACACATATGCTTCACAGCCTGGAAACTGCCGATTACGCGATTGAATTGTTTGCGCTCTTTGGCGTACTCAACCGCTTTTTCAATCATGCACTGTGCGGCGCCCAATGTATCAGCTGCAAGCATCACCCGCCCGGCATCTACCAGTTTGTCTGCCAGCGCGTCGTCCGTGCCCAATACTTGAGCCGGTGTGTCTGAGAAACGAAACTCTGCCAACACCTGTGTATCATCAATTGATCGCAAAGTTTGCCGCTCGAAACCACTGGCGTTGCTTTCAACGGCGTACATCCCATTATCAGGGCCGCTCACCAGCACAAGTGTTGCGTTTGGCGCACCCAGTGCAAACAGTACATTGCCCGTGAGCTTGTCGTCGCAAATTGTCAGGCCAGCGCCCGTTCTTACACCAGTCTGTTCGCTGAGGGCAACCGCCACCTGCAGACTGCCCTCTGCAATTGCTGGAAGATACCGCTGCTTCAGTGGTTCATTCTCGCTGCGTGTCAGAGCAATGGCCGCAAGCACACTCGTGGCCGTAAACGCGACCGGACAAACATGTCGCCCCAGCATTTCCTGCACGAGTATGGCATCCAGTAAGGACATGCCCAAACCACCAAATTGTTCCGGAACCAGTAAACCCGTCACACCAAGTTCAGCCATTCCTTTCCAGAGGGTGTCATCATGCACTGCACCTTCTAAGGCCAATTCTCTAACGCGATCCAGTGGGCAGGTATCTTGTAGAAAACGATCCACGCTTTCCTGCAACATGATTTGTTCTTCGCTTAGGCCAAATTCCATGTTACTGACCTCCCGTTGCGTCAGCAGGCGCAGGCTTAGGCTCTCTGGGCATTTCCAGCCCCCGCTCAGCAATAATATTCTTCTGGATCTGAGCGGTACCTCCGCCAATGATTAGCCCAAGATCAAACATATACATACGTTGCCAATCACCACGCGCGCGAATGTGTTCGCTGTTGTTATAGAGAATGCCCAACTCGCCATAGCAATCGATGGCCAGCGCAGCCAGTTGGTGATTAAGCTCGCAGCCTTTCAGTTTTACGATCAGGCGCGCCAGCCCGGCGCTTTTTCCTTGCAGAGAACAGGTTAGCAAGCGTAAACCATTAAATTGCATGGCCAGCACTTCGCCTTGAAGTTTGGCCAATCGGTCGCGCAGTATCGGATTGTCCATCAGGCGTGTGCCATCAATGGTTTCTTCCCGCATTAACGCAATGATTTTGCTCAAGCGGGAGCTGGCGGCATTCGGGTCACCCAGCATGCCACGTTCGTGTTTTAGAGTTGCGTTGGCCACCAGCCAGCCGGCGCCGCGCGGCCCAACAATGCTGCTTTGCGGTACGCGCACATCGGTAAAAAATACTTCGTTAAACTCAGCGTGGCCGGTCATGGTTGTAAGTGGACGCACTTCGATGCCGGGTGCGTCCATGGAAAACAAAAGATAAGAAATACCTTTGTGTTTTGGCGCGTCACGCTCGGTGCGCACCAGACAGAAAATCATATCCGCTTCATGAGCGGTGCTGGTCCAGATTTTCTGACCATTGATAATGAAGTCGTCGCCGTCTTCGGTGGCTTTCGTTTGAAGGTTAGCCAGATCAGACCCCGCGCCGGGTTCAGAATAACCCTGGCACCAGAGCACCTCACCACTGAGCGTTTTGCTAATCCATTGTTCTTTCTGCTCCTCGGTACCCATTTCAAGTAATGTTGGTACTAGCATAGAAACACCCTGGCCAGCCAATCCACCGGGCGCACCGGCACGGGTAAACTCTTCTGCGGCAATGCGCGATTCCAGAATATTCGGCTCACCGCCGTGGCCGCCGTATTCTTTAGGAATAGTACGCGCCGTATAACCACGCTCAATCAATAATGCTTGCCAGCGTTTGTGTTCTTCACTTGGCCTGCCTAAGCCCGTTCGCTTTGGCCAAATGTCTTTATTGCTTTCCAGAAAGTCTCGTACTTGCTGACGGTAGCTGTCGTACTCAGCGCTATAAGCTAAATCCATTCTTCAATCTGCACTCACATTCAAAAAAACAGGTTACCATGTTTGCCATGCAAACCAATTATTAAGGAAATACGATGTCCAGATTCGACGGTGCAAGTGTGGTTGTAACGGGTGGCGCGAGCGGTATTGGCGAAGCCACTGTGCGTGGCATAGTCAGCGAAGGTGGTCGGGTTGTAATTGCTGATCTGCAGCAGGAGCTTGGAAATGCCTTATCGAATGAGCTTGGCGATGCCACAGTGTTTTGTGAGACGGATGTAACCAAAGAGGCCGATATTGCGGCGGCCGTAGCGGCTGCACGAGAGGCATTTGGCCCACTCACAGGAATGGTGAATAACGCAGGGATAGTAGGAGCCATCGGTTCAATTATGGAAACCAGCGCCGAGGCCTATGATAAAACCATGGCGATTTTGTCGCGCGGTGTGTTTCTGGGAATCAAACACGCAGCAATTGCCATGCGTGAGCAGAAGCGCGGTTCAATTGTGTCTTTGGCCAGTACGGCTGGTGTGATTGGCGGTTTGGGTCCGCATGTGTACACCATGGCAAAGCACGGGGTTGTAGGCATCACAAAATCCGCGGCCAGCGAATTAGCGGCTTACGGAATTCGCGTAAATGCGATCGCGCCAGGTGGTACGGTTACACCTATGACGGCCGCTCTCACTGACAACAACAAGGATGCCATCGCAGAAGCCATTGCAAGCGACTCACCGCTTGGTTTCGCTGCGATGCCTGAAGACATGGCGGCGGGTATCCTGTTCGCGCTGAGTAACGATTCGCGTTACATGACTGGGCATACTCTGGTTATTGATGCTGGCGAAACTACCGGGCCGAAACAGGCGCAGTTCTTTGCTGCAGAGGCAGAGGTTATGTTGCACGCTGGGCAGAGGGAGTGACCCTTGGTTTCGTTATTCGTCTAGGGATAAGGATTTCATAAGCTAGTCCGGCTTTGGGCCGATGTTAGCCTTGCGAGACACGCCGGTCTTCAAGCCAGATTAGATTTAGTTCAAATAAAAAAGAGTCGATTTATGGCCGCTTACGATTATCCGTCCGGTAAACCGCATCATCCAGCCGCCCACCCCGCAATGTCGCAGGCGTCTCTTCAAAAAACGTTTCCCTAGTAGGCTCAGTCCTGCACCAATCCGCACGTTCACTGCGATAGGCAATTTTCCAAACCCCGTCACGTCGCTCATATCGATCAAGGTAGCGTCCAGCAATGATCACATCATCAGACCCAGATTCGCTTTTCACTTTGTGAAAAGCATTGAAATACACCTCACCGAATGCCTGGTCACCGTCAACGTCGATCAACACATTACCAATCATATGCTGGTTTGCTTCATGGTCCTTAAGAGCGCCCATCGCAAAATCTACAAATTCGTAAGGTGCGGCGTCGCAGATACCGTATTCGCACCAACCATCTTCATGAAAAACCGAACGCAGCAGCTCGGCGTCCAATCTATCCAGGCCGCGCATATACGTAGCAACCAGTTCATAAATGTCCTGTTTCGCAATTAATGATTCAATGGTATTGCTCATGGTCTGTCTCGACTAATTATTTGAAAAATGGGCGTGTGATGGGTCAGCTTCAGAATGCGCACCTTTGGCCATCGCTGCAAATGCGTCAGTGTTTCGTTCGTCAACCACGTCTACCGTTCGGCTCCAGTCAATTACAACTCGCCTGTGAATCAATTTCCAGGTGTCATCTCGTTTTTCCAGGGCGTCCAGATAACGTCCACCAAATTGCATTTCCTGTTTTGCACCTATAAACAAGTGGGCGGCGTTCACAGTAGATTCCGTCTTCGCGACATTGTGGTCGTGAAAGTCGATTAGAGTGTTACTAATACAATGCCGGGTTAATTCGTAGGCGCCGGCCAGTGCTTGCATAACTAACTCGGCAAACTGATGAGCAGAGCCAACAAAGGTGCCGTAATCCACCTCGGCATCTGGCCAGTAGCAGTGCTTAAGCGTGTCGGCTTCCACACGATCCAGGCCGCGACTGTGCATGGTGAGTACTTGCACAATCGCCATGCGATCAGCTATTTGCTGCGCGTCTGGCAGCTTCCCAACATTCGCTAACATATTCAGATTCTCCCAAGCTTGCATTCACAGGGTATTGCAGTACATACTAAAAAACAATCAGGTCTGACTGTATTAGCGAGTTCTGGTCCGGTAATTCCAATTCCGGAGCGGAAATGGCTGCAGGTGCAGGGATGCACCAGCGTTTTACGCAGTAAAACGAAAGCTTTTTGAAAATGACATTTTCGAAAAGCGGGCCCACAAATAGGCAGGAACCTATTTGTGGGCAAGAACTAGTTGAGCGACTGTGGCAGAGAGCAATGAGCAACGCGGTTTAGCAAGAGCGCCTGGCCCAACGGTTGCCGATGTATTGGCTACCGACCGCCATTCAGTGCCAGCGCCTTTGTTGGAGTCTCAATACGAATTTCTAGGTGATGAAGATATACCCGTGTCGCGGTATTTCTCACCGGCCTATTTTGATCTTGAAATGCGGAAGCTGTGGCCTAAGGCTTGGCAGTGGGCCTGTAGGGAAGAGCACCTTCCAGATGTGGGCGATACCTATGTGTATGACATTGGCGTGTACTCCGTCATTGTTGTGCGCTCCACAGAAGATTCGATTCAGGCCTTTCTAAACAGCTGTACCCATCGCGGAACACGTATTCTGGCCGCCGAAGGCAGCGGTTACAGCACTGGTTTCCGTTGCCCTTTTCACGGTTGGTCCTGGAAGCTTGATGGCCAAATAGATAACATTCCCGGGCGTTGGGACTTTCCACACATCTGTGCGGAGAATCACAACCTGCAATCAGTGCAGTGCGAGCGTTGGGGAGGTTTTGTATTCATTAATATGGATCCAGACGCACCGCCTTTCGATGAGCATATCGATTGTCTAAAAGAACACTTTTCGCATTTTCCACTTGATAGACGCCGCATCAAGGTTCATGTGGAAAAAACCTTGCCGGCGAATTGGAAGGCGGCACAAGAGGCGTTTCTAGAGGCTTATCACAACATAGAAACGCATGATGCGCCGAACGGAGCAAATACCCAATACGATGTCTTTGGTAAGTACTTGAGCCGTTTCATTCACAATATTGGTACTTACAGTATTGAATCGCTGGCCGATTACGCGTCCGAGAAATGGGGGTTGGAAGCACTTAGTGAGCAAGAACAATTTGCCTCTATGGTCAGTTTCAGTGGCGGAGATCGTCAGTTGGGGGAAGGTGAAACGGCAAGAAGCGCTGTAGCGGAAGCCATGCGTGACAGTTTCAGCCAAGCGCTTGGAGTCGATTTCTCCGAGGTGAGCGACGCATTGATGCTTGATTCCATTGAGTATCACTTATTTCCTAACATGTTCCTATTTCCGGGTGTCAGTATACCCATGGTTTATCGCTTCCGTCCGAATGGTAGCGACGTGGACAGTTGTTTGTTCGATGTGCTTATTTTGGAGCCGCTGGCAGACGGAGAAACCCATCCTGAACCACCTGAGGTCATAAAACTAACTGTGGAGCAGTCGTATACTGAAGCTGAGGAAATGGCCTGGCTTGCTCCGGTCTATGATCAAGACACAGGCAACCTGCAGCAACAGCAACAGGGTTTTAAAACAAGTCGCAAGCCGGGCATTACACTCGGGAATTATCAGGAGGCGCGAATTCGCCGCATTCACAAGACGCTGGATGAATTCCTTGGTGACGAGAATGGTGCGAGCGGTTCATGACGGAGCGCACACCGTATAAAGCTGCCCGTTGCGCAGATGTTCCGCCAGGCAAAACACTGGCGGTCGACCTGGCGGGTGAGGATGTTCTGCTATGCAACACAAAAGAAGGTTTTTTCGCTGTCAGTAATTTGTGCTCGCATGCCGCTGCGAAACTGTGTGATGGCAAGCTAAAAGGCCTACGCTTGCTGTGCCCTTTGCATGGGGCCGCGTTCGATGTGCGCGATGGCAGCGCCTTATCTCGGCCCGCAACGAAACCAATACAGACATTTGAAACAATCGTTGAAGACGATAATGTGTTGGTGTTTATAGATGGGTAAAACGCCTAAACACATGATTCGTGGCTAAGACAAATGGCGCAAACAATCATTGAACAGACGTTTGTCGATGAAACCGGAACCAGCATCCCGGCGCGTACAGTGCAGCGTGCCGAACTTAGTAAAACGCGTTATACCTGCGCCCAATTCCTCGAACAGGAATGGGATTCGGTGTGGAGTAAAAGCTGGTTATTCGCCGGGCTGCGAAGTGATTTGAAGGAACCTGGTGATTATTTTATTTATGAGGTAGGACGTGAATCCATTGTGGTATTGCGTGACCACAACGAACAGCTTCGCGCGTTCTACAATGTGTGCCAGCATCGGGGCAATCGCTTGCTTAGCAACGAAAGCGGTTCACTGCAGCAGTTTACCTGCCCATACCACGGCTGGAGCTATGAGTTAAATGGTCACTTGCAGCAAGTACCTGATGCCGAGCGGTTTTGCCCGGCGATTGATCCAGAGAACCGCTCATTAAAACCGGTGTTATTGGCGCAATGGGCTGGCATGATATGGTTGAACCTTGACCCGAATGCGCCCGCCTTGAGCAAATACCTTGGGCCTATCATGGCGCAGCTGGACCCATATCATTTTGAGAACATGGTACTGACTGAGCACCAAACAGTATCGATTAACGCTAACTGGAAAACCGTTCGCGATAATTTTCTTGAGCAATACCACGTTGATTTTATTCACCCCCAACACGCCAGTTTCGTTGACTGCTGCAATTCAACTAACGTGCTATGGCCCTTAGGTCATTCGGCCAGCAAGGTAGAGGGTTTTGTCACCAATTCCAGGTATCCAACGCCAGAGGCAACGCCCCCTCACTTGGTACCTGCGCTGCAGGGCCTGGGTCTTGATCCAACCGCGTTCGATGGTCGTATTAGTGAGGTACGTGGCGCGGTCCAGCAACGGAAGCGAGAATTGTGTGAGGAGTTAGACGTTGATTTCAGTGGTTTAACCGACGACCAACTGAGTGATGTTTGGCAATTCGACCTGTTCCCAAATACATTTATGACTATACAAGCCGAAGAGTTATGGATTTTTGGGCCAAGACCGCATGCTAATGACCCAAATCGTTGTTACTTCGATAAGTTTACCTTGCAGTTACCCGTTGAAGCGGGCTGCAACAAACAAGGCGTTAGTCTTGCGCCAACATTGTCAGTCAGCCGAGATGATGAGCGACCAGAGCACGACGTGTTTACCAGCGCCGACGTGGTTAACGGCCGTAAAACGCTGACGATAACGATCGATCAGGATATAGAGTATTTACCCGATATGCAGGCCGGTTTGCATTCTCGCGGATTCGACTGCGCAGTACTTAATGAAGACGAAGTGCGAGTGCAGCACTTCCATGATTGGTTAGACCACTGGATGAACCAGTGAGAAATTTAGACGATCCACTCGGTGGACGAGGATGAAACAATGAATGCAACGGCACCCATATCAAGCAATGCAGACGTACAAAGTGTTTTTGAAATGCAATCAAGCAAGCAGTGGGAACTGCGCAAAAGCACGGTAGAGCAGCGCATCGCGAAGTTGCAAGGTCTGAAATCTGCCATACAGTCTCAAGAGCAAGCAGTACGCGATGCCTTGTATACCGATTTGCGAAAAGACGCGTCGGGATCGCAGACGGAGTTAGACGCTTGCTACCACGAAATAGACGACGCGATCGCCAATCTTGCCGATTGGACCAAACCGGTAGACGTACCAACGTCACCACCGTTCGCCGAAGCCACTGCCAAAATGGTGTATGAGGCGCGCGGTATCATTTTGATTTTCGGGCCATGGAATTTTCCCTTCAGCTTACTATTCCAGCCATTGGTTTCTGCGATTGCGGCAGGTAATTGCGCTATAGTAAAGCCCAACGAAATGGCAGCAAACATCAGCATTGTCAGCGCCAATATTGTTCGCGATACGTTTGATCCTGCCGAAGTGGCGGTGTTTGAAGGTGGTGTGGATCTAGCCAACGACATGCTCGAATTGCCAGTCGATCACATCTTCTTCACTGGCAGTCCGGCCGTTGGCAAAATTGTTATGTCGGCAGCCGCTAAAAACCTGACCTCGGTCACTCTTGAGCTAGGTGGTAAGAACCCTGTAGTGGTCGACAAAAACGCAGACATTCAGGCGGCTGCCGGAAACGTGGCGTTCTTTCGCAATATGAACAGTGGTCAGGTGTGCCTATGCCCTGAGAATATTTACGTACATGAAGATTGCAAAGACGAATTCATCGCTGTCGCGCAAGGAACATATCAAGCCATGTTCTATGAAGATGGTGTTTTGAACAATGACGTGCAAGGTAAGATCATTGACGAACGCAACCTGGCGCGGATCAAGGGCTATCTTGATGACGCCAAAGAAAAAGGGGCGAACGTTGTGTGTGGGGGAGAGACTGACCAAGCTACTTTGTCAGTACATCCAACCATTTTGACCGGTGTACCAGAAAACGCAAAAATTCTTTCGGAAGAAGTCTTTGGTCCCATTCTATCGGTCTTTACCTATAGCGATATCAGTGAGGTGTATGACGCCTTGCATAAGCAGCCCAAGCCATTGGCTCTGTATGTGTTTTCCGATGACGAAGCCTTCGTTGATGACGTGCTCGCCAACACCAGTTCGGGTGGTGTGACGGTTAACGGCTGCATCATGCATTGTGCAGAACCGAACCTGCCATTTGGTGGGGTGAATAACAGCGGAATGGGGCGTTACCACAGTATCCATGGGTTTAAAGAGCTGTCCCATGAACGCGCTGTGCTTTCAATGCCTGGTTAAGCCGCGCACTGCCTGAGTAAATTAAAGCTGCCGTGCAGCAGCGCACGCTGATCGAGCTTGCTTGCACGCAGCTTATAACAGGCCATTCTGGTATAATAGGAACTTGGCGCGGCCAGCGCCAACTTCGCAAGTGCTAAATCTTTTAGACCATTAGCAAGGTCTATTTTCAGGAACGAATTTTGATCGGTTTTCGCAACTTCATTGTGTCGCCTCGTTTTTACAAACAGTTCGCGATTATTTTATCGGTGACCGCCTTGTTGGCATGCCAGCAAGCCGATGACTCTGTTGAAAATTCAGCTGCGCGGCAAAATGCTGTGCAGGCTATTTCGGTTACAGTTGCACGGGCGCAAACTCGTGTACTGAACGAGCCGATCAGTGTGACCGGCGTACTTGAGGCTTTCAAGAAGGCAACGGTGGCGGCCGAAGTGGCCGGTCAGATTCTTCAACGGCACGTGGAGGCTGGTGATAGCGTTAAAAAGGGTCAAGCTTTGGTGACGATTGATCCAACGTTGTTACGGCAGCGCAATCGTGAGATGCAAGCCAACGTGGCCTCACGCAAGGTTGCCGTAGCCAGTGCAAGAAACGAGTTGAAACGTGGGGAAGATCTGGTTAAGAAAGCGTTCATCAGTAAAGACGAACTCGAGAACCTCGAATTTGCAGTACAAAATGCGGAAGCGCAATTGCAGGCGGCCCTCGCTGCCAAAGCGTCGGCCAGTGAGTCACTCAACGATACAAGAGTATCTGCGCCCTTCGACGGCCTGGTTGAAGGAATTCATGTTCAGCAAGGCGATTACATAAACCCTGGAAACCCGATTGCCACTGTTGCAGACTTTTCGCGAATGCGTGTGAGAGCGGGTGTTACAGCGGCGCAGGCGCAGCAATTTGTTATTGGCGCTGAGTCGCGCTTGGCCATTGAAGACGCCTATGGTGAAGAGTACACCGGTAAGGTACACAGTGTTGGTCGCATAGCCGATTCTACAACCGGCGCATACCCTATGGAAATCTGGCTGGATGGAGAGCAGGTAAGGTCCCTGCGGGATGGAATGGTTGCTAACATCACGGTTGAGGAAACCTCAGAGCAGGAGGCACTGATGGTTCCGTCTGCCGCTGTGTTCAGGCGCGACGGTGCGCACCGAGTATTTGTGGTGGTTGAAACTGACACTGGTGCGCAAGCACAGTTACGATCAATTAGAGCTGGTCGGAGAACCACGCAGTTTACGCAAGTTGTGTCTGGTCTGAGCCTTGGCGAACAGGTTGTAATCGACGGTCAGTTTGCGTTACGTGACGGCGCCAGCGTTACCTTCTGATGCGCCAAGTCGTTGCTTTTTTTATCGAACGGCATCTGCTGGTCAATATCATTGCGTTTGCGATGGTCGGTCTGGGGCTGTTAGCCACGAGCAATCTGAAACGAGAGTTTCTACCCCTGTTTGACACGCCAATTATCTGGCTTACCGCGAGATTGCCCGGTGCATCTGCACAAGACATCGAAACCAAGGTGACTATTCCTATTCAGGAGGCCTTGGAGGAGGTTGAAGGGATTGATGACTATTACACCGTTATTTCCGACAACACGTCTTTTACAACGGTCGAATTGTATGAAGACTTTGAATCCCCACAGCTGATTGAGGCGGAAAAAGAGATTCGCGACGCTATCGATGCGATCACTGACTTCCCGCCTGAAATGGACGAAGAGCCTGGAATTGTGCGCCTCAATCCTGGTCGTGATGTGGTCATCGAGCTTTCATTGCAAGGATCAATGAAAGCGTTAGCAGATATAGCTGAAACGCTGGAAGAACGAATTGAAGCGCAAGATACAATATCCAAAGTCGATATAGTTGGTCTGCAAGACCCGGAAGTTCGTATTCTGGTCGACCCGGTTAAGGCCATTGCGCATGATGTTAGCCTGGACAGCATTGTGGCCGCCATTGATAGGCGAAATGTTTCAAGTACTGGCGGTTTTATAGAGAACGCAGATGAACAGCGCCAGGTTGTCATGTGGAGTCGCTTTGACCGCCCTGAGCAAGTTGCCGACACCATACTGAAAACCAGCGCGACCGGCGGAGTGTTGCGAATTCGAGATGTAGCTCGGGTGGAGGCAACGCGCGAAGACGCTAATCTGATCGTTCGTAATGATGGCGAACGGGGTTTGACCTTGGCGGTTAGAAAACGGGCGCAGGCAGATATCATCGACGCCACAAACGATGTTAAATCGGTTGTTGAAAATGCAGAGATACTGGACGGTGTGCAATACAAGCTGGTTAAAGACGAGTCTTACATCGTGAGTAATCGCTTAAGCCTCATGGCTAACAACGGCCTCATGGGATTTATGTTGGTCACTGCAATACTGATTTATTTCGTACGCCTTCAACCGGCTATCTGGATAATGATTGGTATACCAATCGTGTTCCTTGGCGCGCTTGCTCTGTTTGGGCAGACAGGTATGTCGCTTAACATGATGTCGCTGGGTGGCTTTGTGATTGTGTTGGGCATGGTGGTTGATGATGCGGTGGTCGTATCGGAGCGCATTGCGTTTAAACAAGCGCAAGGTTTGGATTCAAAAGCAGCGGCCATAGACGGAACGCTGGAAATGATGCCAGCTGTTGTTGCGGCGACATTGACAACCATGCTTGCATTTTCACCGATGCTTGCTATTGGCGGCATACCCGGCAAAATTGCCTGGCAGATGCCTGCGGTTGTTGTTCTGGCGTTATTGGTCTCTGTATTTGAATCGTTTTTTGTTTTGCCCGCACACATGTCATCAGTGAAAGCGGGCAGCCAGTTAGAAAAGCGAAAATTGCTTAAGGTGTTGGAGCATCATTATGCCGTGGTGCTGGGTTGGGCTTTGCAACACAGACTGATTATTATATTAACGAGTATCTCGTTGTTCCTGGTGATCATGTTCTTCATCCGGCCAATGCTCTCGTTTATTCTTTTTCCACAGGATGACGCTGACCGACTCTACGTCAAATTAAGTGCGCCCATGGGTACACCATTGGAGCAGACTGAGGCGATGGTCGTTGGCATCGAGCGCCAGATAATGTCGATCACTCAAGATGATATTGAGCTTGTGAGTTCGCGTATCGGCCATCAGAATGACAAGCAAGCCGATAAAAACAGGGGTGAGGCCAGCAATGAGGCCTTAATGATCTTGCAGTTTGAGCAGTCGGATCGCCGTTATTCTAACGCGGAGTGGATTCAGGTCATCCACAAAAACCTGGTATTACCCGAGTCAATCAGAGCGGTTTACCTGTCGGATTATTTTGGTCCACCAACAGACCAGCCAGTTACGCTGCACGTGTTGTCCAATGAGGATTCTGTGCGCCGCAGTGTCGCAATGGAAGTCGCGAATTATTTAAGAAGCGTTCCAGGTGTGATCGAAATTGACATTGATGAACGACCAGGTACACCGCAGATCGATTTGGAGCTGGATTACGAAAAGCTGGCACTGCGTGGCCTCGACGCTGCGGCTGTTGGCCGCGCATTGAGCATTGCGTTCTATGGCGTGGAAGCCAGTGAGCACCGCACCTTGGATGACGTCACCAAATTACGGGTACAGTTTGATGCGGCCGGCAGGGCGGATGTATCCAGCATTCTAGATGTTCCCATTCGTGCCAGCGACGGACGTAACATCCCATTGCGAGACGTCGTTACAGCTGTTGAGCGACCCGCTCTGACTCGTATCTATCATAGAAACGGATACCGATCCTCGACCGTACGTGCTAGCTTTACGCCCGAAAGTGGGCTTACCGCGCTGCCATTCTCTCAGCGTATGCAAAGAGAGTTGCTAACGCGTTATGAAAACACACCGGGTTTGATTCTGGAGATAGATGGAGAAGCGGTTAGTACACAAGACACCGCGGGCGGTCTGGGTAAGGCCGCGCTCATTGCTGTGAGCGGTATTGCTCTTGTGGTCTGGCTGATGTTGGGTTCAATCATCGAAGCCTTGTTTATTCTGATTGTGATTCCCTTTGCAGTTGCTGGTGTTATCTTCACGTTTTTTGTTCACGGTATGGATCTGTCGATGTTCGCTGTTCTGGGTTCCATTGGCCTTGCTGGCGTAGTGGTAAACGGTGCGATCGTTATGATTGATGCGGTGCACAGACGATTGAATGCGAATAACGTCAAACGTGGTGATGATGAGGAAGACGCGATCATTATTGAGACGGTGGTTGAACGCCTTCGCCCAATATTAGTGACTACTTTGACTACCCTTGGCGGTGTTTTACCAACCGCCTATGGCCTAGGCGGATACGATCCGATGATCAGTCCAATGTCTATGGCAATAGGTTGGGGACTGGTGTTTTCAACGTTCGTGACGCTTTTCGTTGTGCCGGTTCTGTATTCGTTTGCCAGGGACGTTAACCACAAAATATCCACATTGTTCCCGGCTATGCGGGTTGGTAAAAATCATTAGGAAGAAACGAAAGACCATGATTCGAGAAAACACACCTGTATTAATTGGCTGTGGTCAGACAACCGATAAGCGTGCTCCAGAAGATGCCAGCACCGTTCTTGAGTTAATGGTTGAAGTAGCACGAAAGGCTGCCGCCGATGCGGGCCCTGTAGACGCCTTGCTAAATAGCGTTGATACCTTGATCGCACTTGGCTTAACGGTAGATGCGCCGGAAGCGGCCAGCGGTGCCAGCGGCATGGTGCGAAACGTGCCGCATGCGGTGAGTACAGCACTCGGCATTAGCCCTAAAGAACAACGCTATACGCGACCGGGCGGCAACACGCCGCAGATGCTGGTCAATCGCTATGCCGAGCAAATAGCCAATGGCGAAAGCTCATCGGTGCTAATCGTAGGTGCTGAGGCATTAAACACCATGCTGTCGCGACTTAAACACGGCATGGATCTTGATGCGTGGATGGACGACAGCGGTGATGAACCAAGTATGTTGGGTGATGAGCGTGCTGCCGCCAGTGATCATGAGATGCAGTATTCCATTCAGACGCCGTCGGTGAGCTACCCCCTGTTTGAAAACGCCTTGCGTGCCAATTATGGATTGAGCCTGGAAGCGCATCAAAAAAAGCTTGGCGATTTGTATCAGCGGTTTAATGCGGTAGCGGCTGAAAATCCCTTGTCTTGGTTTCCAACACCAAGAACAGCGGAAGAAATTTCAACCGTTAGCGAAAGTAATCGCTACGTAGGGTTCCCGTATACCAAATATCTCAACTCGGTTATACAAGTAAATATGGGAGCCGCATTGATCATGACGTCGGTTGGCAAGGCCAGGGATTTAGGCGTTGCAGACGATAGAATGGTGTACCTTCACGGCTGCGCGGATGCCAACGATATCTGGAATGTATGCGAGAGAGCGAATTATCACTCTTCGCCTGCGATTCGGGCGATGGGTAAGCACGCCTTTGCCATGTCGGGAAAGTCCATCTCTGACATGGATTACTTTGATATCTACAGCTGTTTTCCATCCGCCGTCCAGATTGCATGCGACGAACTTGGCTTGGCGCATGATGATACAAGAGGGTTAACACTGACGGGTGGCTTACCCTATTTTGGTGGCCCAGGTAACAATTATGTAACCCACTCTATTGCTGCGATGATGGATGTATTGCGCTCTCGGCCGGGTACGTTCGGCCTATTAAATGCGAATGGCTGGTTTATTACCAAGCATTCCCTGGGAATCTATTCCACCACACCTGTTGAAGGACAATGGCAACGAGAAGCGCCAAGCAGTTATCAGCAAGCGGTGTTGGATGTACCGCACCCACCGTTTACTGAGGCGCCTAGCGGAAAAGCCACTGTAGAAACCTATACGGTGTTGCATGGTCGCCAGGGTGTGGAGCGAGGATTGGTTATTGGTTTGCTTGAAGAAGGTACGCGCTTTATAGCGGAAACACCTAATGACAGCGAGACTTTGCAGGCAATGATGCAAAGAGAAATGATCGGTTTGTCAGGAATAGTAGAAACGGGAGAAGAGAAAAATCTGTTTACACCGGATTTATAAGCCACTTTGCGGAGTTGTATTGCTCGCACTTTGGCTGCTGGTCAGTTGTGCGCAAACAAGGCCCCAGAGCACTCAAAACTCAAATCAATGGAGTTCGGATACCTTACGTTTCGAAAACTCACCGGCAACGCCTACCAGCACAGGAGAGGGTTCATCGATGACAACTATGTGGGACTTTTTCTTTCTGAAAAATGATCGCCGCCCCGAGCAGAAACTGCCTGAATTGCCACCCACCAGTAATGAACTTAAATCACCAGGGAAAGACTTGCGTTTCGTATGGTTTGGCCATTCTACAATAATGTTAGATATTGGCGGAAAACGGGTGCTGTTTGACCCAATATTTTCGCGCTACGCCTCACCGCTGCCATTTACGGTAGCCAGATTCCAGCCGCCTGCCGTTGACCTCGATGCGATCGGTGATATTGATCTGATTCTGATTTCACACAATCATTACGATCATCTGGATAAACCCACGATAAAACAATTGAGAAACCGCACGGTTAAGTTCCTGGTGCCTTTGGGCGTCGCCGCTCACCTGGAATCATGGGGTATCGAGAGAGGTCGCATTACAGAACTCGACTGGTGGCAATCGGAAAGTATTGATGGCACTGAATTTACCGCCACGCCAGCACAACATTTTTCAGGTCGTGGTGTGTTTGATCGGAACAAAACGCTATGGGCTTCCTGGTCTGTTAACCATAATAATGAACGCGTATTTTTCAGTGGAGATTCGGGCTATGGCCCGCATTACAAAGCCATCGGTGAACGACTAGGGCCGTTTGATCTGACGTTCCTTGAAAATGGCGCGTACAATGAGGCCTGGGCCTTGATCCATCAATTCCCTGAGCAAGCCGTACAGGCGCATCGTGACTTGAAAGGTAACACTATGGTGCCAATTCACTGGGGCATGTTTAATCTCTCCACGCACTCGTGGTACGACCCGATACAGCGGGTTAGCAAAGCTGCTCATAAAGAAGGGGTGCGTCTTCTCACGCCAAAACTCGGGCAATTTGTAGACCCGCGTGCAGCCTTGCCACAGGATCGCTGGTGGCCATGAATCAGAGCAAGTCCGATAAGCATGCTTCGGTAGGCTACGAACAAGTATCCGACGATTATTTCAATCAGCGCCAGCTGAAGAAAGGGGCGGTCGGTTGGTTAATGCTGGCCGGTCTGGGTGTTTCCTACGTTATATCCGGTGATTTCGCTGGCTGGAATTTTGGCTTGGAGCAGGGCGGCTTTGGCGGCCTGTTGATCGCAACAGCTGCAATGGCGCTGATGTATACCTGCATGGTGTTTTCATTGGCTGAGATGTCCTCGTCATTGCCTACAGCGGGTGGAGGATACTCCTACGCAAGGCGCGCGATGGGACCGTGGGGTGGTTATCTGACGGGCACGGCCATTTTGCTTGAGTACGCGATAGCTCCAGCGGCTATTGCCGTGTTTATCGGTGCGTACGTTAACGAGTTATTTGGTTTCGACGGCGCCCTGGTTTACGCGGTATTTTATAGTGTATTTGTTGGTTTTCATTTGTGGGGAACCGGCGAGGCCCTGAAAGTGATGATGGTGATCACCGCGATTGCCAGTCTGGCGATCGTGGTCTTTGTGCTAGGCATGATCCCAGCGTTTGATTCGAACAATTTGTTTGATATTGCGGTCAACGTAGAGGCCGCTGGCGCGTCTGAATTTTTACCGCAAGGGTATGTTGGGATTTGGGCTGCCATTCCATTTGCAATGTGGTTTTTTCTGGCTGTCGAGGGCGTACCGTTGGCCGCTGAAGAAGCTGATGACCCCCAGGGTGATCTGCCCAAGGGAATCATCACGGCAATGTTTGTTCTCTTGTTGTTTGCTGGTCTGATTTTAGTTCTCGCACCGGGCGGCGCGGGAGCGAATGCAATGAAAGATCACGGTGCGCCCTTGGTGGGTGCGCTGCAACACGTGTACGGCGAAGACTCAGCAATTGCAACCTTTGTAAATCTGGTCGGGCTGGCTGGTTTGATTGCGTCGTTCTTTTCGATTATCTACGCGTATTCGCGTCAGGTGTTTGCCCTGTCACGGGCGGGTTATCTGCCCAGGTTTTTGTCCAGAACCAGTCTGCGTAAAGTGCCAGTGTATGCACTTGTTATTCCTGGGTTTATTGGCTTTCTTCTGTCGTTAAGTGGCGAAGGTGATCTGATGATTACCATGGCCGTATTCGGTGCCACCATTTCCTACGCCTTGATGATGTTGGCTCACATCCTATTGCGTGCTAAGGAACCTGCCCTGGAGCGCCCTTATCGAACACCGGGTGGTGTTTTTACTTCGGGTATTGCGTTCACTCTTGCGATTATCGCACTGGTCTCAACCTTTGTAGTAAATGTTGGTGCAGCGCTATGGGCCGCTTTATTTTATGCAGTGATGATTGCCTACTTTGGGATTTACAGCCGCCACCATTTGGTTGCGCAAGCGCCTGAAGAAGAATTTGAAGCCATCGCACTTGCTGAGGTAAGTCTTAAAAACTAACGAAGTCTGTGAGTTGAAGTGTAACAATGATCAATCCGCGCGATGTACGAACCGCAGAAGATGCGAAGCAAATTGTTGAGCAGCGCGGCCTAAGCCATGTAAAAGTGGGCCTGTTCGACATGGACGGCATTATGCTTGGCAAGTACATGAGCAAGGCTAAATTTTTCTCGGCTCTGGATAAGGGTTTTGCCTTTTGCGATGTTGTGCTGGGTTGGGACAGCAAAGACCAACTTTATGACAACGCCAAATTTACCGGGTGGCATACTGGTTACCCCGACGCAGCTGTTCGAGTTCTGCCGCAAAGCTGCCGAGAGCTTCCATTTGAAGATGGTAAGTTGTTGTTCATCGCTGAATTCGCTGAGCGCGCTGAGGCATTGTGCCCCAGAGCTTTGCTACGGCGCGTATTAAACAAAGCGGGGGATATGGGCTTTGGTGTTCAAGCAGCGCTTGAGTATGAGTTCTTTATGTTCCGCGAAACGCCAGATTCAGCCAGGGAAAAGGGCTTTAGAAATTTACATCCAATGACGCCCGACTGGTTTGGCTATTCGGTGATTAGAAACTCCGTTCATTCGGGTTTATATCATCAAATACTGGCCATGGGCGAGACCATGGATTTCCCAATTGAAGGCTTACACACAGAAACCGGTCCAGGTGTGTTGGAAGCGGCCTTGTCAGTTGATACCGCTGAGAATGCGGCGGACAAGGCGGCCTTGTTCAAAACGTTTATGAAAGTACTGGCGCAGAACAACGATTTGATGGCCACGTTTATGGCGAAGTGGTCGCCTGACTACCCAGGCCAAAGTGGTCACATTCATGTTTCTTTAATCGACAAAGCCAGCCGGAATTCCGCGTTCTTTGATTCTGAGAAAGAACATACCATGAGCGACATTCAGCGCCAGTTTGTCGCAGGACAGCAGCGCTGGATGCCTGATGTACTGGCAATGATCGCACCAACCGTTAATAGCTATACGCGATTGGTGCCCGGATTCTGGGCGCCAACGGCCGCCAGTTGGGGCGTTGAAAACCGAACCACCGCGCTTAGGGTCATTCCAGGATCGGCAGCCTCACAACGTGTTGAATACCGATTGGGTGCTGCCGATGCCAATCCCTATCTGTCGCTGGCCGCTGCCATTGCGACGGGATTGCAAGGAATCGAGGCAGCACTGGATCTTGATTCGCCTATACAAGGCAATGCCTATGACCAAGGCCACTCACCTGAACGTACCCTGCCAAGTACTTTATGGGACGCGGCGCAGCGGTTTAAGCAGTCTGATGTTACGCGAGCATTATTTGGCGACGAGTTTGTGGAACATTTCGCCGCGTCCAGAGAATGGGAAGAGCGCGAATACCGCAAACATGTAACGGATTGGGAGATGGACCGCTACTTCGAAATCATTTAGCAGGCCGCTGGAAAAGCGCCCGACGGCACATTGCTTCGTTATTGAAAAACTCAAAATGCTCATTTATTCGCATATAAACTCCGCTTTCTCATTGTCCAACGCCTCGCACTGCACTCGTCAGGAGCGTTTTCATCGGCCTGCCGGTGGAACCGAAATTTAGGAATACGAAATGCTAGATCAGCTCTCCGGAAATTGGAATTATCCCACAGCAGTGCGAACTGGTATTGGCCGAGTGAATGAGCTGCCTGAAGTGTGCGATTCCTTGGGAATAAAGAACCCGCTTATCGTCACTGATCCTGGCTTGCGCAATTTGCCTATGGTGAATGCGGCGCATGAGTTATGCGGCAATGCGCTGGCGGGTTGTGGTCTGTTTTTCGATATCAAAGCCAATCCCAACGAAAAAAATATTGAGCAAGGTGTGAGTGCCTGTCGCGAAGGCGGGCACGACGGCGTGATCGCATTTGGTGGAGGTTCGGCTCTTGACGCGGGTAAAGCCATCGCTTTGATGGTTGGGCAAAGTGGTCCCATTTGGGACTTCGAAGACCTTGGTGACAATCATTTACGCGTTAATGTAGAAGGCATGCTGCCTGTTATTGCGGTACCCACAACGTCCGGTACGGGTTCCGAAGTGGGACGTGCATCAGTAATCACCGATTCAGAGAGAAAAGTTAAGAAAATCATTTTCCATGCGAACATGATGCCGGCTGTAGTGGTACTCGATGCGCAATTAACCTGTGGTCTGCCGGCGCATCTTACCGCTGCGACTGGCATGGATGCGCTCTCACACAATCTTGAAGCTCTGTGCTCGCCCGTCTATCACCCAATGGCGCGCGGTATTGCCATTGAAGGTATGCGGCTTATCAAAGATAATCTACCGGCTGCAGTCTTGGATGGTGACAACCTTGAGGCGCGCACTCATATGCAGATTGCGTCTTGCATGGGAGCCACCGCGTTTCAAAAAGGCCTTGGCGCTATGCACGCTTTGGCCCATCCGCTTGGCGCCGTATTCGACGCACATCATGGCTTACTCAATGCGATCTTGATGCCGTACGTACTTAAGGCCAACCAAAGTGCGATTGCGCAAGACCTCACAGAGGCCTCTCGTTTCCTCAATCTGACAAACCCCGGTTTTCAATCGTTTTTTGATTGGGTGCTGGAATTGCGAGAGCAATTGCGTATCCCGAATACGCTGGCAGATATTGATATTGATGATACTCGCGTAGACACAATTGCTAGCATGGCGTTGGAAGATCCAACGGCATCTACAAACCCTATTCAATTTTCCAATACTGACTATCGTGATATTTGCTTGAATGCGATTCGCGGAAAACTATGAGGAGAGACCGTTGAGCTGTGTTGTTTTAGAAAAAAAAGGCCATCTCGCCACCCTCACATTGAATCGTCCCGACAACATGAACGCCTTAGGTAATCTGTCTGATGGCGATGATTTTGTAGCGGCCTGTTCAGAAATTAATGGTGACAGCAATATTCGTTGCGCTGTACTGACCGGGTCGGGAAGAGCGTTTTCAGCCGGTGGCGATTTAAAAGCGATGCGGGATAAATCAGCGGCCTTTACTGGCAATGCGGCTGAGATACGCCAGGGATACAAGAAAGGCATTCACCTCATTATCAAGTCGCTTTGGAACATTGAAGTTCCTATGGTCGGTGCGGTGAATGGCCATGCGATTGGCTTGGGTAACGACATAGCGACTACAGCCGATATCCGTATTGCGTCGGAGGATGCCAAATTTGGTGCAACGTTTCTCAGCATTGGCTTGATACCTGGCGACGGAGGTGCCTGGTTGTTGCCGCGTGCCATTGGTCGTTCGCGCGCCTCCCAGCTGTTTTTCACCGGTGAACTGATCGACGCGCAAACCGCGTTAGAGTGGGGTTTGGTGTCAGAAGTATGCGCGGCTGATCAAGTCATGGAACGCTCACTGCAGATGGCTGAAAAAATTATGGCGCAGCCGCCGCTGCCATTGCGCATGACAAAGCAAATGATGCGCCAGGCCGATGGCGCAACGCTTGATAGCATTCTTGAAATTGCTTGCGGCATGCAGGCCATATTGCATGGCACTGAGGATCATTCAGCGGCTGTGAATGCGATGCTGAACAAGGAAAAGGCTGTGTATAAAGGAGAGTAGGTAAATGCTAGGCGGTTGCGCAATTTACTATTATTCAAGACCGGCTTTGGAGTGAGTGTCGGTTAGCGAGACACGCCGTAAATACTTCCCTGTAGGCTTGTGTTCGGGGTCCCTCCCTCACACAGTCTCGCT
>JBCCIP010000024.1:0-88429 GCA_039111475.1 Pseudomonadota bacterium | reverse complement strand
GGTTGGAGAACGATGCACCAAACACAAGTTGCAGGTCGCACTCGTTCATAAACCAGCTTGCAATCGGCGTGCCTGAGCGACCGAGTACGCCGGCCGCCAGAGGATGAGAGTCTGCAATCTGGCCCTTGGCCTTGAACGTTGTAACAACCGGACAATCAAGGGCGTCAGCCAATTCAACAATAGCGTCCATGGAATGCACTGAGCCATAGCCAACGATTATCAGTGGGCGCTTTGCATCTTTGATCATGGTGATTGCGTTCGCAACGTCAGCAGGATCAGGTGTAATTGCAGCGCTTGCAAGACGCCCGTCGGGTTCGCCGGCTGGCGAATCTTCAGGCACTTCCAGTACCTGAACTTCATCCGGAAAGATCAAGTTTGACACGTCGCGGTTTACAACGGCGTTCTTTACCGCCAGGTTCATTAGTTCCGCGTGTTTTGAAGAATGCAGAACGGTTTGACTGAACTGGCTCACCGCATCAAACGCGCTGACAAGATCTATTTCCTGGAACGCTCCCGGGCCAAGAACCTGAGTGTCTACCTGGCCGGTTAATGCCAATACAGGTGCCCGATCAACTTTTGCATCCCATAAACCAGTGAGAAGGTTGGTTGCACCCGGACCGGCTATGGCCAAACACGCTGCGGGTTTGCCAGTTAACTTTGCGTAGCCACTGGCGGCAAACGCAGCGGCACCTTCATGCCGTACACCGAAGTACGCCAATCTTCCAGCCTCTTCTTGCTTACGAAGCGCTTCCGATAAGCCCAGGTTGGAATGCCCTACAATGCCGAATACAGTGGTGATGCCCCAGTTAGTCATTGTTTGCGCCATCACGTCAGACGCTGTGCGAGCATCTTCGGCGGGCTTTGTAATCCCTACGTAAATGCCGTCTTCTCTCTCTTCTACTTCAAACAGCTCTTGCCCACTGTCTTCATGACCACCAGGTGGTTCTCCCGTTAGCGGATGAAAGTCCCAACCATGCCACGGGCAACGTATCCAGCATTTGTCATCAATGCCTTTTTCAATGGCACCTTCACCCAGTGGTCCACCTTGATGCGGGCAGTGGTTGTCCATCGCCGCATACTGGCCATCAAAGCGCACCAGGCAAACCGACCGCACACCCGCCGTAACCGACTTAACCCTGTTGTCGTCCAATTCACCTGACTCTGCCACCTTGTGCCATTCAGTGATTGCTATTTCTGTCATGGGTATTATCTCTGTTAGAGGCGTTGCAGGCCGTTGTCTGACAGGCGTAGGTAGGTGAGGTCACCTCGGCGTTCCAATCGGCCAGTAATTTGTACTGGCATTGCGATGGTCTCCGCCACTTCTTCAGCCGCTGAATTTCCTTGATGGTCCACTAACAGGTAGCCATAACTGTTTCCATCCGTTTGCTTAACCACCAACATTGGAGGAATGCCCCCGGCAACGCATAATGCGGCGCACGCGCGATGCACTTTGCCAGCGCCTGGTTTCATGACGCCGATAAAACATTTTGAATCGACCACTTCGCCACTCAAGGTCACGGTCTCCAGTGGTTCAACGGCTGGCAATGAAGCACCCTCCGGTGCTGATGTTTCCGTAATGTCATCAGAGTTGCGTAACTCCATAGACATCCAGCCACCGCGTTCAATTGAAAACCCGGTCACTTTTACGTGCTTTCCATCCAGTGCTTCCGTAAACGCAGCCGCAGAGTGTTTACCCTGAGTTAGAAGCATGATTGAGCGTGGGTTTTGGCCTGAGGTGTGTAAAACCGGATATGGATCAATGCTTAAGAAACCACTGAAGCTTGAAGTATCAGCAACGTTCCATTGCCCTTTACCTGCGCTCTGCTGAGAGGAAGACACCCAAAACGCGAAACCTGCACCAATACACAGCAGCAGTGCGACCAACACTTTATAAAACTGTCCCAAGCGTTCTGGCATGGGAAAATAGCCAACAAAAAATTCATCTTGCTTATCAGACATTGGTTTGACCCTCCGCTGCGGTGTGCTCTATCGCAAACAAATCGCTAATAACGATTACAGGGCGGGCAGTGCCGTCCGGCAAAGCCGTTGGATTCAGTAATACCGTATCACCGTCAAGCTGCAGTTCATAAGTTGCGATCTTTTCCGTGAACGGTGGCGGTGAGCATCCGTCTTCCGGTCGATACTGAAAACCATGCCACGGGCAAGTAATGCAGCCGTCAACTACTCGGCCTTCACCCAATGGGCCGTTTTGGTGCTTACAGACATTGGAGACTGCAGCGAGTTTATTTTTCTCATAACGAAATACCGCAACTCGCTCATCACTTGCGACGCGCACTACCAGCGCCTGGCCGTCCGGTATGTCGCGCCATGAGCCAATATTCACCCAGTCAGATGCATCAGTTTGCACGTCCACGTTACGGCTGCGCAGTGCGGCAGCTACATGCAGTCCGCCAACAATGAGCACACTCGAATACACCATTGCGGCCAGAATGCCCGTGTCAGCTTGAAGCATCGCGCCACTGGCAACATGAACAATTAGCAGTAAGTAGGCGAGGTATACCCCCATGTGCAGGGCTTTCCAAAAAGGAGCGCCAAGATTCGTATTCCAATAATCGTGACTTGTGGCAGCCATAACAAACAGTATGACTAAAGCGAATACACCGAAACGTTGGAACGGGAAGTCCGTGATACTCTCGTAACTGCCCGGTGAGGAAAACACGGAAGCTAGTGGGTTTTCAACACCAAAACCGTGATACCAAATGAGCGCTAATATTGCGTGCACCAGTGCTACCACAAACATAGACACGCCGAAGTGACGCCGGTTGTACAGCAGCGGCAGAAATCGGCTATCCAATCTCGCCGCTGGTCCAATGCATAAAATGATTGTGAGCATCAAGAACGCGCAGGTCGCGAAAGCTCTGATCAAAAGAATCATTGGTGACAAGGCATCTGCTCCGCCGTTGTTTATGGCGCTGATCGTCATAAAAACAGCGATGTACAGAATAACGCCAATCCACACACTGGCATCGTAAACGGCCTTCTTGCGACTCCATTGAACCGCTACGTATCCGTGACTCATGGCAGCTCACCTCGCTCTGTTTGCGCTGGTGCAGAACTCACAGCCGGCAGAGTTGGTGGCTTGCTGTCTTGTGCCATGTAAACAAAACCGACCATCAGAGGCAGCAGAAGAAGCCACAGTAAGCCATGCACTTTTCGGTGAGACTGTTTCATGACGCCGTGCCCCTAAAAGTCTTGGCCATTAGCAGCGGCCACAGGGCAACCGCGCCAGGTAACCACATCAGCCGCACGCCGATGCCCGCGCCATCAGCCGAAGAATCAATCGCTTTATACCCTTTAAGCAAAAAGAAAATGCCGAATAAAACACCCAGCAAACAATAGCCGCCAATTAGCATTGCCAAAACCGCCTCCTTTCATAACCTAAGATCGTTTATTTTCAGATACTACTTATTTCGTTTGCCTCTGACGCCACCGAACGGAACGCCACTGAGTTCGCTCACATCTTTTTTAAACGTTGTCAGATCTTCAACTGTGAATTGATTGAAATGCTCATGCCCGCAGGCCCTCGCCATTACTTGCATTAATTCAACGCTGGCCTCGAAAAAACGCTGCAATCTATTGGCCGCTTGATCCACAATCAAGCGTGACCTCAGGTCTTCTTTCTGGGTCGCGATGCCCACCGGGCAGTTATTGGAATTACAAGCGCGCATACCAAGGCAGCCTATGGCCTGCAACGCCGAGTTTGATAAGGCGATGCCATCCGCACCCAACGCGAGGGCCTTCACAAAATCTGCAGGGACTCGCAGTCCGCCGGTAATGATCAAGGTGACATCACTGTGATCACTGTTGTCAAGATGTTGCCGTGCGCGCGCCAGCGCTGGAATGGTAGGTACCGAAATATTGTCGCGGAATATCAGTGGAGCGGCGCCCGTTCCACCGCCACGCCCATCCAGAATTACGTAATCAACGCCGACCTCAAGAGCTGCGTCAATGTCTTTCTCAATTTGTTGCGCAGAGAGTTTATAGCCTACGGGAATACCGCCGGTTTTTTCCTTCACCTCGTCCGCAAATTCTCTGATCTGGCTGAGAGAGTTCCATTCCGGGAAAGTCGACGGTGAGATAGCGTCCTGTCCGGGACTAAGGCCCCGAACATCCGCAATTTTTCCCTGTACTTTGTTACCAGGTAAGTGCCCACCTGTGCCTGTTTTAGCGCCTTGGCCCCCTTTAAAATGAAACGCTTGACAACGCTGCACCTTTTCCCAAGAAAAGCCGAATCTCGCGGACGCCAGCTCGTAGAAGTAGTGGGAGTTCGATTGTTGCTCCTCCGGCAACATGCCACCCTCGCCAGAGCATATACCCGTACCAGCCAGTTCGGCGCCTTGCGCTAGTGCCAACTTGGCCTCTTCTGAAAGGGCGCCAAAACTCATGTCAGAGACAAATAACGGAATGTCTAACGTCAGTGGCTTTTGCGCACGTTTGCCAATGACCAAATCGGTACCGACCTCGGCATCGTCCAACAAAGGCATACGATGCAACTGCGCCACATTCAATTGAATATCATCCCAAGAGGGCAATTCATTGCGTGAAACGCCCATTGCCGCCATGGGACCGTGATGTCCAAGTGTACTGAGACCTTCGTCAGCCAATTGTGCGATCAGGTGTACATGCGGCTCATCAGCCGTGCCAGTGTGATCCTGATACAAACCCTGATACGCATCACGATCATAATTCTGCGGATGATCCTGCTCCCAGTTGGCTATTTCCTCAGAATCAACGCAGACTTTGCCATCTTCTGTCCACGCGCTGAATTTATGCAGAATCTCAGAGTTGTTGTATTCGCTAACACCCGTATCAAAGCGATAGTCCCAGCCATGTACGCCACAAATAATATTGTGGCCGTCAATATAGCCGTCTGACATAAGGGCGCCGCGGTGAGCACAGCGGCCGTACAGAGCAGATACCTCGTTATCGTAGCGGACGATGACCAGATCAACATTTGCTACCAGCGCGTAGGCTGGTTCCCTGTCGTTTAAATCGACAAGATCCATCAGCACATGCTTTTTCATATTTTCCTGTCCTTATTATTTTGGTACGTTCTTTTTACTACTTACTTTTACACCAATAAGTGGTAGTCACTCCAGCACTTTCGGCCAATTCTTATCTGCTTGCTCAATATATGAGGCGCGATCTTGCTGCCATTTTTTCTGGATTTTGGCGTTGTAATTGAGATACAGCTTGCCATCCAGAATGGTGAATTGATCCGGATCAATACCTGCTGTTGTGTTTTGGGAAATCGCGTAGGCGCAGTAACCACCGTATTGCGGCGCGTACTTTTCGGGGTTTTCCGCAAACAAATCGCGATTGGCGGCACTGCTAAAGTTCCACTTTGCGCCGTTCCATTCGTGCTGGTGTTTCTTGCTACCTTCTACCGCCTGATTTTGTTGGAAGTAGGCAACCGGGTCATAGCCTTCAATAGCGACGTTGCCAAAGAAGGTAGTATTGATTGGGTCTGCAGCATTCGTATTTGCAGTGAAGAATACGGCGATTATTGAGAAGAATAGGCCGCTTATCGTGTTGCTTCGCATAAGTAAAGTCTCTGTTAGTATCCGCTCTGTGCACATAGACAGTAGAAAGTACTCGCAGTTCCGAAATACTCAGAAAAGGATTCGTTGACCATGACAAATCGGAGTCTTGCGAGCATAGAATACCAACTATCGAGCACACACCGCTGATAAGAAAGGAAATCAATGTCTGATCAAACTATGAAAACTCGCAATACGTTGCCAGATTCTGCTCGCGTTGTCATTGTTGGCGGCGGAGTAATAGGCTGCTCAATTGCTTACCACCTTGCGCACATGGGTTGCGATGATGTTGTTGTGCTGGAACGAGATGAAATTACCTCCGGAACTACCTGGCACGCCGCCGGTTTGATAGTGACCTATGGTAGCTTGTCGGAAACCAATACTGAGATTCGCAAATACTCCCGAGATCTGTACGCTCGCTTAGAGGCCGAAACTGGGCAAGCAACCGGCTTGAATCAATGCGGGTTTATTGAACTGGCGACCAACGCCGATCGAATGCAGGAGTACCGTCGTGTTTCTGCTTTTAACCGTTACTGCGGTGTGGATGTACAGGAGCTATCCCCACAGGAAGTGCAGGATTTATTTCCGATTGCACGTGTTGACGATGTGCTGGCCGGTTTCTATGTCAAAGACGACGGCCGAGTCAATCCGGTAGACGTCACTATGGCGCTTGCCAAAGGCGCGCGTATGAAAGGCGCCAAACTAATGACAGGCGTTAGCGCAACGGGCGTAGTCCGGGAAAACGATCGCGCAACCGCAGTTACTACGAATCGAGGCACTATAAAGTGTGAGTTTGTTGTGAACTGTGCAGGTATGTGGGCGCGCCAGTTTGCAGAACAACACAATGTAACTGTTCCTAATCAGGCGGCAGAACATTACTATCTGATCACCGAAGAAATTGATGGTATCAGCAGAGACTGGCCTGTGTTGGAAGACCCATCGCACTATGGTTATTACCGTGAAGAAGTGGGTGGTTTAATGGTGGGCTTGTTCGAGCCTGAGTCTGCCGCATGGAATGTGGGCCAAATTCCCGACAATTTTTCCTTCGGGGAAATAGAACCGGATTGGGATCGCATGACACCGTTTCTGGAAAAGTGCATGAGCCGAGTTCCTATCAGTCTTGAAAGCGGAGTGAAGAAGTTTTTCTGCGGCCCTGAAAGCTTCACGCATGATCTTGCCCCCATTATTGGTGAGGCACCGAACCTGCAAAACTATTTTGTAGCGGCGGGATTGAATTCCATTGGCATATTGTCCGCCGGTGGTCTGGGTCGGGTTTTGGCGCACTGGATATTGACTGGAAAACCCGACGTTGATGTGACTGGATTTAATATTGATCGTGTACATCGTTATTTGGGCAATCGCGATTTTCGTGCGGATCGCGCATCGGAGGCACTGGGTGGCGTTTACCGTTGCCACTATCCAACCGAAGTAAAGGAAACTTGCAGGGGCGCACGACAGTCTGTTTTACATGATCGCCTTGCTGCAGCGGGTGCCTACTTTATCGAAACCAGTGGCTGGGAGTCACCAGCCTGGTATGCGCCGGCTGGTAAACCGGCTGAGGTTGAGCAATTGTCTTTTGGCAGGATGAACTGGTTTCCCTATTGGGCAGCCGAACATAAAGCGTGTCGTGATGGCGTGATTTTGATGGACATGAGCTTGATGTCAAAGTTTCTGGTGCAAGGCAGAGATGCCGGCCAAGTTCTGGATTTTATTGCTGCCAATAAGGTGAATGGTAACAGTGGTGTGATCACCTATACACAGTTTCTAAATGAAGACGGAAAGCTGGAAGCCGATGTGACCGTAGTAAAACTAGCGGAAGAAAAATTCATGGTTGTTGTGACAGACACTATGCACCATCACGTAGAGACCTGGTTGAATCGGCATATTCCGTTCGACGCACACGCATTTGTAACTGATGTTACCACGGCGACAACGCAGATTAACATACAAGGCCCAAGCAGCAGGGCATTGCTACAGGCAGTGAGTTCTGTTGATTTTGCCAGTGATGTCTTCCCGTACCGCGGCGCAAAAGACATTGATATTGGTTACGCGCGTGTTTTGTGCATAAGAATCACTTACGCTGGTGAGCTTGGTTATGAGCTGTATGTACCCTGTGACCAGGCTGTTCATGTATACGATAAACTCGTAGACGCCGGTAAAGAATTCGGTTTGGTGCATGCCGGTCTTAGCGCCTTGGGCAGTCTGCGACTTGAAAAAGGTTACCGAGATTACGGGCATGATATTGATAATACAGATGACCCGTTCGAAACCGGCCTCGGGTTTGCTGTTGCTCTGGACAAACCAGACGGTTTTATCGGCCAGAACGCTGCAGCAGACAAGAAAGCGTCAGGCCCTTTCGAGCGACGACTTGTCAGTGTGCTGGTGGAAGATCCTGATCCTATGTTGTGGCATGCGGAGGTGATTAGCAAAGACGGCAATTCGGTTGGCTACATACGTGCTGGCAGTTATGGGCATACGTTAGGCGGCGCTGTTGGTCTGGCAATGATAGAGCCAGGTGAATCGGTGGACGCTAATTATCTCAGCAGCGGTAAATGGACGATTGATATTGCCGGGAAAAACTATCCTTGCCGCTGCTCGCTGGCACCGCTGTATGATCCAAATATGGAGCGCATAAAAACCTGACTCAGTTCTAGCAATTTATCACCGGCATGCGCAAATTACTTCGGTTGATCTGCGCTGCTTGGTAACCGCGAGGTCAGTTACCTGCGCTGTAACCATCGCTTCAATTCTCGCAGGCCTGATGGCTTGGCAAAGTAATAGCCCTGTGCGTAGTCACAGTCAAGTGACTCGAGAATCTTAAGGCTTTCTTCGTTTTCTACGCCTTCGCAAACCACCTGCATGCTAAATTTGTGAGCCAGGCCGGTGATGGCGGCGACAATCTCGGCGTCGGCGGGCGAGCTGGCCAGATCGGTAATGAAGGATCGGTCGATTTTTATTTCGTCAGCTGGAATGTTCTTAAAATACGCCAGTGATGAATACCCTGTACCAAAATCATCAATAGATACGCGTATACCATGATCGCGCAACTCATTAAGAATGCGAAAGCACTCGTCTGGGTTATCGATTATGGCGCTCTCAGTGACCTCAATCGTCAGCAACTCTGGCGGCATATCCCAGATGCGCAAAGCATCTATGATGGACGCCTGCAGGCCGACCGTACGAATATCAGATGCCGATATGTTCAGCGCAACACCTAGGCGTTGATCCTTAAAGGTCAATTGGCTGGACTCTCGTATTGTTGTTTTGATGACCCACTCCGTGACAGCCGGCATCAAATGCTGCTGCTCCGCCATTGCAATAAAATGCTCGGTGTTGACCGGATGCTCAGCGCCTTCGGGTGTCCAACGCAGCAGCGCTTCGCAAGTTGCAGGCGTTCCATCCTGCAAACGTATCTTGGGCTGGTAAGCCATGCTGAACTCCCCGGCTGCCATCGCTTCGTGCAAACCAGGGCCACTTAAATGGGGAATGCCGAATCGAACTGAGTCTTGATCGGCAATCACATAAGGCGTGTGTGACCTTTGCGCGGCGAGTGTGCTTTCCTCCGCGATTGTCAGCAGAGAATGGCCATCTGCTCCATTCTCTGGTCCCACAGCAATTCCAATTGCGCAGCGCGCAACGGTACTCTTGCCGTCAAGAGCAAAGGGTTCATCGAGAAGCAGTCTTATTTTTTCAGCGGCAACGGGCAGTAATCGCTCTGATTTTAGTCCGGGGATTGCCAATACAAAACGCGTGCGATCAAGCCGCACAAGAAAATGGGCTTTTCTTAAAGATTCTTTCAGGCGCTTATGAATACTCAGTAGTAGATTGTCACTGAATCGGTAGCCAAGGTCTCGATCAATTCTGTCGATATCATTGGCATCAATGACCAGCAATGCCAGCTTTTCCTCTGGCCCAAGACCATCCATCTCCGTATTCACATAGTGAAAGAGTTTTTCTCTGCTGAGCAGCAATAGCTGCGCGAGGCTGGGTTTAGATAAAGAGGTCATCGCTAGCGATGCCGAACGCACCTTCTTCTAAACTTCGGATGATATCAAGAGGCTCGCCGTCAACCGTCGTTGTCTCACGTGCCAGGTCAATTGTGCGATTGTCGGTAATTGCCTGCTTGTTAGCGTCTGCAAGTAGCACGATCTTAGGCCGCAGGCGACGACCGCGATATTCTGCCAGCACCATACCTACCTCTCCTGAAGAAAGCTCGACCAAGGTGCCGACCGGGTAGATGCCTACAGCCTGGATGAACTCTTCAATGAGCTCCTCCTGAAATCTTGTGTTCCGCAGCGAGTAAAGCTCTCGAACCGCTTCGGCCGGTGATCGCGCGCAGGCATACGCTCTATGATTGGACATAGCGTCATAAGTGTCTGCAATAGCCACAATTCGCGACGTAAGAGGTATCTCATCACCGCTCAGCCCTTCAGGGTAACCAGAGCCATCCAGACGCTCATGATGATGTTGTACTGCGATCAGTACTTTTTTGGTAATGAAGGATTGCGTTCTCATGTGGTTAAGGCTTTGTACTACATGCCCTTTAACCAGTTCGAATTCATCGTCGCTTAATTTTGAGCTCTTTTTTATAATATCGTCGGGTACAGAAATCATGCCAACATCACACATCAGCGCTGCAAGGCAGACATCTTCAATTTCAGATTTTGGCAGCCCAAGTTGGCGGCCAAAAGCAGCGGCCCAGATAGAGGTGCCGGTCGCGTGATCAAACAAGTAATCACCCTTACGCCGCATTTTTTGCAGTAACAAGCAAGCGTCGGGGTTGGAGATAATGCTGGATACAATGCCATCCACGGACGCTTTCACAGTCTTGTAATCCAGACTGCCACTGCCGCGCATGCTGACGAAAAGCTTATCAACCGATACTTCAAAATCTTGGAACACTTCGCGAGCATTGACGATCTCGTCGTCAAAGCTCTTGCGGTCGGTATAGACCTCGCGCCTATTGGCCGTTTTGCCGCCGGATTGATGGCGGCCCAGTACACTGGCACTTCCAGAGCCAGCTGCTGATTTACCCGAATCAACGACAATATAGTCACACAACTCCATGAGCTGTTTTCGCTCGTCAATTGTGTTGACCGTAAAGCCCTGGAGGAGAAAAGGAGACTCTTCCCAGGGACGGTCTAATTCGGCCACAAACATGCCCAGACCCACTTCATGTGCCGGTATTTTTACGAATTTACCCATGGTTGCTAATCAAGATGCTCAAGAAGTCCGTTTCGCAATTCATTTAGTCTGATTTGCTCTATTCAGTACAGTTTAAATCTCAGTCAATTGCATGGTTTTCAGCGCACTATTTGTGATGCTGCCGGTTTTCTAGATAAAAGGTATCACTAGGACTGGAGTGCCTGATGATCACGCAGTGTTAGAGGTTATATTTATATGGCATAGTTAATGTCAATACATTATGCTGAATTCTAAATTGAAAACAGAAGAGCAATAGATAAGGAATGAAAACGAGAATTACCGAATTACTTGGCATCGAAACACCAATTGTGTGTGGTGGCATGATGCGAGTGGGTACTGCCGATCTTGCAGCCGCAGCCTCTAATGCGGGTGCGCTTGGCGTAATGACGGCCCTGACTCAACCAACCCTTGAAGGCCTCGAGGCAGAAATTGCCCGCTGTGCCTCCATGACAGACAAGCCCTTCGCAGTAAATCTTACTGTTGGCGTGGTGGCGAGTGAAATTAACTACGATGACTATGTGGATGTGATCATCAAGAGCGGTGTAAAGATCGTTGAAACAGCTGGCCGCAGCCCGGAGCCTTTTATGGATCGCTTCAAGGAAGCCGGAATTAAAGTGGTTCATAAATGCGTTGCCGTCAGGCATGCGCTTAAGGCACAGCGCATTGGTGTAGACGTAGTGAGTATCGACGGTTTCGAATGCGCGGGACATCCTGGTGAGCAAGATGTGGGTGGCCTGGTGCTGTTTCCAGCGGCGACTCAGGCGTTAAAGATCCCCGTATTGGCTTCAGGTGGCATTGCTGATGGTCGCGGCCTTGCAGCCGCCTTGGCTTTGGGTTGTGAGGGCATCAATATGGGCACACGTTTTCTGGTGACCAAAGAAGCGCCTATCCATGAAGGCATTAAACAAAAAGTAGTAGAGATGGATGAAAACCAAACTCGGTTAATATTCCGTACTTTTAAGAACACTGCACGCGTGTATCGCAATTCTGTCGCTGACCAGGTTGCCGAGATTGAGGCCGCTGGGGGTGACTTTGCACAGGTACACGGCTTAGTATCGGGTGCGAATCAGGAGAAAGCCTGGAGCACCGGAGATATTGACGCGGGTATGGTTACTGTTGGTATGTGTGGAGGCCTGATCCATGATATTCCCACCTGCAAGGAGTTGGTAGACACGATTGTTAGTGATGCTGAGCAGATCATTTGTGAAAGGCTGGCTTCTATTGTCGTGTGAGCGGTTAAAGCTGGAATTTGGTCTGTTCATCACAACGTGATACAAATAACACCAATCGCAAGATTGCTTTTGCCAGGATTAAACAGACACAATGTCAAAATTAGCGAACCCTGAATCTGTAGATGGCCGACGAGCGCGCAGTGAACGCAGTAAGCAGGCAATTGTGGATGCTGTTTTAGCGTTGATGGAGGAGGGCAACCTTATTCCTACAGCCCAGCAGATTGCTGACCGCTCAGGCATTAAGATTCGATCCTTTTTTCGTCATTTCGAAGACATGGAAACCCTGTTTGCCACCATCGACCGACAAACCCGTGAAGCAACTGAAGCGCTTTTTGTTGGCGGTGATCGCAATGGCACTCTGCAAGAGCGCATTTTGCATGCTGTAGAGCGACGTGCGGAAGGCTTTGAAGAAAACAACAACAGAGTATTATCAACGACGGCCCAACTTTGGCGTTCGGAAACGCTGCGTAAGAATTATGCGCGCTACCAGCGTGGGCTGAAGAAGGATCTGGAAGATTGGCTGCCGGAGTTGAAAGATTTGAACCGCAGTGAGCGCGAAGCGGCAGAGGCAGTAGCGTCTTTTGAAATGTGGCACCGCCTGCGCTACCACCAAACCCTGAATAAGTCTGCGGCGATCACCTTACTGGTGGGTATGCTGAATTCATTGCTCAGCAAGTGACGACGTTGGGCCGCACTTTTGCCTCGCAAACCAAAGCGGATTAGCTTATTTGCAGCGTTATTGGCCAATTGACAATGTAATATGACACAATCTATGTCAAATCAATACAGGCCCAGAATGCGCTCGACGCACCGAACTTACGGCCTCTTACCGAGAACCAACAATGACTGAGCCGCACACCTTGTACGCAATGACTCATTCCCTGTACTCAGGGCGTGCACGCAGTTATTTGATAAAAAACCAAATCCCGTTCATTGAACGGTCAACAGGGCACGAGAGTTTCAAAACTGAGGTGTTGCCGAAGGGAAAATTACCGACCATTCCAACGTTGCAAACGCCAGGAGGAGAGGTGATTCGCGACGGCGCGGCGATTATCGAATACTTCGAAGCCGCAGGCGGTCGGCCATGTCGTCCACCTGGACAAAGACAACAGATAGTCAGTGCTTTGGTTGACGTTATAGGTGCTGAGGGTCTTATGCGCCCGGCCATGCACTATCGTTGGAATTATCCTGAGGACAATCTGGCTTTTGTGCGTTACCACTTTCTCTATTCTCAGCGAAACACATCTCAGCGAGAGGAAAAAACCGAATACATGATGAATCGCATGCGCCACGCCGCAATGATTTTCGGTGTCAACGAGCAAAGCAGTGAGCTGGTGGAAACCCTATACATGGAATTTCTAGATGCTTTGAATGCACATTTTGAACACTATCCGTATTTGTTGGGCTGGCGACCATGCATTGGCGACTTTGGCTTGCTGGGGCCTATGTATGCTCACCTTGGGCGCGATCCATACCCGGCGCGACTGATGCAGCAGCGTGCTACGAGAGTCTATCGATGGGTGGAGCGCATGAATCGCGCAGATCAGGATGTACCGGAGTTTTTTAACGCCGGCACGGACTTTCTGGAAAATGATGCCGTCCCGCAAACGCTGTTGAATGTGTTGAAGGTTTGTGCAGAAGATTTTGTGCCCGAAACGGTAGCCGCCGCAGAACTCATAAATAACTGGCTGGCAGAGCATAGTCCGGAGTCTGGAACTCCGGCAGTTGGGCGTTTGGCAGAGTCGCTGGGCAATACAGAATTCACTCTTCGCGGACAGCGCATTACTGCATTAGCTCAGCCATACCGTTTCTTCCTGTTGCAGCGGGTGCAGTTACTGTATTCACAGCTCAGTGCCAAAGATCGTCCAGCTGTTGATAAAATGTTAGATGGGTGCGGGTTGTCACCGATTCTCGATGCTTCGCTGATTAGGCCAATTCAGCAAATGGATAACCTGGAAGTTTGGGGGGACTAGATGCCATTCTGCTGGTTGGCAACGCTCATCACCCTGCTTTAAGCACCACCATTGGAGATGATTCTTAAAAACTTTACATATTGACATTCATTGTGCCAATATAGTTTGAGTGCCGTGGCAGGAGGCTATCTGCCCGCAGACACTATTCGAACAACGCGAAGGAACATGGCAATGACAACTCATCAGCCAATTCAATTGGTGGGCGGCACGGGTTCCCCCTATACGCAGAAAATGGTGGCATTAATGCTTTATCGACGAGTGCCATATTCGGTTACTTGGGGTGACCCCGGGCAGGCGTGTGATGCTTTGGGTGTTGCTCAACCCAAACCAATATTCATGCCTACATTCTTTTTTCAACAAGGTGGCGAAATAACAGCGCAGTGTGATTCCACGCCAATTATTCGTCGTCTGGAACAGATGTACTCTGATCGCAGCGTATTACCCGGCGAGCCGGCGTTGGCATTTATTGACTATTTGATTGAAGACTTTGCTGATGAGTGGTGTACGAAGTATATGTTCCATTACCGTTGGCACCTGGAGGTTGACGCAAGTAACGCAGGCACGCTATTACCACTGGGCATGGACATCAGTATCGACACGGATGCGCATAGGCAATACAAGGCTTGGGTTTCAGAGCGCCAGATTGGCCGGCTTTATGTAGTAGGCTCCAATGACATCACCGCACCCGTTATTGATGCTAGCTACCGCCGTTTTTTGCGGGCCATGGAAAATCACCTTGCCAATCAGAAGTTCATGCTGGGAAGTCGCCCTTCGGCGGGCGATTTTGGTCTGTATGGCCAGCTAACGCAATTAGTGGGGTTTGATCCTACGCCGAGGAAGATCACCCACGACGTTTCACCCCGTACCGTCGCCTGGGTAGACCAGATGTGTGACCAGAGCGGCCTGCAGCCGAAAGATGATCACTGGGTAGCGATAGAAGATCAGCCCGAGAGCCTACGCGAGTTATTGGCTGAAATGGGCCGGGTATATGTGCCGGCACAATTGGCCAACGCTGAAGCAGTGCGGGCTGGCGAAAAGAATTGGCAAACGCAGATCGATGGTGCTTTATGGACGCAACGCACTTTCCCATATCAGGCGAAATGCCTGCAATGGACCAATGAACGCTACCGGGCGCTTTCTGAGAATGACAGAGGCAGGGTTGATGCGATGTTGCAAGACACCGGAGTTGAAGCAATGCTCTCAACAGCATGCTAGGGGATTGAGTCACCTTGGCCTTGTCATCAGTGATAGGAGTCGGGCGTTTATTCCGCCAGTCTAATTTCACTTAACGCGCTTTGCTTTACTGCTTGTAGAGTGAAAGGTATATCAATGAGTTCGCCACGGGCAAACAGCTTGGTCATATCACTATAGTGCGGCGAGTTTGGATTGGATGATTGTGAATAGGACAGAATGCCTTTCACCTCTGTCTTTTCCTGGGTAAGTTTCGTGGTCATTATCCAGCTCGCGGCAGAGCCGGTTACATCCGGATACCCCTGCTCGCCAATAGGCTCAAACGTCATTTTGTTAAACACACCTTCAAACTCTTCGCCGCCCGGCAAAGCGATTTTTTGCCCATTACGCGTTATGTATTGTAGCTCTCCTAGTGAAGCATCCAGCGAAACTCCAGCTTTCTCAAGTGTTAGCACGGCTTGTGCCAGCGCAGTGAGCACAGCGGGATTACCGCTGGTTTTCAGTCCTCTTGGCGTATTTACAGGGTCTTGTACGTCGAATTCGATCTCGTAATCAAAAGATCTGGGTAGCCATCGGGTGAACTTATTGTCGTTCGCCGCGCGCAGAAACTCGCGAAAAACATGAGCGCCCGTGCTGTTAACGTTGGCGCTCAAATCCCAATTGGCCAAGGTTTCGCACGCTTTGCTCACATCGACACTTTTTCCTTCCAGCTGCAACACGGGTGCGCCTTCGCACAGGTGCACAACATCATCACGCAAAATTTTTCCGGCATAATGTTGATTACTCATCATGAGTGCGCTGAGAGAGTTGATATCAAAACCCTTGCCTTGAAGACCGTCTGTCCCGTCGATCCGTGCTTGTATCATCGCTAGACCCGATCGAGTACGCAGCGTTCGTTCACTGCGCTCTGTACCTTGCACCGCTGGAATGTTCGAAATAGGTTGATTGGGGTTGGTAAGCCAATAGCTGTCGTTGGAATTGCTAACGTAGTCGTCGCGAATCAAGGCTGCCTGCTTGCTGGCGCCTAATATGCCGGGCGCGGCAGAGTCTGGATCTGTGTTCCAACTGCAATCACTGGTATTTCCTTTCAGCAGTGGTTCTTTAAAAACGCAATTCCTGAGCTGCTGGTCGCTCAAATTGACTACCGGTCCCAGGTCACCGTAAAACACGCGACCGTGTTTGTCGGCAGCAATAGTATTTATGCCCGGCGTAGATTGGTACTTATTGATGGCTTGCTTTAACTGTTCAACGTTCTTTGCATTTGCCATCGCCATGGCGCCGCCCTGGAAACCACGCGCACCCTCGTTGGCGATTCGTACGCTCACCCCAAAGCCATCAATCCATGGGAATTTACCGCCAACCATGTAACCTTGATTGGCTTTATAGAAAGTGTGGTGTTTTTCTGCTAATTCACCGTTGGCTCCAAGTACTTTAATACTTACCGTCACTGGCTCTATATCTATTTCTTCGCCGTTAAACATGTATCGCATCGGGCTGCCCGGCACCAGATCAAGTTTGTAAAACGAAAATGCCTTGGATCTCGATACCGTATTAGTCCACGCTATGTCGCCGTTGGTACCAAAGCCTACGTGCGCCCTCTGCGCCTGATTTGCTCCCAACATATTGCTCACACCCGGGATGATCTGGTGCATCGCATACATTCTGAAATCGAAGTTTTGCCATTCGAGATGAGGGTTCGCGAACAGCAAGCCTGAGCCATCTGTGCTGGCGTCTTTGCCGATCGCTACGCCATTGCTTCCCTTATCGCTAGCGTTAAATATGCTCTGGATGCTCGCTGGCTGTGAATGTTCGTAGAACTTGCTCAAATGATAAACACCACCCGCTGGCTTCAACTGCGCAGACGATTGATCGGTTGGTGCCGAAGCCGCCAATATCAGTGGCGAAAAGCTTGGAAGGAAAGCCGGTGTAAGGTGAAAACGCTTTACGTCTCTGGTGGTGAGTGTAGGGATCCAGCGCGCTCCTTTGCACGCCTTATCCGTAATATTGTCTATGCCTGTGTCGCCCGCGTAACGATTAAACCCTGCAGCGTAACCTGCAAACAAGTCATCAAATTCTGAGTCTATAGGTTCATCGTATATACCTTCCTTTTCCAGTAACTTGTAGAAAAAATCCGAGTCTCGATTTTCTCCGTTACCGCCAAAGTGAGCAGACAATTCCCCGCGAAACTTCAGCACATTGCGCGCTTGTTCGCAAAAGTGATCCTCTGCCGCGGCGTATCCCGTGCCATAACCGATGCTACCCCAGTTATCTGCCACGATATGGGGAATACCGCCCTCAGTGCGGTACAGAACGGCGTCAAAGACATACTCGTCCACTGAATTGCTGTTGTTTTGAAGTGTGCAACTGGTGATCAGCGATATTGCTGTTAGTGCCATAGTGGCGAGCACAGCGCAGTTGTAGATCATGATGGGCGTCAAGTTCCAAGGTTGATCGCTGCAGCTCTAGAAATTGAAAAACGCTTAGTAAACTAGCCACAGCTGGTGCGGCGAGTTTAGCGCGATATTGAAGCTTATTCGAATGGTAAAGGAGGGTTAGCCGCCAGCACGCCACTTACGAAGGTGTCGACGATATTGTTAACGGGGCCCTCATCATTAGTAGGTACATGACCGGCGCCATCAAGAATATTGATCTGGTGAGGGCTGTTAGGCTGGTCTGCAATGGCCTGGCGCAGTGCATCAAATACCCAATCACAATTGTTCAAGCCGGTGCCGCTTGCCTCAGGTATGACTGCCAGGTTTCCTGCGCAAAATGGATCGGCATCACCACCCAGAAACAGGCTTGGTACTGCTGTGAAACCTGCATTGATTCGAGCTTCCGGATACCCATGCAGTTCGGGATCAATATAGAAACCAATCTTGTCTATCGCCCCTTGCGCGTCGAACCCGGCGACAAATGGAAATCCGGAACTGCCGGCATATTGTTCTGTGATGGGCAGAAGGCGCGGAGTAATCGCAAAAGAATCCGCAATAACTGCCGTCAGTTCTGTGCTTTCCTGGGCAAAGGCGCTGGCCAGTGAAAATACACCGACCGAGCCTGCACTGGTGCCATGCGCAATGACATGACTGGTTGGGTAATTGGCCACCGTATACTCAACGGCAGACATTGTTGCCTGTAAACCGTTGACCTGATTACCATTGGGATTGTTGGGGTATGCCGTGCCTTGACCGGAATACACATCGTGGTCACACATAGACACCACTAACAGGCGGTATCCTTCCTCTATGCGCCGCTTCAGGGTGTTGTCTATCGGGTTACCGCCACCGTCCAAAACGCGCTCGAGCACCTGGCCATTCCATAGATCATTGAAAGACTCTTCCTGGTTCCAGGTGTTTTGGGTCTGATTTTGCAAGGCAAGATAGTTACCACTTCCGTCGAAGTAACCGACGCCGCCGCCGTGCAGATAAACCCATAACGGGGCCTGTGCACCAGCATTGTTACTGGGTTCTACGACCAGGAAGCTGTAGTTACCTGAAACGCCGCAGTTGTATGCTGTGTTGCGGTAGAAATCCAACTCCCAAGTGCCGCCGAAAGCGCTCTGCGAGGATTGTTGTGCCAGCACCACCGACGTTGTGCTGCGTTGCGGAACCGGCACAGCAATTGGGCAACCAGCGGTATCCAGTCCCAGCCCAGTATTGGCCTGGTTTGGGCAGGAGTCAACGCTGTCCAGAATACCGTCGCCGTCGGAATCTGGATCTGTGTTTGCGTCAGTATCTGTGTTCGTATCGGTATCAGTATTCGTGTCGGTATCAGTATTCGTGTTGGTATCAGTGTTCGTGTTGGTATCAGTGTTCGTGTCGGTATCCGTGTTCGTGTCGGTATCCGTGTTCGTGTCGGTATCCGTGTCTGTATCAGGATCAGTGTTCGTTCCTGTATCGGAATTCGAGTCGGTATTGGTATCAGTATTCGTATCATTATCTGATACTGATACGCCATCGCTATCTACGTTTGCGCCGCCACCGCCACCGCCACCGCCACCGCATGCGGTGCAAAGCAACAAACTTAGAATGCAGAGTAACTTCAACAATTCAACACACTCCCGACCGCAACCTGGCTGATTAATATCCCGGCAATGATAGGTTTGCAAGGATGTGCTTGCAATACAGTGCCGCCCGCCGGCAGCCCGTATGTCGGATAGAATGTTGCACCACATACACCGTCAACATTGTCCGCCGAACGGTGGTTATTCCCGCCATCAAATTCGACCAATGGTCTGGCAAAATGATACGGCCTTCATTGGGGTAAACTTGGCTAATGAAAAACGACAGAATTCATTCGCTCGCAGATGAGCACTGGATGCAACTCGCGCTATTGCAAGCGAAGCAGGCGTGCGCGATCAATGAGGTACCAGTGGGTGCCGTGCTGGTAAGGGACAATGAGGTAATTTCCTCAGGGCACAATCAAGTGATCAGCACCTGCGACCCCAGCGCTCATGCGGAAATTGTGACGCTAAGGGCTGCAGCAAGAGCAGAAGCAAACTATCGGTTACCTGGGTCCACGTTGTATGTGACGATTGAGCCTTGTGCGATGTGTGTTGGGGCGATAGTGCATGCGCGTGTTGCCAAGCTTGTGTTTGGTGCGAGTGAGCCCAAGGCGGGTTGTGTGCTGAGTCATACCGGGTTACTGGAGGGTGGGCAGTTTAATCATTCCTTTGAGGTGACGGCTGGGGTGCTGGGGGAAGAGTGTGGAGGGTTGATGTCTGGTTTTTTTTCGGCTCGGCGGTGAGTTGTACTCGGGAGCTTTAACTCCGTTTTACGATCAATAGGTCTGTTCGCTGCGCAACTGGGCCGCTCCGCCTCCGAATGGCTTCATCATACCCTCTTTCACAAAAATGCCTTTCCGCGAAAGTCATTTTTTGTTCTCTCTGCCTAGGTTTCTTACCTACGTGAACAGACCAATTAATCAAAAATCTCAGCGCGTGCTAGCGGCTTGTAAGAGAATAGCGCCAATAGGCGGTAACAAAGTGCAATCCACCAGCATAAACGATCTAAATGGCCGGAATAGTTCGAGATAAAACCTCAGGCGCTCTGTGCGACATCTCGACTGGCGGTCTAACCCGTTCCCTCGCAATTTCATGCAATCGCAACACCTGATAATAATGCCGAATATTGTGAACATAAGTTACCGGCTCGTTGCCACGCGCATACCCATAGCGTGTGCGACTGTACCATTTGCGTTGCCTGAGCAACGGCAGGTGTTCTTTCAAATCCAACCAGATATGCGGGTCGAACCCCTGCGATTCCGTGAGTTTACGCGCGTCTTCCAAGTGTCCATAGCCAACATTGTAGGCCGCCAACGCAAACCAGGTGCGATCGGGCTCACTGACGTCTTCAGGAATTTTAGCCAACATGTCCTTAAAGTAGCCAGCGCCACCACGCAGACTCTGCTCAAGGTTGGCACGGTCTTCTATATTGACCTGCGCAGCCGTTGCCTGTGTCAGCATCATCATGCCCACCACCCCAGTAGGGGATACCGCATTGGGGTTCCAATGAGACTCCTGATAAGAAATTGCTGCCAGCAACTCCCAGGGCATGTTGAATTCAGTTGCAACCGCGCGAATCAATTTCTCATAGATTGGTAAGCGGCGTTGAACATTGCCCGCGAATTCTAATGCGTCTGCCTGGTTAATGTCTTCAAAATGGCTGAAATAGCGCTCTTGCAGTTGCTTCAGGCGACCGGAGCTTTGCATTTCCTTCAGGAAACGATCCAGCTCAGTGTATAAACTAGCGGCGCGCCCGTTGCCTCGCTGCATAGCCCAAGCAATGCGTTGCGTCGAGCCAAGGCGCATACCAAGACTAAGCCTTGGGTATATACCGCGGTGCGCCACGAATTCATGCTCGCCCAAAATAGCGAAGTCTAGCTGGCCTTTATTCAATTGATCCATCAGATCGATGGCTTCCAAGTCAAACACAGCTTTCCACTTAATATTTGGGTGGTCGATTTTCAGATCTTCAAGAAAAGAACCGAAGTAGCTGTCGGCCCCAACGGCGATGCGTTTGTTGTATAGATCTTCTAGCTTGCGTGGCTTACGGTTGCCCAGCTTGTAAATGACGCGGGGCTGGGTTTGGTAATAGGCAGCCGAATAACGCACGTCCTTCAGCTTGGCCGGCGTAATGATCAGGCCGGCCGACGCCAGGTCCGCTTTGCCGTATTTCAAGCGGCGAAACACATCGTCTCGGCCAAATACACTGACCATATTCAACTCTACGCCCAGATAATCGGCAAATTCATTGGCCAGTTGATACTCGAATCCGTCATGACCGATTAAGGCGGGAAAATAGGTGACCGGTCCATTGCGAGTCGCAACGTTCAACACGCCACGCGCTTGAATTTGATCCAGAGTTGAAGCCTGTTCGCAGCCAAGCGCCGCGATGACGGCGGCACAGAGCAAATAACGACACAACTGACTTGAAAAACTCATGCCCTATTGTATGCAAGCCTTTACGCTGCCACCAGCACGGCCTTAAAATAGCGACCGCTCGTCCCCGATCAACTAAAATTCAGGCTTTCTTATGATATTGCGCGGTACGCCCTCACTTTCGGCGTTTCGGAGGGCGAAGCTGTTGCACAAGCTGCAACAAATCCTGCCTTCTATTACAGATGTTTATGCTGAGTACGTTCACTTTGCCGAATTGGACTCCGCCGGCACTGAGCTCTCGGCCCAACAGCGTGCAGCGCTGGAGCAGTTGCTGTATTACGGCCCTAAGCAGTCTGTGGAGACGCCGCAAGGTGAGTTATTTGTGGTGTTGCCGCGGTTCGGCACCATTTCCCCCTGGTCTAGCAAGGCCAGCGATATTGTGCGAAATTGCGGTCTGGACTCGGTCAAGCGTGTTGAACGCGGAGTCGCGTATACGGTGTCAGGTCCATCCTTTGACGAAGCCCAATATCAGCGCGTAGGCGCCGAGTTGCATGATCGAATGGTCGAGACACTGACCACCTCTTATGAGGCGGCAATTGGTTTGTTTGAACATCATAGCCCAACCGAGATGCAGCGTGTTGATGTGCTAGCGGGCGGTATCCAGGCCTTGCAAGCGGCGAACAGTGGCCTGGGCTTGGCATTAAGCGACGACGAGTGCGAATACCTACTGGACGCCTTCACGCAACTGCAGCGCAACCCCAGCGACGTTGAGTTGATGATGTTTGCGCAAGCCAACTCCGAACATTGCCGACACAAGATTTTTAATGCCAGCTGGAGTATTGACGGCGAGGCGCAACCCAATTCGCTGTTTTCGATGATTCGCAACACTTATCACAGCATTGAGGGTGAGGGTGTGCTCAGTGCCTATGCTGACAATGCCTCGGTGATTGAAGGCCTACCTGCGCAGCGTTTTTATCCAAACGAACAAGGATGCTACCAAGCGCACCCGCAAACCGCGCATATTTTGATGAAGGTAGAAACCCATAACCACCCTACCGCGATTGCACCGCTGCCAGGAGCTGCGACTGGTTCCGGTGGTGAAATTCGAGACGAAGGTGCGGTGGGTCGAGGTTCCAAGCCGAAAGCCGGATTAACCGGGTTCACTGTCTCTAATCTGCAGATTCCAGGTTTTGAGCAAGCGTGGGAGCAAGATTACGGTAAACCAGACCGCATAGTCTCTGCGATGGACATTATGTTGGAAGGCCCAATAGGTGGCGCCGCGTTTAACAACGAGTTCGGTCGGCCTAACCTGTGTGGTTATTTTCGCACCTTTGAGCAAACGGCAAACAGCAGCGACGGCACGGACCGCTGGGGTTACCACAAACCAATAATGATTGCCGGTGGTTTGGGCAACATCGTAGAAGAGCACATAGACCAGCACGATATTCCATTGGGCGCTAAACTCATCGTGTTAGGTGGTCCGGCAATGCTGATTGGACTTGGCGGTGGAGCCGCCTCATCAATTGCCAGCGGCAGCAGCAGTGAAGATCTGGACTTTGCCTCTGTGCAACGTCATAACCCCGAAATGGAACGCAGGTGCCAGGAAGTCATTGACCGCTGTTGGCAAATGAATGATGAGAATCCAATTGCTTTCATCCATGACGTTGGCGCCGGCGGCTTATCCAATGCGTTGCCTGAGCTGGTCAAAGACGGTGGTTGTGGTGGGCGTTTTGACCTACGCGCTATTCCCAGCGACGAGCCAGGCATGTCACCACTGGAAATTTGGTGCAACGAGAGCCAGGAACGATATGTATTGGCGGTTAATAATGAAGACCTTGCGGCGTTTGATGCTCTGTGCAAACGCGAACGCTGTCCATATGCGGTGGTGGGCGAAGCGGTAGCGGAAAAAGTGATTGAGCTGGCCGACAGCCACTTCAGCAACAAGCCGGTGGATCTGCCCATGCCTGTTCTATTTGGCAAGCCGCCGAAAATGCACCGTAGCTTTGAGCGTCGCAGCCTTAACACACAGTCGGCGCCTTCAGCATTTGCCGATGTATCGCTTTCTGACGCAATTGACAGAGTATTGTGTAACCCTTCTGTAGCCAGTAAATCGTTTCTGATTACGATTGGCGATCGATCGGTCACGGGTATGGTAGCGCGTGATCAGATGGTTGGGCCCTGGCAGGTTCCAGTTGCTGATGCTGCGGTCACACTAAATGATTACCAGGGCTACTGTGGTGAAGCCATGGCCATGGGCGAGCGCACGCCGCTGGCCGTTGCAAATTCTCCTGCATCTGCACGCATGGCCGTCGGAGAAGCCTTAACCAACATAGCCGCTTGTCATATTGGCGACATAGGTAAGATAAAACTGTCGGCAAACTGGATGGCTGCGGCTGGCACGGGCAACGAAGATCAGAAGCTGTTTGATGCGGTGAGCGCAGTGGGAATGGAATTGTGTCCGGCTCTGGGAATTGCCATACCCGTAGGCAAAGACTCCATGTCAATGCGAACCGCTTGGCAAAGCGACGATGGCGAAAACAAAAGCGTCACTGCTCCGTTGAGCCTGATTGTATCGGCGTTCGCGCCAGTTGAAGACGTGCGTAAATCGCTAACACCGCAGCTTTGCGCCGATGAGTCCGCTGAACTACTGCTGCTGGACATGGGGTTGGGTGAAACCCGGCTGGGTGGTTCCGCTCTTTCACAAGTATTCCAAAAAAGCGCAGGCGCCGAACCCGACCTGGACAGCTGTGACGCGTTCAAAGCCTTCTTTACCTTGATTCAGAATGGTATTGAGAATGGCGATATTCAGGCCTACCACGATCGCTCTGATGGTGGTTTGTTGACCACTGTTGTGGAAATGGCATTTGCCGGTCACTGTGGCGTGACCCTGCAGCTGGATAATCTTTCCAGCGATTCATTGTTTGTACTGTTTGCGGAAGAATTGGGTGCTGTTGTGCAACTTAGTGCCGATGCTGCGCAGCGTATGCTGGCAGACGCGAGGGCATTGGGCGTTGATCAACACGTGCATCGCATTGGTCGCAGTAATTCAACAGACATGTTCGAAATTACTCGTGATGGTCAACTCGAATACTCTGTCGAGCGCTCCGTTCTGCAACAAACCTGGGCTGAAACCAGTTTTAGAATGCAGGCGCTGCGAGACAATGCCGATTGTGCGCAGCAAGAGTTCGACGATTTGCTGGCAAAAGATGATCCGGGTCTAAACCCCAGTCTTAGCTTCGCGATTACGACGGCACAGTTTATTGGTAACGCCAGGCCCAAGCTTGCGGTGCTGCGTGAGCAGGGCGTGAATGGGCAGTATGAAATGGCCGCCGCATTCACCCGAGCGGGCTTTGAGGCTTTTGATGTTCATATGTCTGATCTACAAGCTGGCCGCTTTGACTTGGCGGAGTTCCACGGTCTTGCGGCGTGCGGGGGGTTTTCCTACGGCGATGTGCTGGGGGCCGGTGAAGGATGGGCCAAGAGCATTTTGTTCAATTCAATGCTCCGCGAGCAGTTTCAACAGTTCTTTGAACGCCCCGATAGTTTTTCACTGGGCGTATGTAACGGTTGCCAAATGCTATCCAATCTGCACAGTTTGATTCCGGGTGCGGTGAGCTGGCCTCGTTTTGTGCGGAATCTGTCTGAACAATTCGAAGCGCGTTTATCGCTGGTAAGGGTTGCAGAATCACCCAGTGTACTGCTCGCCGGCATGCAGAACTCGCGCCTGCCTGTGGTGGTTTCCCACGGAGAAGGACTTGCTGAAATCAGCGATACCGAACTGCAAGGCTTGTCGAGCGCCGGAGGAATTAGCCTGCAATTTGCCGATCACCGGGGTGAGGTTGCAGATCGTTATCCGCTGAATCCGAATGGCTCGCCAGCGGGTCTTACCGGGGTTACCAGCCAGGATGGCAGGGTAACAATCATGATGCCGCACCCGGAGCGTGTTTTTCGCTCTGTTCAGCATTCCTGGGCGCCGTGCGAATGGGGCGAAGACAGCCCCTGGATGCAGTTGTTCTACAATGCGCGACGATTTGTGGGTTAGTTTAGGTTCGGAAATCGGCTCCTGCCTATTTCCGAACTCTCTTTTCGAAAATGCGATACCCAAAGCAATCGCTGCGCTCATGGGGCAAGCCTTTTTCAAAAAGCTCTCATTTTGCTGCGTAAAATGCAGGTGCATCCTTGCACCTGTAGCCAGATCCTGTCCAAAAATGTAATTTCCGGACAGGATCTAGCTAAGTTTTCCTCCAAGGCTTGAATTTGTCACTTGGCGCCCCATAGAGTCGTATAACACGCTGCGTTATAATGCGGCGCTTTTTCGCTCCCACCCAGATTGGCACACCGCTCCATGCTTAACAAATACCCGCTCTGGAAGTACCTGCTGATTCTGCTGGTCATCACTTTTGGTGTTGTTTACGCGTCGCCCAACCTGTACGCGCCAGACCCCGCTGTTCAGATTACCTCGGATGCCAGCGGCACCTCCATGTCTGAAGCTGACTTAAAGCGGGCCACCGCCGCCTTAGCTGAAGCGGGTGTGGCAGTGTCTCGTCATGAACTCACAGATGCGAATATTTTGCTCAGGCTGGAACAGTCTGATGATCAGCTGGCAGCCCAGGCTGCGCTTCAGCGTGTAATGGGCGACGATTTCGTTGTGGCTTTGAATTTGGCACCCACCACGCCTGAGTGGCTGGAGTCTTTGGGTGCGCAACCCATGAAACTGGGCCTGGACCTGCAAGGTGGGGTGCATTTCCTGATGGAAGTGGACACACAGGCTGCGATTGAGACGCGGATCAAAACTAACTTCACAGAAATAAAGCGCGCTTTGCGCAAAGCACGGGTGATCTCGCGCTCGCAAATACTGGATGACGGTCGTATAGAGCTTGTTTTCAAGACGGAAGAATTGCGTAGCAAAGCGCGTGATGTGTTAGTCAGTGATTTTGGGTCGCTGACGCGAACTAACTCCGAAGAAGACCAGAAATTTATAACCCGCCTGAGTTTGACCGAAGAAGGTCGACGCGAAATAGAAACTTATGCGGTGTCGCAAAACCTGACCACCTTACGAAATCGAGTTAACGAGCTGGGGGTGGCAGAACCTCTGGTTGCAAGGCAGGGAACCAATCGCATTGTCGTGGAATTGCCCGGTGTGCAAGACACCGCGAGAGCGAAAAAAATTCTAGGTAAGGCCGCCAACCTGGAGTTTCGTTTAGAAGCTGAGATTGACGCTTCCATGGCCAGCAAGGAAGAGTTTGAGTTTCGCAGCCCCCGCGACCGTGGGCGCCAGGCGTATTTGGAACGCGACATTATTATTACCGGTGAGCGTGTTTCTAATGCGCAAGCCAGCTTCGATGAAAACAGTCAGCCGCAAGTAAACATTTCGTTGGACAGTGTTGGCGGACAGCTAATGAACCGCACCACATCGAAAGCGATCAAACGTCGTATGGGTGTGCTGTTTATTGAACGCAAGACCAACACCATTCGTGACCCAAAAACCGGTGAGGAAATTCGAAAAGAAAGTTACGACGAAAAGAAAATCATCAGCTTAGCCACGATTCAAACTGCGTTGCCGCGTCAATTTCGTATTACCGGGCTGGACAATATACAGGAGTCTTCAGAGCTTGCGCTGCTACTTCGTGCGGGCGCATTAGCCGCGCCGATTGAATTTGTTGAAGAGCGTACGGTCGGGCCTTCACTGGGTGCTGAAAACATTGCATTGGGCATGAAGTCTGTGCAGATTGGCATGGGTCTTGTGCTTATTTTTATGCTCATTTATTACCGCGTTTTCGGTATCGCGGCAAACATGGCATTGGCACTGAACCTGGTGTTGTTAATTGCAGTGATGTCGTTGCTGTCGGCAACGCTGACTTTGCCGGGTATTGCAGGAATAGTATTGACCGTAGGTATGGCAGTAGACGCAAACGTGCTTATTTTCGCGAGGATACGTGAAGAGCTTAAGAATGGGCTGTCGCCACAGGCTGCGATTAATTCTGGTTATGAACGGGCGTTTGTAACGATTATGGACGCTAACCTAACGACATTGCTTGTTGCGATAATATTGTACGCCGTTGGCACCGGTTCGGTGAAGGGCTTCGCGGTTACCTTGTCGATCGGTATTTGTACTTCGATGTTCACCGCAATTGTCGGTACCCGAGCGCTGATTAACTTGATCTACGGCGGGCGCCGGGTCAAGTCTTTGTCTATTTAGATAGGAACACCGTCACTAATGAGTGAAGCTAAAATTATTCCTTTCATGTCCTGGCGCAAGGCGGCCATGGTGTTGTCCTTGATTCTGGTGACAGCGTCAATCTATTCGCTGGCCACACGGGGAATTGCGTTTGGCCTGGATTTCACCGGTGGTACCCAGGTTGAAGTTGGCTACAGTACTCCACCAGATCTCGAACAGATTCGCACGTCTCTGGAAGCCAGCGGTTTCAAAAATGCCGTTGCAGTGCACTTTGGCTCAGAAACCGACATTCTCGTTCGCTTGCAAAACGATGAAAACTTAAAAGACATGAAGCAAGACGAAGTGGGCGTACGCGTACTGGAGTCTCTCCGAGCACAAAGCGACGCTAAGATAGACTTACGTCGAATCGAATTTGTTGGGCCGCAGGTGGGTGAAGAGCTGCGCGAACAAGGCGGTCTTGCTCTTGTGATTGCATTACTCATGGTGATGGTTTACATCGCGTTTCGTTTCCAATTCAAATTCTCAGTGGGCGCAGTCGCGGCCTTAGCGCATGATGTGATCATTACGCTTGGGTTCTTTTCTTTCTTGCAATGGGATTTCGACCTCACTGTGTTGGCGGCCCTTTTGGCCGTTATCGGCTATTCCTTAAACGACACTATTGTTGTATCTGACCGAATTCGCGAAAATTTTCGAAAGCTGAGGAAGCAGAGTTCAGAGGCCATTGTGAATATCTCTCTGACCAATACCCTGGGAAGAACGTTGGTTACCTCATTAACTACTTTGTTGGTGTTAACCACCTTGTTCTTTACCGGTGGAGAGCTAATCAATGGCTTCTCAAAAGCATTGATTATAGGTGTAATTGTTGGAACGTATTCGTCAATCTATGTGGCGTCCAATATGCTACTAAGCCTGAATGTGTCCAAGGAAGACCTGATGGTACCGGAGAAGGAAGGTGCCGCATTTGACGATGGTATGCCCTAAAAAGCTGTTAGGAAGATTCCTCAGGGTCGTGACCTTTGTTTTCCGGTAGGACTTTACGTATTGAAACGCGCACAACATGCGTAGGTTCAGCTTCAATCACGGTCAGACGATAGCCCTGCCATTCAACTCTGTCACCTTCTTTGGGCAGATTCTCCATTAACTCCGTGATCTGTCCGCCAACGCTTTTTGCCTCGTTGTTAGGTTGCCATTCAATCCCCAAATAGTCACAGATATCGCGTAGCTCAGCGCTCGCATTCACTTCAATACTGCCATCCAGTCGGCGTTTGAGCTTATCAGCATCAGTGTCAGACTCGTCATATATGTTGCCAACTACTTCCTCAATAACGTCTTCCAGCGTAACAATGCCATCCACGTTGCCGTATTCGTTAACCACGATCGCCATATGACTGCGCGAATCCTGAAACTTTCGCAGCGCTTTACTCAGTGTTTTGTGCTCCGGAAACACCAGAGGTTCGCGCACCAGGTTGATCCAGTTAGTTGCATCTGCTGCACTGTCGCGCAAATACAACAGGAGTTCTTTCGCTAAGACCACACCAATCAAGTCATCCAGCTCAGTGCTGCTGGATACCGGCAACCTGCTGAAGCCGCTACTGTGCACCACGTCTAACACCTGTTCCAGAGACATATCGCGAGACAAGAATGTGATGCTTTGCCTGGGCAGCATTATATCCCGTACTTGTGTCTTACCAAGCCGGGTTGAGCGCTCAATCATTTTCGCTGTTTGCTCAGCGACAGCGCCTTCTTTTCGACCAAGAATCGCCAGTAAGCGAATTTCCTCGCTGGAGGTCACTGGTGTTTCTTCCTCACTGCGTAGCATTCGCGAAATACGCTCGCTAACAAAAACCAAAGGATGCAAGGCGAGATTCAAAAATTTAATTGAATAAGCGACCGGAATCGCCAACTGGCGAGAATAAGCAACGCCCAGAGTTTTGGGAATGATCTCCGACAGCAGCAATACAGCAATTGTGAACACGATGCTGAACAGCCACAGTGAATCGGCACCTATGGCTGTTTCATAGCTTGCCCCAGCGACAGTGGCACCAATGGTATGCGCGATGGTGTTGACAATCAGTATGGACGCAATCGGTGCGTCCATATTGTTCTTAAACCCGCGCAGGATTGTGCCAGCTGGCTGACCTTTACGTGCCAGTGCCTCCACGTCGGAATTGCGCACCGTGAGCAACACCGACTCCATAATCGAACAAAGAAATGAAATAAGCAGCGCCAGTGTCACAGCCGCAATAAAAACCAGCATCAGGGTTCTCCATCAATTCTCCCTAAGAGCAGAGTGTGCCACACGTAACGACCGCTTTGTAATCGATTTTGCTCTGTAAGCGGACTACCTGATAGGCGTGCTGTAGGCGCGATCCTGAATTTCGGCGGGTGCTGCTTCGGCTTTGTCTCAATCGTAAAGCGTGCGATCGTATTCGGTCCATCCAGGGCCTGGAATCTCTATCACACTCGCGTAACAGAAAGCGACTGTCAGTCATCTCGGGGTGTTCTCCAGCGGATTTTTCTCGATTTAACTACCGCTGGTCTCTGAATCGGCTTAAAAATTGGAAGTGGTTCACATTCCGCACTAGCCTGATTAAAAAATGAGCGATCATTAAGAGAGTTCTGGATGCAAGAGGAAGCCAATATGCCAGAAGATTTTTACCCAGGTAGTTTGAAGTCGGGTACCACCATAGGCGCCACATCAGTCATCGCCGAGGGTGTGTTCTTCAAAGGAAATTTGCTGGGGGATAAAAACCTGTCAGTGGAAGGCAAGATTGAAGGGCGGATTGATTTACGATCTGCAGATGTGATCGTTCGCGAAACGGGCATTGTGAAAGCCAATATAGTGGCCGACAAAGTGACCATAGAAGGCAAGGTCTACGGCGATGTGACTGGCATGCAGCAAGTCTCGGTTGGCAAGAACGGAGCGGTTTATGGCAACATTACATCACCCAGAGTCTCACTAGACGAAGGTTGCACTTTTCAGGGCAAGATCGATATGGACCCAACTGCACTGAACGCTGTGGTTGCTACTCTGAAAGCTGTCGAAAAAGTGGTTGCTCAGGAAGATCAGCCAGAAGCGCCTATTGAAACCTTGGCTGAAGCCTTGAGTAAGGCGGCAAACGAATAGCCGATCCAGGTGTTGAGGGTGGCAAACTCGATACTTTTCTCTCTCGCCACATAACATGCGCACTACCAGCCATTGGCCGAAGCCGGCTGTGTGAGTTCCTAGCAGTGCGCTAACGAATAAAATCAAATCGACGCTTTTCATATGCCGGTGGACAGCTGGCAAAAAATTGTGCTTTGCTGCACGCTCCTGCTCCTTAAAATAGAGTGAACAGTTTTGATAGCTGAGAGTGCCAATAATGACTGAGCCCATAGACCGCTATCGCCTGCATCCCGGTCAAAACACAATGTGGGCCGTAGTTACCACTGGAAACGGTGGTTACGATCGGCTGAGATTCTGTGAAGTTCCAAAACCAATCGCTGAGCCAGGCTATGTGGTTATTCGCGTGACCGCCGCAGGTGTGAATAACACTGAGATTAATACCCGTTTGGGCTGGTATTCAGAAACTGTGAGCGACGGAACCGAAGGGTTTTCAGACCACCAGGAGTTGAAGGCGGAACAGAAATCTGACGGCGGATGGAATGCCGAAACGCCATTCCCGTTTATTCAGGGCACTGATTGCTGTGGCATTGTAGAGAGTACCTGGGAAGGAGAAGATAAAGAGCTGCTTGGTAAACGAGTGCTAGTGCGTGCTTGCATGCGAGCAAATGGCTTTGAGTCTATGGAAAATGTGTGGATGGCCTCAGATTTTGATGGTGCGTTCGCGCAATATGTAAAGGTGCCAACAACAGAGGTGTTTGCGGTTGACTGTGATTGGACTGATGCTGAGTTGGCGACAATACCTTGCGCCTACTCCACCGCAGAAAACATGCTTCACCGCTGCGCGGTGGGCGCAAATGATACGGTTTTGATACCTGGCGCTTCTGGTGGCGTAGGATCTGCTGCCTTGCAGCTCGCCAAAAGGCGTGGCGCGAGGGTGATCGCTATTTGCGGAAAATCGAAGATATCGGCTGTTTCTGCCCTGGGTGCAGACCTGGCATTGGAGCGAAACACAAACGTACTTGCAGAATTGGGCGAAGAAAGCGTCGACGTGGTGGTAGACAACGTTGCGGGTCCACATTTTGGAAACTGGCTGAAACTTCTGCGCCGTGGGGGGCGATACACCTCGTCTGGTGCGATTGCCGGCCCCGTGGTTAACCTGGATATGCGCCAGTTCTATTTGAAGGACATATTGATGGTTGGCTGCACCGCCTGGGACGAACCTGTTTTTCCTAATTTGATTAGATACATTGAGGCTGGCGAAATTAAGCCCGTTCTGGCGAGTACCTACCCATTGGAAGATATAGCAAAGGCGCAACAGCACTTCCTCAAGAAGCAGCATGTTGGCAATTTTGTGCTGATTCCGCCGCCTGATGCGCCAGCCGGTATCCAGGAATGAGTCGCTATTTGACAAGGCGGCACATGCTCAAAATAAGCGGCATGCTGGCGTCTTGTGCTGGGTTTCTTCCTACGCGAATATTTGCGTCAAAAGGCTCACATACATGGCGCAACTGGGGTGGCAACCTCAGTAGCCATCCACGCAATATTTTGGCGCCGCGGTCTGAAGATCAGCTTATAGATTTTGTACAGGCCAGTTCCAAAACAATGCGCCCTGTTGGAAGTGGGCATTCGTGGTCAGCCTTGGTACCGACTGGTGAGACCTTGATTTCGCTGGATGCGATGAATGGCGTGGTGTCGCACGATCCACGCAGTGTTCAAGCTGAAGTGTGGGGTGGAACAAAACTCTTTGCCTTAGGGCCTGCGCTGGAAAGTGTGGATCAGGCGCTGCTGAATATGTCGGATATAAATTACCAATCCATTGCCGGCGCGATAGCAACGTCTACCCATGGTACGGGTCTTGGTATTGGTTCAATGTCGGATTTTGTACGTGGTTTGCGCCTGGTCACAGCCAACGGCGAGGTACTGGATTGTGACGCTGACAACAACGCCGAGGTTTTCCGGGCCGCACAAGTCTCATTAGGGACCTTGGGTGTGAATACGCGTGTTCGACTGCAAAATCAGCCCGCGCATCGACTTCATCAACGCGAATGGTTAGCGGAGACGGAAGAGGTACTGGAAGACATAGACTCTTACCTGCACTCAAATCAACAATTCGAATTGTTCCCGCTGCCCCACACTACCAAATCAATTGTGGTTATCACTAATCCCGCCGATGAGCGCAGTGAGGACACCATTGTTGATCATCCTGAGGCGGTAAATGATTTACGCCAAGCCTTTGAGCTAACAAGGGTTTTACCGGTTGGTGGTGAGTTCGTGTACAAAAACCTTCTTAAGTTGGCGTACGGTGACGGAAGTGATCGTATTGGCGCATCCTACAATGTGCTGGCGCACCCTCGAGTGGTGCCGTTTATGGAAATGGAATACACCGTTCCCGCGGAACTTGGCGTTCAGTGCTTACGAGAAGTGCTACAAGTGATTCGAAAAAAGGCACCCGATGTTGGGTTTCCATTGGAATATCGGTACGTCAAGTCAGACGAGTCCATGATTAGTATGTTCAGTGGGCGAGACGGCTGCTGTATTTCCATGCATCAATTTGCAGACCTACCCAACTGGCAAGAATATTTCGAAACGCTGGAGCCGGTATTTAGAAAATATGAAGGCAGGCCGCACTGGGGTAAGTGGAATAGCATGAAGGAGCCAGATATTGCCGCGCTGTACCCTCAGTGGAGCGACTTCAAGCGAGTACGACGTGAGTTGGACCCTGCTGGAAAGTTCTTAAACCCGTATCTACTGACCTTGTTTGGAGAGACCCGACATGCCTGATCAAAGCTGGCTGGTCACTAACCGCAGAAAGCTGCTGCTGGGCGGTGTCCTTGCGGCGGGCGCATACGGTTTAAAGCCCGGTGACAAAGGTGGTGCATATAACGACTACTTTTCTGCACTAAACAAAACATTGAAAGCAAGCAAGATCAGCCAGCCACGGATGGTTCTGGATCTTGATGCAATTGACGCAAACATTGATGCGCTAACGGCGAGCATAACGTTGCCAAAGCAGTGGCGGGTAGTCGTCAAATCTTTACCGTCCATGCAGTTGCTCGATTACATCATGCAACGCGCCAGTACCAAGGCATTGATGGCGTTTCATCAACCGTTTCTGAATCAAGTTGCCCAGCGATTCCCGGGCAGTGATGTATTGCTGGGTAAGCCCTTGCCAGCAACGGCAGCGCAGAAATTCTATCGCGGGCTGAAACACACTGAATTTGCGCCAGAGAAGCAACTGCAATGGCTGATAGATTCGGTACAGCGGTTACAACAATATCAGTCCGTAGCGCGGTCGCAGGATGTGACCATGCGCATTAATCTGGAATTGGATATCGGTTTACATCGCGGTGGATTTATGGAAGAACAATCGCTGTCGGCGGCCTTGGACATTATCAACAACGATCCAAGGCATTTGCAGCTTTCGGGCTTTATGGGCTACGAGCCATTCATTGTAAAACTGCCTAACACACAGTCTCTGCTTCAAGGCGCCAAAGACAAATATCATACGATGGTTGATGCGGCCAGAGGATCATACCCGCAGCTTTTTGACAATGCGTTGACGTACAATATTGCCGGCAGCCAGACGTATTCAATGTACGAATCAGATAATTTCTTCAACGACATCAGTGCTGGCTCTGGCGTGGTCATGCCCACTGACTTTGATATGGACACTCTGTCGCGCCATCGGCCCGCGTCTTATATAGCGGCACCAGTACTGAAGCACTATGATGGTGTGAAGATCTCAGGCATCGAAAGCTTGTCATCTGTGTTTGCGGCCTGGAACCCTAATCGACAGCAAGCCTGGTATCTGTATGGGGGCAACTGGCAAGCGGAATACGAAAGTCCACCTGGTCTAATACGCAACCCAATTTGGGGCCATAGCAGTAATCAGGAAATGGTAAATGGTTCGGACAAGATACGGTTGCAGATTGATGACTTTGTTTTTATGAGGCCAAGGCAAAGCGAAGCTGTGTTTCTACAGTTTGGAGACTTACTGGCTGTGCGTAAGGGTGAAGTTATTGATAATTGGCCGGTACTAAAGGCATAACGTCTAATTTCCATGTTATTTAGCTCAGTACCGGCCCAACCACTTGCAGAACCGATTTGAAGCACTTCGGGTTGCCGCAGACGATATCACCGCTCTTCAGGAAGTTTGGCCCGCCTCTAAAATCACTGACTAAGCCGCCCGCCTCTTGCACTAACAAGGCGCCAGCGGCAAGGTCCCACTCACTCAAACTGGTTTCCCAGAACGCTTCGAAGCGGCCAGCCGCTACATAGGCCAAATCCAGCGATGCTGATCCCATTCTTCTTATGCCTGCGCATTGCGAAGTCAGTATTTCCAACGTCTGCATGTATTGCGGAATTTTTTCTTCCTGGCGTGATCGATAAGGTATACCGGTTCCCAACACAGCCTGAGCCAAATCATTGCGCTTTGATACGCGCAATCGATTGCCATTTAATTGCGCACCCTTACCACGAGTGGCACTGAACTCCTCTTGCCGTACCGGGTCATAAACAACGCCATGCTCCAGCTTGCCATTGTGTTTGCAGGCAATTGAAATAGCAAAATGCGGGATGCCACGAACAAAATTGGTTGTTCCATCCAGAGGGTCAATCACCCATTGAAACTCAGCATGTTCATCACCCACACTGAAGCCGCCTTCTTCACCTAAAATGGCATGGTCCGGAAACGCCTTGCTGATTTGGTAGATCAGCTCTTGCTCAACCTGCCTGTCCACCTCGGTCACAAAATCGTTCTGGCCTTTTTCCTCTATCACCAGGCGATCCAGCCGGTCCATGGACCGCAAAATGATCTTGCCAGCGCCGCGTGCCGCTTTCAGGGCAATGTTAACCGTAGGATGATGCATGAGCTGGCCGGTGACGTGAGGGCGCGCGATTATATCACTGTCTGGTAGACTTCTGTCCTGCCAACGATCTTGAAATTGCAGTGTCGAATCTGGAACCATTGAACGCCATTCGCATCGTGCTGATCAATACTTCTCACCCGGGGAATATTGGTGCCGCTGCGCGTGCCATGAAAAATATGGGGCTGGGCAGGTTATACCTGGTGCAACCAAAACACTACCCGGCCGAGACCGCCGTGTTCCGGGCGGCAAGTGCTGCTGACGTGCTGGATGATGCAATTGTGTGTGCTTCTCTGGATCAAGCGCTGGAAGACGTTGATCTGATCGTAGGCACCAGTGCCCGCTCGCGCCGAATACCCTGGCCGTTGCAATCACCTCGCGATTTTGCCGAATCGCTGCCAGGCTATGCGTCCCAGCGGCGATCGCGTGAGGTGGCTATATTGTTCGGCCGTGAAGACCGCGGCTTAACCAATGACGAACTGCAGCGCTGCGGCGCGCACATTCATATTCCCAGCAATGAGGAATACAGTTCGCTGAACATTGCCATGGCGGTACAACTTATTTGTTATGAGTTGCGGGTGGCTCACCTGGATGAAACAATATTGAATGCCGCGCCCACGGATGATTGGGATTCACCCTGGGCTACTGACGAAGACAAGCAACGTTTCTACGTGCATCTTGAACAAACGCTGGTAGACCTGGACTTCCTTGATCCGGTAGCACCCAGGCAATTGATGACTCGGCTGCGACGCTTGTTTGGAAGGATTGATCTTGATCAAATGGAAGTCAATATACTGCGCGGCATACTTACCTCAGCACAAGCCCACGTAACAACAGATTCAAAAACCAATGCCACAAGCGACGCATCAAACGCAAAGAAGTAAACCCGCATGAGCCGACCTGACCCTATCTATCTTGATTATGCTGCTACCACACCGGTTGACCCCCGCGTGGCTGAAAAAATGATCGCTTGCTTGACCCGCGACGGCAATTTTGGAAACCCGGCCTCACGCTCGCACTTGTTTGGCTGGAAAGCTGAAGAAGCAGTAGAAAATGCCCGCAGGCAGGTGGCCGATCTGATAGGCGCAGAACCCAGAGACATTGTTTGGACTTCAGGCGCAACTGAGTCAGATAACCTGGCCATCAAAGGTGTTGCTCATTTTCACGCGGAATGTGGAAAACACATTGTCACGAGTGAGATTGAACACAAGGCCGTGCTGGATACCTGCAAAATCCTTGAAGATGAAGGATTCGACCTTACTTATCTTGCACCTGATAGAGAAGGCCTTATTCAGCCAGAGGCGGTTAGGGCAGCCTTGCGAGAGGACACGGTGCTGGTGTCTCTAATGCACGTAAACAATGAAATCGGCGTTATAAACGACATTGCTGCAATCGGCGAGATTACCAGTGAACAGGGCATTCTGTTTCATGTAGATGCAGCGCAGAGCGTGGGAAAACTTGCCATTAATCTTGCTGAGTTGAATGTGGACTTGCTGTCAATCTCGGCGCATAAATTTTACGGCCCAAAAGGCATGGGTGTTCTGTACGCCCGCCGAAATCCGGCGGTAAGTATAGAAGCTCAGATCCACGGGGGTGGTCATGAGCGTGGGATGCGTTCGGGTACGTTGGCAACTCATCAGATTGTGGGTGTGGGTGAAGCATGTGCTATTGCTGCGGCTGAGCTCGTTGAGGAAAGCGAGCGCATTCTGGCGCTTAGGTCGCGATTTCTTGAAGGTATTTCAGAATTGTCCGGCGTTCACATCAATGGTTCCCTGGAGCAGCGCGCGCCAGGTATCTTGAACCTGGCGTTTGAGGGCGTTGACGGAGAGTCGTTGTTGATGGCGTTGAAGGATTTGGCCATTTCGACGGGTTCTGCGTGCACGTCGGCGAGCTTGGAGCCTTCCTATGTGTTGCAGGCACTTGGGCTTAAAAGAGAGCTGGCGCTTGCGGCATTGCGGATTAGTTTTGGGCGGTTTACGACTGAGGTGGATGTGGATTTTGCTGCTGGGCGGGTGTTGGAGGTCGTTTCTCGGTTGCGGGGGTGAGAGTTCAGATTAAAAGAAGAGACCGGCCGAAGAACGAGCCCCCATGGATGGGTTCACGGCGTGTCCCGCAAGGCGTTACCGCTGCCAATGCCGGTCTATCCGACTCTTCAAAAGCAGAAGCACCATAGCCATCGTCCAATCTACGCAATCAGTGTCAGATTACGCTACTCACGGTATGCCAAAGCATGAAAAGTCTTTATAATAGAAAGGTTTATTCGGCCGACTTTATCTATTAGGTAACCCCGCGGTCGTTTTATCCTGATTTTTTTCATTTTTTGCAGTATGTCGGAGACCTTGAATGGCCGTTGAAAGAACTTTATCCATTATTAAGCCAGATGCCGTGGCGAAGAACGCGATCGGTGAGATCATCAGTCGCTTTGAACACGGTGGTCTGCGAGTTGTAGCCGCAAAAATGCTGCAACTGAGCAATGAGCGTGCCGGTGGTTTCTACGCAGAGCATGAAGGCAAGCCATTTTTTGATCCCTTGATGGAATTCATGACGTCTGGTCCTGTAGTCGTGCAGGTACTTGAAGGTGAAAATGCGATTGCTCGCAATCGTGAGCTGATGGGTGCCACTAACCCGAAAGAAGCTGATGCTGGCACCATTCGGGCTGACTTTGCCGAGTCTATTGATGCTAACGCCGTTCATGGGTCGGACTCACCCGCGTCGGCCGAGCGTGAAATTGGCTACTTCTTTGATGCCACTGAGCTCTGCGATCGCTAGAGTATTGCTGAGCTTGCTGTTACCTGATGAACGAATCCACTGACCAAGCGCCAATAAACGTCGCTAAGCAGCCGCTTGGCGGTGAGGTAGGTCTCGTTAATCTATTGGGTTTATCACCCGATGGCATGCGTGAGTTTTGTGCGAGCATTGGTGAAAAGCCATTCAGGGCACAGCAATTGTTGAAATGGATTCATCAGCGTGGAATCGATGATTTCGCGGAGATGACTGATCTGAGTAAGGCGCTGCGCGAGAAACTCAGTGCTGTGGCTTGCGTATTAGCACCTGAGATTGTTTCGGAATTGCATTCAGAAGACGGCACCAGTAAGTGGCTAGTTCGCGTTCAAGGCGGCAGTTGTATTGAAACAGTGCTGATTCCGGACAATGGTCGGCGTACTCTGTGTATCTCTTCCCAAGTGGGTTGTGCGCTTGATTGCAGCTTTTGCGCAACAGGTAAGCAGGGGTTTCAGCGCGATCTTACCGCTGCCGAGATCATTGGCCAGGTTTGGTTGGTATCGAAAGCGCTTACGGCCAGTGGAGAGTTGATCAAGAAAGCGGTCAGCAATGTGGTCATGATGGGCATGGGTGAGCCCTTGCTGAACTTTGATAATGTGCTGGCCAGCGTTCAGCTGATGATGAACGACTATTGCTATGGAATATCCAAGCGCAGAGTGACAGTGAGTACCTCAGGGGTGGTGCCAGGTATCGATGAATTATCACGTCGCGCCGATCCTTCTTTGGCGTTGTCTCTGCATGCGCCAACGGATGAACTGCGTAATGTGTTGGTACCGTTGAACAAAAAATACCCGCTTAAGCGGGTGCTGGCGTCTTGCCAGCGTTATCTCGACAGCCTGCCCGATAAAAAACGCAAAATAACCATTGAGTACACCTTGATAAAAGGCGTAAACGATAGCGTTGAACAGGCCGAGCAAACTGCGCGTTTGCTAAAAGATTTGCCCTGTAAGATCAATTTGATCCCATTCAATCCGTTTTCACTGGTTGATTACGAGCGTCCGAGCAATAACGGTATTAATCGATTCCGTCAGGTGTTGTTGCAAGCGGGCTACACTGTTACCGTTCGAACCACTCGCGGTGATGATATTGCAGCGGCCTGTGGGCAGTTGGCCGGCGAGGTCAGTGACCGAACCCGGCGCAGCGAACGCTATCAACGGCTGGCGGCTGCACGCTCTGCGAGCGAACCGCAACCTATTAATTTGAGGGCCTGATTTGATCATGTCTGTATTCTCACGACCTCTATTGACCGTCGCTTTTGCCATTCTGCTGTTCGGCGTGCAAGCGTGTGTCACCACCGAAAGCAAAGTATTTACCGCAGATACCAGCCCCGAGCGCGCGATTGAAGCGCGCGTTAACCTGGCGATGAAGTACTACCAGCAAAACGACTTGGAATCGGCAAGGCGCAACCTTGATGAAGCGTTGAAGATCGATGCCAAATCGCCTTCGGTACACAACGCACTGGCGTTAGTGTTTAGTCGTGAAGGCGATGTGAAGTTGGCCGAAAAGCACTTTAAACGTGCTATCGCCGGAGATTCTTCCTACTCTACTGCGCGGAACAATTACGCGGCCTTCCTATACAACCAAGAGCGCTATAGAGAAGCGATGAAGCAGCTGGAATACGTAGCTGATGATGAACTCTATAAAGAGCGTTTGCTGGCATTGGGCAACCTCGGTCGTACAGCCAAGAAGTTGGGTGATACCGAGCGCGCAGAAGCGGCTTTTAAGCGCATGCTGAACATAGACTCGCGCAATGTGCTGGCGCTATTGGAATTGGCTCAGCTAGCGTATGACAATAAAGAATATGAATTGTCTTCATCGCTACACGACAAATATAAGCGGATTGCGCCACAGCAATCCGCTCAGGGCTTGTTTCTAGGTTTGCGATTATCTGAGGTTATTACTGACACTGGTGCAAGAGCGAGTTACGTAATGGCGCTTCGCAATCTGTACCCAGAATCTGACGAATACAAACGCTTTTTGTCTGGCAACTACGAGTAGCGATTATCAATAGTTCAACTGACATTGACGCTGATAAGGCAACGCCACTGACCACCGTTGGGTCGATGCTGCGCACGGCTCGCGAAGATCAGTCGCTGAGCCGTGAAGATGCGGCGCACGAGATAAATTTGCGCCTTGATCAGTTGGATGCGCTGGAACGCGATCAGTTCGAACGCCTGCCTGGGGATACCTTTGTACGTGGCTATCTGCGCACGTATGCCAAGTGGCTGCGGCTGGATGTTGATAAAACGCTGGCAACCTATATTGAGCAAACCGGCCATTCAGCGGACGTAAGTTTGAGTTCCGATTTAAATTCTCGCAAACAAATTAATGCGCGAAGCGATAACGGCTTAATGATTGGTGCGGCACTGATTGTTGCCGTGTTGATTCTGGGCTTTTGGTTATACAACTCCAATACAGATTCAATTGAAGAGCTTCCCATTGCAGAAGAAGAAATTGCAGTTGATACCTTCTCGGGTAAGCCATTGGAAGACGCGGCAAGTGATCCGCTTGCTGAGGACGAGCAAGCTCAAAACGATTGGGAAAACCCGTTCACAGCTGCTGCTGAGTACAACGCAAGCGTGTCGGCTGAAGCGGAAATAGAAGCTGTCAATCAAGTGGTGGAAAGCACGTCAACGAATGCGAATGCGCCCTCAGCAATAGGCGAAGCGGCTGCTAGCATTGCTCCAACGCCAGCAGTTGCAGCGGCGGCCGCGGCGAGTATATTGACCCGTGGCAGCGGCTCTGATGAGTTGTTTTTTACCTTTACTGAAGATTGTTGGCTTGAAGTTAGCAACGCGTCTGGCCGAAAAGTATTTTCTGCTGTGCGTAAGGCCGGTCAAGGACTGCGCGTTCGTGGCACGGCACCGTTCAAGGTTGTGATTGGTAATGCGCCAGCAGTGAATCTCGCTTTCAATGGTCAGCCAGTCGATGTTGTCTCCAACAATCGTCGTAAAATGGCGCGTCTAACGTTAGGGCAGAATTAATGCTTCATCCTTCTCCCATCAAGCGCCGTAAGTCCAAGCAGATATTTGTGGGTGATGTACCGATTGGCGGTGATGCGCCAATTGCCGTCCAGAGCATGACCAATACTGAAACCTGCGATGTTGAGGCAACCGTTGCACAAGTAAATGCCATTGCACACGCTGGCGCCGATATTGTGCGAGTATCCGTTCCGAGTATGGACGCGGCGACTGCCTTTGGGAAAATCAGACAACAGGTGTCCGTACCTTTGGTAGCAGATATTCATTTCGATTATAAAATTGCGCTGGAAGTGGCCGAGCAAGGCGTGGATTGTCTTCGTATTAATCCGGGCAATATTGGTCGCGAAGATCGAATTCGCGCAGTCGTTGAATGCGCGCGTGACAAGAACATACCTATCCGTATAGGTGTGAATGCGGGTTCACTGGAAAAAGAACTTCAGCGGAAATACGGAGAACCTACGCCGGCGGCATTGGTAGAGTCGGCTTTTCGCCATATTGATATTTTGGATAGGCTCAATTTCGATAATTTCAAAGTCAGTTTGAAAGCCTCTGAAGTGTTTATGGCGGTTGAAGCTTACCGATTGATCGCTAATCAAATCGATAAGCCCCTGCATCTTGGTATTACTGAGGCGGGCGGTTTACGTTCCGGCACAGTGAAATCGTCAGTAGGTCTTGGCATGCTTTTAATGGATGGCATTGGCGACACTATTCGAATATCTCTTGCTGCCGATCCCGTAGAAGAAGTGAAAGTAGGCTTCGATATATTGAAGAGTCTTAAGCTTAGAAGCCGTGGTATTAATTTCATTGCCTGCCCAAGCTGTTCGCGACAGAATTTTGATGTGATTAGCACCATGAACGAGTTAGAGCAACGCCTGGAAGATGTGATCGAGCCGATGGATGTGGCTATTATTGGCTGCTATGTAAATGGCCCCGGAGAGGCGAAAGAGGCAGAAGTTGGATTAACCGGTGCGTCACCCAGCAATCTTGTGTATGTGGACGGAAAACCAGATCACAAGTTGCAAAATGCGGATCTACTGGATGGCTTGGAGTCTTCTATCAGAGCCAAACTTGCCGCCAGAAAAATGCCAGGCAACGAAGACCTTATCGCCAGTTCTGGCGGTTAGCCCCATGGTCAGTTGAGCCAATAATACCGATGTCGCAGTACAAGTCTGTAAAAGGGATGAATGACATTCTCCCAAGCGATGTTGCCGCATGGCAATACTTGGAGCAATGCGCGGCTGATTTGTTTGCAAGCTACGGGTACAGTGAAATTCGCCTGCCCATCGTTGAGCCAACGGATCTTTTCTCTCGTTCTATCGGTGAAGTAACAGATATTGTTGAGAAGGAGATGTATACCTTCACCGATCGCAATGATCAGAAGATCAGTTTGCGCCCGGAAGGTACGGCCAGTTGTGTGCGTGCCTGTTTACAGCACGGTTTGCTGCACAACCAAACACAAAAGCTGTGGTACGGCGGACCAATGTTTCGTTATGAGCGACCGCAAAAGGGTAGGCAGCGACAGTTTCACCAGATAGGTGTTGAAGCGTTTGGTCTGCCAGGGCCTGACATTGATGCGGAGTTATTGATGCTCACCAACCGTCTGTGGCGGGATCTGGGAATCGATGAGCACGTTGAATTGCAGATTAACAGTCTGGGAACATTGGCGGCTCGTAACACGTATAAAGCTGAGCTGCAGAGCTATTTGCGATCTCATGAAGATGCACTGGATGACGACAGCCAGCGACGCCTGGATAGCAACCCGCTTAGAATTCTGGACAGTAAAAACCCAGACACCCAGGCGTTACTGGATTCGGCACCCAATCTGGCTGATTTTATCGATGAGGAATCAAAGGCACATTTTGCAGAGCTTCGTGAACGCCTGGACTCGGTGGGTGTCAAATACACCATAAACTCGCGACTGGTGCGTGGTTTGGACTATTACAGCCAGACTGTGTTCGAGTGGGTAACTGATTCTCTCGGCGCGCAAGGCACTGTCTGCGCGGGTGGTCGTTACGATGGCCTGATTGAGCAGTTAGGCGGAAGACCATGCCCCGGCGTAGGGTTTGCTATGGGGCTTGAGCGCTTATGCCTGATGCTGGAACAGAGCAAGGGTTTCGCAAACGACGCTCAGCTTGATGCGTATCTCATCGTGCCTGACGCTGAGCTACAGGTGTTTGCCCAGCGAATAGCCGAGCGATTACGCGATGATTTACCCCAGCTTCGCCTGCAGATGCATTGCGGGGGTGGTAGCATGAAGAGTCAGATGAAAAAAGCCGATAAAAGCTCGGCGCAGTTGGCGTTGATTTATGGTGAGCATGAACACGCAAATCAAAGCATATCGGTGAAGCCTCTCAGAGACGCAGGATCCGCACAGCAAACCGTAGCGCTTAGTGAGCTCGCAGAATTTCTGCTTCCGCGTATTGGCTAACGTGGCTGAATTGAAGTCACTGAACTTAAGATTGATAGTGAGAACAAGCAATGGTCGATGAATATCGTACAGACGAAGAACAAATAGAGGCGATCAAAAACTGGTGGGACGAGAATGGCAAAAGCACACTGTTTACTATTGTGTTAGCCGTCGGTGCAACCTTTGGCTGGCAGCAATGGCAGTCTAGCAAGCAGGAATCTCTTGAGGCGGCTTCCAACCAATATCAACAGTTGCTAAGCGCCATCCAAACCGAGGAACGTACGGCAAGCCAAACCGCAACCGCCGAACACCTTGTGGGGGAGATCAAGCAAAATTGGCCGAAAACTACCTACGCGCACTTTGCCGCTCTTCAGTCCGCAAAAATGAACGTGCAGGAGAATGACCTGGACGCTGCGCAACAGGAATTGCAATGGGTGATAAACAACAATGCGCCTGAACCCGCAATCACTGCAATCGCCAGATTGCGATTGGCCCGTGTTACTTTCGCTAAAGACGGCGCTGAAGCAGCCTTAGCAGTGATCGATAACGTTGAGACTGGGCCGTATAAAGCCCTGTACGCAGAATTTCGCGGCGATTTGCACGACGAGCTGGGCAATCTTGATTTGGCTGAACAGCAATACAGTCTTGCGAAAGATGCGTCGGGTGCAGCAGTCAATAGTGAAGGGAATCCGCTGCTTGAATTGAAGCATAAGAGCGTCACGCGGCGGCTGGCTGCGTCTGATGTTGGCAGCAATACGCCAACCACCGCGGAGCAACCTGCAGTGGAGGAGTCTGCCACAGAAGCTGACGATGTTGAGGCAGAGAGTTAATATTATGGTATCTCTAAGAATAAATCGCGTAGCGAGTCGCGCAGTATCGCTTTGCTTGCTCGCAACGATAGTCAGCGCTTGCAGCAGTAATAATATTAAAGACGATGAATTTTTCGAACCGGCTGAGTTGCAAAAATTTGATCGGCAGGTGGAGCTGAAACGTAATTGGTCCAGCAGTGTGGGTGATGGCCAAGGTAAGCGTTATGTGCGCCTGGAGCCTTTTTATCGAAGTGGTTCGCTGGTTGTTGCTTCGCATGATGGCGTCGTTCAGCGTCTGGAGGCAGATAGCGGCGAAAAAGAATGGCAGGTAAAAACCGAGCTGCCGATCAGTGGTGGTGCGGCCATGGACAGCGGTCAGGTGTTTTTGGGAACCCTCAGCGGTGACGTTGTTGCGTTATCCGCCAACGACGGTTCCGAACTCTGGCGTACTGGATTGAGCAGTGAGATTTTGAGCGCGCCTCGCAGCAATGGTGACGTTGTTGTTGTGCACTGCTACGACGGTCGCATATACGGACTACGGCATGATACTGGCGAGCAAATCTGGGAACATGAAACACAAAACCCCAGGTTGACATTGCGTGGCTCCTCTTCGCCGTTAATGCTGAATGACGTAGCGATCATAGGCACCGCTGGCGGCAAAATGATTGCGTTAGATTCTGAAACAGGTATTTTGCGTTGGGAACAGCGAATTGCCTTGGCGCAAGGTCGCTCTGAGATTGAACGTATGGTAGACATTGACGCCGGGCCTGTGCTTGATGGTGGTCTGTTGTTTACTGTCAGTTATCAAGGGCGAGTTGTGGTTCTGGATGGCGCTACCGGTCGAATACTCTGGCGAAAAGATGCGTCAAGCTATGTTGGCTTAGCATCCGGTTTTGGCAACTTGTACGTGGCTGAAGCAGATGGCAAGCTCAGTGCTTACAAGGTGAATGATGGCAGCCTGCAATGGCAGCTTGAAGATTTGAGTTGGCGGAAATTGTCAGCACCGGCCACTATCGGACCTTACGTAGCTGTGGCAGATTTCGAAGGTTATATTCACCTGATTTCACAAATTGACGGGCAAATAGCAGGGCGAGAGCGCATCGACGGCTCTGGCGTGCGAGCTCCTTTATTGCGCTACCGCGATTCCTTGCTGGCCTTTTCGAATAAAGGCAAATTAGTGTCATACTCAATTAGCGAGTAGCATCGGCGCCGCAAATGTTACCCGTAATCGCGCTTGTAGGCAGACCCAATGTCGGTAAGTCCACGCTCTTTAATCGCCTGACAAAAACCCGAGAGGCGTTGGTTGCTAATTTTCCAGGACTAACCCGTGATCGCCAGTACGGTCAGGCCCAATTTGAAGAGCGCGAATTCATCCTTATCGATACCGGCGGCATTGTAGGTGACGAAGAAGGCCTGGAAGCAGAAGCCGCACGGCAATCGCAGTTAGCAATTGAAGAGGCAGATCTTGTTCTGCTGTTGGTCGATTTGCGTGAAGGCGCGCAAGCCTCCGAACTGGATCTGGTGCAGCAATTACGCAGATCGCAAAAACCGTTCCTGTTAATTGCCAATAAAATGGATGGCGTAGACGCCGACTCCGCCCTAGGTGAGTTTTACGCCTATGGCGTTGCCGACACCTTATGCATTTCAGCCAGCCAAGGGCGTGGCATTAGTCGAATGTGGGAAGTAATTGTTTCCCAGGTTGACCACAGCAGCAGCGATGATTCCGGTCAGGAAGACCCGCTTGTAAACAGCAAGGGAACACGCATAGCGATCATCGGCCGGCCTAATGTGGGTAAGTCCACATTAGTGAATCGCTTGCTGGGTGAAGAGCGAGTGGTGGTGTATGACGAGCCAGGAACCACTCGCGACAGCATTGCGATACCTTTTGAGCGGGGCGAACAAAGCTATGTGCTTATCGATACTGCCGGTGTGCGGCGACGAAAAAACGTCAAGGAGGTGATAGAAAAATTTTCTATCGTAAAAACGCTGCAGGCCATTCAGGATGCCCACGTTGTGCTTGTGTTAGTAAACGCGCAAGAGGGTTTGGTCGATCAAGATTTGCATTTGATAGGTGCAGCCGTGGAAGCCGGTAGATGCCTGGTGGTTGGGATAAACAAATGGGATGGTTTGGAGTTGTATCAGCGCGAGCAGGTAAAACGCGAGTTGGACAGGCGCATGCGGTTTGTTGAATATGCCAACGTCCACTTTATATCCGCTCTACACGGTTCAGGTGTAGGCAAACTGTACGACTCAATCGATACGGCGTACGAGGCGTCTACCAAAGCACTGTCAACGCCCAGATTAACCCGAATCTTGGAAGATGCGGTGCGAGACAATCAGCCGCCAATGGTGAATGGCCGTCGGATCAAGCTGCGCTACGCTCATGCAGGCGGTTCCAACCCGCCACGAATAGTTATCCACGGGAATCAAACCGATGGTGTGCCGCGCAGTTACCAGAGGTATCTTGAAAAAACCTTTAGGCGGGTGTTAAACCTGCATGGCACCCCAGTACGCATCGAATTTAAGTCAGGTGACAATCCCTTTGCGGACAGAAAGAACAAACTGACCCCCAGGCAAATGAACAAAAAGCGCCGCTTAATGAAGCATGTTAAGAAAAAGTGACCTGCAATCGCGCGATGATATCGAGCGCTTCGTAACAGCGTTTTACCAGCGGCTTTTGAATGACGAGCAGCTAGCGCCCATTTTCGTTGACGTTGCAGAGATTGATCTTGATCAGCACAAGCCTTTGATCATTGCCTATTGGGAGAAGTTGCTACTTGGTGGTACCGCTTATCGGCGGCACACCATGAACATTCACAGGGCAGTGCACAGTAAGCGGCCATTACGCGACGCTGACTTCCGGCGCTGGCTGGCATTTTTTACCCAGACCATGGACCAGCTGTATGAAGGCCCGCAGGCCATGCGCGCCAAAGCCATTGCCACGACCATCGCGGACAATATGCAGGCCTCTTTAGAGATCAAAGTGTGAACGATCTCGCAAACTGATTGGTCAAAAAACACGCGTCAAAAAATAACCACTATGCTCAATATATAGCCACTTGGTATACGTACCGAAGGAAGGACTTTATGAGCATCAATCGTGTCTTCACCAGCGACGAAGGCGAGCCCACAGTGACCATTAATGTGAGTGAGTACTTCGATTACCAGTGTGTTCACGATTTTCGAAACGCCTTCACCCTAAATTGCGCAAACGACGAAACGCGCGATGCCGATTACGTTGTTGATCTATCCTTAACGAAATACATCGACAGCTGCGCGCTTGGAATGCTGTTGAGCCTGGACAAGTTTGTGCGCAAACGCGCTCGGCAGCTGCGAATTGTGAACTGCAATGACCACGTGAGAAAGATTTTCACGATGGTGCATTTTGATAAGAAACTGAGTATCCAATAACGCTGGGCTCAGGCCTTTACACACTGTGTAGAAAATAATAGAAACAAGGACCAACACCCATGAACGCAATTGATCTTCAGTCGGAAAACCGCGAACTGAAATTGGAATTGGAGGCGCTACAGCAGCAGATAGACCGAGATAACTTACGCGGTGAATACGAGCAGCATCTGGTAAAACAAGTACTGGAACATGCCGCTAGACGAAACTTTCGCGAGTTTCCAAACGTAGAGCATCATCATCGACCGTTCGGTTTTTTTGACGGCGATTTATTCCTAACGGCAAAGCGTCCGGAAGGAGGCCTTTACGCGCTACTGGGCGATTTCACTGGCCACGGATTGTCGGCGGCCATTGGTGGTATGCCGGTGTCTGAGATATTTTTCAGCATGGCGGCGAAGTCCTTGAGCATTGGTGAAATGGTCACCGAGATGAACACGACTCTGCATCGATTATTGCCTGACTCAATGTTCTTTGCGGCGGCGCTGATGGAATTGGATGGCAAAGGTGATCGAGTCAATTTATGGTCTGGCGGTATGCAGGATATACTCTGGTATGAGCCGGCAAAAAAAGCAGTACGTCGCCTGGCATCGCAGCATCCGCCTCTGGGCGTAGATAACGAACGTGAGTTTGATGCAAACTTCTCCAGGCTGTATTGCCGACGCGGTGATACCTTTCTGTTGTACACCGATGGCCTGGTGGAATGTCGTAATCCAGAAGGCGATGAATTCGGTTCTCAGCGACTGGAAGCTGTATTTGAGCGTCAACCCAACAATGCGATGGAAACCGTGTTGGGCACTTTCGATGCTTTTATCTGTGACCACAAGCAGAATGACGACATCACCCTGGCCAAAATTGTTTGTCAGGGTGTTCAGGCCCTCTCTGGCTGACCTGACCCTAGTGTAACTTGAGCCGCTAGCCCGGCTGTTTACAATGGCGTCTCTAACCTGGAGATGCCATGGCCACTTTCAATCTTGCCGACCTGTTCGAAATGGTCGTTGACACCGTGCCCGCTGACAGAGAGGCGCTGATTTGCGGTGACAGCCGGCACACATTCCAAGAAATTGATGCTCGCGCCAACCAACTTGGCCATTTCCTTATGGCGCAAGGAGTCTCCGCAGGCGATCACGTTGGCCTTTATATGTATAACTGCAATGAATACCTTGAGGCTATGTGGGCTTGTTTCAAGATTCGCGCAGTACCGGTTAATGTTAACTATCGCTATGTAAACGAAGAGTTGCTGTATCTCTTTGATAATGCTGACTTGGTGGCCTGCGTGCATGGTTGTGAGTTTATCCCGGCCATTGCTGAAGTACGCAAGGCGGCGCCAGACCTGAAACTGTTTGTGTCCGTAGAAGATGGTAGTGGGCATGATTTGAATGAAATTGGTGCAATCGATTTTGAGGTGGCTATGGATGGCTGCTCAAGCGATCGCGATTTCCCGCCAAGATCCGACGATGATTTATTTGTCCTGTACACCGGCGGAACTACAGGTATGCCCAAAGGCGTGATGTGGCCGCACAAGGCCTTGTTTTACGCCGCGATGAATGGCGCGGGTCATTTCCACGCAGACGGGCCGTGCAAACACCCTGACGATATTATCGCAAGAGCCAAAGATAACTGGTTTATGATCAGCATGGCATTAGCGCCGTTAATGCATGGCGCGTGCTGGTGGATGGCATGCATCGCCGCGCTGGCCGGCCATACATTGGTATTGAACCCAAACCGCTCGTTGATAGCTGAGCAGGTGTGGGATATCGCCGAGAAAGAAAAAGTAAATTCCATCTCTTTCGTTGGTGATGCCATGGGTGTGCCGTTGATGGATGCGTTGGAGCAGAACCCTGGTCGATGGGACTTGAGTGCCGTCTATAACGTGGGATCCGGAGGCGCTGTATTTTCAAGTTCTTTGCAAGACAAATACAGAGAGCAATTCCCGAACGTTATGATCACCAATAGTTTTGGTAGCTCTGAGTCGGGTCAAATGGGGGCTGACGGAGGTGGTGGAAGCGACGGACTGGGCAAAGTGCAGCAAAGTGATTTCATGAATGTGGTGGTTGAAGGGTCTGATGGCACGGCCGCGCGCTTTGCGGAGCCCGGATCGGATGAGATGGGAATATTCGCACGCAGTGGCCATATTCCGCTGGGATACTATGGTGACCCGGAAAAAACAGCCAAGACATTCATTGAGGTTGACGGCCAGCGTTGGTTGCTGACGGGTGATGAGGCGAAAATAGATAAGGACGGCGGAATCACGGTTTACGGCCGAGGTTCAAACTGCATCAACACTGGGGGAGAGAAGGTATTTCCTGAAGAAGTGGAGCAAGCGATAAAATCGCATCCCGCTGTATTTGATACTTTGGTGGTGGCAACTCCGGATGAGCGTTTTACTAACAAGGTAACTGCGGTGGCGCAGTTGCGTGACGGTTGTAGTTTATCACTCTCGGAATTACAGGAGCACTGTCGAGAGCATATCTCGGGGTATAAACTTCCTCGGGAATTACATTTGACCAGTGAGATTGGCAGGGCGCCTAGTGGGAAGCCTAATTATAAATGGGCTAAGGAAGTGGCTTTAGAGCAAAAATTCTTGGTGAGTTGAACATAGTGCCAAGAGTGGGTATGTGTTTGCAATTTTTTAGACGCGCCGTAAACCCATACATGGGGGCTCGTTGAAAAGGTCCCTCTTTTCAACGGTCTAAAAAATTGCAAACACATACCCACTCCCCACCATCGAGCGTAACCTAAAGTATCCTAAGACTCATACGGCCGAATTGATTTAAAGAGCCAGACTAATCGTATGGCACGTAGCTGGGTTCAGTAGCGCACCCTATTTCCCAGACCTTCAAAAAGAGGGACCTTTTTGAAGCCAACAGTAGGTGCTTTAGGCAAGCCCCCATGGATGGGTTTAAAGCTGGCCCCGCGAGCACTGCGAGTGCTTTGGGTCCGGCGTGTCTGGGAAATAGGGTGCGCTACTGAACCTAGCGGACCAGATTTAAAAAACCAAGGAAACCAACAATGCAAGAACTAGACATCAGCAACAAAAATTGCACAGTAGAAAAAGACGGAAACGTCTTAATCGTTACGTTAAACCGACCAGAGGCAAAAAATGCCTTAAGCCCAGCCATGTTGGTTGGTATGTATCGCGCCTGGCGTCTGCTGGATGAAGACGATGATTTGATGTGTGCCATTTTCACCGGCAAAGGCGATACCTTTTGTGCTGGCATGGATCTTAAGCAAGGGCCGGAAGGTGGCGAAGACGAAGACACCAAAATGATTCAGGAACTAATGAAGGACGTGCCAGATCTTCACTGGCAAGCTTTGCTTAGGCACAACCAACCCATGAAGCCCATCATACTGGCGGTGGAAGGCTATGCGCTTGCCGGTGGTACCGAGATGCTGCAAGGAACTGATATTCGAGTTGGTGCGCAAGACGCAATTTTCGGTGTTACCGAAGCAAAGCGCGGTCTGTTTCCATTAGGCGGGTCAAGCGTTCGATTGCGCAGGCAAATACCTTACTGCCAGGCAGCGGAAATCCTGTTAACTGCCAGACACGTGACTGCGCAGGAAGCCAAAGATATTGGCCTTATAAATCATGTTGTCCCCAAAGGTGACACCATGGTTAAGGCGCGCGAGATTGCTGACACTATTTGTAAGAATGGTCCACTGTCCATCAAGGCATTGATGAAAATGCTGCGCGAAGTGGATGGCTCCATTATTGAAAGCGACGCATTAGAAACCGAATTAGAGGTCGGCGGCCCTATATTTGCAACAGAGGACGCGCGCGAGGGTATGAAGGCCTTTAAAGAAAAACGCGAGCCGGTTTATCAGGGGAAGTAAGCGTGTCAGAAACCGTAATAATTGATTCGAATAATGGTGTTTGTCACTTAACCCTTAATCGTCCGGAAAAGAAGAACGCATTTAGCAGCGAACAGTGGCTGGCATTTACCGAGGCCTTGCTGGCCGCGCAAGACGATGATGGCGTCAGAGTGGTTGTAATGTCCGGTGCCGGCGGCAATTTTTCCTCAGGGCAAGACTTGAGTGCGTTCATGGACGCCAGCGAGGATGAAGAACATCCGTTTGGTCGCTGTGCTCGTACGGTGTGTGCTTTTGATAAGCCGCTGTTAGCGGCGGTTGATGGTATCGCCGTTGGCGGTGGGGCAACACTGGCGTTTCATGCAGACGTCATTTACGTTGCAGAAAGCCTGCGCATGAGGCTACCGTTTGTCAATCTTGGCCTGGTGCCGGAATTTGCCAGCAGCTATCAATTGCAGGCAATGATTGGCTCGCGGCGGGCGGCGGAATTGTTTTATACCGCCGAATGGGTAGACGCAAACCGCGCCGTTGAGATCGGTATTGCAACCGCCCAATATAAAGATGCCGATTTGCTGAAAATGACCTTGAGCAAAGCCGAGGAAATAGCACAATGGCCGGTCAATTCATTGCGTGAAACAAAACGATGCCTGAAGCTTGCGCACACTGCTGGCCTTAGTGCGGCGCTTGAGATAGAAGACGCAGCAATGTTGCGCCAGGCGGGCTCGACTGAGAATATTGAGGCCATAACGGCGTTTATGGAAAAGCGAAAGCCAAATTTTTCTTAGCCTAAACGCTAGGATTTTTCTTTAGCCTATACTCTTATAATAGGATAGGCGGTTGATAGACCACCGGTGTAACGTCCCGTCAGCGCCAAGGATATAATAAGGAATGGCTACTCCAACATTCAAAAAACTGATCTATCGCCTCGGCGGTGCCGGACTTGATGTTTGGCGCAGGCGTTTGGGTTTGGGCGATGAACAAACCGCGATTGACCTCTGTCATCGTTTAGTTGGCCTGCGCGGTGAGGCATCGGCGATCGTGATTGCCGATGAAATTATCTCTCGCTTCAACGCTATGAACGATGATGACGCGCTGCAATTCTTCGAACAGTTGGTAGATCACTTCCAGCCAGATTCTGAAAGTTTAAAGATTGCCGCAGAATTTTATCTGGCCGAGCCGGGCCCAGAAGCCGCGTCTGCGCTGTCAGATGCGGCATTGGCGCCACGACAATCCGTGTTTCGCTTATTGAGCACATCACCGGCCGGTGTACCAGCACTGGTTAAACTGCGCGAGCGCTTGCTTTCGTTCTTACCGGCCAACCCGCAGCTGCAACCACTCGATAGTGATTTGATGCATTTGTTTCTGTCGTGGTTTAACCGCGGCTTTTTGGAGCTGCGGCGCATTGATTGGCAAACGCCTGCGCATATTCTGGAAAAGTTAATCGCTTATGAAGCCGTGCACGAAATTCGAGGTTGGGACGACTTGCGCCGACGGCTTGCAGAAGACCGCCGTTGCTTCGCGTTTTTTCATCCAGCCTTGCAGGATGAGCCATTGGTTTTTGTGCAGGTTGCGCTAACTCAGGAAACGGCAACCGTTATTGGCGACATTATTGACGAAGAATTGAGTGAGGAACTTGAACCACCCAAGACTGCTATTTTCTATTCGATAAGCAACTGCCAGTCGGGTTTACGCGGCGTGTCATTCGGTAACTTCCTGATCAAGCAGGTGCTGCTTGAATTAAAGCAAGAGTTTCCAAGTGTGGTGAACTCACTGACGTTGTCGCCGGTTCCCAATTTCCGCCGCTGGCTGCAATCTGTGTTGGCAGACCCTGATTTGATTGAAACCTATGGTCTTTCTGAGAACAGAGTGACCAAGTTGACCGAGCTTAATCAAGAGATAAACCACAGCAATGCCGTTGACGAGTTGTTAACGGATTGCAAACCCGCGCTGATGCGGTTATGCGCGGCGTTTCTTTTGTACGAGCGTCGCTCCGGCCTACCTAAAGACGCAGTTGCCAGATTTCATTTGAGCAACGGCGCCAGTCTGGATCAAGTGAATTGGGCAGGCGATCTGTCGGCTCGGCGTTTGAAGCAGTCGTTCGGTATTTTGGTCAACTATCTGTACGAAGCTGATAAGTTGGAACAAAACCACGAGCAATTGGTTAACGACGGCGAAATAGCAACCAGCAGTACGGTAAGAAAGCTGGCGAATGGCAAGCATGCGCGCAGAGCCGCCTAATATGGGTAATTGGTTGCGCTGTTGCAGCGGCGGTTTTCAGTAACAGTAAAAAGCGGAACGTTCGATTGAGTGGTAGGCAGTCACATGGGTGGCAGATTGTCTATTGCTCAATGGGAGCACTTCAACAGGCAATCCAGCCACCCACATAACCGTGACACTGTCAGTGAGGAGTTACCTCACCCTTCTGCGAGTTGCCACCAGGCTTGCAAGGCCAATTGCAAACATTGCCAGTGTGCTCGGGTCGATTGGAGATTGGGCTGCTTCGGTGGCAACCGCACTGCTCACCATGCATGCGCTGACTATGGTTGCCAATGATATCGACTTAATGATGCTTAGCGTTTTGTTCAGCTTCATGTTCATGGTCATCTCCAACAGAGTTCTTGGTGCTGGTTTTCCCAGCGCTTTGATTGGAGAGTTGCATGTGCTGTGCCAGATTTAAAAAGTTCTTTTATAACAATAAGGTACGTATATTCCTGAGTGACAGACGGTAGCTCGGTGTAAACTATTTCGACGCATGCTGACTGGCATTTGTACGATTAGACCGTGCTAAATAACTTGCCGCGCACGGATATCCGGTATTCTGCTGGCGTTAGCTGAATATGTTGTTTGAACAGCCCGCTAAAGTAGCTGGCATCTTCATAACCTACGCTAAGTGCTATCTCGGCGACCAGCAGGTCCGTTTTTGCCAGCAGTTCTCTGGCGTCATTGATGCGTTTTTGTTGTAGATAGCCAAGTGGCGTGTGCCCCGTAATTTTCTTGAAACGCCGGTTCAAGCTTCGAACGCTAATCCCGATGTTGTCTGCAAGCGTCGCTATGTCTATTTGCTCGCTGCTCTGGCTATTTAGCCGGTCTTGCACTGTGGCCACTACCTCATCATGATGCAATTGCGAATCGCCTTCCACGTACAATGTGTCTCTGTACGTGCGCCTTATCTCTGGCGAGAATTGCGATTCCACCTGCCTGGCGATCGCCGGGCTGAAATGCTGACCAATTAAATGAATCATCAGGTCTGCCACAGAGTTAACGCTGCCTGCGCAGTAAATCGAGTCAGATTGAGTGATTAAGTGGCGGCGTTGCAATAGCACCTCAGGGTAGCGCGCTGCAAATTTGTCCATGTAGAACCAGTGGGTGGTGGCAGCGCGGTTGTTTAGCAAGCCTGTTTCCGCCAGAAGAAAGCTGCCTGTGCTTACTGTGCACACCAGCTTTCCTGAGGCGATGGCGTCTTCAAGCCAGGCTTGCAATCGGCGGGCGTACTTAATGCCGCGTAATGGGTTACGCCAAAACGTTGGCAATAATATTAAGTCACCCGGCTTGGCTTGATTCAGTTTTCGATCAGCACGCAGCGTTAGGCCGGCTGTGGTACGCACTGTTTTGCTGTTCAATGCCAATGTCTCGATTGAGAGCTTGCCTGTTGCCGGGTGGGTTTTCCGCACTGTTCTCAGGTCGCGCCGCCATGCATCACTCGCGGCGATCAGCATTTCCAACGGCAAACTCAGGCTTGAGGTTAGCATTTCATCCAGCAATATTGCGGATACGGACTGAATCATCTGGCGCGCGGCAATTCTGAATGGGTATATTCACAGTATGACTAAAATACCATAGTAACTGTCTTTTATGCCATATATGAAAACCGAACTTCGCATTACTATTCTGCGGTTCCCGTAACAGTGGTCAAGGACTCGAATGTCTCGCTTACCCATTATTGTTGGCTTTGGCGGTATCAATGCGGCTGGCAGATCGTCGTTTCACCATGGTTATCGTCGTCTTGTGATCGATGCGCTGTCTGAGGCTCAGGCGACAAGCACTTGGCACTCTTTGGCTCAGCTGATGAATTTGGAGCCAGGTGATAGCCTGGATGCTGGCGTTATCTCGGAGATTCGCGCCAATACGCTTATTCGACGTATTGGCGTTGACCACTTCGATACTGAAAATATACCCTGGAACCGCCGCGTTAACTTGCGACCGGAACCGGAGCGGCCCATATTCTTCGATTTGAGAACCAAGCACTTACCGGCGCAAATTCCCGACAGTTGGGAAATCAGCCACATGGACGACCGCACTGTGCGGGTTATTGTGCAGGGTGCGTGTGAAATGATGCTGCCAGATTCTTTGGTGAGTGATGTTAAAGCGGCAGGCCAATTGCCCACTGGTTTTGATCCCAAAGCGCTTTATCAATCACGCAACCATCCGCGCGGTATTCAGATGACGGTGTATGGCGCATCGGATGCCTTGCAATCGGTGGGCATCGATTGGGAAACGGTGCGCAAGAAAGTCTCACCTGATGAGATCAGTGTGTACGCGGGTAGTGCGATGAGTCAGCTGGATCATGCGGGTAACGGCGGCATGATGGCGTCTCGTGCGCAAGGCAGGCGTGTTACGTCCAAGCAATGCGCGTTGGGGTTTGCAGAAATGCCGGCGGATTTCATCAACGCGTACGTATTGGGCAGTGTGGGCATGACGGGCACTAACATGGGGGCTTGCGCGTCTTTCTTATATAACCTGCGTTTGGCGGTGAATGATATTCGCAGCGGCAAAAGCCGTGTTGTTATCGTCGGCAACAGCGAGGCGCCTATCACGCCGGAAATTATTGAGGGTTACTCTGCCATGGGTGCGTTGGCAACAGCCAAAGAGTTGTGCGAGTTGGAAGGCAAGAGTGAATTTGAGGAACCGGATTTTCAGCGTGCATGTCGCCCATTCAGTGCAAACTGTGGTTTCACGATTGCGGAGTCTGCGCAGTTTCTTGTGTTGTTTGATGATGAGTTGGCACTGGAGTTAGGCGCCAACATGTTTGGCGCGATTGACGATGTGTTTGTTAATGCAGACGGCCATAAGAAATCAATTTCGGCGCCCGGTATTGGCAACTACATAACGGTGGCAAAAGCGCTGGCTTCTGCGCAGCAAATAGTGGGTGAGCAAGCGATACAGCAGCGATCTTTTGTGCAGGCGCACGGTACGGGCACGCCGCAAAATCGAGTGACTGAATCGCATGTGTTGAATGAGTGCGCGAAGGCGTTTGGTATTGAGAGCTGGCCGCTGGCAGCCGTAAAGTGTTTTCTGGGACACAGTATTGGTGTTGCGGGTGGTGATCAGATTGCGGCAACCTTGGGCGTGTGGTCACACGGGATACTGCCGGGTATTCGAACCATTGATCACGTGGCTGACGATGTGCATAACAGCAACTTGTCCATCTCTTCGCAACACCGTGAATATGGTGAACGTGCGCTGGATGTTGCGATCATTAATGCGAAGGGCTTTGGTGGTAACAATGCGTCGGCGTCTATGCTGGCGCCGCATGTCGTCAGCACCATGCTTGAGAAAAAGCATGGCAAGCAGAGCCTGGCGCAGTGGCGGTCTGCGAATGAGTCGGTATCGGCGGCAGCCGATGCTTATGATCAGCGGGTGATGGCCGGGGAGGCTGAGCCGATTTATAAGTTTAATCATAATGTGTTGAGCGGGGAGAATATTCGGTTTGCGGATGGGCGGTTGAATATTGAGGGGTATGATTCTATTGAGTTGTTTGGGGAGTGCGCTTATGGGGATATGCTGTAGCGTTGATTCATTTGCATGCACTCCATCAGATACCTCTGTGCCAATTCTGGAAGTGAAAGAATACATGAACGAAGTGAAAAGTGATGAGTTTCGGGTTGAGCAGGCTGCGGATGTGGTTTGGGCGAAGCTTAGTGATTTGAGCGTGGCGCATTTGTATGTGCCTGGGCTTACAGGAACTAAAGTGACCACGGAGAATGCGCAAGGGGTTGGGGCTAGTCGGCAGGTGTTTAGTAAGCGCCCGCCCATGGATGAAACTGTTATTGAGTGGAAAGAGGGCGCAGGTATGTTGCTGCGGCTGCATCATGGTGAGAAGGACAATTGGGGGCCGTTCAAGCAGGTTTTTTATCGGTATGGCATGCGTGCTGATGGCGATGGTACGATCCTGCAGAACTCTATGAGCTTTGAGTTAAAAGGCGGCAAGCTGGGGCAAGTGCTTGGGGGTGGTTTGATTTCAAAAGCGTTTCATAAAACGCTGAATGATGTCACGCTGGCGCAGAAATTGTATTACGAAACGGGTGAACAAGTGACTCCGGATAATTTGAAAGCCGCTAAGTCTTCTTAGAGTCTTCAAGCAATGCCGGGTATTTTCGCAGACTGGCTCTGATTTGGTGGTAGCTTAGGCCAAGTGATTCGGCGGCTCTTTTTTGATTGAATCGTGATTGCCGCAATGCAGTGGCGATGCATTGTTTTTCTACTTCATCCAGATGCGCGCGCAGATTGTCTGGTATGTCGTGTTTTGTCTCTATAAGCAGTTGTTCAGTCTGTTCTTCAGGATGCCTGTGGGTATGCGTTTTGCTTCTCGCTGGTCTGTAGGGTGAGGCGAAGGGGTCAAAAACAATTTGATCTAAGGCATGTTCGCTGTTCTCATTGCGGTAAACACTGCGTTCGATCACGTTTTTTAGTTCGCGCACATTGCCAGGCCAGGCATAGTCATGCAGTTGTTGTTCAGCGTGCTCGGTGAAACCTGCGAAGTAGTCCAGTCCAAGTTCTCTGCTCATGCCATTGGCAAAGTGTTCGGCGAGAAGCAATATGTCGTCGTAACGTTCTCGCAGTGGAGGTAAGGTGATAACGTCAAAGCTCAAACGGTCTAGAAGGTCGAGGCGAAATTGCCCGGCTTTGGCGAGACCCGGAAGGTCTTCGTTGGTGGCGGCTATCAGGCGTACGTCGCTTCGCAATACTTCGTTACCGCCCAGCCTCTGAAATTCGCCGTATTCGATGACTCTCAAAAGCTGCTGCTGTACGCGCTGGCTGGTGGTAGCGAGTTCATCCATAAAAAGGCTGCCACCGTGGCTTCGTTCAAAGCGTCCGAGATGGCGTTTGCTGGCCCCAGTGAATGCGCCGGTCTCGTGGCCGAATAGCTCAGATTCCATCAATGAGTCACTGATGGCCGCGCAATTAAGGGTTTCGAAATGTTGGTCCCAGCGGCTGGAGAGGTAGTGAATTCTTGAGGCGACCAGCTCTTTTCCTGTCCCGCGCTCGCCAACCACCAATACCGGTTTATTCAATGGAGCAACCGTGGATACATGCTGCAACATGGCGCTGAAACTGGCAGCGGCACCAATCAGTCGTGTTGCGCTGCGAGCGTCGTCCGCTGGGGCAATGTCATCTTGTAACATATAGCTATTATATAGCTAAAATAACTTATAAATAGCTAAATAAACTAATATTTTTTCTGATCGAATTTGCTCGTAATCGTAATAAAATCATTATAAAACAAAGAGTTACGACGAAAGGCAAAACTTGGCCCGGATTCTGCAATAACTCCAGTAACGCAAATGTGCAGGAGAACGACCGATCATGGGTATATTTTCAAGAGTCAGCGACATCGCTAACGCAAACATTAACGCTTTATTGGACAAAGCCGAAGACCCAGAAAAGATGGTCAGACTGATGATCATAGAGATGGAAGAAACGCTTGTTGAGGTGCGTACCACATCCGCCAGGATGATCGCCGACAAGAAGACGCTGCAGCGCAAGGCGGAGCAACTACGAGAGCTTGCAGCAGACTGGGAGCGAAAGGCTGAGATGGCCATTAAGAAGGGCAGGGAAGACCTGGCGAAAGCCGCGCTTGTTGAGAAAAACAGTATCAATGAAGATCTGGACATTGTTGAAGAAGAGATCAACGAACATGATGTGCAGATTGGTAAGCTAGGTAAGGATGTTGACCATCTGCAGCTTAAGCTTAGTGATGCGAAAGCCCGCCAGAAATCGCTGGTGATGCGTGCGCAAAGCAATCGATCACGGTTGCACGTGCGTAAGCATCTGGATAAAGACCAGATCGATGAGGCTCTGGCGCGATTTGAACGCTATGAGCGCAAACTGGATGAGCTGGAGGGCGAGGTAGAGGCCTTCGACCTTGGCAACAAATCGCTTTATGATGAGTTTGCTGATCTGGAGAATGAAGAAAAGATAGCCGATGAATTGGCCGAGCTCAAAGCGCGGATGAGTAAGAAGAATGCCGCTAAGAGCGAGCCGGATTCAGGCACGGTAAACTAGCGCCAATACCCCGCAGCATTAATTCATTCACCACAACAAGATGACAACGCAAAAAAAGGAGCGATATGAATTCCACGGCAATAGCAGGCATTTTGTTTGTGCCACTGATCTTATTTCTGACGGTGGTTATGCCAATGTGGTTGCGCCTTCACTACCGCGAGAAGAGCAGACAAGGGCGAGAGCTATCCGATGAGGAGTGGAATGAGCTTGAAGAAACGCTGCAAAAAGCAGAGAAGTTGGAACAGCGCATCGTAACCCTTGAGCGCATATTGGATGAATCAGACAGCAACTGGCGCGACCAGCTTTAAAAGGGCGTTATTTGCACAGCAGTATACGAAGAGGAACTGAAAGGAGAGCCAAATGGGCCACAGACATCGCCGCACGCACAGGCAAAAACACAGTCAAATCAATAGCAACCGGTCCGCGTACCGTAGCCGACGAAGCAGCCGCAATTTTCGACCAGGCAGCAGAAGCTGGTACCGAATTCCAAGCCAGGGACATTTAGCCGGCATATGTGCAGGATTTGCGGACTACTACGACATCAGCACCCTAATGGCGCGCGGTATCACAATCACTGCGGGTCTGTTTATGCCGCAGGTTGTTGTTATCGCTTACGTCGTTGGCATTTTCGCATTGCCTACTCGCTCTGAGGCGCAACAAGCACAGCGTGAGAAAGAACAGAGCATTCTTGATGATCTGGAAGAGCGAGAACACCGCCGTGAACGGCGCCAGCGTGAATTTCAGCGTGCGTATGAAACGATAACTGACATAGGCGAAGAGCCGAGTGAACCGTCTCTGGACAGTAAGCGTATCATTATCCGCCGCTTCAAAGAGCGCATGGGTGGCCTGGAAGGTCGCATGCAAAACCTGGAGCAACACGTCACGTCGCGACGCTATGATTTGGCGCGCGAGATCGATAGTTTGTAAGCAAGAAAGATTGATCATAAAGGGAAATACAATGAACCATTTAGTTCTGAGAGATAAGCAAGCAAGAGGCATTTATTTTTGGGCGTTGCCGCTGGCAGTGCTGACTTGCGTAGGATTGATTGCACTGCATGGAGCAATCTAAGGCGAGCAAATACAAGTCTTACCTGCTGCTTGCAGCGGCGGGAGCCTTTGCACTCGCTCTTGCAGTAGGCCTCGCCTTACGCTGGGTAGATCATAACAATCGTAACGTTATTCTTCTCAAGCATCGTGTAGAGAATCTATTCACACCCGAGGGTGCCACGGTATTTATGGGTGACAGCCTGGTGTCTTCAGCTGACTGGAATGAGTATTTGCCAGGGCATAATATTGTAAACCGTGGTGTTTATGCAGATGACACCAAAGATATGCTGATTGTTCTGCCGGATGTGTTGGCACTGAAGCCTGCTCAGTTAGTCATTTTAATCGGTATAAATGACCTGAATAAACGGCTGGACTTTGCACAGTCAGCTGCAACGCTGACGCGCATTTTCAATCTCATTGATGAGCACGCGTCAGAAATTCGGGTAGTGCTTATAGAGCTGCTACCCACCAACGATAGCTGGGCCAGGCAACCAGAGCAATTCTCAGTTGAAAGATACAACCGTTTTCTGCAACAGCAAGCTGATGAACGGCAGTACACGTTTGCTCGAATTGGGTCTTCACTGGGTGAAGGTCATGGTGGATTAAATCCACGGTTTACCAGCGACGGTATTCATCTCAATTCAAAGGGATACAGTGTACTTGGCACCGCATTAAAGCCTTACCTCTTTGTCGGTAATAGTATCAGCAACTGACAAACGGGCCGCGTGAACAAGATGCATACCGTATAATCCTCTCAAGAAAATCATAGGGTTACAACGGAATGTCGAGCACGGTCGAACAAAACGGCGCAGCGCAACCGCTGTGTGTCGACTTGGATGGCACTCTGACCAAAACCGACACCTTGGTAGAAGCGGCCTTCAGCCTGCTGAAACAGCAACCAATGTCCTTGCTAAAAATGCCGCTCTGGTTACTGCGCGGCAAGGCCAGCTTCAAAGAGCGGATTTCCTCGCGCACCGAATTGGCTGTTGAGCTGCTGCCATACAACCAAGACGTTATTGAATTTGTCACCGCCGAAAAACAATGGCGAAATACCGTATTGGTAACCGGCAGTAATCAGCGAGTGGCAGAGCAAGTTGCTGGCCACCTCGGCATTTTTGACGAGGTTCTAGCCAGCGACTCAAGTAAGAATCTTACTGGCCGGCAGAAGCAATCGGTATTGGAAGCGAAATATGGCCAGCAAGGCTACGACTACATCGGCAACAGCCGTGTGGACTGGCCGGTATGGCAAAGCGCACATCAGAGCCTGGTGGTTGCCAAACGCGGACGTTTTTTAAGCAAGGTAGAAAAAGAATTCAAACCTGTTCACGTTTTTGAGTTGGAAGCACTGAGTTTTCGAAAGTTCTGTAAAGCGATTCGCGTACATCAATGGCTTAAGAACCTATTGATTTTCGTCCCCTTGTTGCTAGAGCATCGTATTTCCGACCTGCAAGCTTTGCTCGGTTTGGTGTTGTGTTTTTTCTGTCTCAGTTTATTTGCGTCAGCCACCTATCTAATCAACGACTTGTTAGATCTGGACGCTGATCGCATGAACTCAACGAAAAAGACGCGGGCGTTTGCATCGGGTTTAATCGAACCACAACATGGTGTGGTGCTGCTGCTAGCACTGTTCGCGCTCAGTATGGCTTTGGCCTGGTGGTTGCCTCTGGACTTTTTCCTTGTGCTAATGGTGTATGGCGTAACGACACTTGCGTATTCGTTCTGGCTGAAGCGCGAAGTGATGGTGGATGTGTGCATCCTGGCCGCGCTGTTTACGCTTAGAATAATTGCCGGCGGCACGGCTATTGATGCGGAGTGGTCTTTCTGGCTATTGGCTTTCTCCATGTTCTTTTTCCTGAGTCTTGCTTTGGGCAAAAGAGCGTCCGAAATTGCCAACGCAATTAATGAACACAAAGAGACAATAAGTGGGCGTGGATACACCACCGCCGACTTGCCCATGCTAACAACCGCTGGCGTGGCGGCAGGCTATATGTCTGTACTGATTGTCGCTTTGTACATCAACAGTGACAAGGTGGCGCTGATGTATGCCTATCCGGAAGTATTGTGGATGGTATGCCCTTTGCTGCTGTATTGGGTGGGCCGTTTCTGGATGATTGTCTCCAGAGGCGCCATGCACGAAGACCCCATTGTATTTGCCATGCGTGACCGCGTTAGTTTCATGACTGTTGGCTTATGCATGGCCATTGTTTTGGGCGGCTCAGTAGCAGCCTATTACCTGTGAGTGCTTACCGCGCATGGGCTTATTCGCCGCCCAAACCTCAGGCCGCAACAAGGCCGGCGTGGCGAAACGCCGGTTTACCTGAACGAAATCCGGTGCTGCCATTTGGAAATGGCCGCAGTTACGGCGATTCCTGCCTGAACAGTACCGGAACAGTGATTGATTCGCGCAGTCTCGACCATGTGCTTGAATTCGATCGCAAAACCGGCCGTATTCGCGGTGAAAGCGGTCTATTGCTTGCATCATTGCATAACATCACTCTGGCGGCTGGATGGTTTGTGCCTGTGACGCCGGGAACATCTTACGTGACCTTGGGCGGTGCGCTGGCTAATGACGTGCACGGCAAGAATCACCACCGTGACGGCTGTTTTGGCAATCACGTGCTCGCGTTTGAGCTGTGCCGCTCTGACGGCAGCCGCGTGATTTGCAGCCCCACCAGCAATGAACATTTGTTTGCTGCCACTATTGGGGGGTTGGGCTTAACCGGTTTCGTGACCTGGGTTGAGTTTCAATTACTGCCTGTTGAGTCGTCTTTGATGGACGTGAATACTCGCGTGTTTTATGGACTTGATGAGTTTATGGCATTGTCAGCTGAGTCTCACGACAGTCATCAGTATTCGGTGGCGTGGCTGGATTGCGTGGCCAGTGGCAAGAACTTTGGTCGCGGTATTTTTATCCAGGCGAATCACAGTCAACAATCAGCAGCCGGACTTAGTGCCTCGGGTTCCGGCGGTGGGTTGCCAGTGCCCATGGATTTTCCAGGCTGGGCGCTTAATAGAGTAAGTGTGCGCGCGTTTAATGAACTGTATTTCCATAAACATCGCTTAATGTCATTGGGCGATAGCACGCAACCGTTCCAACGTTATTTTTATCCGCTGGATAGCCTGCAGCACTGGAATCGCATTTATGGCAGTGGCGGCTTCTATCAGTATCAATTTGTAGTGCCGCTAACAAACACCGAGGCTCTAACTGAAGTACTTAAGCGCATCGTTCGCTCTGGGCAGGGCTCTTTTCTGGCTGTACTGAAATTATTTGGCTCTTGCCAATCCCCAGGGTTGATGTCCTTCCCTGAGGAGGGACCCTGTCTTGCATTGGACTTTCCCAACAAAGGAAAGAAAACACTGGATTTGCTTGATGATCTCGATTCTGTTGTCACGGAAGCCAATGGCTGCGTGTACCCGGCGAAAGACAATCGCATGTCGGCCGCGGCGTTCCAGCAGTACTTCCCGCAAATGAATGAATTTGCACAACACATTGATCCGGGCTTTAGCTCGGACTTCTGGAGACGAGTGAGTGACTGAGCAAGAAAGTAAAACTGCGACCACCCAGGCATCGGATTCTATAGTGATATTCGGTGCAACGTCCGCCGTTGGCAAGGAAGTGGCGAGATTACATGCCCAACGCGGCGAGCACTTGATTCTATTGGCCAGAAATGAATCCGCACTGGCCACCGTGAGAGATGATTTGCTGGCTCGTGGTGCAAAGTCTGCGCATGTGCTCGCAGCCGATCTTGCCGATGTAAGCGCCCACGCGGGTTTACACGATGGAATTCTCAGCATTGACGCAAAACCGGCTCGCTATTATGTGTTTTACGGGGTTTTACCAGACCAAAAAGCCTGCGAAGAATCGGCAGACGCGGCACTTTTTTCCCTACATACTAATTTCAACAGCGTTGTTTCTTTGCTTACACCTATCACGCTGCAGATGGAGCAGCAGGGCAGTGGCGAATTAGTAACCATTTCTTCAGTCGCTGGTGACAGGGGCCGTCAGTCCAATTACACCTACGGGGCGGCAAAAGGCGGGCTAAGCTTATGGATGCAAGGTGTACGGAACCGTCTGTCGGATGCGGGCTGTACGGTGCTGAACGTAAAACCCGGGTTTATTGATACGCCGATGACCGCCGACATAGAAAAAGGCGGTCCTTTGTGGGCGCAGCCGGCGGACGTTGCACAAGATATTGTTAAGGCCGCAGACAAAGGTAAGAGCGAAATATACACGCCCTGGTTCTGGCGAGCCATTATGTTAATTATAAAAAGCATACCGGAAGTCATCTTTAAAAAACTAAAGCTATGAGCCAATACATACCGCTAATTTTGTTTACGGTTCTGACCAACTTCGGGTCGCAAGTTATGTTGAAGCACGGCATGACCATGGTTGGCGAGTTTAATATGGATGCTGGCGGTTTGCGCACCGCGTTCGTTGATATTTTTTTCAACTGGTACATCTGGGGAGGCCTGGTGGTGATGGGTGTGAGTATGGCCTCACATTTGGTGGTTCTTTCACGGGTTGATATCAGCTATGCCTATCCGTTTCTGGGTTTGAGTTTTGTGTTGATCGCTTTATGGGGTCATTTCATGTTGGCGGAATCCGTCAATATGTGGCGCGTCATGGGTATATTGTTTATTTGCCTTGGTGTATCCATAGTCGCCAAGAGTTAGTTGTTGGTTGTTCAGCTGGCCTATTTGCAATAAGGCTTAAGGGAAAGGGAGGATGAGTGAAACATATTATTTTTGGCGGTAATGGCTTTCTGGGTACGGAGCTGTGCAAAAAGCTCACGGCGCGGGGTGAGCAGGTGTTGATTTGTGATTTAGAGCAAACTCTCAGCAGCGGAATTTATGAGCCTGACAACGTCAGCTACCACAAGATGGACGTTGTTCAGCCAGATTCGTTTGCAGATATAGCGACCGAGCCAGGTGACGTGGTTTATCATTTTGCCGCACGTCTGCTGGTGCCAATTTTACCTCGAGACCAACGCGAAAAATACTTTTGGGACGCCCTGTATGTTGGCACTCAGAACGTTTTCGATTTTATGGAAGCTCGCGAGCTAAACAATCTTGTGTACTACACCACGGACATGGTGTACGGCCACACAGTGGAAGACCCGCGATATGAAACGCACCCTAGAGCTCCTCTTGGACCGTATGGTGAGGCGAAATATCAAACAGAGTTGATGTGTGAGCGCTATCGCGAAAAAGGCTTCAACGTAACAGTATTCAGGCCCAGATTAATCATTGGTCCAGGTCGCTTGGGGATTCTGGAAAAATTGTTCAAGCTGGTTGATATGAACTTGCCGGTGCCTACCATAGGTAGCGGCAGAAACTACTACCAGTTTATTTCAGTGAGCGATTGCGCAGAGGCGTGCCTTTGCGCGGTGGAGGCGGGCTTTCCCAACGAATACTACAACCTGGGTTCCGACGATCCACCCACTGTAAATACCCTGCTTCGAACGCTTATAAAGGAGGCAGACAGTTACTCGATTCTGCTGCCTACGCCTGCTTTTGCGGTGAAGTTCGTACTGGACATCATGGATCGCATTGGCATGCCAATTATGGATCCAGAACAGTACCTGATAGCCGATGAAACCTGTGTGCTGGATACCAGCAAAGCGCTTAAGGAAATTGGTTGGCGCCCTGCTGACAACGACGTAGATATGCTACTGGCCGCCTACTCAGATTATAGATCTCTGGGTTAAGCGGCACGACGTCAGGCAGGATTTACTCGCAGATACCACTGTAGATCTGAGTACCGTTGGCGGTGCCCCAGAAAGGCTTCTCGCGATCTTGAAAGTGTTCCGCAACATACATGAACATGGCCGCTAACGGCGCCTCAGATTGCGCCATCGACTTATAAGACGAGTTCTCTCCGCCGCGGTCTAGTACCGTTGTTGATTTGTACGCAGACGTTGTAAACGGCATACCTATCATTTCGCCATTATTGCGATTGATGGAAAAGCTCCGGTCTTCGAATTGCCTGGTGAACTTTTTGCTTTCTATGAGTGTGCCTTCATTCGACAGCACGCGAACTTCAAAAATCTTACAGATATAGCCGTCTTCGCCGGCCTGCGCAGTGAAGCTCAATAGAGCTGCTATAAGAGTGGCTAGTAGAATGCTGAAATTTGGTGTGGTGCGCATTAAGAACCTCTGGTTGGGAGTGCTAAAAAGTCCGCGCCATTATATCGCCCACTTATCAACGGGCATCATTCAATGACCAGTCATAATTCCCATAACCGTCTATATCACGGATATCTTTTCCTCTGGGGTGGTGCGCCCGTAGCATGCTCAGCACACCCTCCGTCCCGCCCCAATCCTGCTCAAACCAGCTAAAAATCTTGGAAATCTGCACTTCACCAGCATCGCCTTCCAAAAACTGAACTCCTCTTTCGGATGTGATGAATGTGAGCCTCTGCTCATCAAGCTGTTGTTGCAAAAGATCCGCTCGAAAGGCGGTATCCCTGAGAACTGGGCAGCTCATTGACGCGCAGTTAATGGCGAAGTGAATTCGAGGGTCGCCCATGGGTCGTAAGTTCTCGTGTTCAATATCATCCAGCGTCAGCACTTCATCACCCACTGGATACACACCGATACTCCACGGCCCTGAAAACCAGCCGCCAATATCTTTAATTGATTCCACCGGATAGTGTTTTAGCAGTAACTCTACGGTGAGCGCATTGTAGGCATTAATCAAAAATGTCATGCGCTGTTCAGCGGTTGGCAATTGCTTGAAGTTTATTGTTTTAAGTTCCGCGACGAATGGTTCGAACTTGGGATTTGACTTGGCACGTGAATAGTCGACAAGACCGTCTCTAACGATGTTTTGTAGAATGGCGTCCCATTGGTCCCACAGTGCACTCACCTCAGATTTGGTTTGTGCGTGTGCTGTGGGAAGTATCAAGAGCATTAGAGCCAGTATGACTGCGGAAGACCTTGTTGATATCGAAGCCATAAAAATACTCAAGAGTCGCTACTTTCGGTTCATGGATACTAAACAGTGGGACAACTGGGCAGCGCTTTTTACGGCAGATTTCTACGGTATTTATACCGGTGATCATCCTGATATTGAATTTCATGGCCGAGATGACATAGTCTCAAAGAATCGAGAGATGTTAGCTGAGCACCCAACAGTGCATCACGGCCATAATCCCGAGATAACGCTCACTGGAAAGAATACGGCGGAGGGCGTTTGGGCGATGATGGACTATGTAGACATTCCCGGTGTGCGTTTTCAGGGATACGGGCACTACCATGACGAATATCGCAAAGAGCAGGGTGAATGGCGCATTTCTAAGATTCGCTTGAGCCGTATTCGAGTTGATACTCTTCACCACCCATAGCAAGGCATGATTCATTTGACCATTCGCGCTCTTCCAACAAGCATCATTGTGATGTGTTTTGCTGTGCTGTGGCCTGGCTTCGTAATGGCAAGAGAAGCAAATGGCTCCGCTATGATGGTGTCTTCCAGCGCTAGCGCGCCAAAGCCCAAGGCCAGCGCGGTGTTGGTGGACAAGTCCAATCGCTCGCTGCGCTTGTTGAATGATGGGAAAACCTTGCGCGAATACAGCATTTCCTTGGGCAAAAAGCCTGTTGGGCACAAATTGTATGAGGGTGACCAGCGTACGCCCGAAGGTCGCTACATACTGGATTGGCGGAATTCAAACAGTAAGTTCTACCGCTCTTTGCACGTGAGCTACCCAAATAGTCGAGACGCTGCCAGAGCACGTAAACTCGGCAAAAGCCCCGGTGGGAACATAATGATTCATGGCTTACCAAATGAATTTCACTATGCGCCCTGGTTGTACAAAGGCAAGGACTGGACAGACGGGTGTATTGCCGTGAACAACACCGAGATGGATGAGATATGGGAAATGGTGGATGACGGTACGCCCATCATTATACTTCCCTGAAATGTGAAGTCAGGTCAGAATGGTACTTATCAGAAGCATCGAGACCGGCGTTGAACCAAGTATTGGCCAGCGAGACACGCCGTAAACCCATCCCTGGGGGCTTGTGTTCGGGGTCCCTCCCTCACACAGTCTCGCTAACCAATACTCGATTCAACACCTCGGTGCCCTAAAAAGCTCTTAAAGTTAAGTGCCACTCGGGTCAGATCAGACTTTTTATGTTGCTGGCCGATCCAACTGTTGTAAGTTGTCATTCACCTGCTCAGCCACGGCGTTTTCGTTAGGCGTATGCTCATTCACGGCAGACTCGCCACCAAACCACTGCTTGATTTTTGCGAACAATAACTTTATGCCGCGCCAGATTTTCGGTAATAGCCAAATCGCCAGGGCGATAAATACGACCAGTAATATCAGGAACAATACGGGATTGTGCAGCGCTAACAGTAGCCCGCCAATCACGGCGATGTCTTCGGTAAACGAAGCGGTCCAGTTAGTCACAGGTTCGGGCGAGGTGTTAATCAACAGGCGCGTACCGGCCTTTGTAAGGTGAGTACCTGCTGCTAGCGAGCCACCAGTAATCGCCGCCGCTAATTCCATTGCGGCACTGGTTTCTCCCACAGCGGATGCCGCCAGAAAAGCGCCCGCCGGAATGCGGACGAAGGTATGCAATGCGTCCCATCCGGTATCAACCCCTGGGAACTTATCAGCAAAGAATTCCACACAGAACATGAAGCCGGCGGCCATCAACACCATTGGGTCTTGAAGTATCTCCAACTGTACCGGCAAATCGATATTGCCAGTGCTGCCCGCAATACCCAGAGTCAATATGGCGGCATACAGATTGAGCCCGCTGGCCCATGCCACGCCCATCGACAGGGCAATTATCTGGATAATGTCTTGGTACTGTTCCATGTGCAGTCCTCCTGTAGGACAGAATTACCCACAGATAATAAGGTATAAAGCCGAGTTGGCCGCTGGAATTTAGCGATCTGTTACATTTTTGCTCGATAAACGAACGGCATTTGCCTCAAAGTGCAATTCAAGCGGCTGATTGGGTACTTTTTTACATTTTCCACAATTTCTGTGGATAACTTCGTGGATAAATCTAGGAATCTGACACTAAAGTAAGGTAAATCAAGGGGTTTAGCGGATTGTTTAATATTTGATCTAAACCTATTAATTTCTTTTAAATCAAATACATACAGCGATTTGTTCAAGGCATTGGGCTACTAAGCTAGCTAAAAGCGGTTCTTTGAGTGTTTGCCTTAACCGATGTGTATAACCGTATTATCACAAGCGTGATATCGTGCGCAATAGCCGGAACGACCTATTACACATTAAATTTCGTCAGGTCCATAATAAATACAGCCCGATGTGCACGTTTCGCTTACTTCTACCGACCTGAGAGAGGGCAATACTGGTATCAGCTTGTCCCAAATCCATTTGGCTAGGTGCTCACTGGTGGGATTTTCAAGCCCTTCTATATCGTTTAGGTAGTAATGATCCAGCTGCAACAGTAAAGGCCGGAAAGCTTCCGCCAATTCTGAGAAGTCCATTATCCAGCCCGACTGCTCGCCAGGAGCGCCCTGCACGGTTAGGCGCACACGGTACGAATGACCATGTAAGCGTGCGCACTTGTGCCCATCAGGCACATTGGGCAGTTGATGCGCCGCCTCAAAGCGAAAGTCTTTGTAGATTTCCAAGCGGCTGTTACTTATTTGCAGGGCATCTGAATATGGAAGGTACTGCCTTCGCCCTGCCTGGAGGTGACCGCAATATTGCCGCCATGATGTTCGGTGATAATGAAATGAGACACCGATAAACCAAGACCAGTGCCTTCTCCGTCACTGAATTCCTTGTTGGTGAAGAATGGCTCGAAAATATGTTGTTGCACCTCTTCGCTCATGCCAACGCCATTGTCCTCAACTTCAATGCGCAGCATGACGTCCATAACAAACACTCGGATTTTAAGGCGAGGTACAAAATCATCGCGCTGGACCAACCGCAATGCATGATTTGCGTTGCGGAACAGATTCAAAAACACTTGCTGCATCTCAGCTGGGTAACAATGGAACTCTGGGCTTTCTTCGGGGTAGGCGCGTTCAATGCGAATATCCTGGAATCTTAAGCCGCCCTGCAAAGAGAATATATTGCGCGCCAATTCCAGGGTATTTTCGATAATGTCGAGAATATCCACTTGCTGTTTGTCGTGACTACTATTACGCGCGAATTCCAGAAGATTACTAACGATGGATGACGTGCGAGCGCCGGCCTCCTGAACTCCCGCAAGCAATTCGTTAATCTCGCGAGCCTTCATGTAGTGCTGCAGCTTTTGCAGATCAATGCCGGATGCTTGAGCCGGTTGATGATTGGCTTCCAGTGAGGGTGACAAACGGCGTTGTACGGTTTGTACGGCCTGCAAAATAGCGCTAAGCGGGCTATTGATGTCGTGTGCCATGCCGGCCGCAAGCTCACCCATTGAGGCCATTTTATCTTTCTGAATCAATGTGCTTTCGGCCAGAACTCTTTGGCTTACGTCATCAATCAATATCACCACACCGGGTTCCGCTGTGCCAATCAGAGGGTACACCGTAATGTCATAGTAATACTGGCCGTGTTGGGCATGCTCTATGTGAATCGGCTCTTTCGTCGTTAGGGCCCGCTCAATATGCCCCTGCTCTATGGATATCTGCGGATACACGGCCCACAGACTTTGCCCAAGTGCCGTTGCGCCATCAACGCCGGAGATAGTGTGCGCAGATTGGTTCCACTGCGTGACTACACCGCCTTTGTCCACGCCGATCAACATATACGGCATCGACTGAATAATGCTGTTGATGTAGGCCTCGGTTGATTGCAGCAGCTCACTGGTTTGCCGGTGGTGCTCCACTTCATCACTCAGCTTTTGATTGGAAACCTGCAGTTTAGCGGTACGCTCAACTACCCTTAGCTCAAGCTCATCGCGTATTTTCGCCAGCGCGTCAGCGTAGGTACGCAGTTTGCGCCTGCTTAGAGCCAGAAATACAATGCCGGCACCTAAGCCTAATGTGATCAGGCCTCCACCAGTATTGGCCAGGTACTGCCAATTAGTGCTGCCGTCGGCATTCTCATAGATGTCCAACAGACCGGCGTGGGCACTGGCGCTCCATAGCAACGGGAGCAGCAGGCCCCAATAGTGGGGTAATCGTCGCATGCTGCTATTGTGCCAAAAAAACGGCCTTCACGGAGCAATTCGGCAAAAGATAAACGCATCAAGCGCGCAATAGGAAATACCACCGTAAATTCCGCAATTTTCTTTTGACAGAACGACTGGTTACGGTAGAATTCGCGCTCTCGGAAAATGGGTGATTAGCTCAGCTGGGAGAGCATCTGCCTTACAAGCAGAGGGTCGGCGGTTCGATCCCGTCATCACCCACCACTCCCGCCACGGGAGCCATTTCCGATCATTCTACGGACCGGTAGTTCAGCTGGTTAGAATGCCGGCCTGTCACGCCGGAGGTCGCGGGTTCGAGTCCCGTCCGGTCCGCCATTATTTTCCGGTCTGTTCCGGGCACCTAGGTAACACTTCATACCGGAGACATGGTTAACACTTTTCCGCTATAAAAGGGTTGGCCGCAACTATTAGCCTCCCCGCTGCTCCGTCAGAGAATCCCAAATCATAGTTTATGATGCCGGCTGGCGATGCATTTTCAGCACCTGAATAAAGCCCGATATTGTCCATGGCATTCACTCCACGAAAATGCCATGACACGCGATTCGGTCGCTGGTAAAACCCATGAATAAACTGTTGTTTTTGTGCGCACAGCAGTTATGCCAACTATGCTTAAGTTGCTGATAAAGCAACCTTTTAGACGTACGGAGTTAGTTTGAACATCAAATTCGCTTACACTCTTAACTACGTTTGCGCTCACGGGCAGATACCTTCGTGCATCGCAAAAAAGCCCATCGGCCAAACCCTTCAAACCGGAACAATTCTGACCCCCACATTTGCATCCAGGTAGAGAACTATGGAATTTGATGAAAATAAACTACGGACCGTGTTTGCTGACGCGCTAGGCATTCCTGAGGCAGACGTGATACCCAGTCTGGAATACAACACAATACCTCAGTGGGATTCATTGGCTCACATGCGGCTGGTTGCCGAGATTGAAGATGCGTTCGACATCATGATCGATTCGGATGATCTGATCGATATGAGCAGCTTTGCTATATCAATTGATATCGTACGGAAGTATGTCAACGAAGATTGATCTGTCTGGCCGTCTCTCATACGTTACAGGAGGGGCACGTGGAATTGGTCGGGCGTGCGTTGAAACATTGGCTGATGCTGGTTCAGATGTTGCATTCTGCTCAACGTTAGACCAGGCAATTCTTGACGATATTGCCGGCGAAATAGCGCAAAAATATTCCGTTTCTTGCGTTGGGATTCAATGTGATGTGCGAGAGCCTGAGCAAGTGAAGCGTGCGTTTAAGCACGTCAACAAGACATTTGGTCGTTTGGACGTATTGATCAACAATGCCGGCGTGATGAAATCGGCTTTACTGGCAATGACAACCCCGGATTCCATTCGTGAAATGATGGACATAAACGTCACGGGTGCTCTGCTAAACCTGCAGTTGGCGAGCAAGCTCATGGCACGAAAGCAACGTGGGTCCATCATAAACCTGAGCTCAATCGTTGGTAGGGTTGGTTCAGAAGGCCAGGTTGCGTACAGCGCCAGCAAAGCCGCCATTCTGGGTGCCACAACTTCTGCGGCAAAGGAACTGGCTCCTATGGGAATTAGAGTGAATGCGATCGCTCCGGGATTTGTCGACACCGACTTGTTAAACGGCTTTGACGCGGAAGCCAAGGATGCGGTTGTAAAGTCGATAAAGATGAACAGAATAGGGCAGCCCCAGGATGTTGCGAACGTAGCACTTTTCTTAGCGAGCGATCTGTCCAGCTATCTTACTGGCGAAGTGATCGGTGTAGACGGTGGCATGCTCATCTAATATGTTTTTCGAGTTGGAGAAATACGGCTCAGCCCCTTGTCTGCTCCTTGCGGATGAAAGCCCGCTCACGTATGCGCACGTCGCGCAAGCTTGCGATGAGATAAGAACTGTATTTTCCAAACAGTCTGAATCCAAAAACCTCGTATTGGTACTGTGCGAAAACAACCCCGAACCACTGGTTTGTTATCTGGCAACACTGCGTTCAAGTAATACCGTGATGCTACTGAGTGCCAGTACTGATGTGACTCTGCTCAAGCACATAGTTGAGTTGTACAAGCCAAACTTTCTTTGTGCGCCGATGGACCATCCATTGGCGGCGGCTTCGCAGATTGACCATTTTCAGTATCGAAATTATGTGGTTTCTTTCACAGGTCAGCAGCAGCAAGAGATACACAATGATCTGGGATTGTTGTTATCCACATCAGGAAGTACAGGCAGTCCGAAATTTGTGCGCCTTTCCTATGAAAACGTAAATGCTAATGCGGCCAGCATCGCGAGCTATCTAATGCTGAGTGCCGATGACTGCCCGATTACTGTACTGCCCATGGGCTACTCATACGGTCTGTCTGTTATTAACAGTCATTTGAGTGTTGGCGCGAGAATATCTCTTACGGATCATTCGATAATGACCAAAGAGTTTTGGCAGGTGTTTGCTGACCACCAGGTCAGCTCCCTATCTGGCGTTCCATACACTTACGACATGCTACGCCGTTTGCGCGTCGAACGAAGAGACCTCTCGTGCTTACAAACAATGACGCAGGCAGGTGGAAAACTGAGTGACGAGTTGATTCTTCATTTCGCGAACATTGCCGACGATAACGGAATACGTTTCTATACAATGTATGGACAAACCGAGGCAACCGCCCGAATCAGTTATCTGCCACCTGATAGGCTGCGCAGTAAATTGGGCAGCATTGGAATTGCTATTCCTGGCGGCACCCTGAATATTCAGACAGATAACGGCGACGAAGGCGAGATTGTTTACAGTGGACCCAATGTGATGATGGGGTATGCCCAGGATCCATCCGATCTGGCACTCGGCGATGTTATGCACGGCGTGCTCGCAACAGGCGACATTGGTCGATTTGATGATGACGGGTTTTGCTACGTTACTGGCCGTTTAAAGAGAATGATCAAAATGTTCGGCAATCGCGTAAATCTTGATGATATTGACAGGCATATTACGGGTTTAGGCGCAGAGGGCGTAAGTGGGGGTGAAGACAATACCTTGCGCGTCATGATTACTGATCCCGATGACGTGGAGCGAGTGAAGACATCCTTGGTGTCAACGTTCAGGTTCGATCATCGTGCCGTTGACGTATTCCATCAATCACATATCCCGCGTAATGAATCAGGAAAGATTCTGTATTCAGAGATATTTGGCAAACCTGGTAACCCGCAAGCTGAATGATGACAACCTTAAATCAGTTATTTGAAGACGACGCCTATAAGCTGGGAGGAGACGATAAGTCTGCTGTCATTTGCGATCACCTGGGCCTTCTCGCCGAGCATCACTACGCACATTGCCCTCCATACAAAGCAATCTGTGATGCGTTTGGCGCAAACACGGCAAAATCAATAAGCAATGCCAGCGAGGCGTTTTCATTGCCCGTTCGTATTTTCAAGCATTATGAACTTAAGAGCATCATAGACGACAGCAATGTCAAAACGCTTACGTCATCTGGTACCACGTCGCAGCAAGTGTCAAAGATATTTCTGGACAAGCAAACGTCTCAATACCAGACCAAAGCCCTGTCTTGCATCATGCGCAGCTACCTGGGCCCCAAGCGTTTGCCGATGATCATCCTGGACAGCGACGCCATTTTGAAAAATCGGCAAATGTTTTCAGCCCGTGGCGGCGGCATTCTGGGCATGTCTAATTTTGGTAGAAAACATCTTTACCTTTTTGACGAAGACATGAAGGTGAAATACGACGCCTTGGATGAGTTCCTGGACCAACATGCGGGTTCGCCAATTTTTCTTTTTGGCTTTACCTTTATGATTTGGCTGCATCTCATCAAAGAGCTCGAAAAAACCGGGAAAACGCTGAACATAGATTCCGCTACCATGGTGCACAGCGGCGGTTGGAAGAAACTGGAATCTGAGAAAGTCGATAACGCTGCGTTTCGCCAGCGTGTTGCTGCTGCCACAGGTATCGAGCGGATATTCAATTTCTATGGCATGGTTGAGCAAATGGGTTCGGTTTACATGGAATGTGAACAAGGCCATTTCCATGCCTCAGTTTTTTCAGAGGTCGTCATTCGAGACCCACTGACAGGAGAAGCTCTGGGTGTGGGCGAGCCAGGTGTGATTGAGACCTTGTCTATTCTTCCGCATTCGTATCCGGGGCACGCGATATTGACTGAGGATCAAGGCGTGATTCATGGCCAGGATGACTGCAAATGCGGGCGAAACGGCACCCACTTTTCCATTTTAGGACGCTTGCCCAAAGCGGAAGTTCGAGGCTGCAGCGATACCTATGAATCTTAACGAACACTACCAGGTAGTTTGTCCTCGCGACAACGCTATTGAACACCTTATTGGTAGCCAACTTCTCGATCCATTTTCGGAAGAAACACTTCAATTTACAAGTGCACTGTCATCTGCGCTGATGAGGGATGGAAGAACTGCTGGCATACCCGAAGTGACGGCGCTAGCGTTTTGGATGCGAAAGGCCAATGTGATTAGTATGCAGAAGGATTTTCTGCAGCCTGCTGATAATTTTCGCCTGCCCAGAGGCACTGTTTTTCATATTGCACCGTCAAACGTAGACACCATCTTTGTCTATTCATTGTTCCTTTCACTCTTTTGTGGCAACAGGAACATAGTTCGTATTTCCTCGACACCTAATGCGCAAGTAGACGCAATACTTGCTGTGATGAACGATATTATCAGTGCGCACCCAGTAGTTGCGCAAAGCATGATGATTGTTCGATACGAACATAGCGAGGAAGTCAGCCGTTATTTCTCTTCTTTGTGCGACGTCAGAATGATTTGGGGCGGGGATGAAACGATCCGGCGGATCCGAAGTATTCCCCTGCCACCGCGCGCCAAGGAACTAACGTTCGCAGACCGATTCTCACTCGCCGTTCTGGATGCCGAACAATTTCTCAATGCAGACGACTCGGCTATGCAATCTTGTATCGAAGGTTTCTACAGAGACAGCTACTGGTTTGATCAAATGGCGTGCTCATCACCTAGACTGGTCTGCTGGCGAGGTGGCGAGCAACGGCTAATCCGGGAAGCGCAAACCGTGTTTTGGAATCGCGTTGAGGAATTGCTGGTCACGGAAGAGTATTCAACCGCCCCAGCATTGGCCATGGATAAACTCGTTGCGCAATGCAGATTTGCCATTGAGGCACCATCACCGATATCAATAGAGAAAACCTCAAGCCTTCGTTTGGCAAGGGTAGAATCCAACAGCATCCCTCTGGAATTCAGAGAGGTGCATTGCGGTGGTGGTTTATTCCTTGAGATACACATAGAGTCACTCGCAGACCTTCTGCATTGTGTTGATCAAAAGGTTCAAACAATGACTTGCTTCGGCATTGATAAAAAAGACGTGACCGCTTTCCTTGCAGAGAGTAAACCAAGCGGCATAGATAGAGTTGTAAAATTTGGCGATGCGCTGAATTTTTCAGAGCAGTGGGATGGGTACGGCCTGTTGAATGAACTTACTCGTTGTGTTGATGTGCAGGTGCTCTAATTCTAAAAAGGATTCATACAGAACTCTGCAGTTTGCTTTGACGCTGAACGGCGCAATAGAGCGGCATCCAAATAATCTCATGTGTAAACCATGCGCCTAGTGCCAATAGGGTGTAAACCATATGGGGTATTGCTCATTATTGATTAACTTCCCGTTGGAGAACACAGGCGATTTACGTAGGATTCGATGGGCGGTGTAGAAGATTTCTAATGAATACATTACATTGACTAAACTGAACGATACTAACTTGATGGAATTGCAGGAGCAAGTATGAAGAAGGCTTTGGTTTGCGGAGCAGGCGGCTTTATTGGTGGTCACTTGGTTCAGAAGCTTAAAAATGAGGGTTATTGGGTCAGAGCGGTTGATCAAAAAGAACATGAGTACATGGATACTGCTGCGGATGAATTCCTGACTTTGGATTTAAGGCTGGAAAAGAGCTGTATTGAGGCGCTAACAGTATCGGGCGGTACCTTTGACGAAGTCTACCAACTAGCCGCAGATATGGGTGGTATGGGATTTATTCACTCTGCGGAGTGCGAGATTATGCACAATAGCGTGCTTGTTAATTTGCATATGGCACATAACGCTAGCAAGCTTGGGGTGCCAAGATATTTCTTTTCTTCTTCAGTTTGTGTTTATAGGGATATGGAGCCTGGTGAAGCAGAAATGACCGAGGCAGAGGCGTTTCCTGCTAATCCTGATAATGAATACGGTTGGGAAAAATTATATTCAGAACGTATGGCGATGGCATACGAACGAAACGAGGGAATGAAGGTTCGAATAGCACGCTTCCAGAATTGCTATGGTCCCTATGGTACTTGGCAAGGAGGGCGTGAAAAAGCCCCTGCCGCCATGTGTCGAAAAGTAGCTGAAGCGGCAGAAGGAGGAATTGTTGAAGTGTGGGGTGATGGCTCTGCAATAAGATCCTACACCTATGTTGAAGACATGGTTGATGGCATTTATACGTTGATGCATTCTGACTTACAGGGGGCTGTTAATATCGGGTTACCCGAATATATATCCGTCGATGAATTAGTCGACATCGTATCGGAAGTGGCAGGAAAACAAGTAGAAATACGCCATATTGATGGTCCAGTGGGAGTGCGCTCTCGTAATTTTAGTAATGAGCGCATCTACTCAACAGGTTGGAAACCAAAAATATCAACAAAGGAAGGTATAGCAAGAACCTACCCATGGATATTGGAACAGGTTGAGAATAATAAAGAGTCTTAAGTCGCTTTTTGCTGGGAGTGCCCCACTAACTTTGTGAATCCGTGATTCAAAATACTCTAGAGTAGTTAGCGAACCACGGTATCAACAATGAAAGACAAAGACTCAGCAGGATGTTGATTTCCTCGCCTGAGCGCGTTGAGTGCTTAATTGACGAAAATCACGGTTGAGGCAGCATTGGGCGCCGAGGTGAGCACTCATCTCGGCTATAGCCCCCCCACGGTGCCAAAGGCATACCCTATCACGGGCACTAAACCCAACTGCGTTTGTTTACAGTTTATTGCCGCTTACGCTCGCTCATGCAGTTCGGCACCAATTCGCAACTGCTCCAACTGATCTACGTTTAGCATTCTGGCAACGCGTGGTGCAGCAAATATTGCTTTCTCATGGCCATTCTCGGCTGCTTTCGCCAGCCAGTAATAACCTCTTACCAGATCTTGCCCAACACCCATACCTCGCACCAGTTGCAGGCCTAAGTTGTATTGCGCATTAGAATGGTTCATTCCGGCAGCACGTTCAAAACAGGCAAAAGCAGCACTTTCACTCTTGTCTACACCGCGGCCTTGAAGATATTGCACACCCAAAAGAAAGCTTTGCTCCGGCGGTTGCAATTCCGTGAAGTCAGATGGTTCTGCTATGGCATCTCCTGGTGGCGTTTCACTTTCTTCAAGAAGAGCATGTTCCCCACATTTGTCGCAGCGGTATCTGGCAGCTCTGCCAAGAGCCTTATCAACCATGTTGAGCGGTATTTCCCCGAAACGCGGGCAACCGCAGCTGGGGCAGTCCTGCGGTACATAGCCAACCAGAGCGGTTGACTTCTTTCTTATCCTTTGCCTCAGGTTTGTTCGAATCATTATTACTTCCATAATGTGACAGCGTTTATGGAAAATGAAAGGGAGGCGTCTTCGCTCCACTTTATTAGATCAATAAACTGTATTTCCGCTGTTTGAAAATTAACCGTTCCTTCCTGGCTATGCAAACCGTCAATCGGGATTTTCAAGGAATTCAGACCGTCTGTTAGAACGGCATTGCTTATTGCCCAATAGGGTTCCAGTTGCCATACATCATTAACGTAGGTGATATAGATCTGAACAGGTACTTCCTCGCCCGAGGTGTCTGCAACAAGGTCAATGGTCAAGCCGGAATAGCCTCGCCAATGCGACCAAACGCGATTCAGCCTGACAATGCCCCAGTTGTTAGGGTCGAATTCAAATGTCTGCTTATTGAATTCTGCTTGTTGCGAAACCTGCTCAAACGGAACCGCACGAACGTTGGTCAGTAATATGTTTTTGGTTTCCCATGCGTTTTGGAAATTAAACAGCGTGGGCAGCGCTTCCTGGCGCAATTTGTCGTATTGAAGTTGCTGGACTACCGGGAATGCCGCGTAGCTTAGCAGTACCAGCACCAGAATGGCTGCTAATGTGCGTAGCGCAAGAGCCTGGGTTTTATTGAGAAAAACCCATGCGCCTATTGAGCAAAGCCCGCCAGAGAAATTGTGCAGAACATCCTTCCAATTTCCAGAACGTGCTTCAAGCATGCGCCACTGCACCCATTCAGTAGCAATAGATATTATTGCTATCGAGGTGAGAACTGCTAAAACGCGCCAAAGCGTGCTAGTGAGTACCGTGCTAAACAGGTAATTTAGGGCAATAGCCAAAGCGCCAAAAGCAAAGAAATGCGCCAGGTCTGCTGTTTCTGGCCACCAACTAAACCCAATAAACCAGAATGGAACAACAAATGGGAATATCAGACCGCCACAGAGCAAAACAGTAACTGCGGCTTTCAGGCGGGTAAGCGCTACATTTTGCCCGCCAGGCTCCAGAGTGTTAATGCTGAACCGCACGCCTCAATCTTTCCAGGCGGTCCTCAATTTCTTCATTATGATGCGCCGTTACCGCTCGTCGTATTTTGCCACCGCGTTCATATACCGTTCGTTCCATTAACACTACAAATATCCAGAACGTGAAATACTGGGCCAAATTAAGCGTAATTGACGACATTAACAGTGTGACGAATATTGCGGCATAAGTGCGCTGTAAATCTCTGTTGTGCAATGCCCGCCAATATTTCGGAATAAGGCCATACACGCACAGAAACAGGATGTAGCCGATCAGCCCGGTTTCAGCCAGGAAATTGAGATGCGTGTTGTGTGCGTCCTGATCTGAGCCGTGCTTGTCGGAGTGGTAGGCTGCGAAAGTGCCGTAGCCTAGCCCGGCCACAGGGTTGTCGATAAATACCGTGAGTACTTTGGGCCATATGTATTCACGACCAGCAAGATCGGTATCAACCCCATCTTCCACCATATTTTCAAAGCGGGTCAGGTCTATGGAGCTGTTACGGAAGTCCCAAAGGGAATACACCGCCGTGAAGCAGACTGCAACTATAATCCACTGCAGCAATGCTTGTCGAAAACTGACCTGATAAAAGATGAATATGGTGATGATGGCCACCATGCATAAAAAGCCGGTTCGTGAACCAGTTAACACTATTGCCAGTATCAATAGACCAACCATTGCGAAATTGGCAGCGCGATTAGTGCTCATAACCGCATGACCGAGAATAATTGCAATACCAATATTCATCTGCATCGCTTTAATATTGGGGTCAGCACCGGCCAGGCTGTAGCGGCCTAACTCGGCGGTCGCAAACGGGTTTGAATCGACAGAGCCCAGCAGAAAACTTACGAAAATGATGGCAGCGAGAATCAAGGTACCTATTACATAAGCTTTCAAAAGGTCGTCTACGTCGCTCTGATTACTAACAAACAGGTCGGCAATGAGCAGAAATACAAACGTTTGCGCCAGCGCAATGATTTCCTCTGCGTAGGCATCCTGGTCGTAGGCCCATAATCCTGACAGGGCGCAGAAGGCGAACAAGCCGGTAAAGAATAGGAATGGGGAGCCCAGGTGCAGCCTCTCCCGCCGAATGAACACTTTCTGAATAAAGAAAAAAGGCGTACACAGAAGCACAAGACCACCGCTTATCGTGGCCAAGCCAATTCCGTCTGTTATCTCAATAATGTTCGCAATGGGATAAATGGCAAAAAACGCCATTAATAGATACTTCAACTTAAGTGCTCCTCTATTTATTTGGCCTTGTTCGCCAAACAGGTGTGTATTAAATCCCGTAGCTCACCTAAATGCCTGCTTTTAAGGGTATAAAACGACAAACGGTGGCAATATCACTGCCGGTCATCTCATTCTTGCCCGTTATACCGCAAAAACATTGTGAAGCCGAAAATTTGTCTTTAGTATGAAATCTGAACAGCGAAATTATCGCGGCTGGGTAAACCCCAGTGCGATTAATAGTTGTAATAATTAAGCGCAAGCCAGGGGTTTTGTGCTTAGGGTGCGGTAGAATATCGGGTTGGCAAACCATAAGGTGTTTACTGGGTGCCAGTTAACGATTGAATACTCATGACAGTAAGGAAATTAGGAATGCGAATAGCAATGGCTTCAAAAATAATTCGTTTGCAGGTGATGTTGCTGCTTGGACTTTTCCTGGGCGCGGCCCATGTGTCTGCGCAGGATAGCAGCGCAGGTTTAAGCTCGAACTCGCAATATCGACTCAGCGCGGGTGATGAGTTGGAAGTGTTTGTTTGGCGAGAAGAGGAACTGAGCCGCCCAGTCACCATTAGCCCAGACGGCAGTTTGTCTTACCCGCTGGCAGGTGAGATTCAGGCCTCTGGTTTGACACTATCTGAGTTGCAGGGCCAGTTAACAGAGCGAATTCGCGGCTACATCCCCAAGGCGCTGGTTACCGTCACGCTGGTGAAAGTGAATGGCTACCGGGTTTATGTGCTGGGAGAAGTAAACAAGCCCGGCGAGTACGTACCAGGCAACTACGTTACTATCGCCCAGGCACTTACTTTGGCAGAGGGTTTAACCAATTATGCCAATGACTCAAGCATTAAGGTTGTTAGGCAGCAAGACGGCCGCGAGATTTTTATCAAATTCAATTATTCTCGATTTAAGAAAGGCAAGGATTTGTCTTCAAATGTACGTCTGGAGTCTGGCGACGTGGTAATGGTGCCCTAAAGCACTTGTAAGCTTGGCTGAATCTGACTCTTCATATTAGGGATAACGAAATGCGAAAGATGAACCGCAAACGACTCGCTGGTGCTTCGGTGTTGATGGCTTCAATGGCAGCGCCTTCGGCTTTGGCGCAGAAGTGGGAGACCAGCGCGGAGCTTTTTCTGCGCGCGCAGCAGAGCGACAATCCTCGACTTGAGCTGACTGGTGCGGAGGATACGTTGGCTAGCATCCAAACGGTTAGATTGGGTTTGGACCGAGATACGAGAACGTTAACGTTGGACCTGGACCTTGAAGCTGAATTCGTGCAGTTTTCGCAGTCCGATATTCTCGATGATGAGCAAAATCAGCGAGGGTCACTGGATATCCGCTACCAGTCGAGTCCGCGGACCACGTACAAACTATATACGCGCTATGGCCATGATAGCTACTCTCTGCGTCAGGCCTTTGAACCCGATGTTATCGACCCGGACTTGCCGGCACCCGACCCGGTACTCGCTGACTCCTTATCTCAGACCCGAATTGATCGTTGGATTGCGTTGCCGTCGGTGGAAATTGCAGTGGGTAAGCGTTCGCAATTGGAATTGGCGGCAGAACACCGCGCAGCGAGTTTTGAAGAAGGTAACCCATTTTTTTTAATCGATTACGAAAGTACTCAGTACACCGGCCAGTGGAAGTATGCGCTGTCCAGCGAGGGATATGATGCGATTGCAGTTAGGCTTGGCTATACGGACTATACTTCAGATGATGCTGTAGATAATAGAGGAGACCAGCCAAGATTTGTTGCTGGGTTAGACGCAACAGGTATTCCTTTGGTCATCACCTATCGTCAAGCGATAAGCGAAAACTTGTATATTGAAGCTAAGGCCGGTGCAGTGCACTTAGAGTTTGATGAAGACGGTCGTGACAATGAAACCGAAAGCCTATTGGGCTTACGATTAGCCACGCAAGACAACACAAAAAGAACGACGTACTCGGTTACATATGCCGAACACATTCAACCAAGCTCGGGAAGCAGCCTGGTAAAAACCAGAGACTTTAGCATTGTTTACGATTACAAATGGACTCGAAAGAGCCGATTGGGTTTTACCGCCAGCGCATACCAGAACGAGCAAATTGGCTTGGCTCAAGCGGTAGAGACTGATTACTACTTTGTAGGTCCATACTACGATTGGGAAGCAACCAGAAATTTGAAGTTTAGGTTTGACTACCAGTTTCGAAGAATCGAACGTGATGGCGTCAGTCTAATTGCAAACAACAGCGCAGACGAAAACGCTTTTGCGATTGGGGTTACGTACAAGTTCTGGTAGTTGAACCTAGTAGGCTAATTGATAGTTTTTGACAGCACATAGTTTGCGAGCTTAAAGGCAAAGAGGAACAAAATGGCAATTGAAGATAGTCGCGAAGGTAGTGAACCTTTTTTACACAAAGATTCTGCGATGCTAAAGGAAGACGTTACTGGTGATCAGGAAATGACGTTGATGGACTTTGTCAATGTGGTCACCAATCAACGTAATTGGTTCGCGGCCGTGGCCCTGGCCATATTTATTCCCGGGTTAATCTACGTGTTTCTGATGCCGAAGATATTTGTTTCCACTTCGTCGATAATGCTAGAACGCGAAGGGATTTATTCCGCTGCGAGCAACACCGGATCTCAAGACGTGCTTAGCTTAAGAATGCATGCAATTATTAAAACCATACTAAGTACTAATAGTGTTAAGGCTATTCTGGAAGAATACGAACTTATTAACGAAAACAGCAGCCCGCAAGAAATTAATACAGAAATTTCAAACTTTAGAGGTGCTGCAAATTTTGAATTTGACAATGTGTCTGTACTCAGAGAGAACACTGGCCGGGAAGGTTTGTACTCTATGGGTATGACAGTGAGCTACGAAAGCACTTCGCCAGATTTTAGTTATCAGATGACTAACGAGTTGACGAACCGACTATTGGGCAACAATGCGGGTAAGCTTACAGAAGAAAGTCAATTACGGTTGGACTTTCTTCAAGGCAAATTGGATCAAGTTGGGCTCAAATTGACCGCTGCAGAAGATGAGCTGACAGAATTCAAGGAAGAAAATGCGCTGTCACTGCCAGAAATGCAACCCATTGCTATTCGACGCATTGACGATATTCGTGACCGAATTCTGCAATCAGATGACAGAATGAAGGTGCTACGTGACAGAGCAGATGAGATTGATGCGCAGCTAGCATCGGTTTCATTAGATTCAACAGTATTCTCCACAGACGGTCAGCGCATCGTCTCTGCCCAGGATCAATTGGAATTGCTGCTTCTTGAATACGCATCTACCAAAGACAAGTATTCGCCTAATCATCCAGACCGAATTGAGATGGAAGAGAAAATAGCCGCATTGCGCAGCCATGTTGGGAGCGGCGGTGAGGAAGGATTGGAACTGGATCTGAGCCTGGCGCGCCAGGAGCTCGCTGCGCTAAAAAACCGCTACTCTGCGCAACACCCGGATGTTGCAGCACAGGAAGAAAAAATAGCGTATATGGAAAGCCAGCTCAGGGCTGGCAAGGGCCGAACCAAAAAACAAGTTGGTGCAACAACCAATCCAATTTACAACAATTTGTTGGCCAGGAAACGAGGTGTAACCGGTGAGATTTCTCTGGAACGACAGTCTCTGGTCAATCTCAATGAACAGTTGGCTGATATTGAAAGCAGAATTCAGCAAATGCCTGCGGTAGAGCGCAAGATGCGCAACCTGGTTACGGTTAGAGACCGCATAGAGAAACGCTATAAGGCACTAGAAGAAGAGATTGGGCAGCTAGACTCAACGTCAGACATGCAAGAGGCAGAATTGTTTGAGCGATTTATACTACTCGAAGCGCCGGATGTTCCTTTGGTGCCATCTAAGCCAAATAAGCAAGTGCTAATTCCACTGTTGTTTATTTTCTCTCTGGGCCTCGCATATTTGGCCGTGTTTATACGCCAGTTTGCGCAAGCGAAGATATTTGGCAGTGAAGATGTGGAAAAGGTCACCGATCTGCCAGTGTATCTAATTCCAGAATTTTCGTGAAAACTTTAAGACGTAATTGGCACACAGCATTGGTAATCGCGATTGCCAGGTTAAGTAAGGGAGAAAAAAGTGAAAGGTAAGCTTTTTAGCAAATCAACTGACGAGGAAGCGGTGGTGCACCAGGCAGAAAATCAATTTGCGCAGAAAGCGCAAACGAAGGCAAATGGTTTCAATGGAAAATCGGATTCCGTCGCCGACAATGGAGTAGCCAGCGTGGAAGAATCAGGCAGTACATTCGATTTTGGTGACCTCAAAGGCAAGTTTGAGGTGTGTGACCCTGAACGCCTAATGGAGCACCACATCTTCGTGCGTGGCTTAAACAAGGAAGCCAAGATAGCGATAAGCGCATACAAAAGCCTGCGTACCAGGGTTGTTCTTAAAATGGAAGAAATCAAAGTCAACACAGTGATGGTGTTGGGGGCGGCTCAAAACGTGGGTAAAACGCTAACGTCTATCAACCTGGCCATTGCGCTGGCGCGCCAGGAAGAAAAGAGAGTCATACTCGTTGACCTGGATTTACGCTCCCCAAGTTTGCATCACTTGTTTGGCTTTGAACCGAAAGGCAACATTCTTGACGTGGCCGACGGTAAGAAGAAGCTGTCTGATGTGTTGGTAGACCCAGGTATTCCCGGATTGAAGATTCTTCCCGGCACTGTTCGCCATGAAGACTCAGCAGAAGCATTGATTCGACCTAATACGGTTAGGCTGCTCAATGAAATGAAACAGCTGAACAATACGATTATTGTTTACGATACACCGCCAGTCTTGGGGTGTGATGATGTTGCCTTGGTGGCCCCTCACATGGATTCCAGTTTGTTCGTTGTGCGAGAAGGCGAAACGTCGAGAAAGGAACTTCGCCAAAGCCTGGCCATGCTTGATTCACAGATTCCCGTGTTAGGCGTTGCGATCAACCGGTCCAGCGAAGGCAACTTCAGCTCATACTACTACTGATTCTAAGTGGAAAATGGCGGGTGCTTGCTGCTCTCAAGCCTATTGGGATAAAAGCCCATTATGCTTAGCAACAAGTGCCTCAAGCAGTGAGATACACCCCTGTTCGATCAACTGCATTGCTATTCTGAAGTCTGACATGGCCCCATAATAAGGGTCGGGCACTTCCGATTCCTGCAAGTAGTTTGCGTAGCTTAATAGCAAGCGGACTGTACCTGTGTGTTGAGGCGGTCGAATCGCTTCCAGCTTCTCAATATGCGTGCGATCCATACCAATAATATAGTCATATTCATCGAAATCCGTTTGCTCGAACGTTCTCGAACTCAGACCGCTGAGCGAATAGCCAAGTGCCTGTGCTACTTTCTGCGCTCTGGCTTCCGGCACCTTTCCAGGATCTCTAACGTTGGTGCCAGCCGACTCAATTAAAAAGTGCTCTGATAGACCTGCCCTGTCCACAAAGTCCTGAAATACGCCATGCGCTGTGGGTGATCGGCAAACATTCGCTGTGCAGATAAACATCACAGAAATTTTCTGCGCATCACTGGCAGTAGAATGCTCTACTTCTTCGTTGGGTGTTTCGCTCAAAAGAAAGGTTACCTAGAAAAAGCTAATAACGGTTACCGCAAGCAATGCCGCCATACAGCCAACATTCAGCAGTGTGCGACGTGGTTTTTTTATCGCAATCAAATATTCTACTATGAATAAGAAAATTGTGATTCTGGTTGCCAGAAATTGCCAGCGTTCATCAATAGGTATTATCTGTACAGCCAGCAAGACTAATACAATCAGCAGGTCTTGTGTGGTGAGGGAAAACACCGTTTTACGAGAAACGCGTACACACAAGGCTAGAAAAACAAGTGTGGCCAGTAGCGAGAAATCCAGCAAATAGCGCCAGTTCGACAATATGTGTATTAATGATGCGTGATAAAAAACAACGGCCGCCGAGCAACTCGCAATCAAACGTAACAACCACTTGGAGGCAAGGTGGCCTTTTTTCGCCGCTATTAAGAATGTACCAAGCAATGCGAGCAGTATGATAAACGACAGCGCGATGGTATCTGGCCCCACAGACGAGATCTTGATGGTGGATACAACCGCAAGCGCCAATGATGCCAACAGGGCGTACACCAGTGTACTTGTACTGGCACGATAGTGGTCGCCAACGCGTCGAAACACGGCGTTTCGTCGTTCTGTGTCTTCAGTGCTGATGTTATCCTGGCGTGTAAGCCTCCATTGCTTGGTGGCTACCAATACGAAAATTAGCGTGGCGCAAAAGCCCACGTAATAGAGTATTGTTACCAGTTCATTCTCGCGGCGCAGGCCATAAGCAATAGCCAGCAAGACAATTTGGATGCAGT
>JBCCIP010000023.1:0-88683 GCA_039111475.1 Pseudomonadota bacterium | reverse complement strand
TGTTGCTCGAAGTCCGCTCTGCCTTTGGAATTGTTTTTGGGTAGCAATAAACACGGAAACTAGCAACAAAACTGAGGCCGGATAGCGCCGATAAAGACCTACACTTTGTCGGTTTGAGTGTGCCAGAAGACCTACCGGCAAACTACACCACAGCCTCAATTCTACGCGCGCTGCAGGCGTCCTAACGCATGCCGCTAATAGAGCTGTTCCAGGAGGCGTACGCGATTTACGAGGTGTACATCGCCAATTTTATCAGTGGCGACGCACTGGCGTACGCCATGGAACTCGCGCCTTATATTGCAATGTTTGAGTTACCGCTGTATTTGCTGATATTTCTGGGCGTACTCAAATACTATCGGCGTAAGGCAATGACGAAGCCAGCCATGCTTACGTTTTCTCCTTCTGTAACCTGCATTGTCACGTGTTACTCAGAAGGTAAAGACGTACAGACCACGATCAGCTCGATGGCCAACCAGATTTACCCGGGGCACATTGAAGTCCTGGCAATGATTGATGGCGCGGTAGCGAACAAACCTACCTACGACGCAGCCCAAGAAATGTTGCCAAAAGTTCGCCGCATTGCGAACCGTTCGCTTCGCGTTATTCCTAAATGGCTCCGTGGTGGCAGGGTGTCCTCGGAAAACACCGGGCTTGCAATTGCCAGCGGTGAGATAATCATGGTTCTTGATGGCGACACGTCATTTGACAACGACATGGTCGCGAATGCTGTGCAGCATTTTCAAGACCCAAATGTGGCGGCCGTATCCGGTAACCTTAGATTGCGAAATATTAAAGACGGATTGGCAGCCAAGCTTCAGGCCATAGAGTACATGATGTCAATTGGCACAAGTAAAGTTGGGCTGAGTGAATTTAATATCGTCAACAATGTGTCTGGGGCTTTTGGTATTTTTCGAAAAAGTGTGATGCAACACATTGGCGGATGGGACAGTGGCACTGCTGAGGATCTCGATTTAACACTGCGTCTAAAAAAGTATTTTGCACGTTACCCTAAAATGCGTATTGTGTTTGAGTACTATGCGCTCGGCCATACAGATGGCCCTGGTACATTCAAAGAATTTTTTAAGCAACGCCACCGTTGGGATGGCGACCTCTTCTATTTATATATTCTTAAGCACGGGCAAAGCCTAAAGCCTGGTCTGTTGGGCTGGCGCAACTTTATCGCCCTGGTGTGGATGGGACTGTTCTTTCAATTGGTGATGCCGTTCATCATTGTCAGCTATACCTTGTTCCTGCTTGTAACGGCGCCGCTCGCATCAACCATAGCCGTACTCCTACTGGTTTACGTTTTCTACTTTGTCATGAGCATGGCAATGTATCTTATGGGGGTATTTCTGTTATCAGATCGCAAAAAAGACGATCTAAAGCTGATCTGGTGCATGCCGTTCATACCTATTTTCACATTCGCAACGCGCTGTTGGTCAGCGTTTGCAAGCGTAGACGAAATCATAAGGCACATTCACCTTGATTCCAGCATGGCACCTTGGTGGGTATTGAAGAGGGCTAAGTTTTGAGTCCCTCCTTATTCAACCAGGTGATTTCCCGCATCACGTGCCTATTGATTGCATACTGGATGAGCACCCACAGCTACGCGGAAAAAAGTCTGTCTTTGGCGCAACTTGAAGACATGCTTGACGAGTCAAGAGAAGTCGAAATCGCAACCGCTGAAATTGAAGAGCGAATTTATCTGCTGAAGCGCGAAAGATTGCGTCGCGGTGTCAAACTGTTCGCTAGCGCTGGCTACTCAGACGTGTCAGAAGTCATTACTGATGATTTACGCCGCGAATATCAGCGCAAACATCTAACCCTTGGACTGAGTTACCCACTATTTGGCACGCACGCCAATGAAAATAATTCTGTGCTTGAGGCGGAAGATAGCGTTTATGCAAGCGAGCAGCGACGTGCAATTGTGCAAAAACGTGCATTGGCCACATTACGTAGAAACTACATTGACTACTGGACCACACTAGAACGGTTGGCCATTTCAAAAGAGTTTTTGTCCATAGAAGAGCAGGCAAATAATTGGTTAGTCGAACGAACCAGAACGGGTCATGTACTTGAAGCTGATCGTTTAGAATTCATGACTGCATTTGATCTGGCCAGACGTGCGACCGCAAGCGATGAAGAAATACGTCAGCGAACGCTTGGTGTAATGGCTTTATTGACCGAAGACTCACTTCCCGCTTTTGAACCCGAGCCTCCGCATCTACCGTCGGCCTGCATGAACAAGATGCGGTTACGTCAATTCGTGCTCGACGAGCACCCCGAAATCAAGTTGTTACGCTCCAGAAGAGACACTTTGCGCTCTCTCCGAAAGCGTAGCACAGACGTAGAAGGTCACGTACATTTAAGCACATCAATCGGGCAAGACGAACCATCTTCTCTGACAGATAACGGTGTGGCATTGAGTGTCAACCTGCGAATGCCTATGGAGTTTCTCGGAACGCGCAAGTATGCGCGCTATGCCAAATCGGCTGAGCTCCGCCGCGCCAACCTGGAATTAGATAGACGTACCGAAGAAGTCGTTAATGAGGTGGACTCGGCAATTGGTCGATATCGCACATCCATAGAAAATCTCAGCTTCGCTGAAACGCGAGTCGCTGCCGCGCTTGAAACGGTTCGCGAACGGCAGCTACGTGCAGCCTCGCTCGTCGGTGATACGTTGGAAAAGCTGCAACAAGCAAAGTTCGGCTCGTACCGAACGTCTATTGACCTGGTGGATGCCGAAGGACTATTGCTAAAGGCGACCGTAGGCATACTCGCCATGTCTGAGCGCGAGTGCTTACCTTTGGATCCAGATTTACATATTGAACCGGATTACGAGCCGATTATTCTGGCTAAGCCACTTTCGAACCAGTGGGCAAACACCCTGAACCTGAGACCCTCTAAGCCCAACTTTGAAAAAGACAATAAAACGGCAGTTACGTTTGATGACTCCTTGCACACAACGCACAATGAGTCCGTCGTCACAGCACCGTTTAAAGGTGTAAACCGAGTACTTTATGACGTAGTGGGTTCGCGCAGTTCGCTGAGCAAGACAACAAAGGACACTGTGCTTGGAGAGATTGTTCCTCAGTCCGTTAGACGAACCCAAGAATTCCAACTGGCAGCGGCCAAGCAAGAGTCGTCCAACGGAAAGCATTCAAGACCTCACAAACGTGTGCGCTTTGAAGACGCCTCTGGAGTGATAGAACCTCACACCGTTGCTCAGCGCGTGAATTTTCAGCCTGTTGCGAAGACTGATGTGCATCAACCTGCTTCTGTTGCAACTGCACGGACGTCTGTTCTCGTGCAGGAGAACTTGAATCGCATCGCTGCACCGGTCAAAACTGAAAGGAGACTGGAAACGCTGGGCACCTATGTATGGAAAAGTCATAAGCTAATTAGCAGTGAAAATCACCGGCAGCGTTTTTGGTCGCAACTGAAGTCGCAGAACGTTAACCGAGTGCTGCTTTCACTAAATGGCAAGCAGATCAGGTCGCTTCGTGACACCAGTGAGCGAGGCAAACTGATGCAACTTCTGGTGGAGGCCAGTAAGCACCGTGTCACCATAGAACTCTTACTCGGCGAACCCAGCTGGGTATTGCCCAAACACAGAGGCTCTCTATTAAGTATTATCCAAGACTTGGAAAGCTTGCCTTTTGACGGCCTGCACCTGGATATAGAACCCGGCATGTTCGATGAAAGACTCTATGATCGTCGGGAGATAATGAATCAATTGGCAGACACTGTCGATGAAGTCAGTGCCATCAGCGCGTGGCCATTGAGCATGAGCTTGCATTACCGTGACCTAAGCCCGGGAGAAGGTTATTGCCTGGGCTGCAGACTTAGTGAGGTCGATATCGACGAAATTACGCTGATGATCTACGTTAGTAATCCAAAGCGCGTTGCCGAAATAGCCAGCCGTGTGTCGCGTCGTTACCCGCAATTGAAGTTCAGTGTAGCGCAAAGCGTAGAACCTATATTAGGTAGCGAAGAAAGCCACGCCAGCGCAGGTCGCGCGAAACTGAACTCCCGACTGGAGAGATTGAAACAAGAGCTTGAACCCTACAGCATCAGCAGTTTGTTGCTGCAATCATGGACCGATTTGCAAAGGATGTCTGAATGAAGGTTAGCTTTAGCTCGCCGCGTAAGATAGAGCCAGATGCCGAGCACGGTTACAAACTTCCCTATGCGCCATCAAAACGGATTGAGTCTAAATTATCCTGGTACCTTGTGCTTACGATCGTCTGTTCACCACTGCTCTACGTGTTATTTACAGCATCAGCGTCCCTGCTATTGGTAAAGGAACCGGGGCATATCAGCATCGGAAAATTCGAAGTAAATAGCGAAACACCTGGCCGTGTTGTTGAGTTAGCGGTTGAAGTGGGTGAAGAAGTTCGCAAAGGGGATGTGATCGCCCGGCTTTCAGACCACTCGTTGAGCAGCGACATCAGCAGAGTCAGCAACGAATTATCATTCCTGCGCGAACGTCAAAGCCTCGGGCCGGATAACGCAGATCTGGAGGCCTTGCGTGAGCACATCCGCCTGGCACGCGCAAATTATCACTTCTACGCCCAACAATACGAAGCGATGAAAACTTTGTTTGCCAGAAGGTCGGCAACACGTGCCGACGTCAACGCCGCTCGCGTAACGCTGCAACGCGCGAAACTCGGATTGCTTGAATACGAGACACAGCGAGAAAAGCTGTTTGGTGCACCTGAAAAAAACCGCCGTCTTACTTTACTTGAGTCCGAACTGGACGTATTGCAAAAACGTGGTCGTAGTTTGATCCAACGCGCTCCGATTGATGGGCGAGTGCTAGATGTGTTCGTCAGGGACTCGGAAATCGTTCGCCAGGGCGACAGCATCGCCTTGATAGGAGAGCCAGACAAAGCCTCTGTTGTTGCCTATTTGGACCCTAAATATGCGCGTTACGCAAAGCTAGGACAAAAAGCCAGGGTCGAGCTGCCAGGGGGCAAAACAGTTGACGCACATATTTCAGCGTTACCAGAGATCACCCACCGATTACCGTCCGAATTTGCCAGACCACTAGGTCTTCGCAGCATGAAAATTCTTGCCCATCTGGAGTTTGATGAACCGGTTGACAAAAATAGTCAGGTAGAAGGTCTGCCCGTTAACGTGCGCTTTCCATTCAGTATTGAATTGGCTGGCATTTAGAATACTCAACGAATGGATAAATCCATGAACAGAACATCTCCTAACAAGTACGTATTGAACACAATCTTCGCCGTGTTATGTTGCCTCGGGAGTAGCGCGCCCGCCAGTGAAAAGCCTGCCTACTGGCACCTCGCCTATAAACCCAGCGAAGAAACACTGGTCATTGACCTTCCGGCAGACATGTTTGCAGTGCAACTTATCGCAGTATCTACCCGTAAGCAGATTGAATCATTCGTTGAGCTGCATAATCTCTGGGACATGACCGCCGTGAAAGCGTCGAAAGATGGGAAAACGCTTTATGTGCTGATCCCTGGCGTCTACAAGAGCCGCCTAGATGCCCAAACCGCAGCAGCTTCACTGCCACAGTCGGTAAAGCAGCTAAAGCCGTGGATCAGACGTCTCGGCGGGCTACAAGACGCCATGAGAGATGTGATAAAAACAAATTATGCTGTAAGTGATTGATCAAGCTGAAATCTAATCATCCAGGAATGCCATAAATTCCGGCGTGTTAAATTTCCAGCTACGCTGTTCAACACGTTCTTTGATACGCCAACCATCAGCTGTACGCAGGTAAACATCGTTGTACCAAAGGCCCAACATCCAGGTATGGCTTTCACCTTCCCCCACCGTCATCTGTTGAGGGTTGAAGCACATGATATGTCCGCTTGCTGAGTCGCCGTCCAACTTGACCTGCATATTCGCATTTAAGTGGTGGGTATAGGGAAACGCAACCATCGCCTCATGAAGAAACTTGATCGTATCTTCCAAATTGCCTTTGGAACCACCAAATACGCTGTAATCAATAAAAGCGTCTTCTGTAAATACGCCTCGTAGCTCATCAAACGCCTTGCGGTCAATAATGTCAGAATAATGCCAGATCAGATCCTCAATCTCTATTCGATCGGAAATTTGCTGTAAAGACAATGTCATACGCTCATCCTCAGGGTAACTTTTAGTTAACTTGGAATCCCCACCGGCCCTTCGGTAGCATGGGTATATTCGGCTAATCCTATGGTGCGGGTGGTAGTCAGGTAAAGCGAAAGCCAAGGTAGTTTGGTTACGTTTTGTTAGGTAACTCGGTATAACACCCTCCATTTTGGATAACTCCACAGTGAGCCGACTGATCCAAGGCAAACTTAACAAGGAAACATCATGTCTTCACCTCAAGGTAATACTGGCGACATCGTCAACTGGCCAATGCTGAAAGTTGTTTACCGCACCGACAAAGACAAGATCGCAGCTCTCTTGCCACCCGGTATAGAACCCGGAGCCAATCCAAACGTAAACGTAACAATCTACAACTTTCCGGTTCCGAATGAACCGGAATATGGCATCGTGATGACTGTTGACGCCGACTATAACGGCACTGCTGGCGAATACACACTCGGGTACGGTATTGACCAGGAATCCGCTATTTTCACCAGCCAACAAACCAACGGCCAACCAAAGTTCCCTTGTGACACCACCTATTATCGAATGGGCAATGACGTTACAGCACGTTGCTCGCACCAAGGTTACACCTTCGTCGAATTCAATGGCGTTTCCAGCGGTGAAAACGAGCCGAAGGACGAATTCGAGCAACACGAGTGGTGGATAAAAGTATCCAGAAAAGCGGCTGTGATGCCCGTGCAGGAATATGACTTTCCACCACATGTTGTGCATGTTCGCAGCAAGTACGGCACCGCTCACCGCGAAGCTGTTGACGGCCAGTTGATTCTGCACCCAAGCCCATGGGACCCAATCGCAACCCTGCTACCTATGCGTGAGCAACTGTCTGCGTATTTGTGGTGGCCAATATTTCTTGATCGTGAGATTAATCTGGCCGGCCAACTGGATGCCGAGGCCTTCCTTCCGCACTTGGATGTTATTTCAGGTTCCAGGTGGCCAGGTCAAAATGGCGGACCAAAGCGATCGGGCTAAGAACTAAAAGTGACATTTGCGAATTACGCTCAGTATTGAGGTTAAATGACTGAAACCCGCAATCACGACTGTTGAAAAGAGGGACCTTTCAACAAGCCCCCATGGATGGGTTCAAGGCTGGCCCCGCGAGCACCGCGAGTGCATTGGGTCCGGCGTGTCGTGATTGCGGGTTTCAGTCATTTAACCGGCCCAGCAACAAAAATACCCCAACGAGAGGATACCTTCTTGAACTCACCAGAAATCATGCAGGAAGATTTCAGCGTCCATTACACCTACACACGCTCAACCGGGCCAGTAATAGGCGACTTCCTAACCGCACTACGTGACAGAAAACAGATCCTGGGTATCAAAGGCAGCGACGGCCGCACCTTAGTGCCGCCCATGGAATTTGACCCCATCACCACCGAAGCCTTAAGTGAAATGGTCGAAGTTAGCGATGCGGGTACTGTTACCAGTTTTTGTTGGGTGAAGAACCCCATCAGCCACCACCACATCCAACATCCCTTTGCCTTCGCCACCATTCGCCTGGAAGGTGCGGACACCGACTTGATTCACATGGTCGACTGCATTGATGAAAGCAAGGTAAGTGTTGGCAGCAAGGTAAAAGCCCGCTGGGCCGACGAGCGCACCGGCACCATGACCGACATTGTTGCCTTTGACGTAACCGGAGACTGATCATGGCTGAGAAAAAAGACCCAAACGCAGAACGCGTGAACATCATGTATTCCCCGGTCAACCTGGACTATCGATTCACCGCGTCTGACCATACCTCGCGCTTTCTTGATTCGATTAAGAACGGGCAATTTATTGGTAGCCAGGTCAGCGAAGGCTCTCCAGTGTATGTGCCGCCCCGTCCCGTGTGTCCTGAAACCGGACTAAAAGCGGACCGTCTGGTAGAACTGCCAGACACAGGCAAAGTGCACTGGTATACGATTGTTCATATTCCGATTCCCGACAATCCCATAAAGCCTCCGTTTGTTGTTGCCAATATTCTCTTAGACGGTGCTGACATCACTTTCCTGCACCTGATCAGCGGCTGTGAAAACGACGACATAGAAATCGGCATGCGCGTCAAAGCCGTATGGAAGCCTGAAGCCGAGCGCACCCACTCGCCAGCAAATATTCACTTCTTCGCACCCATCGACAAGGCAGATGCCCTCGCCGAAGAACTGGCAGCTAAGGAGTAGACCATGAGAGATGTAGCCATTGTTAACTACCGTCAGACGCCGGCCATACGAAATTCTGGCAGCACTAACGAATTACAAATGCTGGAGAGTGTGATTCAAGGTGTCATCGCCGAATCCGGCGTCAGCTTGAGTGATATGGACTTTGTATGCTCTGGCAGTTGCGATTACCTCGCCGGCGCGGCATTCGCTTTTGTTGAAGCCATCGAGTCAGTAGGTCCCTTCCCGCCCATCAAGGAATCGCACGTCGAGATGGATGCTGCCTGGGCACTGTATGAGGCCGTATTGAAAATTCGCACCGGAGAGGCTGATTCGGCCTTGATTTATGGATTTGGCAAATCATCACCCGGCGATTTGCGCTCTGTTCTCAGCTTGCAGCTAGACCCTTATTACCTTACGCCACTGTGGCTGGATACCATCAGTGCTGCGGCACTACAGGCAGCACAATGCCTGGACCGAGGCGTGCTCTCGGAAGACGATATGGCCGCAGTTGTTGCTCGAAGTCGTGCCAACGCCAAGTCTGTGCCCGGTACGCAACTCAGCGGTGACTACAGTGTTGCTGATTTGCTGGCTGAACCTACTTACGTATCGCCACTTCGAATGCATGACTGCGCTCCAATCACCGACGGTGCGTCAGTGATGATTATTGCAACGCCTGAAAAAGCAAAGCAATGGTGTGACACTCCGGTGCTAATCACCGGGCTTGATAATCGCATTGAAAGCTCGATGCCCACGCTTCGCGATCTCACGGTGTCCAGCTCAACTGAGATAGCCGGACAAAAAGCGGGAGTCAATGACAAAACGGTTGAGTTTGCGGAACTTCACGCGCCGTTCAGTCATCAGGAGATTTTGCTACAGCGCGCACTTGGGTTGGACGACGGCGTGGACATAAATCCGTCTGGTGGTGCGCTTGCGGCCAACACCATGATGGCCGCTGGGCTTGACCGTATTGGTCATGCTGCGAAACTTATTCAGTCAGGAAAATACGCACGTGGTGTCGCCCACGCCACTTCAGGATCGTGTCTGCAACATAATTTGGTCGCTGTTTTGGAGGCTGCATCATGAGTCGCTTAGCTGCTGTGGTAGGTATAGGTCAAACCGAATATAGATCGGCCCGCAAAGATGTCTCCATGGGAGGGCTTGTCAACGAAGCCGCGCGCCGCGCTCTGGAAGACGCCGGCCTTGGTTGGGACGACATAGATGCCGTCATAATTGGTAAAGCGCCCGATATGTTTGAAGGTGTTCTAATGCCCGAGCTGTATTTAGCCGACGCCTTGGGAGCCTCAGGCAAACCAATGCTTCGTGTGCATACCGCAGGAAGTGTTGGAGGTTCGACTGCGGTGGTGGCCGCTACCCACGTTACCAGCGGTACTTTCGATCGTATTCTGACAGTTACGTTTGAGAAACAATCGGAATCCAATGCGATGTGGGCTTTGTCCATCCCTCGTCCGTTCTCCATGCACCTTAACGCTGGCGCTGGCGGCCACTTTGCACCGCACATTCGAGAATACATGCGCCGCACCGGCGCACCGGCGCACGTTGGACCAATGGTTGCTGTGAAAGATCGCAAAAACGCGCTTAAAAACCCACTGGCGCATCTGCAGATCCCTGATATCTCTCTGGATATGGTGATGGAATCGCCGATGTTGTGGGATCCAATCCGCTTTCTCGAAAGCTGTCCTTCATCAGATGGCGCCTGCGCTTTAGTTATTTCCAATGAAGAGCTGGCAAACAAGGGGCCTAACAAGCCCGCATGGATACGTGGAATGGCCATGCGTAGCGAGACAATGACGTGTAAAGGTCGAGATGAAGTTAACCCACAAGCAGGTTCCGATTGCGCCAAAGACATCTATTCGCAGGCAGGTATCAGTAACCCTCTAAAAGAAGTGGATATGGCCGAGGTGTATGTGCCGTTTAGTTGGTACGAACCTATGTGGCTGGAAAATCTTGGTTTTGCTAACAAAGGAGAAGGCTGGAAGCTGACTGACGCTGGCGAAACAGAAATTGGGGGTTCTATACCATTTAATTGTTCCGGCGGCGTACTGTCGACTAACGCTATTGGCGCGTCAGGAATGATTCGCTTTGCCGAGTCTGCAATGCAGGTACGTGGCACCGCGGGTGAACATCAGGTGGATGGGGCGAAGATGGCGGTTGGGCATGCTTATGGAGCTAGCGCGCAATTCTTTGCTATGTGGGCAGTTAGTAGTGAGAAGCCATAGGCTCGAAACTTTAGTTTGTTTTGTGTTAGCCGTTTGACCGCCTGCACTAAACTTCGGAGCATTCACAAGAGCCAGTGGCTCCTGTTATCGCCATGCTATTTTAGACCGGCGTTTATCGCAAAAGCTGTTTGCTAGACACGTGGTAAACCCATCCATGGGAGCTCTTAAAAGGTCCCTCTTTTTGATGGTCTAGCAAACAGCTTTCGCGACAAACACCTCCTTGCTAAATTCAAGGAAAACCTGAAGTTAGTACATAAGTAGGTGTTCACATGACTAGGGTATGTTGGAGTGAATAGCGCCATGGAGGATGCACATGGATGTGCAAGTGTCGCGAGAGGCAGGACGCCGGTATCGACCGGACGCGGGACGGCAATAATAGAGCCCCCTTTACCCATAATTATGCCGGTAGACAAGGTGCATTCGTTAGTGCACAACCACGACCAAAAAGGTGCCAGAAATGTCATTCGTAGAAGTAACCCAGCCTAGACCAGGAATCAAGTTAGTCACCCTAAACCGCCCTGACCGAATGAATGCCATGGCATTTGATGTAATGATTCCCTTTCGCGAACAACTGGAAGAAATTTGTTACGATAACAGCGTGCGTGCGGTGATCATCACAGGGGCCGGTTCCTCATTTTGTGCTGGTGCTGACCTACAAGATCCCGGTTGGCTGGATATATTTAATGGTCTGACTGTACCTGGAATATCCCGCCGTGCCATGCGCGTATTGGATGATGTCATAAAAACCATCCGCGACATGCATCAACCCGTCATTGCCGCCGTAAATGGCCCAGCCATTGGTGGTGGGTTTTGCCTGGCAATGGCCACTGATATTCGGCTTTGCAGTGAATCCGCCATCTTCCGCGCCGCCGGCATCAACAACGGTCTTACCTCCGCTGAATTAGGTCTCAGCTATTTGTTGCCCCGTGCAATCGGCTCATCAGCATCCACTGAAATAATGTTAACCGGTCGTGACGTTGGTGGTGAAGAAGCTGAGCGCAAAGGTATTGTTTCCTGTTGCGTAGACGATAGCCAGAATTTAATTGATGAATGTCTAATCGTGGCCGAGCAGATACAGCGGCACAGTCGGCTCGGCGTTGAGTTAAGCAAACAAATGTTGAACGCAGGTATGGAAGCTGGAAGCCTTCACTCACATATGAACCATGAAAGTCATGCGCAATTATTTGTGCGAATGACCACCAAGAATTTTGAAGAGGCTATCCGAGCTAGAAAACAGGGCCGCGCACCGGACTTCAAAGACCAATAATCCACTCCCCACTAACGCGAATCAGGCAGCAATAAATCCTCAAGAAAGAATGCCGCCAGCTCCGCGCGGCCCTCCAGCTTGGCTTTGGCATAAATTTTACTTGCTTGCTGGCGAACCGTACGTTCACTGGTTCCACGCATCGCAGCGAGTTCTTTGAGGTTAATACCTTTAATCAGTAGCAAAGCGATTTCTTTCTCAGCACCGGTTAGACCCCAATCACTCAATTGCTCGTCGATTTTCTGTCCGAGACCCTGAAGTAATCCAGAAGCACGCTCCTTCCAGATTTCCAGGTCTCGACTGGAGCGACGCATCGCTGTCTCCAAAACGCGGTTGCGTTGCCTGGTCGCGCTAGGTCGTTGCACCCAAATATAGAGCAAAGTAGCCGCAACGAATCCGCTGAACAGAGCGTCTAATGCCAATGCATACCATTCGGCGCCTTCCTTAACATCTTCATACAGGTCGGCACCACTGGCCGCCACAACCAATATAAGAGCCAGCATTACCATCGGTCGTTCCAGTTCCAGTTCGCTTCGCATTCTTTAAACTCTACCCCATAACAGAATTCCAGTTTAGCAACAGCCACGCTGCAAGGCATCGCACATTTGTTCTAAACGCTGCTATAGAACGCATGTTCGATGCACGTCCGGCGCATGTCTGATGCGCAAATGACCCTGTAAATCTAGTCTTGCAGCTGAATCATTCATTGAGGAATTCCTATGTATTCACTAGCAACCAACAAGACGATCCCAGGTATCGTTCTGATATTCATGCCGGCCATAGCAGTGGCTGATCCCGACCCATTGCAGCTCAATCCAGCCAGCGCCTGGTACGCACTGGACGCTAGCAACGGCTGGCATTTTGATGTTGGCGCAGGCTTCGAGTATGAACCCAGCTATCCCGGGTCAGACAAATATTCTACTGAACCCGATGTATTTGCCAGAGCGATGTACCGCACCGACAAAGGCCATCGCTACTTCATTAGCCTGGGTGAAGTGGGAGCAGTCTTTTCGCTGTCAGATCGTACGCAATTCCAAATGTTTCTCGAATACGAAGAGGAGCGCGAAACGGATGACGACGACACTTTGGTCGGCTTGAACGAAGTTGACGCTACCATTGAGGGCCAATTCATGCTGGCCCGACGCTACGGCAACTTTAGCGCCTACGCCATCGCACAACCTGATCTCACAGGTGATGCCAACAAAGGTTTGGTCTGGTTTCTAGGCGCCAGCTATGACCATCTGTTTCGCGATGGGGAATGGCGTTTGGGCAGTACATTGGATGTAAGCGGCGCAGATAGCGAACATATGATAACCGAATTTGGCGTCACTTCTCAGGAAGCGGCGAGAACGGGATACGCCCAATACCAGCCAAGTTCTGGTTTGAAATCGGCCACCTGGGGAATCAGTGCCGAATATTGGCTCAATCCCGATTTGAGCATTCTGGGCAGCATTGAAACCGAATTTTATTTCAGCGAAGCCGCCAACAGCCCATTGATTGCGGAATTCGGCAGACGCACAGGGATAGAAGCAAGAGTGCTGCTCAGGTGGACCTTTTAACGAGAGCTTATTTTGATTTAGCGACTGTCGGTATCGAAGTTAACGGCGCTATCGATCTGCGTCGTTGATAGCGCGCACAGGGCTCCGTGTATCGCCAGACATCAATGCTTCCATGCTTGCGTTATCCGAGTTGCCAGGTATTCAATAAGTTGCCATTGAATGGCTTACCAGCTGACTCCTGTCAGTTAGTACACATATCCATCCAATGCTGAACAGCCTCTGATTGCGCTCTTTGTTTGGGCAGAGCAAAATAGAGAGTACGACTCATATCCCGCCGCGGCAGTGCAAGTGGCACCAGGTCACCGTTCTCGAAGTTCTTCTGCAGTACGATTCGTGACAGGCAACCAATGCCTAGACCGGTTTCAACCGCGTTCTTAATTGCTTCGTTGTGCTTAAGTTCGAGATAGATATTCATCGTTGGTAGCAGCCCTTCCAGCGCCCGGTCAAGTGTATGCCGCGCACCGGATTCAGGCTCTCTCAATATCCAGTTTACAGATCTCGCATCTTGGGCGCTCAATTTGCCCTCACGCGCTAATGGATGATCTGCCGCACAAAAAACGACAAGTTCATCTTTAATCCACGGGATAAGTTCAAGGTCGCGATTCTGCACTTCGCCCTCCACCATTCCAATGTCAGCCTCATAATTGAGCACTTTGGCAGCCACTTCCGGTGTATTTGCCACCTCAAGTTGCACATCAGCCTCTGGAAATTTGTGCAGGTAACCTGCGAGATAGCGTGTGACAAGATGATTACCTATCGTGTAGCTGGCAGCCACTTTGAGATGCCCGATACTTTTGTGGCCTCGCAGGCTTTGCTCCAGCTTCTGGCAACTTGCCAATACACCTTCGGCCTCTTTTCTGAGCGATTCGCCTACGGATGTGAGCAGTAAGCTATTCTTACTGCGGTCAAACAGTTCTAGATGATAGGTATCTTCCAGCTTCAGCAATGCTTCACTGGCGGCAGACTGGGACATATGCAACTCGGCCGCCGCCTTGGAAATGTTCTGATGTCTGGCCACTGCAACAAAGATAGCCATTTGCCTTAGTGTGTAGCGCATTTGATCACCATGGTTCTGAGCATGAGTCTTGCATTATAGATATCGGTTTTTCCGATAGCTATACCCAATATATCCGGATTGCCTTATACCGATCTTTGCCATAGAATTCGCGCACGAAAAATCACAGGAGCAACGAATGGCTGAGCAAAAAGCAACTAACGTACATTGGCACGACGGCGATATCACTCGTGCTCATCGCGAGAACCTGCTCGGGCATAAGGGTGCCACACTTTGGTTCACCGGTTTGTCTGGAAGCGGTAAAAGCACGGTTGCAGTAGAGCTTGAAGGCCGTCTTAATGAGGCAGGCATTCTTGCGTACCGACTGGACGGCGACAATGTTAGGCTTGGTATCAATCGTAATCTTGGCTTCAGCGCAGAAGACCGCACTGAGAACATTCGCCGTATTGGTGAGGTAGCCAAATTGTTTGTCGACAGCGGCATTGTGGTTCTATCAAGCTTTATCAGTCCTTACTTGGCAGACCGAGACCAGGTGCGCGCGTTGCACGAAGCGGCCGGCATGGAATTCATCGAGATATTTGTTGACTGCTCATTGGAAGCCGCTGAAGCTCGTGATCCCAAAGGCCTTTACAAGAAAGCACGTAACGGTGAGATCAAAAACTTCACAGGCATTGATGATCCCTATGAAACGCCAACCATGCCCGAGATTCATCTGCACTCCGACCAGCAGACGCTTACAGAGGAAGTAGATCAGGTTATCGCCGTGTTACTCGAACGCGGCATCATTCAAAAGGATGAAACTAAAAAAAAATGATCAAGCCACACGGATCAGACACACTGAATGCGCTTTACATTGAAGATGATATCGCTCGCGATGAGCTAACATCGGAAGCTGAAAGCCTTCCTTCACTACTACTAAACTCAGCTGCGGCCGCAAATGCGGTGATGTTAGCGGGCGGATATTTCAACCCACTCAGCGGTTATATGAACCTGGCGGACGCCTTAAGCGTTGCCGAAAACATGCGCACAGAAAGCGGACTGTTCTTCCCTGTCCCCATTGTAAATCTCACCAATGAAGAGTGGGTGGAAGCAGGATCACGTATCGCGTTGCGCGACCCAAACGTTGAGGGCAACCCGGTACTGGCGGTAATGAACGTCAGCAGCGTTGAAGATGTCAGCAAAGATCAAATTGATTTTATGGCTGAGAAGATTTTCCGCACACTGGATGCCAACCATCCTGGAGTTGCCACATTCAATGATCTTGGCAACAAGATGATTGCCGGGGACATTCAGGTTCTTAACTTCTCTTATTTCCAGTCCGATTTTCCAGATACGTTTCGCACAGCGATTGAGATTCGAGCAGAAATTGAGGCAAATGGATGGAACAAAGTCGTTGCATTCCAGACTCGCAACCCAATGCACCGCGCGCACGAAGAGTTGTGTCGTATGGCCATGGAGCAACTGGACGCCGATGGCATATTGATACATATGCTATTGGGCAAACTGAAGCCGGGTGATATCCCAGCCGATGTTCGTGATGCGTCTATACGGAAAATGGTCGACGTGTATTTCCCGCCGAACAGCGTAATGGTCACGGGCTATGGCTTTGACATGCTGTATGCAGGGCCACGCGAAGCTGTATTGCACGCAGTATTCCGCCAGAACTGTGGTTGCACGCACCTAATAGTGGGCCGTGATCACGCCGGTGTTGGCGACTATTATGGCGGTTTTGATGCACAAACGGTATTCGAGGAAGAGGTGCCTGACGACGCTTTGGAATTGCAAATCTTCAGCGCAGACCATACAGCCTATAGCAAGAAGCTCGGCAGAGTAGTTATGATGCGCGACGTGCCCGATCACAGCAAAGAAGACTTTGTGTTGTTATCAGGTACTGCGGTCAGGGAAATGCTGGGTAAGGGTATCGCACCGCCACCTGAATTTTCGAGGCCGGAAGTGGCAAAGATATTATCTGATTATTATCAAAGCCTGGATGCATAGCATCACGCTTAAGGGTGTCTACTTCGGCAGCACCCTTAGCAGTTTCCCGGCATCACTATCAGTGAGTATGTAGAGATAACCGTTCGGCCCTTCTCTGATGTCGCGTATACGCGCACCCAACTCAGAAAATAGAGCTTCCTCAGACGTCACCGCCTCTCCATTAAGTGATAAGCGCCGCACTTCTTCGTCAACCAGGGCGCCAACAAACAAACTGCCCTGCCAGGCAGGAAATTTGTCACCTCGATAGTACACCAAGCCTGATGGCGCGATACTTGGTGTCCACTGTTTGATTGGCTGCAGCATGCCAGGTGCTTCGGTAAATGGAGAGACGTAGGCGCCCGAGTAGTTCGACCCATAGGTAATTGCGGGCCAGCCGTAGTTGCTTCCAGGCTTGACGATATTGACTTCATCACCGCCCATGGGACCGTGTTCATGCATGTACACAATTCCGGTATCGGGATTCCAGGCCAGGCCTTGTGGGCTTCGATGCCCGAAACTCCAAACCATAGGGTCGCCCTGTTTACCGTCCGCAAACGGATTGTCTTCTGGCGCCGAACCGTCTGTATTCATGCGCACAATCTTGCCGAGTTGACTAAAAGTATCCTGTGCGGCTTCGCGGAAATCAAAGCCGTCCCCTGTTGTAAGCAGCAGTGTTCCGTCGGCAAGAAACAGCAGTTTTCCACCATAATGTGCGGGACCACTTTTCATTGGCGACACGGTAAAAATCGTTTCTACATTGTGCAAGGCATTGTCTTTGAGCTGAGCTTTTGTGATACGCGTTGCGTTGTTTTTTACGTCTCCATAGGCAAACGCAAGGTATAAGGTTTGATTTTGCGCATACGCTGGGTCCAACACTACGTCAAAGAAACCGCCTTGACTGGCGACATAGGTGTCCGGAACGTTCGCAATCGGCTCGCCGATTGCGCCATCGTCGCCTACTATTCTCAATTCTCCGTCTCGCATAGACAGCAAGTAGCGGCCGTCGGGCAAAAACTCGAGGCACCAAGGATAAGCAAAGCCTTCCGCTATGGTTTCCAACGTATATTCGTTAGTCAGCGCTACCTGAGGAATAGCAAATGAGAGGCAAAAAAGGATGGCACGCAAGGAAGGCTTCATACGACTTGTACTTAAGAGTGATTTTGACCATTATACGGGCTCACTGCGCAGACGGAAGACACGTGAAAAAATTCAAAGGCTTTGTGGTCGCCGTATTAACCACCTACCTGCTGGCTACCCTGTTTGTCAGCCAGGGGAATCTTGCGGCAATCGCTGCATTCGGCCTGCCAGTAGACATGGCGACCAGATTACACGCTGCCTGGCATGATATGACTCACATGGTGATGCTGTTTCTGCCGTTATCCTTGATTGCACTGCTAATTGCCTTTCTGGTATGTGCTTGGTTGTGCAAGCGCTTTCCACAAGCAACTGCGGTGCTGTATCCATTGGCAGGTTTTACGGCTTTGCTCACACTGATCTTTAGCTTGAACACGGTGTTTGGTTTAACCCCTATTGCGCCGACGCGCACTCTAATCGGCTTACTATTGCAGGGGCTGGCTGGCGCCGCGGGTGGTTACATTTACTACCTGATGGTTGCTCGCACCACTACGCAGTAAGCTGGTCGCGACGAAAACGCCACCAAAATGCCAGTCCTTGAGCATTGAGTTCAGCGTCGAATGGCAGCCATTCCTGCATGTCTGCTTCACTGGCGGCAGGAAATACCGCACGACAACGCTCAAGCAAGTACTGAAGAATCTGTGCGCTCAATTCAGATTCAAACGCGGGCCCAAGCGCAGTCTGCTCGGCGGCCGTCTCTGTCATCTCGACCATCGCGTCTATTTGTTCATGCAAGCCGACTATCATCGCATCAACAGGATGCACTGCACCGTAATGCGTTAGGTAAAGGGTTTTCGGGTTGAAACTCATTACCCGGTCGATTGAAGCATGCAACGCAGGCGGATCAAACTGCACGGGTGACGTTGTCGGCAGTAAGAACCCTGTATTGGTGTTACGCAGGGATTTGTAGCAAACCCCTAAAGTATCGCCGGTAAACATGCTCTTGCTTTGCTCATCCCAAATACAGTGGTGATGATACGCATGACCCGGTGTGTCAATAAAGGTCAGAGAACGGCCGCCGAAGTCTATCGATTCACAATCCACCGGAATAACGATTCGCGATTCATCAATCGGCGTAATCTCGCCGTACAATTGTCGTACGGTTTCCTCCCCGTAGACAGCGTTGGAACCCGCGATCAGCTTGTCAGGATGTATCATATGCCGCGCCCCGCGTGGGTGAACGATGCATTCAGCATTGGCTGCAAGCTTCATCATTTGGCCTGCGCCGCCAGCATGATCAAGATGCACATGAGTCAAAATAATATAGCGAACATCACTCCAGCTTAGACCCAATGATTCAATAGCCGCACTTGTGTTGGAAATGGAGTGGTTTGTGCCTGTATCAATCATTGCTAGCTGATCTCTTGAGCGGATCAGATGAATGGCAACAGCATTGTCACGCTGGTACGCAGCATCAACAGTGTATATTTCACTGTCTTGTACGCTTTCTTCCATCACAAACTGCAACTACTACACCTTATCGCGCAGTTCGCGGCGCAGTATTTTGCCCACGTTCGATTTTGGTAATTCTTCGAGAAATATAATTTGCTTGGGGCGTTTATAGCCGGTGAGCCTTTCTGCACAAAAAGACTTAAGTGCGTCTTCCTTTAACGACGCATCGCTTGATTTCACAAACAAACACACGGACTCACCAGTCTTGGCGTCGGGCTTACCGACTACAGCTGCCTCCACAATTGCAGGGTGTTCGTAGGCGACATTCTCAATTTCATTTGGATACACATTGAAACCCGATACCAACACCATATCCTTGAGGCGGTCAACAATCTTGAAGAAACCATCGTGCTGTTGTACGGCAATATCGCCAGTCTTGAAAAAACCTTCCTCGTCTATGGCTTCTTGTGTGGCTTCTGGCCGTTGCCAATAACCACGCATAACATTAGGCCCACGAACCCAAAGCTCCCCTTCTTCACCAAGTGATACTTCCAGGCCTTCAGCATTCACTATCTTAACCTCCAGTCCAATCAGCGGTTTGCCAACCGTGCCGAGCTGATTGAACTGTTCTGAATTAACGGTTAGCGAGGCCGTGGTTTCAGACAAACCGTAACCTTCGTAAATTGGCGTATTTGTTCTTTCCACCCATTCTCTGGCAACCTCGGGCACTACTGCGGCACCGCCTGCAATGGTGCCCGTGCACTCACTCCAATTGATGGCGTCAAACTTGGGGCTCTGTAACATGCCCACCAACATTGTGTTAACGGCTGCAAAGCCGGTGAACGTTTCACCCGCCATCAAGTCCATCATGCCATCAAGATCTCTTGGGTTTGGAATCAACACCGATTTACCACCACGAACCAGATTACCCACCAGATACAGCGAAAAGCCAAACACGTGGTAAATAGGCAGCGGTGCGATCAGCACTTCAGTTCGGTCAGGGTCAAAATATGAGCTTTGCTCAGTAAGGTGTTGCGACTGGCAGGTATACGCAAATACATTGCCATGAGTAAGCATCGCGCCTTTGGATACGCCCGTAGTACCACCGGTGTACTGCAGCACAGCAACATCACTCATTGTGGCTTGAACTGATGGAATTTGCAGGTCCTTGCCTTGTTCAAGAACATCAGGCAATGTCACGTGCCGAACAGCTGCAGGCAGAGAAACATCGGGGGCTGCTTGCGCCTCAAACATATCGAATATATTGGTAGAGACTACCAATTCGATACCTGTTTTCGGCAACACGCTTTCTGCAGCCGGGAGGAAATCGGCCAGCATAATCACCGCCTTGGCACCCGAGTCATTGAACTGATGCTCCAATTCTGGCGCCGTGTACAAGGGATTGGTATTCACCAGCACCAAGCCTGAGCGCAATATCGCCCAAGCGGCAATCGGATACTGGCTGAGGTTGGGCAGTTGAACCGCTACTCTGTCGCCTGCATTCAGGCCACCCTCACTGAGCAGCCAGCCTGCAAGCGCCCGACTTTGTTGGTCAAGCTCGGCGAAACTCAGGTCTTTGCCCAATGCACTGAATGAAATACGGTCGGCGTATTTAGATACTGTTTCATCAAAGATGGCCACCAGATTTGGGTGGCCATCTTGGTTCATTTCGTCAACGCGCATCGGAAAAGTCAAAGCGGCTCATAGTCATCTACCCTTCTGTCAGTTGGCTGGCAAGCGCAAACAAATTGCCTGAACGCGCACCGGAGCGGCAATACGCATGCGTGCGCTTGCCACTCTTTAACAACGTCGCAAACTCGAGTCCATGCGCTTCAGTCATTTCTGAGCCGGCAAATGGAATGTTCTCAACTGACATACCTAATTCTCGCGCGGCTGCCGCTATCTGGTCAAACGGTGGTTGATCCGAAGATTCTCCATCCGGGCGGTTGCACACGAGCAGCTCTACGCCCAGCTCTTTGAGTGCGGGCAGATCACTGACCAAGAGCTGTCCGGATACCGACACCTGTTCATTAAGTTGTTGCATGCTCATATCCCCTTTCTCCGAAGATCGTAATGATTTTTTGGGTTCAAATCTTGGGCTGATCTACAATCGCGCTATACAAAGCTTGTTTCCCATCTTAATTTGTAAGGATAGTTGTCATAACTAGAGCGAAACCCCCAATCGGTTTATTATGCCCTAATACGATAACGACCTATAACCGTCAAAGCACTTTCTTCATCACTAGCAGAAGCCACCTTGCTAACAAACGATATCCATCAATTACTGCTTTAATGGCCATCAAACTCACTGAAGGCCCAGTATCGCAACGCATGTATGATATGGCCATGCCCATGGTCTGGGCGTTGCTGGCCATGATGTCGTTCAATGCCGCGGACACCTTTTTTGTGGCGCAACTGGGTGACGCACAACTTGCGGCCATGAGCTTCACGTTTCCAGTTGAGATGTTGTTCACCAGCGTCGCAATTGGGGCGGGTGCCGGTGTCTCTTCGTCTCTGGCACGACTACTGGGCGCTGGAGACATCGCATCAGCAAGACGCGTGTTCACTGATTCAATGATTCTGGTCGGCGCAATTTCCATTGTTTTTGCGTTGGTCGGTTACCAGCTTATTGAACCGGTGTTCACCTTGCTCGGCGCAGAGCAGGATTTAATGCCTTATCTTCGCGAGTACATGGAGACCTGGTATTGGTGTGTACCCGCCTTGATCGTCTCTCAGGTGTTCATGACAACCCTGAGAGCCATGGGGCTGGCCAAACTGCAAGGCAGTATTATGACCTGGCTGTGTGTGCTTAACGTCATTCTTGATCCACTACTTATATTTGGCCTTGCCGGCTTGCCCAGGCTTGAATTGCAAGGAGCCGCGTTAGCGACGGTATTTGTCAGGGTATTCGGCTTGTTTCTCGTGTATTACATACTGTGCGTGAAGCACAAAATGATCGCGTCTTTAGTTGCACCATGGCCTCAAGTCCGGCGCTCCTGGATCGCAGTGCTGCACGTTGGCTTGCCAGCAATGGCCACTAATATGATTATTCCAGTGGCCAGCGGAATTGTGGTTCTGCTTGTGTCACAGTATGGCAATGAAGCAGTGGCCGGTCTGGGGGTCGCCGCGCGTATTGAGCCACTCGCTCTAGTGTGTTTTTACGCGCTATCCAGCATTATGGGGCCATTGTTTGGGCAGAACTATGGCGCCAGGCTGGAGGCGAGATTAATTGATGCCCAAGTTGCAATGACCCGTTTCTGTCTGGCATGGGGCTTGCTGTTAGCTGTTGTTTTGTTTTTCACAGGTCGGCTTATTGCCAGCGCATTTAGCGATTCCGCAGAGGTGCAACAAGTTGCCGCGACCTACCTTGCGATAGTACCACTGAGTTACGGCGCCTACGGAATCGTGATGTCTGTGTGCGCCGCTTTTAATGGCCTTGGCATGCCATTCCCTGCTCTGATGATTTCCAGCTGCCGTGTATTGCTGCTGTATTTGCCCATGGCCCTCTTAGGGCGTCATTTTTGGGGTATTAATGGCTTGTTTGTCGCAACGGCGTTAGCAAACCTGCTACTGGGTTTTGTCAGTCATCACTGGCTAAAAAGCCGAATCCGTAACGAATTTGCTGAGGTCAACTCGCCGGCGAATACCAGATAGGCGAGCTCCAGGCTCGCTCCTGAACCGTTTTCGCCACTTCATCATTATCACAATCTTCAGGACGTTGATCGGCCGGTATTGTTAAACACTGTCGTGCACTGTAACGGCAGCTTGGATTCTCAACCGCGCGCATGTAATACACCGCCCGTTGACCGGCATCAAATTCTGGATCACGCCATACGGTACATAGCTGGTTAGAGCCTTCGCCGATAGGCGAACAGTCTTGCAAGTTAACGCCAGCGCCGTTATTGGCATTACCCGCAACATCATGCACTTTTTGATGATGGTTACCTTCCTCGTCATACCAGCCCTTGATGATTTGTAAACGTTGAAGTTGCGTCCCTGCTTGTTCTGCAGTACCGGAATCAGCGAGCGCACTAACCAGGAACGCAGGGGATTTGTCCATATTACTTAACTCGCCGCCCATTGGAACACCGTTAGCGTAGGCGGTTTCTATCATCGCATCGCTACCGCAGATTTTTGAGTCGTAATCAGTGCCGGCAAAAAACCTTGGCTTAATCCGAGGACCGCTCGTGCCAAAAACTTCCTTGGCGCGAATACTGTCAAACAGATCTTCGCGGCTATTTTGCTCCGACCACACCCCAATTAGCCCACCCGGATTATTGCTGGTGTTGCCCGGTACGTCAGATTTGTAGCTAACCCGACGCTGTGGCGTGCCATCTCCCCAACCAAGATGCCCAGCGAATTGATGTTCCGAGACGGCACCGGCGGTGCCATTGTGCGTATCAGTGGACGCCATGATTCCAAATTGGAACGGGTTAATACCAATACGGTCTTGCTCCTTCATGCCTTCAATCAGGGCATAACGAACATAACTGTTGCGACTCAGGCAGTTAGGACCTTTATGTGGAACATAATCTGCAAACGAACCCGCATAGCAATCATCAATATTTACGGTTCCTGCAATGGCTTTAAACGCCAGGTCTTCAAACTTTTCAAAGTCACATAGTTCATCTTCACCACCAAGCACGCCACTTAAACCATTTCTACATTCGGAATCGCCTTTGTGCTGCATTATTTCAACAACCGGTTCGATACGACGCCTGAGTTGAACGCGTTCAACTTGCGCTTCGTCGCTACTGGCACCTGCGTAGTCAACGGCAAACATTCGGCCGTTGCTGATGTTGGAATTATGAGGAATAGCCAACACATCACACCCCTGCGTATCATCAAGGCAATTCTTATCAAGTATTTCCCACAGGCGCCACTCTCTAGGCGCATCGAGATAACTAATGGGCCGCCGTGTCACCCGAGTGTTTCGAAAAATTACGTTGCGATGCAGATTACTGCCAAGTCGAACCGAACTGTATTCAAATGCCACGAACGTTGTTCGTTCACAGGCATCGCTTACGTCGTTCCACGCTTCGGCTGCCTCTATCGCTTCATGCCAGGGGATTTTCGACGCCAGTTTGCAACGTTCCCCGTCATCGCCGCAAAGCTCGTGGTCGCGTGCAGGAAACGGGCTGAATATTTTCGCCAGCAAACTTGGGTTTCTACCCTCTCCTTCTTCAAACGCGCGACAAAATTCAGCCGTTCTCGCCACATCGGGGTTCTGGCACAGAGTTTGCTCACCCAGAAACTCAGCGTGATCAGTGACCGCCACGAAATCAAGAGGTCTATCAATACTCACAGACCGCGCTAGTTCAGTATCGCCTTGATTTACAGGTAAAGAGATTGAGCCCTGCCCAAACGCATAACGATACGCGTCACTTGGTGTGGCCCTACTGCCAAATGAGTAGCCATCGTTTGAAAGCGCAGTATGAACATGCAAATCACCAAAATAAGCATTCTTGGTTGTACGGTACTCAGAGCAGGGTCGCACTATTGCTTTACCTTGCACTGAATGCTCTGAGACCACAAAGTCGCTGAGTGGCGCTTCCGGGTCGCCGCAGGCGGTAAGCAGTGAACAGAAACTGACGATCATAAATTGAGTGGGAAGTCGGCGTGATGTCATTCGAACTCAGTCAGGTTTGGAAACATGACAGAAGTATAAGACCTTGGCCTTCATCACGCTGCTGGAGTGACTTTGCTGTAACATCTGCGTTGGCCCGAAACCAGCCAATAGTCGAAATCAGAAACCAGAGTATTTGCGATTCAAGAGATAACAATGAGTAAATTATTTACACCCACACGTTTGGGTAGTATCGATCTGGCAAATCGTATTGTGATGGCACCAATGACGCGCAGCCGTTCAGATGATCAAGGCGTTCCTACAGCAATGATGCTCGACTACTATAAACAACGAGCAAGTGCTGGCCTGATTATTACGGAAGGTACCTATCCCTCTGAAAACGGCAAAGGGTACTGCCGTACTCCCGGAATTATTAATCAACAGCAAATAGACGCTTGGTCAGGAATTACGGAAGCGGTGCATGAGGAAGGTGGGAAAATCGTATTGCAGATCATGCACTGCGGTCGCTGCTCACACGCCGACAACAAAAGTGATAGTGCTGAAACTGTTGCGCCTTCCGCGATATCCGCCGACGGCGAAGTGTTTACTGAAACCGGTATGAAACCCTTTAGTGAACCCAGAGCACTTCGCGACGACGAAATAGCGGAAGTGATTGAGGAATACAAGCAAGCTACAGAGAACGCCTACGCTGCGCAATTTGACGGCGTAGAGTTGCATGGCACAAGCGGGTATTTACCGGCGCAGTTTCTGTCACCAGGAAGCAACCAGCGCCAAGATCGATACGGTGGCTCGCTGAAAAATAGAGTACGCTTTTTTGCTGAGGTACTCGAAGGGATGAGTGCGGTAGCGGGCGCTGAAAGAGTTGGCCTGAGGATTTGCCCCGGATTCCCCTTCAATGATGTAAAAGACCCCAATCCTCAGGAGAGTTTTGAGGCAATGCTCACGGCTATCCAACCGCTTGGTCTTGCTTATCTGCACTTGATGAGAGCAAGCCCACTGGACGTGTATGGAATGGGTCACAACTATTTTAAGGGGCCACTGATACTGAACGGCGGGTATAAGAAAAACAGTGCCACGGAGGCTATTGAGCAACGCGGAGCAAGCGCAGTGGCGTTTGCGACCTCCTACATCGCAAACCCCGATCTGGTAGATCGACTCGCGAACGACTGGCCATTATCTGACGTGAATCAGGAGTTACTGTATGCGAATACGCCGGAAGGTTACAGCGATTATGACAGCTATCGGAACTAGCGAGCAAACAACTCTTTGTCTATATCCGCAAATGCCTTAAATTCGAGTGCATTGCCACTGGGATCCAGGAAAAACAGGGTGGCTTGTTCACCCGGCTGGCCTTCGAATCGAACATGTGGTTCAACCACAAAATCAGAGATAAGCGATTCTAGACGCACTCTAAATTCATGCCACTGCGGCAGCGTAAGCACCACGCCAAAGTGAGGTATCGGCACGTCTTTGCCGTCAACGGGGTTGAACTGCGAATTCCGATGTCTAAGTTCAGGATTAACATGCACAACCAACTGATGACCGAACATGTTGAAGTCAACCCAACGAGAGTCACTGCGGCCTTCACTGAAGCCTAGCGTAGTACCGTAAAATTCGCGCGCTTCAGCAATATCCCTAACTTGTATCGCCAAGTGGAACGGTGTTAGAGCTTCGTACACCGTGATTACTCGATAAGAACGTTGGGGCGCGGCAGCCCCTGCTCTTCACACATCATCAAGTAGAAGGTAAGTGTTAACAGTCCATCTACCACCGACGTAATATTGCCTTCAGCATCCAGGTTTATGTTCGAGCCATACATCTGAAACCAAACACGGGTGTCATCCTCGACACACTGCAGGGTGTGTTCAGAGCCTGCCGGTTCATAGAGAAACGAACCTGCCCGGTTTACGTAGTCATACTCCTTGTATTTCCAAGCACCTGCCGATGTGTACCCATACACTGGGCCCGTGTGCCTGTGTTTTTCCACTTCGTATCCTGACTGGAAAACGTTTTCGATGATCCACAGCCCTTCGCCTCTCTTCACTTGAAGTACTTTTAGCAAACTGCCGTCACCAATATCCACAAATGGCAAATCATCGGCTGCAAAGTGCACGGCTTCCTGTGATTGCGTGTCTGTCATCTAATCCTCCGGTAATGACCGCTTTGTTGGTGGGCAGAATACGCCGTCACCGGTTAAAATGCATCATTCACGTCTTTACAAGCATGCAATGAATACAAACACTCTGACAGCTGATTCCATCGATGTTTACAACCCGGATAATTATCTGAACGGTATTCCGCACGAACAGTTTGCGTGGTTGCGTGAAAACGCGCCGGTGTTCTGGCACCAGCATCCAGACGGAGGGGGCTACTGGGTTATCAGCAAACATGCCGATGTGCTGCAGGTGTCGCGTGACCACAAAACCTTTAGCGCGCAAAAGGGTTTTGTGATGGTAGACAACCTTCCACCAGAAATTCTTGAACGAACGCAAAGCCAACTGCTTGGCATGGACCCACCCGACCACGGCCCTATTCGTCGCGCGGTAATCACACATTTCACCCGCGGAATGCTGGCGGCACTTGAACCCAAAGTGCACAGCATTGCACGTGGAATTGTTGAAAGCGCTCGTGATCAAGCCGATACAGATTTCATAGAATCTTTGGCCTGTGAACTGCCCACTGCGGTTATATGCTCGATGCTCGATATACCCAAGGACATGTGGACACAGATTAGACATTGGTCAGACAAACAAACCGCGGGGTCAGATCCGGATTTGGGTGGCACTGACGAAGAAATACAACAGGCGTCCATAGATATGGGTACCTATGGCTTCGAACTCGCTGTTGAACGCAAGGCCAGCGGTGGCGATGACCTGATTTGCCAACTGTTGGAAAGCGAAGTGGATGGCCACACGGTATCTGAAGTTGATTTCGCCTCTCTTTTCGTGCAATTGACCGTTGCCGGTAACGAAACCACCCGTGGTTTGATCAGTAGCGGCATGTTTGAATTACTGCAGCGCCCTAAGCTCTACCAAGAATTGGAAGCTCACCCCGAGGGCTTACCCACAGCCATTGAGGAAATGCTTCGCTGGACCTGTCCACTGCACTACTTTCGACGCACGGCGACCTGCGACACTGAACTGGCCGGCACTAAAATCTGCGAAGGTGACCGTGTGGTGATGATGTACAGTTCAGCGAATTTCGATGAGGATGAATTCGACAATCCAATACAATTTGATATCAAACGCCAGCACAATCCGCATATGGCATTTGGTTTCGGAATACACTTGTGCTTGGGCGCAAACCTTGCGCGCATGGAGGCACGCTTATTTTTTGAGGAAATATTCAAGAACTTTTCGAAAATCGAGTTAAATGGCGCGCCATCTCGAATACGCTCGAATAATATTAATGGCTATAAAAAAATGCCGGTGATACTCACTAATCGTTAGGTAATGACATGAAAACGCTTGCCGACCACAAACAAGATTACGACAAAGCCATTGGCGAACTGACCAAAGAAGGCGCCATGTTCGAATTAGGTAAGATGGCGCACAAAGGACACAATTATATAATCTACAAGAATGCGCCAGACACCATGCTGCCGCACATAGAGAGTGGTCGTTCACATGAGGAAAAAGATTTTCTGGTCTATGAAGGTGAACGCTATACCTATAACGAAGTATTTGCCATTGCAGATGCCATGGCGCATGCATTGGGCAAGGACTTTGGTGTTGGCATAGGCGATCGGGTGGCCATCGCCATGCGGAATTATCCAGAATGGATAATGGGATTTCTAGCGATCGCTTACACAGGCGCTACGGTGGTGCCACTCAATAGTTGGGGACAGAAACCGGAACTGGAGTACGGTTTAGCGGACAGCAAAGCAAAACTAGTCATCGTTGATGAACAACGCTTGTCTTACGTGGTGGATGATCTTAAGGCGCTCGGCGTAAAAGCCATCGCAGTAAGAAGCAATCAGGAATTACTTGGCCGCGACGGTGTTAGCTCCTGGTCGGAGTTGCTGACGGCTCACAAGGGTAAGAAAGTGCAATTACCTCAAGTCTCGCCCGATGACTTGTTTATGATGCTGTATACATCTGGAACTACTGGCCGGCCTAAGGGAGCGATGACTACTCATCGATCACTGAGCCAGGCTATGTACAGCTTTGATGTAAACGCCTACGCGTGCTCGATGTGTAATCCTGAAGCTGTCGGTAAAATGCTGGAGAAAGGCTACGACCAGGCCGGTTTGTTAGCAGTTCCGTTGTTTCATATGAGCGGTTTGCATGCCAGTTTTTTGCTGGGGCTGCGCGGTGGCCGTAAACTCGTCATGATGTACAAATGGGACGCCGAGAAAGCAATCGCACTCATAGAGCAAGAACGCCTGACAATATTCAGCGTTGCGCCAGCGATGTTGCAAGAGGTCTTTAATTCCCCGAGCTTCGAGCAAACCGACACATCCAGCTTGTTTAACATTGGTGCCGGCGGTTCCGCAACCCCACCCAAAGTAACCGAATTAATTTCTCAGAAAGTAGACTCGCCTTACCAGGGTTGCGGATGGGGGCTTACCGAAACAAACACCTCGATCTGCTCGTTCACCGGCAAAGCGATGGAAGCGAACCCGACCAGCGCAGGTTTTGTGCACCCAATTGTTGAACTTCAAGCCAGAGACGACGAAGGGAAAGTGCTACCGGCAAATGAAGCCGGCGTGCTTTGGGCAAAAACCATCGCTGTCATAGACGGTTACTGGAATAGACCGGATGCAAATGCTGAAGACTTCAAAGACGGTTGGTTTTGTACCGGTGATATTGGCTATACCGATGAGCTGGGCTACGTATATCTTTCTGACCGTGCAAAAGATATGGTCATACGCGGTGGCGAGAATGTGTATCCTGCGGAAGTTGAAGCGGCATTCTTTCACCATCCGGCCGTGATGGAGGCCGGCGTGTTTGCAGTGCCGGATGATCGACTAGGGGAGGAAGTCGGAGCCGCCGTCGTATTGAAGCCTGGCGAAAGCGCAGATGAAAGTGAACTGCGCAGCGTTGTTACAGAACAACTGGCACGTTTCAAAGTACCCAGGTACATTTGGATTCGTGATCAACCACTGCCACGCAATCCGTCGGGGAAAATACTAAAGAAAGACTTGCGCGAAACCTATTCGCCCTAGGTCTGTCCGTCTGCTTGCGCACTCAAAAAATGAACGCTGTGTTCGGCCAATCCGGCACCTGCATTGTCATAGAGGTTGAATACCACATCGATCCCGGCGTCTAGCAATAACTGCTTTTCATCGTCATAACTGGCTATGCCGGCCGTTCTGCCGGCAAACCCAATCTGCTGGATCTGACCAATGGCTTCGATATTGTCTTTATTGTTTGGCATTGCAAGAATGATCAAATTCTCTTGTTGCAGAGAAAGATGTGCCCAGAAATCCGGATCCTCCGCATCCCCCTGTGAAACGCGTCTACCCTGCTTGCAATGTCTTTCCACCCGCTCCTGGTCTACATCAATGCCACACACATCCATATTCAGCTCGTCGCGCAAGGAGTCGTAAGCACCGGTGCCTACTCTGCCCATTCCTATCACCCACACAGCGCCTTCAGGCTGAGTCAAATTATCTTCCGGCAAACGTTGGCGACGTTCATAACGCTTTAGACGTGCACTCCAACGCTGGTAGTAAGCGTGAGCATGGGTGTTAACGATACTGGACAATATGATGGAAAAGGAAACCGCCAACGCCATTATCACCAGCCATTCTTTAGCTAGCAGTCCGTGCGCCGTACTTGCAGCACACACGATCAAGCCAAACTCACTGTAGTTTGACAGACTCAGGGCAGAAAGAAACGCGGTGCGGCTGCGCAATTTGAAACGCACTTGCCAAAGAAAGAATAAGGCGCTTTTTACCGGCAATGCCAGAGCCATAATGAGTGCCACGCCCATCATGTCAATCGTCGGCAGTGCGGTAAATCCGATCGACAGGAAAAATCCTATCAGAAAAATATCTTTAAAGCTGAGTAGAGTTTTCGCCAGCTCACCTGCTTTGGTTTGTCCGCTGGAAACCGCGCCCAATACCAAAGCACCTAAATGGGCTTTTAAGCCAAATAAAGTAAACAATTCGCCGCCACCCAGGGCCAGGAAAAAACCTCCCAACGCCAACATTTCGCCGTGACCACACAACACCAGTAGCCTGTCTATCAATGGCCTCAAAAGCGGCAATGCAAACAGTAACAGAGCCCACCAACTAGGGGATTTGTCTGCCGTTAACGACACAAAAATAACGGCTGCAATGTCCTGAATGATCAGAATACCTATTGCCACGCGACCATGGCGCGCACGCATTTCCCCACGATCTTCAAGCAATTTAACCGCGCAGACCGTACTACTGAAACTGACCGCAAAGCCGATCAACGCGGCTGCTTGCCAATCCAGATCAGTGAAGTAATTAAGTCCAAGAAACGCCAGCAAAAGGCTATTGGCAACCGTCAAGACAACGATAACCCCCATCTGAGCCAAAGCGCTGCCCCATATTTCGGTTCTGAACAAACTACTAACGTCTAGCTTCAGGCCCACAGTATACAGAAGCAATACCACACCCAAATCGGCAAGCACTTCAAGGGATTCCGCTGGTTCCACGCCCAGTGCATGCAAACCAAAGCCCGCCGCCAGATACCCTATCAATGGTGGCAAGTTGAGTCGTTTAACCAGAAACCCGCAAACGAATGCGACCGCTACCCAGAGAAAGTCCATAGCGTCAGTAGTCTTGGAGTGAAGTAATCATGTTGTATAACATTCTACTAAACGACACTAGCGCATCCTTGATCAGAATCAACGCCGAGCAAACCGCATGTCAGCACGTCCATTGCGCCTGCATCAAAATTTATCAAGCATTGAGTAGTACAGCATGCCCGCGACCAAGCCAGGCCAGCGCAGCAGAGTGCCGCCGGGAAACGCCTGATGCTTGAGTCCAGCGAACAATTCAAAGCCATCAGATTGCTGGTGTATGGCTTCTGCAACCAGCTTACCGCCCATATTCGCCATCGCTATGCCATGGCCTGAGTAACCTTGCGCCCAATACACCCTATTACCCTTGCGGCCGAAATGCGGCATACGCTTCAAGGTAATTGCCAGTGTACCGCCCCAGGCATAATCAATCTTTACGTCATGCAGGTCCGGATACACTTCCAGCATTTTGCTACGCACAAAGCCTTTCAGGTCTTTGGGGAATCTGGAAGAGTAATTTTCACCACCGCCAAATATCAGGCGGTGATCTGGGGAATTATGAAAATAATTGACCACAAACCGCGTATCAACAACCGCTACGTTGTCCCTGTTAACACGCTTACCGCGCTCCGCACCCAGCGGCTCGGTGGCTAGAATAAAATTATTAATTGGCATTTGGTATACAGCGGCCGCTTTTTCGAATCGACCTAAATAACCGTTGCAGGCGAGAATCAGATACTGACAGCGCGCTCGGCCACTTCGGGTTTGGACAACGATGCTGTCGCCAACTTCCTCGTAGCCCAGTGCTGCACTATCCTCAAACACCTTAGCGCCTTGCTTTGCAGCGACCCTGGCTAAACCACGCGCCAGCTTCAGAGGGTGTAGGTGAGCAGCATTGCTATCAACATACCCTCCGAAGTAACTGTCAACACCGAGCATAGCCCGCACTTCGTCGGTACCCACTTTGCGCTTGCCTGTGTAGGCGTAGTTTGCTTCTAAATGATCAACATAGTCCCAAAGCTCACGCTCGTAACGCTGTCTATGAGCAACCGTCAAGGAACCATCACGTAAATCACAGTCAATCTGATGTTGCTCAACACGATCGCGAACCAATTGATTGGCGTCACAGGCAATTTGCCAGAACTGCTGTGCTTTTTCTTTGCCGACCCAACTCTCGAGCTCAAATTGATCTTTTCGCTGCCCCATTCCCAGTACGCCGCCGTTGCGACCAGAGGCACCTGCACCAATTTTATGCGCTTCAAGAACCGCCACGGAATGGCCTTTATCGGTTAGTTCAATCGCGGCGGATAGTCCGGTATAACCCGCACCAATAACGCATACATCAACATCAAGTTCTCCGCTGAAGGTTGGGTAATCATCAACGCCTCCTAAACTCGAGTAATACCAGGATTCGTCGTAACCGAGTGAGGAATTTCCACCTTGCTGGCCGGCTGCTGACATGGCTTACAACTGGTTCCCAAGGTAGGTGACTTCCCATGGCGAGACATGCTTGCCAAAGTGGCTGAGTTCTGAACGCTTCGCAGAAACAAATGCTTCGACAAAATCACTACCTAACAACGCAACTAACGGCTCGCAATTTTCTAGCGCCGTCAGCGCCGGGTACAAGTGCTCAGGAAGATCCGCTGCTTCATCATAAGCGTCACCTTCATGGGCAGCAGTTGGCTCTATACGCTCATGCATACCTAGCAATCCGCAAGCCAGGTTAGCAGCCATCAGCAGATAGGGGTTGGCGTCTGCGCCAGCAACCCTGTTCTCAATTCGGCCAGCTGCATCCGGACCAAACGGCACGCGAAGTCCCGTGGTGCGATTGTCGTATCCCCATTCTAAATTAATGGGCGCAGATAGGCCGGGCACAAAGCGTCGGTAACTGTTTATATTCGGTGCTATTAAGGCAAAGATTTTGGGAAGATAGATCTGTAAGCCGCCAATAAAGTGTTTCAGCGCAAGCGGTGCCTGGCCATTTTCTAATGCAAACACGTTGTTTCCATCTGCATTCACCATACTGCAATGAGTATGCAAGCCATTACCAGCCTGACCGGCCATTGGCTTGGCCATAAAGCTTGCCAATTTTCCATGCCTTACGGCACATGCTTTGACCAGACGTTTGAGCAAAAACAGCTGATCAATACGATCCATTACATCGCCGTGTTCTACGTTTAGCTCTATCTGTGCAGGTCCCATTTCATGTACTAGAGCACTGGTAGCCAGCCCAGCCTTAGCGCACAAGGTATTCAGGTCATCGATAATGGCACTGTACTTATCAAGCGAGTCAGGACTGAATGCTTCACCTCCTGCTTCGGTTGAACCATCTTCTGCAATTGCCGGCGAGAGTTCTAAAGCGTCTTTTTTGTTGGGCTCTAATAAATAGAATTCGAGTTCTGGCGCAACAATTGGAAACATGTCTCGCTCACCGAACTGCTGCACTAATTGCTTGAGTACATTGCGAGAATCAAAACTAATGGGCCTACCCGTGTCTTTGTTGATCGTTTCGCAAATCAATTGACCAGTTTGTTTTTTCCACGGCGTAGACCTATAGGTACTCCAATCCGGCTTGAGCAACAAATCATCATCTTTGGCGTTGAGCGTTTCCATCGCGTCGCAATAGCTGCCATTAATGGTTTGCAGCAAGATTGCCTTGGGGAAGTGTTGTAATTCACCTCCGTCTATTGCGGTGCTGTCGATGGTTTTACCACGAGGCACGCCATTGATATCACTGATCAACAGTTCTAGCGATTCTGGCAACTTTGCAGGCCTTCCGCTGCTGGAGCTCATGCGCTTTTTACACCATAGGCGGCCGCTGTTTTGTCCAGCGCTTGATGCAAACGCTCGATCAATAGATCGATTTCCGCTTCGGTGCACACGAACGGAGGGGCACTGATCATGGAGTCGCCCACGGCGCGAACCATAAGGCCGCTGGCCACGGCGGCATCTCTACAAGTGATTGCCGCCGCACTTTCTGGTGCCAATCTATCCCGGCTTTCCTTGTCTCGCACTAACTCCAGCGCCGCGAACATACCTTGTGATCGGACCTGGCCAACAATGGCGTGATCCGCTAGCTCATCCCAACGCGTTCGAAAATACGGCCCAATAGATTCTGAGACGTGTTGTATCATGTTTTGCTGCTGCAAAACATCCAGAGTGGCCAGACCTGCCGCACAGGCTGCCGGGTGTCCTGAATAGGTAAAGCCATGCGCAAATTCCCCGCCGCCGGATGTCAGTACACTTGCTACCTTATCACTGATAGCAACACCACCTAATGGCTGAAAGCCATTGGTAACTGCTTTGGCAAACGTCATCAAATCTGGCTCAAAACCATAGGTCTCACAGCCAAACCAGGAACCTGTTCGGCCAAAACCGCAAATTACTTCGTCGCTGATCAACAAAATGTCGCGTCGCTCACATATATCTTTAATGGCGGGCCAGTAAGTGTCTGGCGGAACAATCACACCGCCAGCACCTTGAATCGGTTCAGCAATGAAAGCGGCGACTTTGTTTTCACCCAGCTCATCAATCGCTTGCTCCAGTTGGCTCGCGGCCGCGCGGCCAAACTCGTCAGATGATAGATTATCACCCTCGTCAAACCAGTGCGGTTGTTGTATATGATACACATAGGGCAAGCGCGTAAACTGTTCGTGCATACCTTTCATACCGCCCAAACTGGCAGCGGCGATGGTACTGCCGTGATACGCATTTTTTCGACTGATGATGATTTTCTTATCGGGCTTCTCCAACAAATCGAAATAGCGGTGGACCAGACGAATATTGGTATCGTTCGCTTCCGAGCCGGAGTTGGTAAAGAAGATCTTTTTGAAATGCGCGGGCATCACCTTCAACAGGGCCGCTGATAATTCAATGGCTTTGTCGTTGGAGCAATTAAAGAAGCTGTTGTAATACGGCAGGGTTTGCAGCTGCTCATAGACAGCATCCGCAATGCCCTTCTGCGAGTAACCCAGGTTGCAACACCACAAACCTGACATTCCATCGAGAATGCGATGACCGTCGGCATCACGAATATAGACATGCTCGGCCTGGTTGACAACTCGGCCACCAGTTTCGGCATACTCGGATAAATCGGTAAAAGGATGAAAATGGCTGTTCTTATCCAGCTCTTGCCAGTTTTCTTGTGCGCTTGTTGAACTCATTGCCATGGGCCCTTTTAACCTGATTTTGATGCTGGTGATGCTATCACAGGCAGTGTGTTGGGACGTACCTATTAGTGGTTACTATGAGATCTGGACGTTTTTCTTATTGATCCAGACCGACAATAGTACGAGTTCTGGTATGCGGGACACGTCGGACCCAAAGCACTCGCTATGCTCGCGGGGAAAGCTTCAAACCCATCCATGGGGACTTCCCTAAAGGACCTACTGTTGGTGTGTTCGAGATCCCTCTATCACGCAGTCCCGCAAACCAGAACTCGTTCCATCGCCTCAGTGACAGGCTTTCACAATGCACACCGTGACGACAATCGCCTCAAAAATGTGATATCTGAATCTGGCACTGAGGTGCCGGGCTGAGTTCAAGCGCTCGGGATCATTTGAGACATGGATGTCGAAAATGCCAACAGTAGGTCCTTTAGGGAAGCCCCCATGGATGAATTCAAAGCTGGCCCCAAGAACGTAGCGACTGCTTTGGGTCCAGCGGGTCCCGAGCGCTTGAACTCAGTTCTGCGCCGTACTCTGCAGAATACGAAAACTAATCAAACTCATTGTTCGCGAGCTCATTACGCCGCATTTTGTCGCAACTCTGCCACCCTCTCCTGCTCCCAATCCGCAAGATTCAACTCAATCGCCCAAAACCCGGCAATCCAAACTATCGCATCAAACCCATACAAGCGATAACCAAAATACAGCCATGCAAACGCACACCCCCAAAGAATCACGTAAAAGAATGTTTTCGACTGCTGAACCCCCTGCAGCCATCGAGTACCGTATTGATCGTTCCATTGCAACCTGACCTCGGCCTCAATCAATAACACAACCATCACCCAGACGAAGGCGTTAAGTACGTTGATCCACTCCATCTTCTGCACGCGCTGCAGCGTGGGGGCATCGATTAATGAAGTTTTTTTATCAATTTTATAAAACGGTGCACCCACCGATAGTTCGCCGCAATTACTCCGGTCGATCTCGGTGTAGTCAATACTATCGGTTTGCAGGGAAACGCCCTGGTCTGCCACGTCACACAGATGCTGAACGTCTTCACGTACCATGGTTTTGTAGTTGTCTTGTGCCTCGGCAACATAGCCGTATGCCGCATAAGCAATAGATGCGTAGCAAACTACGCGCAGCATAAACAGTAGTTTGCCTACCCAGCTTTCGAGTACCTCATCGGAGAGTAACCAGGTCTCCAACTCCAGCATAAAAATCAGCCCAAGCCAGGCGGCTGTGTCGATGCTGGTTGCGAAGGTTTCCAGAATGTCCGCAAAACTGGCATCTGCGCCTATTGAGCTTTGATAGGCGCCAATATCATCCAGCAGATAAAGGATTCCGTTGAATACCAGAATGCCGTACACAGACCATTTGATAACAGCGGCGATAGTGGGGTGTTGCAGCAAAGGCAACAGCAGTGTCTTTAGCGACACATCCTTGTTCACTGCACTCATTCTGTTGCACTGCTCCGCTGGTAAATTAAAGTGCTGCGCGAGACTCGCATATCAGTTTCACTGCCTTTATCGTATTATTATTGTGGCCTCAATCAACAACTTACCTGTTTTCCGTTAACAGCGGAAGGCTTTACAGCTTACAAGCCGTTTATGACGGCAATGTATCACTTTAAGTAGATGCTCTAAATGACTGATCAAAAACATTTTTCTAGCCATTCCATGTTCGCAAATACGTTCGGCTACCTGTCGACGCCGTTAAGTCGGGATGTACAGAGCGCTGATGTGGTGGTTATGGGCATACCCTACGACCTCGGCACTACCGGCCGCGCCGGAACTCGTCAGGGCCCGCAGGGTATACGCCGCGCATCAGCCAATCTTCGCTGGGAAGAAAAGCGCTGGCCCTGGCGCTTCAATGCGTTTGATCGCATCTCGGTGATCGACTATGGCGACCTGGAATTCCCTCCAGGAGAGAGTGAATCCATGCTGTCGACAGTGACAGAAACAGCGCTGGGCATTCTGCAACAGGGGAAAAAGCTGTTGTCATTTGGTGGCGACCATTTTGTGACTCTGCCGCTGCTTAGGGCAGTCAGCAAAGTTCATGGTCCTGTTGCGATGATTCATTTCGATGCGCATACCGATACCTACGAAGACTCAGATCGTTATGACCATGGATGTATGTTCTACCATGCACCCAAAGAAGGTCTGATATCAGCACCGCACACCGTCCAGCTAGGCATTCGTACCGAATACAATGTTGAGAATCACGAGTTTACTGTGTTGGATGCTGCCGCGGTGAACGATATGTCAGCAGAAGCCATTGTCGATAAGATATGTGAGACTGTGGGCGACATGCCGATCTACTTAACCTTTGATATTGACGGTCTTGATCCGGCATTTGCTCCTGGCACCGGCACGCCGGTGGTTGGCGGTATGAGTACCGACAAAGCGCTAAAGATCATTCGCGGCTTAAGCGGCTTAAATCTGGTTGCGATGGATATTGTTGAGGTGGCGCCCTGTTACGACCATGCCGATATCACTGCATTGGCGGCCGCTACTTTGGGGCTTGAGATGCTGTATGTGACTGCAAGCACTGTTTAACCCACAGTTGAAAGCGATGCACGTCGTATTCTTCGGCCATTAGCGTGCCCTGGCGATGAGCGCGATTTGCCAGCCCCTGTTGATTAAGCTCGGCGGCGCGGCCGTCTTCATCAATCACCTGTTTTGCGAACGACGTAAAATGCGCGATATCCAGCGTTTCGTCATCCAGCGCGGCTTGAGGAAAAAACCAGTCTGCTCGCAAATGAGTTTTATCAGCTGAAAGCGGCAGTAGTTGAACGCTGCGCACGTGATCTACGTGTGCCACGATAAACATCGACGGCAATAGTACAACGTAGTTATGCCCTACTTTACGCTCCTGCACTGTCAGCTTGCTGAAGTGGTGGTTTGTAGAACGTCCTTCCCACGCCCAAGTCTCAGCGTGTTCAGCAATACCTCCCACTAGCGCTGGGTTTTCGCTACTGCCTGCTTGCCAATCAGGATCGTCAAACGCTTCCATAATCCCGCGCTTGTATATGGGCACCACTTTGCATAAATCGGGGTGTAAGTTTGGGCAGTGCAAACACTCGTTAAAATTTTCCCAAAACAATTTCCAGTTGCAATTCACTACGGTTTCAAACGAATCGCCGCGACGCAATTCATTCAGCGGCCAATTGTCCAGAGGCACTGAATATTCATCGAAGGCGTCAGTTAAGGCAACCGGGCTTTCTGCATCCAAATTAATAAAAACGAATCCACACCATTCCTGGATTGCCACTGAATACAAACCGTGATCAGTGATGTCAAAGCCTGCGGGAGGTGTTCCCGAACCGGTCGCCAGCAGATCTCCTTTGGACGAATAGGCCCAACGATGGTACGGACAAAGTATTCTGCTGACCTTACCGAGTTTTCCTGAGGGTTCAGTCAGCAGCACTGAACCTCTGTGTCTACAGGTGTTGAAATACGCTTGAAGATTGCCATCCTCATCGCGCAAAACAATCACATTTTGTGTTCCAATCGCTACTGTTTGATAGTCTCCTGGCGCGCCAAGGTCCTCCGCACGGCATACGTATTGCCAGTGACGATACCAAATGGAGTTTAGTTCTTTTTCATACTGATCAGCGTCCAGGTACCAGCGGGCGGGCAAAGTACTAGTATGCGAACGCAGCCCAGGATAGTCAGGATTGTCTTGCATAGTACTCCTTGCGCGTCTCAACATACGCCACCAACGCTTCATCGATTGCTTGGTCTAATGGAGGCTGTTCATACTCTTGCAGCAACTGCTTCCAAATCTGATTGGCCCGCGAGGTTGAATCAATTGACCCGGCTTCCTGCCAGTTTTCGAAATTCTGCCGGTCAGACATAAGAGGTGTGTAAAACGCGGTGTCGTAACGCTCCATGGTGTGTGCGGTACCGAAATGATGGCCTCCTGGTTCCACCTCCATAATCGATTCCAATGCCATTTGATCATCATGGGTTTCTATGGGTTGCATGGCAGCTACCATCATTTGCAGCATCTCAGCATCCAGTATCAGCTTTTCAAAAGACGCGGTTAAACCACCTTCCAACCAGCCGGCGGCATGATTGACCAAGTGGGCATGCCCCATTATCGCGCCCCATAGCGACATTTGGCTTTCATAGGCCGCCTGCGCATCAACACTATTAGAGACAGTGGTATTGCTGGATCGAAACGGTAAGCCCAATCGACGCGCTATCTGCCCGCTGGCCAGCGTCGCTTTAGTGTATTCCGGCGTACCAAGCGCAGGCGCGCCACTCTTCATATCAACGTTGGATGCAAATGCGCCATACATTATTGGCGCACCAGGACTGTGTATTTGTGCCAAGGTGGCGGCCGCCAGAACTTCCGTGGTTTGTTGCACCAAAGTACCGGCCAAAGTGGCCGGACTCATGGAGCCGGCCAGAGTAAACGGTGTGATACAACTAACCTGACCTGCGGCCGATAACTCCAAAATGGCCTCTGTCATTGGCCTATCAAGCTGCATTGGCGAATTGGTATTGATGATGCCAAGCACCGCTGGAGTTTCGCGCAACTGATCGCGAGTCACATCCAGCGCGATACAGGCCATTTCAATGCCATCTATTGTGCGATCATGCCCTAATGGATAAGCCTGGGCATTTTTATCAAGCAGTCGGTACTGTGCTAGATGAGTATCAAGATGCCGCGTATCAGCGGGCAAATCCATGGGCTCAAACGCCATGCCGCCTTCTTGATGCAGTATATTCAGACTCTGTATCAAGCGAAAATAATTGCACAGGTCTTCATAGCTTCCGGTACGCCTGCCGTTATCAAGATCGCTGCAAAATGCCGGGCCACCTACGGCGGCAAAAATCATATGCTGGCCACCCAAGCATAAATTATGCTCAGGATTGCGTGCACGAAGCGCAAAAGAAGACGGGGCCAAAGCGACATTGTGTCGCACCAGCTCCGCTGGAAAGCGGACCATCTGCGAGGACTCATTAACATCGGCGCCATGCTCGCGTAACAATGCTCTGCTACCGGCGTGCAAAAAGCGCATGCCTTTCTGCTCAAGCACCATCAAGGCTGAATTGATAATGTGATCAACCTGATCAGCTGAAAGAACTTCTAATGCTGTAAATGTATTGACTGGCTGCTGCCAAGGCAACTGCTCGATGGCACCTCTGGCGCGAGTGGGCCTACGCTTGCGACGACTCATGCGCGGGCTTGCCAAAGAAACGTAGAATCAGCACCAATGCAATTGCACACAAGGCCATTGCAAGCCACCACGGTACTCCTAGAGCAGATGGGATGATGCCGCCAAACAGCGCGACGCCACCCACTGTCATCGCATAAGGAATTTGCGTTCGCACATGCTCTATGTGATCGCAACCAGATGCCATTGACGATAAAACCGTGGTATCCGAAATTGGCGAGCAATGATCACCCCACACCGATCCTGCAAGCACGCAGGCAACACTAGAATAGATGATGTGCATGCTATCGGCAGGCACAGCGCCGTCGGCACCAAGAACCGCCCAGGCAACCGGTAATATCAATGGCAGTACAATAGCCATTACGCCCCAACTGGAACCCGTCGCGAAGGCAGCCGCGGCGGACAAAACAAACGTCCAGGCGGGAATGCTGGCTGGCGTCAGACTGTCTCCGCCCAGTCGCACCAGGTAATCTGCCGTATGCAATATGCTGGTTACGTCGGACAATGCCCACGCGAGAATAAGAATGATCATCGGTGCCACCATGATCAACGCTCCCTGCGTCCAGGCCTCCACCACTTCTTCAAGTGTTAGCAAACGCTGAGTAATCGTAAGCACCATTGCAGCCGCTACTGCTGCAAAGGAACTCCACATGAGTGATTTATACGCATCAGCCGTGCTCATAATGTCACGAATACTGTCGCCATCACCGGTCACATACAGGCCAGCGATACAACTCACTACCAACACCAAAATCGGCAGCACCGCATTTAGCGCACGTGTTGGTAAATCAGCCCCCACATTAGGGTTTAAGGCGTCGTGAGAGCTATTCTTGTTCGCAGCACCTAGCGGCGGGCCATCATTATGAAAACTCGCTCGTTCAGCCTTCAGCATTGGCCCGTAATCACGCCCACTGGATGCCACTAAATAGACAAAGAAAATGGCCAGGAACGGATAAAAGCTGTAAGCAAGTGAACTTAGAAATACCGTGTAGGCAGACTCATTGAAGCCCTCCAATTTGGCACTGGCGGCATCAATCAAACTGACTTCATAACCTATCCAGGTGGTCATCACTGCAACACAGGCGACCGGAGCGGCGGTAGAATCTACCAGGTAAGCGAGTTTTTGGCGCGATATCTTAAGCTTGTCAGTGACTGATCTTACTGAGTTTCCAACCACCATCGTATTCGTATAATCATCAAAGAATATGCATAAGCCCAGAAACCACACAGAAAGCTGTCCACGCCTTGCCGTATTAGCCCACTGAATGACTACGTTTATCACTCCCAGCATGCCGCCGTTGCGCGAAATAATGCTAACGAGGCCGCCTATCATGCAACTGAATAAAATAATCGAGACATGGTCAGGGTCGGTCATTACTCCATGAATACGAACTGAGAACGCCTCCAGCGCGGAACTGAAAAACGAAGACACCGTAAAGCCATTCTGAATCATCACACCAGCCCACAAGCCCAGGAAAAGGGATGGAATTACGGTCTTGAGCCACAGTGCCAAACCAATGGCGATCAATGGTGGCACCAGAGAAAGCCAACCCGGTATTGCTCTCACTTGCGCAGATACTGCAGCCCCACCACTTAGCTCGGCGATCAGTATTGCGTCCCCGCCGCTTTCAACGACATAGGTAGCATCGGTTGCATCTTCCGCCGACAACTGCACAACCGTCGTCGGCGCTGACGCAGATCCGTGCCGAAGGCTTACGCTGGCACCTCGTGCCTGAGCAGGGGTAATTTTCTCGGGCTTGATCGATACAGTGAACTCTTCACCGCTGTGCACAATTTCGGGGGCTTCCAGCTCAAACCGAATAGCACTCGATTCAGCTTGCAGGTAGGTCGGAAACAGCAGCAATAGCAGCAGCCAGTTATAGTTATTCTTTCGCATTTTGTCTCGCGGCTTAATTAGACAAGTACGGAGTATACCAGCCGCGGCTCAATTAACACTTGCCGGCCCAGGCGCGTGCTCTGTAATAGGAAGATCACGGATGTACAGCGCTTGATCAGACTCAGCCAGCTCACGAGCGTACTCGTGCCCAGCATATACCGCATGAGCAATGGCACCCGGGGCTCTGGCGTCGCCAATACGCTGCAAGGCATAAATACCCGACGCAGCGCAGTCAGCCTCTCTTTCCAGCAACTGCTGATACAAATCGTCTTTGGGTAGTCTTATGCCCACGATGACCACGGCTGACGCCTCGATTGAACGCGTTTCAGAAGAGAATAAATCACTAAGTACGGCTTGCTTTCCGTCAAAAGAATCCAGCAAAGTCAGCGTGCTCAATCCAATGCCCTTGTTGGCAAGTGCCTGATGCACATAGGGTTGTTCATTGGTCATGATCGTCCAGGCCGATGCATGCCCCGCCGGTGTCGCGTACTGCACCTCAAGGCCGCGCGAACTAAGCGCCTCCGCGCAAACGCCACCCAGGTAATAATTGTCAAAATCGAACACCAACACCGGTCCAGCTTGTGGCCAATGACCAGCGGCTAGATCATCGGGTGTATAGACCTGCGGACCGGTAAGTTCGTTCACCGGCAACTCAAGCGAAGAATATAAGTGGCGAGTCCACGATGCCCCCGTCGCAATAGCGACGTTTTTTGCACCAATTTCTATCACATCATCCACCTGCAATCTATTCGCTGGGAATAGCTGCACATTTGGCATTTGCTGCAATGCGTTCATGCGGTAATCAGTCACTCTTCCCCAGCTGGCCAGACCAGGTAACCGAGATTCAAAGTTTACTCGGCCGCCAAATTCAGTTGCCGATTCTGCTAGCATGACCTCGAAGCCGCGCCGCGCCGCAATCAGTGCGGCCTCCATACCGGCCGGACCGCCGCCAACAACAAGCAAGGACTCACGTACTGCAGACTTACTCACCTTCTCGGGATGCCATCCTTTGCGCCACTCTTCACCTATGGTCGCGTTTTGCGTGCAGCGGATTGGAACGCCATCGTGCCAGGAGGCAATGCAGATGTTGCAGCCTATGCACTCGCGAATATCATCCTCCCTGCCTTCGGCGATTTTGTTCGGTAGAAATGGGTCCGCTATCGAGGGTCTGGCGGCCCCTACTAAATCAAGCACGCCACGGTTTAATTGCGAAACCATGGCATCCGGTGACGTAAATCGCCCAACGCCAACCACAGGCACATCAGTGCAATTTTTAACGAAGTCGATCACTGGCTCATGAGCTCCTTCCGGCCGAAAGCGCGACGCGCCACAATCTGTAGGACTGGAGTCCATTTTCACATCCCATAGGTCAGGAACATCGCTAAGCAAGCTAACAACTTCATGAGCTTGCGATTCATAATTGTCGCTGGGCCGGCTGCGCAACTCTTCCAGACTGATGCGCAAGGCCACACCGCAGGTATCGCCGACTGCTGCTTTCGTTGCTTCAATCAGCTCTCGAACAAAACGCGTTCGATTCGCGACACTTCCGCCATATTCGTCGGTTCGTTGATTGGTTTCAGGCATTAGGAATTGATACCCAAGATAACCCATTCCTGCATAAATATAAGCGATATCGAAGCCCGCCGACCGCGCTCGTAGTGCCGCTGCCACCTGCCATCGTATGACGTCCTGAATGTCCTTCTTGTCCATAACCCGGGGCTTTTGCAGACCCATGAACCCGATGTGCGTCGCAGCCCAGGGAATACCGGATGGAGAATAGGGACTGATTCTGGACGTTCGATTCATAGCCGCCGCACCACCATGCCAGAGCTCCACGCCTGCCAGTGCGCCATGCTCATGCACGGCATCCGTTGTTAACGCATGCGAACGCACATCGTTTTCATCCCATAAGCGTGCGAATGGCAAAGGGCTGTCGTCTGACGACGGGTGTGTTGAGACGGCACCAGTACACACAACGCCCCACCCCCCTTCCGCTTTAGTTGCGCGAAAAGCGGCACGCACACGTGGATTGGACTCAGTCATCCCACTGGCGTGTGGCACCTGGTAAAAACGATTCGGCGCTGTCACCGGGCCTATTTTTATCGGCTCAAATAACGCCTCATACCTTGGATTCATATCTTTCCGTCTCTCACTCCTTGTCACAATACCGCATAACGAGGTGGCAGGGAAAGTGTCGCAAATGCAAGACTTTCCTCAGCAACCCTGCTGCTGTAGGCTAGGCAACAACTCTGAATAAACGCCCGATTTAAATGTGCGGGGAGGTCAACTTGCGGTACTTTTTAATGTGCATTGGCATGTGTTTATGCAGCACATTATTCGCGGCCACACCACGAACAGAACATACCTTTGGTTTAAGTGAGGGCGAGCAGCGACCGGCAGCATCATTGAAAGATGCGGAATGGTTGATCGGTTCCTGGGAGGGAACAGCTTTTGGCAAACAGTTTGAGGCAGTCTGGAGTCCGCCCTCGGCAGCTACCATGGTTGGTACGTTCAAATTGTTTGATGATTCGGGAATCGACTTTTACGAAATATTAGTACTGGAAATCCAGGAAGGGGCTTTAAGCCTGAAAGTAAAACACTTTAGTGCTGCATTTCATGCCTGGGAAGACAAACAAGATTATGTGAATTTTCGGTTGGTCGCTAAAAAAGACAATGAACTGCATTTTTCCGGCATCAGTTTTTACCGCAGAAGCGCCAATTCAATCGACGGGTATATAGTGATGCGTAATGGCGATAAGCTTAGTGAACATCACCTTGATTATAAGCGTTTACATCCGAAGCACGTTTACGAATAAGCCGTTTTTATGCCTGACTCAGCATTGCTAAGCCAATTGCGCCAGCGCTCATCATCGCTGAAGAAACGCATTATTTTCACCGAGTATTCTGATCAGCGCGTCCGCGAAGCAATAAAGGAAATAGATCGGCTAGGTTTGTGCGAACCGATTCCGATGGCACCGATTAGCGGCATTGAGCTTGAATCGTTTAGCGAGCGAAATGATTCGGCTAGTTTGTTGGATCAGGCTGCTAAGAGTTTCGCTAAAAGCCAGCGCCACAAGGGTCTTAGCGAAGACGAGGCGAGATCTCAACTAACAGACCCACTATTGCTAGCGGCAGTGTTGGTCAAGATCGGCTATGCCGACGCCGGGATTGCCGGTGCCGTTGAGTCCACTGCCAAGGTACTCAGGGCGTGCTTGCGCGGCATTGGCCTTGATGCCAATTCCTCTCTGGTTTCCAGTGTTTTTCTCATTGACCATGCATTCCGGCAAATGACATTTGGCGACTGCGCGGTAAACCCTCAGCCCGATGCTGAACAGCTAGCGCAGATCGCTATCGACAGTGCTGCCAGTCATGAAGCGCTCACCGGTGACACGGCAAAGGTTGCGCTGCTGTCGTTTTCCACCTTGGGCTCTGCACAACACAGAACCATTGAACCCGTGCGTGACGCCCTGGCAATTGTGCGGCAGTGTCAACCAGAATTGATCATTGACGGCGAACTGCAACTGGATGCGGCCATTATTTCGGATGTTGCCAAGGCGAAGGCCGCAGACTCGAGCGTAGCTGGATCGGCAAACGTACTTATTTTTCCAGACCTGAATTCAGCAAACATCGGCTACAAATTAGCCCAGCGGCTTGGCGGAGCCACGGCGACAGGCCCAATTCTTCAAGGCCTGGCAAAACCTTGGCTGGATCTGTCTCGTGGGTGCAGTACTGACGATATTATCAACGCGGCTGCGATAGCGAGCGTGTTGGCTGAAAAGAAACTCGTTGAGGCAAACGAATGACCAGTAACAAACGACGTGACCTTTTGAAAGCAGGCGTTCTTACGACCGCTGCGTTAGCGATGCGAACACAGGCTTCAGACAAAGCCGGTTCAGAGTCTGATGGTTATTCAGTGGACTCCTGGTCCGCAATACGAGCCCTGTTTCCACTGCAGACCGATGTTAAGCACATGGCCGGTTTTCTGCTGGCGTCTCATCCTAAACCCGTTCGCGACGCGATCGAGAAATACCGTCAGCTATTGGATCATAACCCCGCCCAATTCCTGATGGAACAAGATCACGCGCTGGAACTTGCCAGTCTAGAGGCAGCAGCTACATACATCAATGACAAGGCCGAGAACATCGCCCTGATCAGAAGCACCACAGAGGGCCTTGCCACGCTCTATCAAGGAATAACAATAACACCCGGTCAGGAAGTGCTTACCAGTTCTCATGATCATTATTCGACGTATAAATCCCTGGAATTCAGCACCGCACACAACGGCGCGAGTGTCAAAAGAATCGACTTATACGATCATGAAAATCCACAGCAAGTCTCAGAGCAACAAGTTCTGAAGAATATTGAATCCTCCATCAAGCCCTCTACCCGAGTGCTGGCCTTGACGTGGGTGCACTCTTCAAGTGGCACGAAATTGCCAATCGCAAAAATCTCCGCATTGGTAACCAACGCCAATATTGGGCGCAGCGAGCAAAACCGCCTGTTGTTTTGCGTAGACGGCGTGCACGGATTTGGCGTTGAAAATATTGACGTGCAAACACTTGGCTGCGACTTCTTTATCGCGGGCACTCACAAGTGGATGTTTGGCCCAAGAGGTACTGGAATTTTGTGGGGCAAGACCGAAAGCTGGCAGCATGTGAGTCCGACCGTACCTACGTTCGACCTGAAGGCATTTTTGCAGTGGATGAAATTCTTGCCTGAATCGCCAATCCCAGGCGCTATTCGAATGACTCCCGGCGGAACCCATGCGTATGAACACCGCTGGGCAATGACTGAAGCCTTCGAGCTACACCAGCGGATCGGTAAGCAACGCATACAGAATCGGATACACGAACTGAATTCTCGGCTAAAAAAAGAACTTAATGGAATAGAAGGCGTTAGCCTTAAAACGCCTATGGATGCAGGCTTAAGCTCAGGCATCACCGCGTTCGAAATACGTGGCTTATCGCCGATAGACAGCGTAAGTACGATGCGCAAGTACAACATTATTGCGTCGCAGGCGCCTTACAGTCGATCTTATTTACGGCTCTCGCCAGGGCTACTCAACGATGAAAATGAAGTGGATTTCTGTCTTGAAACTATCCGCCAGCTTGCAACGTAGCGAGCAGGAGTACCAATGGCACTCCTGCGCCATCCTTGGCAGCTCAGAACATCAAGCCTTTTTTACCAGGCCAACAATAAACAGCAATATCGCTGCGCCAATGGTGGCAGTAATGATTTGACCAATAATGCTGGCCCCAGCAGAGAAGCCCAATGCGCCTAGCACGAAACCACCTACAACGGCACCGATAATGCCGACAACAATGTTGCCCAGCACACCAAAGCCGCCGCCTTTCATCAGGTTTCCAGCTAGCCAACCGGCTACCGCACCTATCGCCAAAAAGATAACAATACCTACAGGATCCATACGTTTCTCCTACGATGTGTTGTTTTTAGCCCGCTTCAAGCAGTCAAAGCTGGACTACGCACCCATAGTAACGCGAATATTGCCCTGATAAACGGCCGAATTGAAAACAATCGTTGACGACAAAATACTCATATTATCAATTATTTCAATAGTTTATGAAGAATACTTCAATAATTATTTAACAAATAATAAGATTTTTGGCGCCGAACCTAGATGTAGGAAGGGTCGATCTTGAAGTCGTTCTCTAGCATCCAATCCGTCATCAAACGCACTGATTTCTCAGGAAATTCGTCGCTGAGCGCCGCAATCTTGTCATTGCGAACCGTCATTCGTGACGTGCCGCCCAGTACGAAATCCGACAACCCCTGTTTGCCATACGTCACTCGCCAGCTGACCGTCATATCATCGCCCTGTTCCTGAAACTCTCCGTCAAGGGCTATGGCGCGTGTGTCGAATCGGCGGTCCATGCCGTCTAATGACTTTTGCATGCCAATAAAAATTGCCTCAGGACCTGTCAGACAACAATCATAGGGTTCGCCAATGATCGTATAAGTCGCATCGTCATGAAAAAAGCCGTACAAGCGAGACCAGTTATTGTCTTCGTACGATTTCTCGAACTCGCCTGCGTACTGAAAAAACACTTCAATGGGAGTCATGACACACCTGTACCTATGCGTAGCTGCTGGAAGCCGCATTGTACGCCGCAATGGGCTGAAGTGAACTTACCGGCCGAACAACGGGTGTCTGCGCAGACGCAGGGTTTTACTTTGCTGTGAAGAGTTTTCTCTGGCGGATAATATTCGCTGCACCTTCTGGAACCATACTCTCCCAACGCTCATCGTTGGCCGCAATGTGCTCAAGAACTTTGGGCGAATGGATTTTCAGCACCTCTCGGTTGTAGCCTTCAATCGCTTTCACAGCACCCAGATCCATCAAATACTCCAGTAACTTGGCGCTGTAGTGATCAAGCTGCAAATCACTAATGCCCAGCACCCGGTCATTGCTTTCATTGAGCATGGGATACACATACATGGTCAGGTCTTTGCCAATCAGGCGGCCCATGTTTTCGAACAAACTTCCCGCGTCTTTTGTATCTGTTTCGGCAAACAGCTTTTGCGCAGAGTCCATACCAATTGCCAATGCCGTTCTGGCAACACCTGAGCGTCGCAGGTAATTAGCCAATGCATCAAAATTCAGAAAATCAGAAATCAATACCGCGTGTTCAGTTGCCGCTAAAACGTCTACCCGACTGATAAAATCTTCAAGACACACGTCGCCATCGGCCGACAACTGATGCATGGTCATTTCCATCAATGCAATTGGCGCGCATTCAGCATGATCCTCTTTGAACTGTGCTTCCGCGCAATGCAAGACATCGATGTTCACATGCGTAAGCGGCCTGAACCTGCCCCGGTGCACAACGACTGATTGCTTACGAAGATACTCGCAAGCTTGAAGAACACGACCATCTGCCGCAAACATAGCCGCATCAGTAAAACCGGACTGAACCAGACGAAGACTCATCACGCGATTATCAACGTTCTCAAACGCCGCTCCGGTAAACTCAATCATGTCGACTTCCAGTCGCTCTCTCGTCAGGCCATCCATTAATGAGCGCAGCAGATCTTCCGGATTGGCGGAATGAAAAGCCGCCGCATAAATCAGATTAACGCCCGTGATGCCGATTGCATCCTGCTGCAGAGCATTTGATGCATCCTTCATATGCACGTGGATAATGATCTGGCTAAAATCATCGCCCGGTGCTGTTTGGAACCGCACACCCATCCACGCATGGCAAGCGTTAGTGCCGGCAAAATTGCGGGCGGAAACAGTATCGGCGAAAGCAAAAAACGCAGTTTCCTTACCGCGTTGCTCACCGAGGCGTTCAACATTCAGCGAAAATTCTTTTTCCAACATGGATTCAAGTCTGTCACGCGCCACATAGCGTTTGCATTCACCATAGATTGCATCACTGACTCGCATATCGTAGGCCGAGATACTCTTTGACACTGTACCCGCGGCACCACCAGCTTGAAAAAACCATCTCACTACTTCCTGGCCGGCGCCAATCTCTGCAAAGCTACCGTACACCTGGTCAGTGAGATTGACGCGCAAAGCTTTCTCTCGAGTATTCATAGATCACCGCTGAACGTTATTACTGTTTGTTATATCGGCCAGCGAGCGGTTTACCTTAGGATCTCGCTGCCTACTAACCGACACTGGTCAAATTACGGTCAACCTGGCTGGGCGCGCAGAAATTCCTTTAAGTGATGTGCAACCAATGGCGAGGCTTCGATCATAATCGAGTGTTTTAAGTGATCCAGAATGCACAAGGCTGCATTTGGCATGGCATCCGCTATCAAGCGGTTCAATCGCGGGTTACAGCCACCATCATTTTCCCCTGTCAGAACCAATGCTGGGGCGTCTACTTTATGCAACCACGGCGCCATTTCCGTTTCGGCATAAATATGGAAAACGTTCAAAAACGTAGCGGCCGGCGTATCCAAAACCTGTTGGATTCGCGCCTCTATCTTATCCGGGTTAGCCGCAACAAACTCGTCCGTAAACCATCGGTTAACCAGCGTTGGCAACGTCTTGTCTATCCCTTGTTCTTCCATGGTCGCTACAACAGCTTGCACTTTGGCGGCGTCGTCTTCGGTGCGAAACGCCGCGGTACTTAGCAGTCCTAGCGATAGTGCTCTATCGCCGTGTTTGTGGGCGTATGCCGGGCCAATCATTCCACCAAGAGAATGTCCGGCGATGTGCCATTCGGAATATCCCAAAGTGGCCCTTAGTAATTCAAGGTCCTCCACGAGCTCACCAAGACCAAACACATCGCCGCTGACTGGCGAATCGCCGTGGCCACGCAAATCGTAGGTGATACAAGTGTATTCATCTTTCAGGTCTTGGACTATCTCATTCCAGGTTTGGCGCCTGGAACCAATGCCGTGAATCAATACCAACGGAGGCCCGGCGCCGTCAACGGTGTACGCACAGGGAACGGCTGTCATAACGCCAGCCTATCTTTTGAGTGGCCTTGGAAATGCGGCATTACCTGCTCCGAGAATCGCTGCATTGCCTCAAGTGTTTCCTGATGGCATTGGCCCATGCCTGAGCTGAGAATGAGCTCATCAATATCGCTGTCCTGATAGAGAGCCAGACGGTCAATCATTTCTTCAGCTGGGTAAATCAGCAAGTTCTCAGATAATTCTTCGATGCTTTGCCCTCGCGGCAAAGCGTCTATGCACCCGTTGCGCACAGTACCTGGCCCGGTAAATACGTTGTCAAAACGTTGATAATACTCATAAGCCATTACCCTCTTCTCAGCCGCCTCTTTCTCGTCTCGCGCGCAGTACAAAACCCGCTGCAGTGACAACGAAAGATGTCGACCGCGTTCACCTAATTCTGATTTGGCGCGATGGAATGCCGTTGTGCGTTGTTGCAATACATCGGCGTTCGCATGAAGAACGGTTGTTTGAATATGGAAACCTCTCATCGCAGCCTGATAAATTCCTTCCGGATCCATCACGGCTAGCATCATTGGAATATCACGCTCAGGCCTGGGCATGATTGTGATCGCATCGAATTGATAGTACTTACCCTTCCAACTAACCTCCGTGTCGCCTAACAAGGCCTGCAACACATCAAGCGACTCTTGCATTTTCTCTCTGGAGGTTTCTATTGGTGTGCCCAGCCTGGCCATTTCATAAGCGAAAGCACCTCTACCCACACCCACAATCAGGCGGTCATCGCACAGACAATCGGCCTGAACCAGTTCTCCGGCGAAAATGCGCATATCCCGAAGTGGTAACACGGCGACCGCCGTGACGATATTAATGTGTTGTGTGTGTGCCGCAATTTTCACAGCCATCTGCAAGGGCGATGGCATCAACAGAATATTGATTAGATGGTGTTCTGGCAGTGACACGCTGTCAAAACCGAACTCTTCTGCCATGACGGCTTGCTCCACAAGCTCGGCAAAGTGATGCTTGCCACTTGCGCTTGCATCCGGCATGTAGCTGGTTAGAAACTGATTGAACTTCAAATCACGACTCTTCTTATTTGTTTTATGGTGTCCGGATAGTATTCCTTCGGTGCTGCAAACGTCAATGCAGCGCTGAATCACATTAGTTTCAGGACTCCAGCAAACCACGACCAGTTTTCAGCTGCGCTGTCGCTGGCCACAACATAGCGCTTACGGGCAAAACCGGGCGCTTCAGTCAATACATGCAATCGCCCGACGTCCCGGTATTGCTGCGCCAGTTTTTCCGGCAAATAGGCCGACCCACCATGCTCCAATAAATACTCCAACGCCCATTGAGAAGAATCGAAATTTATTCTTGCAGTCCCGGCATCATGATAATGCTCAGCATGAAACCGACGATATTCCTCTCCATGGTCTACAAACACGTACTTGGGGTCAAACTTGATGGGTGTACCAACACGGTCTGAATAGAGCAGCAGCTGTTCAGGTGCCAAGGCGTATACTGTTTGGGTGTCTCTGGCAAAGGGCTGATAGCTAAGAATAATATCGACCAGCCCATCAGCTAGTGCTTGCTCAAGCTCTAACTGACTGCCATGGAACACCGACAAAGCGATCGACTCTTGCTGCCCTGCAATACAATCAAAGAACGTCTTTCCACCGTTATGCCAGAGATCGGCGTGACAACCGAAATTCACCAGGACTTCGGTACCTTCGGGCAATCCTGCCTCATGCCTTGCTTGTTGCCACAATCCCGTCATGATTTTTGCGTAACGAATTAATTTGGATCCCGCTGGAGTCAAGCGGACTCCAGACTTGTGGCGATTCACCAGTGTTTGGCCCAGGTCTTGCTCCAGTGTTTTCAATCGCGCGGTCACCGTTGATTGTGTGACGTTAAGTTGCTCTGAGGCGCGCACTAAACTGCCTGACTCTACGATAGCAATGAATGTGCGCAGGGAAGCAATGTTCATACGTTCTCGTCGATTCGAATTTTATGAATTTAATATGCAGAATAATTCAATATCATGATATTAGATTCTATGGCACATTGCACCACTGCTCGTTGGCGAAGAGGTGCAATCATGGCTGAAAACAAAATCTACGAAATGCTGATTGATGGGCAATTCTGCCCTTCTTCGGACGGTAAAGTATTCGACAGCATCAGCCCAGGCAATGGCGAAGTGTGGTGTCAGATTCCTGAAGCCACAGCCGAAGATGTTGACCGGGCTGTTCGTGCCGCACACAAAGCACTCAATGAAGGCCCTTGGGGGAAAATGACCGGCACGCAGCGTGGTAAATGTTTGCGCCGCCTTGCGGATCTACTCGTTGAACATTCCACCGAATTAGGTATCACGGAAACCCGGGATACCGGAAAAATGTTGAAGGAAACGCAAATGCAGGCAGCTTACGTTGCCGAATATCTGCAGTTCTTTGCTGGATGCGCTGACAAGATTCAGGGTGAGACCCTGCCCATAGATAAACCCGATATGTTTGTGTTCACCTCAAGAGAACCTCTGGGTGTAATAGCCGCTGTTGTACCCTGGAATTCCCAGCTGTTTTTGACTGCAGTAAAAATGGGCCCAGCGCTTGCGGCTGGTAACACTATGGTTCTAAAGGCATCGGAACATGCCTCGGCCGCCATGCTTGAGTTCGGTGCACTGATTGCAAAAGCAGGTATTCCCGACGGCGTGGTCAATATCGTGACAGGCCATGGCGACCCTTGCGGCAGAACACTGACCAGTCACCCTTTGGTAGCGCGAATTGCGTTCACAGGCGGGCCGAATGCGGCCAGGCAGGTGCTGCAAAATTCAACCAACAACTTTGCCGAAGTCTCATTGGAACTTGGCGGCAAATCGCCGTTTATTGTGTTTGATGATGCCGATCTGGAAAGTGCCGTGAACGGTTCTGTGGGTGGCATCTTCGGTGCCTCCGGACAAAGTTGCGTTGCCGGCTCACGTGCGTTGCTGCACGAAGACATTGCCGATGAGTTTCTCGAGAAAATAAAGACCATTGCTGAAGGTGTGCGCATCGGCGACCCGATGTTGGACGAAACAGAAATGGGCCCTCTCTGTACTCACGCGCAATTGGAGCACATAGAGCGTGAAATAGACATCGCACTGAACGAAGGCGGACGCCTGGTGTGCGGAGGCAAACGGGCGCAGGCAGCCAGCAATATGTTCTTTGAGCCGACCATCATTGAATGCCCAGGCCCTGAAACCCGCATTGTCGACACGGAATTGTTTGGCCCTGTTCTTAGCGTGCTGCGATTTAAGGACGAAGAGGAAGCTGTTCGCTTAGCGAATCATACAGAACACGGACTGGCGGCCGGAATTTTCACACGCGATAGTGCCCGCTCCCTACGAATGGCGAAAGCGGTAAGCGCCGGTATTGTCTGGGTAAACACCTATCGGGCTATCTCACCGATCGCGGAGTTTGGCGGCACCAGGAACTCAGGATATGGCCGCGAAAGCGGATACCAGGCCGTGTACGACTACACTCGTCCCAAGACGGTGTGGATGAACACATCATCCCAGCCCTTGGGCTCAATGTTTGTTATCAAATAGATCGAATCGAGCCGGTAAAAACACAGTGAGTGAGGCTTAAAAAGAGGTACAACATGAAATTTCAATTTGCAATTAATCTTGAACGTATGGACGCCAGTCAGTCCATGGACGAAGTACAGCAACATACGCTGGAAATGGTTCAGAGGGTGGATGATGCAGGTTTTGAGATCGTTTGGGCAGCGGAACACCATGCCCTTGAAATGACGATTGCGCCCAATCCGTTTCAACTGCTCGCATGGTGGGCGGCGCATACCAAGAATATTCGTCTTGGTGTTGCCGTTGCAAACGCCACCTATTGGCACCCTATTCGTCTGGCAGGTGAAGCGGCCATGCTTGATCTTATGTCGGGCGGAAGGCTGGAGTTTGGCCTGGGTTCTGGCGCCTATCAGCGAGAGTTCGACCGGATGAAACCTGGCGTGTCACAGAAAGAGGGCAACAAGTATATGAAGGAAATGTTGCCGCTCGTGAAGCAGCTCTGGGCCGGAGACGTTGAACACGAAGGCGAATATTGGCAATTCCCCAAGTCAACTTCCTGCCCTAAGCCAGTGCAGGAAAATGTGCCGGTGTGGATGGCAGCACGCTCTCCGGAAACGTATGATCATGCTGTCGCTAATAATTGCAACGTTATGTGTTGGCCTCTGACCTTGCCTTTTTCCGAAGCAGAAAAATACAAGGCGCAACTTGATGAAGCAAATGCAAAGTCGGGTGGCAATTTCAATGGGCGATTCGCGCTAATGCGGCATACTGCTTTGTACGATAACGAAAAAGACAGGGAAGCCTGTTTGCTGGCGATTCGAAACGTGCTTAGCCAGTTTGGTAATCTAATGATGCAGTCCGGTGATGTGGTCAATGGTTTTCCAGACAAGATCGCGCTGGAAGACATGGAAGGCAATGTCAGGGTAGACCCGCATATGCTTGAGGAAAACCTGATGTTTGGCTCACCACGAACTGTTATCGAAAAGATTCGCCAGTATGAAGAACTGGGTGTGGACAGTTTTATCTACTACGCCAGCATGGGGCTGGGGTTTGTGGAGCAAAAACGATCGTTGGATCTGTTTTGCAACGAAGTTATGCCTGCGTTTGCTGACTGAGGATCAATCATGGCTGCTGAAATCCGCCGCACGTTAATGCATGTACAAACTACGTTTATTGAAGGTGGTGCAAGTGTTCCAACGCCCACCAAGCTAGTCGCAGCGATCGCTATTATCGCAAACCCCTGGGCCGGTCAGGGCCATGTCGAAAACCTGCGCCCCGCCATTCGAGACGTTTGCCCAGAGCTAGGTAAGCGGTTAACCGACATGGTTCTGGACATTACTGGCGATGAATTGGAAGGCTACGGAAAAGCATCCATCGTAGGCATGGGCGGCGAGATAGAACACGCGCAGGCATTAACCCACTCTTTGTGGTTCGGCAACCAGTTTCGCGACGCGGTAAAAGCCAAGACCTACCTCGCATTCACCAACACTCGTGGTGCAGCGGGAACCAGTTTGATGATTCCATTGATGGATAAAGACGACGCTGGTCGCCGTTCTCATTATCAAACCATTCATACCACGATTCCAGATGCTCCTGCTGACGATGAAATTGTGATCGCACTGGGCGCTTCTATTGGCGGACATCCGCTGCATCGAATAGGCGACCGATACGAAGATTTGAAGGAAATGGGGCGTGACGTGGATAATCCGGCTGGCGTTTAATGAGCACTATCAGCGCTCAGGGCACGGCCTACGACTTGACCGGACCAGAATCAGCGCCTGTTTTGGTACTGATCCACGGTCTTGGCATGAATCGACAAATTACCTGGCAAGATTACTTGGCACCTTTTTCGAAAAGCTATCGCGTGCTTTCTTATGATCTCTGCGGACACGGTGAATCTGCCTTGCCCAAAACCAAACCCAGCTTGTCGGTTTTGTCCGAACAATTGTATGAATTACTGAACGAGTTGGAAATCGACACTTGTACGCTTATTGGTTTCTCATTGGGCGGCATGATCAACCGCCGATTTGCGATGGATCATCCGGAAAGAACCACCGCTGTCGTGGTCATGAATTCCCCGCACGAACGCAATCAGGACGCGCAGCGACTGGTGGAAGAACGCGCGGCGAAAACCGAATCTGGCGGCATTGAGGCTACAATAGACAGCACACTCGAGCGATGGTTTACAAAAGAATATAGAAATGATCAGGCGGCAAACGTCAGCCGAGTGCGGCAGGTCGTTCTTGCCAACGACCTGGAGAACTACACACTGCACCGCCAAGTTTTGGCGGCGGGTGTCACCGAACTCATTAAACCCAACCCGCCACTGGCGCTGCCCTGTCTGGTGATAACTTGCGAAAATGATACGGGTAGTACGCCAGCCATGTCGAATGCGATCGCAGCAGAGATCAAGTTTTCCGAAACGATTATCATGCAGGACTTGCAGCATCTGGGCTTACTTGAGCGCCCTGACCTGTTTATTGGCCCTATAATTTCATTTCTCGCTAAGCACTCTCTTTTTGATTGAATTGTTAGCCCAGTTTATCTGAACGGATCTCTACCATGCCAGAACTCACAGGTGGACAGGCCGCCGTTGAATCGTTAAAAACCGAACAAGTTAAATACGTGTTCGGCCTAATTGGTTCCGCCACAATGGAAATGTTTGACGCTTTGTACGATGCCGAGAACATTCGATTGATTGGCGTGCATGACGAACGCACCGGCACGCATATGGCGGATGGCTACGCGCGTGCCAGCGGTGAAACAGGTGTAGTACTTGCTGGGCAAAATGGCCCAGGTGCAACCAACCTGGTCACCGGGCTAAGCCAGGCGAAGGCAGCGTATACGCCGTTAGTGTCGATTGCCGGTGCCTTGTCATCGGCGCATGTGTACCGTGACGCATTTCAAGAGGTCGACCAACAAGCACTGTTCTCCCCGGTCACCAAGCAAACATGGACAGCGACCGATACAGAGCGGATACCCGAAATGTTTCGTGAAGCGTTCAGGGTTGCAAACAGTCCGCGCAAAGGGCCGGTACAGCTCAACCTGCCAAGAGACGTGCTCTCAGGTCGCTCTGATTTTGATGGGTTCCAGCAGGCACAACAGTATCGACCGCTAACGATGCCGCTGGCCAACAGTGCGGTTATTTCGGAGGCCGCCAAAAAACTCTGCGGCGCAACTCGCCCTGTCATTATTGCCGGCGGGGGAATCAAAAACACAGAAGGTGCTGCTGATGCCCTCGGACTGGCCGAAGCCTTAGACATCCCCATTGTTACATCACCTGGACATGGCGACGCGATTCCATTTAGCCACCCTCTTAATGCAGGGCAGATGGGACCTCGAGGCAATATGGTGGCGTCCAGACTTGTTAAGGAAGCTGACGTAATTCTTGCGCTCGGTACGCGCCTGGGCTTTAACTCTACTTTCTACACTTATGACAACATTAATCGCAATGCCAATATAATTCACGTAGAACTGGAGCCAACTGCCATCGGCCGCTACTTCCCTGTCGACATTGGCATTTGGGGAGATGCCACCAGTGTGGCCAGGCAACTCACCGAAGCCGTTGCATTACTCGAGAATCGCAAGCTCGCCGTTGAATGGACCGAAAGTTTCAAGAAAGAACGCCTGGAGTATTTAGCTCGCCGTGATCAGGATGCAGATGTTGACACCCTCCCTATTCAGCCATCTGGCTTGTTCAGGACTTTGCGCGACGTGCTTCCAAAAGCATCGGCGCTAACGATGGATGCTGGAACACTTTGCTTGCAAGCGACGGACGCAATGAATTACTGGCAACCTAAGAGCCTGTTTACGCCGCTAGACTTTGGCTTGGTTGGCTTCTCATTTGCTTGTGGTCTGGGCGTGAAACTAGCGATGCCGGATCGCCCGGTAGTTAGTCTGATGGGGGATGGGGGTTTTGGCATGACAGTTTCTGAGTTATCGACTGCCGTTGACCACGGAATTAATACAGTCACCGTTGTTATGAATAATCAGTGCTGGGGCGCTGAAAAAGCGTACCAGAGAGATTTCTTTGGTGAGCGGTATATTGGAGCCGATGTGAGTAGTCCGCCGTTTGATAAATTGGCGGAGCTGTACGGCGCTAAAGGTTATAGCGCGGACACCCTGGATCAACTGTCAGGGGCGATCGAAGCTGCTCTTGAATGCGGGAAACCTGCTGTTATTGATGTTGCTGTGGATCCTAAGGCCTTGTATAGCTTTAGAAGGGATAGTTTCAAGCATAGGGTTGGCTGATTAGCTCTGGAGTTTGCTGGCCGCCCGGCGAGAGACGCATAGGTGTTTCTCCGCTCAGTGGGCCATCCCTGGCCCATCCCTCGTCCATCCCTGGCGCTATTCGCTACAAAACACCTACGCGTCCCTCACCGAGCTAGTTGGACAGGTCAAATAGATCTGGTTTGCTTCCGTATATTCCAGAAATTCTCAGGATATGACCATGAATGGCACTATACGGCCGATTCCTGTATCCTCCGCCCGCTTCGTGAATGACGATTCTCGCCGGCATTCCACCCATCTCATCTGTGATAATTAATGTCTGATACAACTGCGCTGAGCTTCGACGATTTAGGCCTGCCCGACACTGTTCTGAAAGCCTTGAAAGAAAAAGGGTATACCGAACCAACACCCATACAAGCAAAAGCGATACCGATCGTTTTGAACGGTGATGATTTGATGGCGGCTGCACAAACAGGCACCGGAAAAACGGCGGGCTTCACTCTGCCAATTTTAACGCTGTTGGCGAAAGGCCAGCCGGCTCGTTCAAACAATGTACGCACTTTGGTGTTAACACCTACCAGAGAATTGGCGGCGCAAGTTGAAGCGAGCGTGGCCACTTATGGTAAGCATATGAAGCTGCGTTCGAACGTGGTGTTTGGTGGCGTCAAGATCAATCCGCAGATGCAAAGATTGCGCGGCGGTAGTGATATTTTGGTAGCTACACCGGGGCGCTTACTCGATTTGCACAGCCAGAACGCGGTGAAGTTCTCAGAACTGGAGATTCTGGTGTTGGATGAAGCCGACCGCATGCTGGATATGGGGTTTATCCATGATATTCGTCGCATACTGTCGTTGCTACCGAAAAAGCGCCAGAGTTTGTTATTCTCAGCCACGTTCTCGGAACCCATTCGAAAATTGGCGCGCGGTTTCTTAAATGATCCAGTAGAAATTTCTGTTACTCCGCGTAACGCCGCTGCAACTACCGTGAAACAATGGTTGCACCCGGTCGACAAGAAACGCAAATCAGCGTTACTCTGCAATTTGATTGTGGATAATGACTGGCGGCAGGTGTTGGTGTTTTCTCGAACGAAACATGGTGCTAATAAACTCACCAACCAACTGGATGCGTTTGGTATCAACGCGGCTGCGATCCATGGCAACAAAAGCCAGGGGGCACGCACAAAAGCGCTGGCAGGTTTCAAAGATGGAAGTACGCGCGTATTGGTAGCAACCGATATCGCGGCCCGTGGTCTTGATATAGACCAACTACCGCAAGTGGTTAATTTTGATTTGCCAAATGTTCCTGAGGATTATGTGCATCGTATTGGCAGAACAGGCCGGGCTGGGATGCAAGGCGAGGCAATTTCTCTGGTTAGCGACGATGAAATTAAACAGCTCAGCGATATTGAGCGCTTGATACAGCGGCAACTGCCACGTGAACTTGTGGTTGGTTTTGAACCTTCACAACCACTACCAAACAAACCGTTGCGCGCGCCCGCAAAACCGCCTCGCCCGAAAAAGCCAAATCACAAACGCAAGCAACATCGCAAACGGGGCAAACCGGCGGTCTAACGCAATGAGTAATTCAGTCGGTTCGAAGTTCAGCGTTAAAACCAGCACCGCGGTGATTGTGGCCAATATGATTGGCACTGGCGTTTTTACCAGCCTTGGCTTCCAATTGTTAGATATAAACAGTGGCTTTCTCATTTTGCTGCTATGGGCGTTGGGAGGTTTAAGCGCGGTGTGTGGCGCAATGTGCTACGCCGAGTTGGGCTCTGCTTTACCAAGATCGGGAGGCGAATATAATTTTCTGAGTCGATTATTGCATCCTGCGGCTGGGTTCGTATCGGGATGGATATCGCTAAGTATTGGCTTCGCAGCCCCCGTGGCGCTCAGCGCCATAACGTTTGCAAGCTACCTGCTTCCCTCCCTGGGGATAAAGTACGATTTGGCAATCAGTTTAGTAGCCGCCGGCCTGATTGTTGGCATGACTGTCATCCACGCCAGAAGCCGAACCGGCAGCGCACTCACACAGCAGGCGTTTACTGCAATCAAAATACTTCTCATAGTGGCTTTCTGCATTGCGGCTCTGGCGTTCAGTCCGGAATTGCAATCCGTTCGTTTCATGCCCGCGAAAGATGACATCACCACCTTGGGCAGCACCGCATTTGCTGTTTCACTTATTTATGTGAGTTACGCATACACCGGTTGGAACGCAGCAACCTACCTCAGCGGCGAGATGGAGAATCCGCAGCGAAACTTGCCCATTACCTTGATCGCTGGCACCGCAATTGTGACCTTACTTTACATAGCTCTGAACTATGTCTTTCTTAAAGTTGCGCCGATGGCGCAAATGCAAGGGCAGATAGAGATAGCCTATATTGCGGCGGTAGCCGCTTTTGGTGAACGTGGCGGACAACTGACAGGCGTAATTCTCGCCTTGCTCTTAGTCTCCACTGTAAGTGCGATGACAATTGCCGGACCGCGAGTGCTGCAGGTAATCGGTCAGGACTTTCGAGCGTTCACGCTATTTGCTAGAGAGAACGCCAGCGGTGTTCCTAATATTGCGGTGTACTTTCAGGGTGCAATGGCGGTGCTGTTTGTTGTGACTTCCAGTTTCGAGTCAATACTGGTTTTTGCAGGAATGACGCTGGCCTTGAACTCGTTTATCACCGTGGCCACCGTCTTTGTGCTGCGTCGCAAACAGTTTGTACAAACGGCCAGCTATACCATGCCTTTGTTTCCGATACCCGCGGTGATCTACCTGACACTGACAGGCTGGACAATAATCTTCGCAGCCATGAGCCGGCCTCAGGAAGCGGCCTTCTCAGCGGCACTGATAGTCGCCGGACTGCTTGTGTACAGATTCAGCGCAGGCCTGGAAGTAAATTCAAATGGGCCACGGGCTGATTAGCGATGGCAATCACGTTATGATGACCTAAAGAAGGGGAATCAACATGGGCATATACGACCGTTACGTTTTACCGCACGTTATTCATCTTGCCTGCGGTACTAAACCCATCCTTAAGCAACGAGAAAAAGTAGTACCTCACGCTGAGGGACGAATTCTGGAAATTGGTATGGGCTCGGGCATCAATATACCTTTCTACGACCCGGCCAAGGTTGAGAAAGTGTGGGGGCTTGAACCGTCTGAGGGAATGAGGCTCAAAGCCAGCGACGCGGTTGTGGCTGCTCCGTTCGATCTAGAATGGCTTGGTTTGCCAGGCGAAGAAATTCCATTGGACAATGACAGCGTTGATACTGTGGTTCTCACGTATACGCTTTGCACTATTCCTGACTATGGCAAGGCTGTGCAGCAAATGCGGCGGGTGCTAAAGCCTGGTGGAAAGCTATTGTTTAGCGAGCATGGCAAAGCACCGGACGTTAATGTGCAGCGCTGGCAAAATCGAATCAATTCTACCTGGGGGAAAATTGCGGGCGGATGCCACTTGAACCGAGACATACCGTCTATGTTGCGTGAAGGTGGGTTTGATATTAGGGAAATGGATTCTATGTATGTGCCTTCCACGCCTAAGGTGGCTGGCTTTACTTACTGGGGTTATGCCGATTAACTATCCAGCTTTGATTTAGATATGTGTGGAGCAGTTCTAGAGAATCCGGCGAGAACTTCAATATACACTCGCGGGACACGCCGGACCCACTAAGCCCACTTAACAAAACGTTCTAAAAATTGAACCATCCGCGTTCAATTTATGCGCTTGTCGCAACACTAGGTAAATGCCAGACTGTTCGTACCCTCAAAGCTATCCAGGAGATCGTAGCGATGAAGCTGGCCAGCGATTCCATATTCTCTCCCGAGAAGTACGCTAAAACCCGTTTGCCGATAGAGCAAGCAAGCCCCCTTCCCCCCGAGGTTTACACCAATGATGCATGGTATGAGCGGGAAATGCAGACTATTTTCCGCAAGCGGTGGTTGCAGGCTACCCGCGAAGAAGAAATCCCTAACCCTGGTGATTATGTTCGTATTGATATCGCTGGCGACCCGCTGATCATAATCCGCGATGAAACCGGCGTGATTCGTGCGCTGTCTGCCGCTTGCCGCCATAGAGGGTCAGAACTGCTGGAAGGCAGTGGAAACTGTAAGCGTATTAAATGCCCATACCACGCATGGACTTACTCACTGTCAGGTGAGCTCCAGGCTGCACCCGCAATGAGTAAAGCCGAAGGCTTTAACAAAGACGAGCATGGTTTACCCAGTGTACGTTGCGAACTCTGGGCTGGTTTTGTGTTTATCAATTTCGATGACAACGCCAAGCCACTCATTGAATCTTTGCATGGCTTGGATGAGCGCTTTAAAGACTACAACTTGCAAGACATGCGCGTTATTAAGAAATGGGAAAACCGTTTTAACGCCAACTGGAAAATTTGGGTAGAGAACTCGCGCGAGGGCTACCACGTAAGAACGGTGCACAAGCCTTCGTTTGATACATTCTACCCCGACGCAAAGCTCTCCAAATTCGAAGCGCATGGTGTTCCCGGTGTGTACGCCATCAACACCAGCGATGTAGAAACGGGTTTGTACGTTCCTCGAAATAAAACGCTGCCGTACATCGATACATTGTCACCTGAAGACAGGGAAAGTACTCACTTTATGGTGTACTACCCTCACCTGTTAATGAATATGCCGCCTGATCGAATCACTTTCCATCAGTATTTCCCAGAAGGTCCGCACTGGACTCGTATAGTCACCTGGTGTTGCTTCCCCAAAGACACAATCGAGTTGGATCATTTCGAGAAGGACTTTGAAGAAATCTACGTTCCACCCATGGAAATGTTCATTGCGGAAGACAAAGGCATTTGCGAACTGGTGCACAGAGGTGTTGTCGGTAGCCTGACCCAATTGGGCCGCTATTCTCCTGACGAAGAGAAAACCGTGCACGAATTTTCCAACTATGTATTGGATCACGTTCTCGGGCCAGAGGCCGGTGACAGCACAATGGATGCTCCTAATGCACTAAGAGCTGTGTGATAAACTCTGCGGATAGGCAGACCGTAATATGACGGCGCAATAATCAATAACAACAGGAAAAAGTATGCGACGAGAGAGTGTATCCATTCCCAACGTGGCTGAGCCTGCTCAACCCGGTGTTGCATCACAATGCTGCAAATTGGGGAATCAGCTGTTTATCTCCGGGCAAATCGCATTGGATAACGGCGAGCTTGTTGGTCCCAATGATCCCCTGGAGCAATGCCGCCAATGCCTGCGACATATCGCCAGTTACATGGAAGCAGCCGGCGGCAGCATGGACGACGTAGTGGCGCTGGATATTTTTCTCACCGATATTCGCTATCGCCAGGCGGCATTTGATGCACGCGCGGAGTTCTTCAACGGACCTGGTCCTGCAGGAACCGTCGTTGGCGGTGTGAGCCTTGCGTTTGAAGGCTTGCTGGTCGAAATTAGCGCGAGAGCTGTTCTGCCCGAATGAGCCAATCCAACAGATCGGAGATGTCTGGCAAGGTTCAAACCGTATTGGGGCCTATAGACGGCGACCAGCTTGGCATTACCTTGGCGCACGATCATGTGATCTTTGATGGTTGGTGGATGTTCACTGAGCCCGAAGATGCAGCTGGAAAGCAATTGGCGCACGAACAAATCACGCTGCAAAACCGTGGTTGGGTGGCGTACCATTGGACCTCCAATCGTCATAATGTGGATCTTGATGAAGAAGACCTGGCCGTTAGTGAATTAAAGCGTTTTATTGATGCGGGCGGTCGCAGCATTGTGGACCCGACCAACATAGGCCTTGGCCGCGAACCGGAAACCCTGCAACGAATAGCCAGGCAAGCCAACATCCAGATCATTATGGGCGCAGGCTACTATCTTGGCGTGACACACCCAGACGACATGGACGACAAGCCGGAACAAACAATCACCGACGAAATCATCCGTGACATTGAACACGGGGTTGGCGATCAACAGGTTCGCGCAGGCTTGATTGGTGAAATCGGCTGCGCTTACCCCTGGGACCGTAACGAAAAAAAGAGTTTGCGTGCTGCAACAGAAGCACAGAAAGAAACTGGTGCACCGCTGATGGTTCACCCGGGCCGGGACCCTAAATCGCCGGTTGAAATAGCCGAAGAAGTAGCAAAAGCAGGCGGTGATCTAAGCCGAACTATTATCTGCCACATTGATCGAACCTGCCTGGACCGTGCTTGGCTTAAAGACCTCGCGGAAACGGGCTGTTATTTGGAATACGATCTGTTTGGCAATGAGAGTTCGTATTACCCGCCTAACCCCAAGGTCGATATGCCTTCGGACGCCGCGCGAATGGACGTGATACTCTGGCATTTTGAAAACGGTTTTGAGCATCAAGTGTTGCTGTCACACGATGTAGCCACCAAGCACCGCCTGCACAAATACGGCGGCCTCGGCTACGACCATCTGATCACCAACGTAGTGCCACGACTGCATCAACGTGGCCTCAGCGCAGAACAGGTGGCGACACTGATTGTTGACAATCCAAAACGCATTTACAGTTTTGCATAAGCTATCGTGAGCACCGGCGGCACACTCGCTTTTGCATTAAGCGGTGGCTTCTTGCTAGCGTTTGTCGCCACTGCTCTGATTGATATAGGGCTGCTTTCCGCCTGGGTCACTACAGCGTATGCCTGGTCGGTAAAGTACTTTGGTGCTTACTGGCAGGTATTCGCGCTGGCCAATTTCTTCATCGCCCTATTGGTTGCACTGTCACCCGCAGGTAACACAAACATTGGCTCACTCCCCCAGCCCGAAATGCCCACTTTCAAATGGTTCAGTGTCATTCTATGCACGTTGTTGGCGGCCGGAGGCGTGTTCTTTGCCGCCGCAGAACCTATCGCGCATTTTGTCTCGTCACCTCCTCTGTTTGATGTCAGTGCTGGCGCCCAGCAGCTTGCACACAACGCGCTTGCGCAAACCTATTTCCATTGGGGGTATCTCAGTTGGGCCATGTACGGTGGCATGGCCACCATGGTATTGGCGCATCTGCACTACGAGAAAGGCTTGCCGTTAAGACCACGCACCCTGCTCTACCCATTGCTGGGTCGTTGGGTGATGGACAGCTGGTTTGGCAGCGTGATTGATGCGGCCTGCATAGTAGCGGTTGCTGCAGGCACTGTTGGCCCGATCGGCTTTCTCGGTTTGCAAGTCAGTTACGGCTTGGCTGCATTGTTTGGCACACCAGACGTTTACCTAACGCAGTCTATGATTATCGTGTTTTTGATAGGCGTCTACACCTTGTCTACTGTCTCTGGTATTCACCGCGGCATTCAACTATTGAGCACGTTCAACGTCATTCTGGCATTGTGTCTGATGGGCTTCATTTTAATGTTTGGCCCTACCCAATTCATCTTACAAAGCTTTTTGAACGCGAATGCGATTGAAGTGCGCCAATTGGTGCCTATGGCTTTGTTTAGGGGTGACGATGCATGGCTGAGTACCTGGTCCATTTTCTATTTCGGTTGGTTCGTTGGTTACGCCCCACTAATGGCTATGTTTGTAGTCCGCATTTCCAATGGGCGCAGCATTCGACAAATGATCTTCGCTATTTCTCTCTTTGCCCCGATTGCAACCTCATTCTGGATTAGCGTCGTTGGAGGTACAGGCCTGGCCATGGAAATCGCGGAAGCGGGAATTATCTCCAAGCCGTTCGAAGGGTTTAATATGCCTGCGGCATTGCTGGCAATCACCCAGAACCTGCCGTATGGATTTATAGTGTCTATTCTGTTTCTGGTGCTAACAACTATATTTGTTGCCACTACTGGCGATTCAATGACTTACACCATCTCCATGGTATTGTCAGGCAGCGACGACCCACCGCGCGTTGTGCGTCTATTTTGGGGCGTAATGTTAGGCGTGTTGGCTATTATTTTGCTAAAGCTGGGGTCAGGAGGTATTGCCGCACTACAGTCGTTCATTGTAATAACGGCGGTACCAGTCTCTATAATCGTACTGCCCACGCTTTGGTATGGCCTGGTATTGGCGACAACCTTAGGTCGAGACCAGTAGTAGGCTCACTGCCACATTTCCGCGCGCAACCAATCACAAAATACATCTGCCAGCGGACTGGCTGAATCGTCCTCAGGCGTAACGATATAATACGACCATGGATGCTCGATTTGAGCAGCAAACGGTTGTACCAGTCGGCCAGCGGCAAGGTCGTCAGCGGCCAGCTCTACATAACCCATTGCAATACCCAGGCCATCGACAGCGGCATTCAGCGCAAGCGCTGGATCTTCAAACGACAATTGCCGCGGGTTTCCAAATTCGTTGATGCCCAGAGCGTCCAACCAGGCATGCCATTCCGAGGCTGTACCAGCTGTTTCGCCGGTGTCTGCATTCAATAAAGTGTGTTGCAAAACATCAATTGGAGCCGTCAGTGCAGACGATTCTGCAATTAAATCGGGACTGCATAGAGGCGACATATGCGTTGCCATCAACAACTCAGATTTTAGCCTGGGCCACTGACCAAGCCCTGAGCGAATACCAACGTCAAATCGATCTTGACGGTAATCCGACAAGGCCAACGACGGCTTCACCAATAAATCGATATCTGGTCGTGCCTCGCGAAACTTCTTCAATCGTGGTACCAGCCACTTCGTAGCAAACGAGGGAGTGACTGTAACGCGCAGGACTGGCGCCTTGTCTCCTTGCTTAATTTGATCAAGCTGCCGAGATATATTTTCAAACGATTCGCGCAACACCGGCACCAGGTCTCTGCCCGCTTGAGTTAACACCACCCGACGATTTTGCCGCACAAAGAGATCGATACCCAAAGACTGTTCCAGGCCTTTGATGTGATGACTGACCGTTGAATGACTGATGTGCAACTCATCGGCTGCCTTGCTAAAACTAGACAAGCGAGCCGCTGCCTCAAATGCACGTAGGCCATTAAGATGTACACCTATTCGGGACATATCATCATGCTCCGATGGCCGCAGGCGTCAGTCGTTCTGCCCCGGCACCCAGTTGGTTCCTGCCAAGGGTACCTTGGCCATGGCAGCGGCTTCAACTGACACAGCCACAAGATCCTCAGGTTCCAAATTCAATAGGTGCGACTTTCCGCAGGCCCGCGCAATCGTCTGTGCCTCTAGCGTTATACACTGTAGATAATTTGCCAATCGACGGCCGCCTAATTTCGGATCTAGACGCTTCATCAATTCTGGATCTTGTGTAGAGATCCCCGCAGGACATAAGCCCTCATGGTAATCATCATAAAAGCCGGCGGCAGAGCCAATGGCCTTGTATTCTTCATCGTACATAGGATGGTTACACCCCAGCGCAATCAGCGCGGCCGTCCCGATAGAAACCGCATCCGCACCCAGGGCCATGCATTTCGCAACATCGGCCCCATTGCGAATACCGCCAGAGACAATGAGTTGTACCTTACGATGCATGCCCATTTCCTGCAATGCCCTCACCGCTTCTGGTATCGCTGCTAGGGTTGGAATACCTACATGCTCGATAAACACATCTTGGGTTGCGGCAGTACCACCTTGCATACCGTCTAACACGATTACATCAGCGCCGGCTTTTACGGCAAGTTTTACGTCATAGTATGTCCGCGTAGCGCCGATCTTCATGTAGATTGGCACTTTCCAATCAGTTATTTCGCGAAGCTCTATCACTTTGATGGTCAAATCATCCGGTCCCGTCCAGTCTGGATGCCGACAAGCACTGCGTTGATCAACACCTTTAGGAAGTGTGCGCATAGAGGCAACACGATCGGTGATCTTTTGCCCCATTAACATTCCGCCGCCGCCGGGTTTGGCACCCTGACCAAGAACAATTTCTATCGCATCGGCCTTGCGCAAGTCGTCGGGATTCATGCCATAACGAGACGGTAGATACTGATAGACCAGCTTATCTGAATGCCCACGCTCTTCTGGTGTCATGCCGCCATCACCGGTGGTTGTACTGGTGCCCATCAGATTTGCACCACGACCCAGCGCTTCTTTGGCCGGGGCACTTAACGCACCAAAGCTCATTCCAGCAATAGTAATCGGAATATCGATGTGAATGGGGTTTTCTGCAGAACGATCACCCAATGTCACATCAGTGGCACAGGTTTCGCGGTAACCCTCCAGTGGATAGCGCGACATGCTCGCACCAAGAAACAGCAAGTCATCGAAATGCGGGAGTCTTCGTTTTGCGCCAAAACCACGTATGTCGTAGATACCGGTAGTCGCTGCGCGATCAATTTCTGCAATCGTTGAGCGGTCAAAAAGCGATGATTCTACCAAGCCTGGCGCTTTGGGCTTCATGAGGTACCTCCATCAAGCACTGCATTGTCTACTGTGAAATTGTACAAGCTTTGGTCTGTGCCATACCGTTTGAAAGAAGACGCACTGGCATCCACGCCAGCCGCATCAAGCAGGGCGCTTAATTCGCTGGCATGCTCTTCACATAGCTCTTTTTCTACGCAACCGGCGCCTAGCGATTTGACCTCGCCTTGCACATAGATAGTAGTTTCGTAGAGAGAATCGCCCAAAGCTTCACCCGCGTCACCGCAGACCACCAAGACGCCGGCTTGAGCCATAAAGCAACTCATGTGACCAACACTGCCTTTCACAACAATGTGTGCGCCTTTTAAGGAGATGCCACATCGTGCTGCCGCATCGCCCTCAATAATCAGCAAACCACCGTGCGCAGTGGCACCGGCTGCCTGACTGGCATTGCCTTTGACATGCACCGTACCCGACATCATATTTTCAGCCACGCCGACGCCAGCGTTGCCATTGATGATGACTTTGCCTTTCTGGTGCATTCCAGCACAGTAATATCCGGCGTGTCCTTCGATGTTAACTTCTATGTCGCTGTCTATGCCACAGGCCAAAGCATGCTGACCTTTTACATTGGCAACATTGAATTTGTCGCCCTGTGAACAAGCGCTATGAAGAGCCTGGTTTAGTTCGCGAACCGTATGCCGGTCGCAATCGAAGTCGGTCATGTATTTTCCTGCTTGTTTACGCTATTCGCCAAAGCCAACTGTGGAACCACCAATGGAGCTATGCCGCTTTACTCGCAACGTGATCTTCGCCCCAGACGTATACTAAGGCAGGCTCCGGTTCCCAGAGTCTCGCCTGCTGAATACCAGGCAAGTGAGATAGCGACTGATATTCAGAGGCAATCGCCACATAGTCTTCGGTTTCAGCCATCACGGCAGGCTTGCAAGCAATGGGATCGCGCAATACCGCGAAACCATCTTTGGTGCCTATCGCCAGGGTGTAAAATCCATCCAGATCATCCAGGGCTCGTGTTAGTGCTTGACGCAAGGAATCACCTTCACGCAAGCGCCAGGTTAAATAGCCTGCCGCCACTTCGGTATCATTCTCGGTTTCAATTCGGATACCACGCGCCCTAAGCTCTTCGCGCAGGCGATTGTGATTTGAGAACGAACCGTTGTGCACCAGGCACAGATCCATGCCGGTTGAAAAAGGGTGTGAGCCTTCAGTGGTTACATCGCTTTCGGTTGCCATGCGGGTATGACCGATAATGTGAGTGCCATTCATAGACTGCAAATCAAATTGCTCGCAAATGTCTGCCGGCAAACCGGTGCCTTTCAGAATTTCAATTGCGCGCCCTACGCTCATCAAATTCACGCCTGGGTGCTCGGACTCTAAATACTCCCGTACAGTCGCTTCGTCAGCGCTGAGCTGTAAAACGGCCGAGCTAGCGTTTTGAGTGACTTGAACGCTCACGCCAAATTCAGACGCCAGAGCCGTCGCAAGCAATTGCCAGTCTTGCGTCTTTTTACCGCTCTGCAATGTCAGCTTGATATCGCTGCCGTGCACTTCATTGCGATACACCGCAAAGCCCGCGCTGTCTGGGCCCCTATCACTCATTGCAACCAACATAGGTACGAACAATTCGCCAAGCTGAGTCTCCAGCGCTCGATTTTTCAGGTACAGTCCAACAATGCCGCACATAGTTTTGCCCTACTCTCAACAGGTTTTCGAAGGTTTTATCAGCTACTAGAAAAACTCAGCGTAGTGTTCAAGCTCCCATTCGGATACCTGACGTTGATACTCAATCCATTCCATGGTCTTGAGGTTGGCAAATTCGTTGATGATACCGCTGCCCAGTTGCTCACTGAATAAGGTATCTTGTGCGAGCGCGTCTAACGCCTCTTTCAAGCTTTGTGGCAAAGTGCCTACGCCCATGTCGGCAAGCTCGGCCGCCGTTTGGGTGTAGTGGTTGATGTTTTTCGGTGTGCCTGGGTCCAGCTCACGATCCACGCCATCCAGACCTGCGGCAATCACTGCCGCGTGAATTAGATAGGGATTGCAACCGGCGTCCGCCAAGCGAAACTCCAGACGACCGTAAGGTACGCGCACCATAGAGGAACGGTTATTATCACCGTACGAGATGTACGCCGGCGCCCAAGTGGCACCGGATAAGGCATTTCCGACAACCAGCCGTTTATAGGAATTCACGGTAGGCGCCGCAATCGCGCACAGCGCTTTCGCGTGATGGATCAAGCCGCCCATGAAGTGATAGGCTGTTTGCGATAGGCCCAGATTATTTTTGTCGCTGTCGTCGCTAAAAATATTGTCGTTGTCTTCGGTGGCAATCGACATATGCATGTGCATGCCATTGCCGGTGCGCTTGGCGGTTGGCTTGGGCATAAACGAGCAGATCATGCCCATTTCATTGGCGATTTCACTACCGGCCATACGCACCAACACGAAGCGATCGCAAGACGTCAAGGCATCCGCATAGGTGTAGTTAATTTCGAATTGGCCATTCGCGTCTTCGTGGTCAATTTGGTACACATCAAGTCCAATTTCCTGCAACGAGCCGACAAATTTTTCCAGGAACACACGCGAACGAGATAAACCCTTATAATCGTAGCAAGGCTTGTCCAGACGATCGGTATCATCGGCAAGCACTATCTTGCCCTGCTCATCGCGCTTCATCAGGCAAAACTCTGGTTCAAGCCCAGTATTTAAGGTCCAACCGCGTTCGTTCAGGCGCTCAATTTGAGTGAGCAGAACTTGCCTGGAATCCAAAGCGTAGGGCTTTTCATTAACATGACCCGTGCAAGCAATTCGTGCGTAACCGGGCTGCCATGGCACCAGGCTAAGGCTATTAAGATCCCCTCTAGCCATAAAATCGGGTGAATGCGGTTCCTGGCCAAGGCCCCAGACCGCAAAGCCTGCAAAACCCGCGCCTTCGTTAACAACATCAACCAAACAATGGGCCGGCACAGATTTGGTTTTCGCAACGCCATGAATGTCAACAAACTGGGCCAAAACGAATTTGACGTTGTTGTCTTTCAGAAATTGATTCGCTTGTTCGATGTTCATGGGAGAGCCTCTTTCACTGGGATTTCGCTTAGCGCTATAATGAATTAAATATTACTGCTGCGCAAAATATATTACTATTGGTAAAAGCCACTGTAAACCGCAACTCTGCGATTGTTAAGAACAAATAATGAGCGACAAGCAGAAAAGCAACGACCCCAAGCTGGACCAGTTTCTGGCGTCTACCCTTAAGCAACGCCGTCTTTCGCAAGGGCTGAAAATCACGGATGTGGCGCAGCTTGCTGGCATCAGCCAGGGCATGCTTAGTCGTATCGAAAACGCGCAGGTATCCACCAGCCTGGATACATTGCATAAGGTATGCAATGCGCTTGGCTTGCACCTTTCGGCACTGTTCAAAGACTTTGACCGGCCAGAAGGCACGGCACACCATATTAAGCAAGGTGAAGGGCTAGAAGTGGTGAAACGCGGCACTGAGCGCGGGCATACCTACCACTTATTGTGTTACCAACAAGGCCCACGGCGAAATATGGAGCCTTTTCTGGTTACGATGGATGATGCCAGCGAGGTGTTTCCGACCTTTGCGCATGCTGGTACAGAGTTCCTCTATCTACTGGAGGGCCGGCTAGAGTATCGCCACGGCAATCACACCTACACTATGGAGCCCGGCGACAGTCTTACCTTTGAAGGCGATATTCCTCACGGTCCAGAGGCATTATTAAAGGTACCCATACGCTTGCTGTCTGTGATTAATTATGGCGAGACTGGTTGAATCTTTTCCATCTCTGCATCGATTGCCTTAAGCACCCCAGTGAGCAATTCCCACCTTTGCTCATTGTCAGCTTCCGGCCAGGCACTGTGTATTGCGATCACGGTTGATGTTGCGGGGTTGATGTAGATACCTTGGCCGAAAATACCAGAGGCCTGATAGCTCCCATCTGGCTCCAGCCACCAGAAATAACCATAGCCATCGAATGCGCGCGAAGGCGCTATGGATTCCGCCAACCAGTTTTCAGGCAGCACAGAGTGCCCATCCTTGAGTTTACCTTCATAGAGCGCAAATAGGCCAATTCTTGCGTAGTCGCGCAGCGTCGCGTTGATGCAGCAACCACCAAACTCACCGCCAGCTTCTTCAGTTAACTGCCAATAGGCATCACTCTCCATTCCAAAAGGTTGCCATATCTTCTGCTGAAGATAAGTCGACAGATTATTGCCAATTGCGGATCGCAGCAAGGTTCCAGCGAGATTAGTTTCAGCTGTGTTGTAATTAAATAACTCCCCGGCAGGAGCAACAGCCTTCTTCAGTCGCAGGTGTTCGTACAATGGGAGGGTTTCGTAGTTCGCATCCGCAACGTCTGATTCAGGGTCGGCGTAGTCTTCATTCCATTCAACACCTGAGGCCATCTGTAGCAGATTTCGTATTGTCGATTGCTCATACCCGGACCCTTTTAACTGAGGCAGATAATCCGTCACTTTCTGGTCCAGGCTTTCTATATAACCATCTTTTATGGCTGCACCAATGAGCAGCGACACCACGCTTTTGGCAACTGAAAACGAAATCCACTTTGAGTCAGCGTCGTTGCCCAATCTGTAGCGTTCAAACGTCACTTGCCCATCTTTTATCGCAATCAAGCCTGCTACCCTGTGTTCGACAAGATAGTCCTCAAGACTTAGCTGCTTTTGCTTTATAGGAATAGAGACCTCTGACAGTTGGCGCTCGGCATTAGGCAATTCCAGCGGTGATTCGGACGCCTCGATTCGACGCATGGGCGCGAGCACAGAGGAATTGCGGAAGGCAGCAATCTGCTGCTCTCCTTGCAAAAACAAAATAGCGTTAGCATCCTTGTCTTTCAGCAAAGACAGCGCATGTTCCCGCCTGTGCTCATTCGTTTGAATAGCGCAGGCGCCAAGCAAGCCCAACAGCAATAAATAGACAACGATATTCTTTATAATCATAAGGTTATAGACCTCTGTTAAGGTTGATGATAAGTCGCATGCATCATCGCCGCAGAAAAAAGCAAGACGGCCCGTGGCGTTAATGGAGCATATCAGAGTAAAAGCTCTGACACTGACACCGCGTTTATTGGTAGAGTGGCGGGTCTGTTAGTGGCGACTCTAGAGGTACTTATCAATGGCTGAATTTCAAACAAGAAAAGACGACTATACCAACTGCCGGATTGTGAATGTACCGCCGCTCGCGGCCGGTGCCGGCGAGATCATAGTCAACATCACCAAATTCGCTTTCACTGCCAACAATATTACCTATGCTGTCGCGGCCGATATGATTGGTTACTGGCAGTTCTTTCCTCCACACGGTGACGACGCAGAAGGACAGGGAATCATTCCAGTTTGGGGATTTGGCGAGGTAAGCCAATCTGAACACCCTGATGTGCCGGTTGGGGATAAATTGTTTGGTTACTTCCCACCAGCCACGGAGCTAAAAATGGCGCCTGGCAAAGTAACGGCCGACGCCTTAATCGATGGAGCTGCGCATAGAGCTGAATTGCCACCGACCTATAACCGTTATCGCAGAGTTAACAGCGAAGCAGACTACGACGCGTCGCTTGACGCCGAACTCATGTTGCTGTGGCCGCTTTACGCCACCAGCTTTTGCCTTGGTGATGCATTGCTTGCCAACGATTGGTATGGCGCTGAACAGGTAGTGGTGCTTAGCGCCTCCAGTAAAACCAGTGTTGGGTTGGGCTACGCTCTCAAGAATATCCCTGGAGCACCGCCATCAATCGGCCTAACCTCAAGTAGAAATGAAGCCTTTGTTTCTGGCATAGACGTTTTCGACGCTGTGTTTTCGTACGATGCATTAGCCGATATTGATAGTACTAAGCCCACCGCCATTGTCGATATGTCAGGCAACAGTGACCTGCTAGGCAGGCTGCACGAGCAACTAGGTGACAATATGAAGTTCACGGTTAACGTCGGCCTTACACATTGGGATCAAGCCGCCGGAAACGACAAGATCATTGCAGAGCGCAGTGAATTTTTCTTCGCACCTGGGCACATTCAAAAACGGGTTGCCGAGTGGGGTGCGCAAGTGTTTGAGCGTAAGTCAGCAGACTTTGTGGCGTCGACAATCCAGCAAAGCAGTGAGTGGCTGAAGCTCACTCCGCATCAGGGTTTGACTGGATTGAGTGCCATTTATGACGATGTATGCAACGGTCGTAGTGCGCCCGATGAGGGGCAAATAATCGAAATGGTGTAAAAACAGATGGCAATAATAGATTTCAAAGACAAGGCAATTATTATTACTGGCGCTTCAGCAGGCGTCGGCGCAGCTGCTGCACGCGCATTTGCAAAGCTTGGCGCCAACCTCATGTTGGTCGCACGCGGTGAAGAAGCACTTTCAAAAATTAGCGACGAGCTAAGCAATTTGACTGATGTAGTCACTCTTGCTATGGACGTAGCGGATGAGTCGGCGTGCAGTAACTTGGTAAAAAGTACTGTGGACGAGTTCGGCGCCATTCATTGCCTGATCAATAACGCAGGCATGCACAGGCGTGGCAATGTGGAAGAGCGCTCGGCCGGTGATTTGGCCGCCATGGTGGATATCAACTTGCGTGCACCTCTGTACTTGACGGCCGCTGCGCTGCCCTATTTAACCCAAGCCAACGGCGCCGCCATTGTAAACGTTGGATCGCTTGCTGGCCGCATGCCTATGCAAGGTGCCGCAACCTATGCGGCGACAAAGGCTGGCTTGCGATCATTTACCTATGGTTTGGCCGACGAACTGCGCGAGCAAAACATTGCCGTTGGCGTTGTATCACCAGGCCCCATTGATACCGGTTTCATTATGGATGAAATCGATCAGGTGGAAGATATTGTGTACTCTCAGCCAATGAGTACCGCTGTGCAGGTGGCAGATGCGATTGTGGAATTAGCGCGCGGCAAGGATATTGAAATAGCCATGCCAGCGGTTAGTGGTAAACTAACAACCCTGAGTTATCTTTTTCCTAAGTTACGTCGCGGCAGTCGCAAACGTTTGTATGCGATGGGGCGAAAAAACAAGGAGAAGTACCGACAGCGCAACGCTAATGCAGTTTCTTAGCTATCCAGGTTCAGACTCCGCACCAGGCGAGACCCTGAGTAATCCACGGTATGCACGGCTAGCCGTGGAGTCACCCTGCAGTACTCGATAAACGTCTTGTGCGATTGGCATTTCAATACCATGCTCTTCAGCCAAAGCAATAACCGCAGGCGCACTCTTGGCGCCTTCAGCCACCATCACCATTTCGTCAATGATCTCCTGCATATTGCGGCCTTTGCCAAGTTCAACACCCACATGGCGGTTGCGACTCTGAGGGCTGGTGCATGTGGCAATCATATCGCCCATTCCGGCAAGGCCTGCAAACGTTTCAGCTTTACCTCCTAGCGCAACGCCTAAACGCGTAACCTCCGCCAAGCCTCTGGTGATCAACGCTGAGCGTGTATTGTCACCGGCACCCTGTCCATCGCCCATGCCCACAGCAATCGCAATAATGTTCTTTAGCACTCCGCCCAACTCGCAACCCACAACGTCTTCATTGGTATACACACGAAACAAACCGCTACTGAACAGAGATTGCAATTCTTTGACAATAATTGCGTCTTCCATGGCGATCACACTTGCGGCCGCCTTACCTGCCATGATCTCGCGAGCAAGATTGGGGCCGCTCAAAACACCCACCGGATGGCCAGGCGCTATCTCATGCATAATTTCTGTCATTCGCATGCGCGTATCAAGCTCAAGTCCTTTTGTTAGGCTGATGATAGGCACCCAGGGGCGAATGTTCTCAGCGACCTGTTGCATAACAGCTCGAAAGTTATGCGAGGGTATCCCCATAATGACGACGTCCGTATTACCCACCGCATCAGCGATATCGCGGGTTGCCGTTAAGGCCTCTGGCAATTGCGCGCCAGGTAGATACTTGCTGTTGGTGTGATCGGCGTTTATTTCAGCAACAGTATTGGCATCTCTGGCCCACAAAGTCACGGGGGCATTTCGAGCCACTAGTGAGGCAACTGTAGTACCCCATGAACCGCCACCCAAAAGACCTACTTTGAACTTGGACATGCACTACCTCAATCAATTGTTTTTATGTAGCCGCTTAGAGCTGGGCTCAGAGCCAGTATATACTCCCGCCACGGCTGTTCCAACGACACTCTTGACACTATCACTATGTCAGCATTTCTGAAAACTCTTGACGCGGTTACACAAGATGATTTTGATCCGGCTGTCGCCTGCTGGTTGGCGCGATGTTCAGAAAAGATCTATCCAATAAACCATAGCGAAAATGAACTTGTGCATGAAGCACATCGATTGGAGTCCATGCTTATCAAGTGGGGTTTCGATCATGCGCAGTTCTTTTCCGGAGCGAGCACACAATGCATTGTCGGAGTAGCGGAAAAGCACATAGTACTTTGCTTTCGCGGCACCGAGCCCAGCAGTTTCCGTGATATTTATGATGACTTGTTTGCCCTGCCAATCCAGCCTCCGATAACTAAAGGCATGATGCATGCCGGTTTTTGGCGCGCGCTGCATCAGGTGTGGAAAGATGCGAATCGGGCAATGCTCTGGCCACCGTCTAAACCATTGCCGCAGACTGGGCTATTTTCATACCTGAAAAAGCACAGAGGTGTCTCCTCTAGAAAGCTCTGGATTGCTGGCCATAGTCTTGGCGGAGCGCTGGCCACAACGGCCGCCACTCGTTTATTAGCGGAGGGGCTTTTTAAGGAACAAGATATTGCAGCTGTCTACACGTTTGGTCAGCCACGAGTCGGTGATGCGCGTTATTCAGAACAATACGAATTGACTGCCAAGCATTTCAGATTAATGCATGCCAATGACATCGTCACACGTGTGCCGCCAGCCAGTCTTAAAAAGCTGGGCAAAGTCACTGAGAGCTTCCTCGACATACCTTTGACGGATAGTTGGTTGCACAAGCTCAACTACCGTCATGTAGGTCAATTGATAATCATACGTAAAGGATGTGAATGCATCATGAACCCGTCCAGAGTACAGCGGATAAAAATTGCTTTTTCGGAGCGAATGAGAGCGTTGCAACACGGCCAAGGAATTGTTGGAAAGTTAATGCCCGGTCTTGGCGACCACTCAATGAAAAAATATCGATCCGTACTGGAAGAAATGGCTTAGCTGTCGTTAGTTATCAAACAACTTCTTCAATTCAGCCTCAGGATCAAACTCCGTGGACTGCTTAGAACCCCCGGAGCTTGAATCATCAGCGTCCAACCAAGATGGTGCATCCAAAGAATTGTCTCCAAATAGTTCATTTAGTTGCTGTGTGGCTTTGTACTGCTCCGCAGACTCTCCAGCACTCGAACTACTCAGCAAAAAATAATCACAAAAATTGGCCGCTTCTTTATCGCCGGGAGGCTCCGCGCGTTCCTCACTGCATTGAACAACGGTGTTGGCATCAAAGTACCCACACATTTTGCAAACATGCTGGTCAGCAGCGCAGCTAGAACATTCTTCCCGACGTGATAGCGGCAGAATCAGATTCTGCAATGGATTGCCGCAGTGCCAGCATGAAACATTAGTGGTCATCGCGGCAGTTTACCTGTTGCTGCGGCTCTGCGCTCGATGTGGATTTCGCATATCGCTAATTTTTTGGCAATACGAAAATCAAATCGCAAATAACTGTATTGAACCGTCCTAAATCATGAGGATTTTACTGACTATGTTTTGAACGCTTTTTGTGACACAGCTAACTATTTTAATACATCAGGTTTGCATCCGGAAAAAAGATAAAAGCTAATACTTCAATATTTTCAATTACTTAGTATTAGGCAAAGGTATCAAGCAGGCACGCCGCATTGGATTGCAAAAATGTTGGCACGCAAGCTGCAATTTACAAGCTGCAACATGTTTAGGCGATACGCGCCCAGGACATGATTACTTACTGCGCGTTACGAAAACGTTTCGCCTCAACTACACAAGATGGAGTTTGACCATGAAAAAACTACTTTTAGCCTCTTCGATTGTTGCCCTTGCGGTGAGCAGCCACGCTTTTGCTGCAGACCAAGCGGGCAATGCCAACGTCAACATCGTATCTGCGATAACTATCTCAGAAGATCGAGAAATTGATTTTGGCACCATCGTTAACGTCAACGGTACTTGTACCATGGCGTCTGGTGGCGGACTTAGCGGCGATGCGGGAATGGCTTGCACCGGTACTGAAACGGATGGTCTTTTCACCATCACTGGTACGTCAGGCGCAGTCGTTGACATCTCGCTGAGCGGCGGTGACGGAGACAGCAGCGTTGTATACAACCCTGTTCTGGACGGTGCTGTAAGCCGTACTTTGACAGGTGGAACTACGACTGCAAATGTTATCGGCAACATCGTATTGACCGATACCTCGGACGGTGACAAGGACATCGCCTACACGTTCACTGCAAACTATCAGTAACTAGTAGTCAGGCGTCCGGCAGCACCCGGGCGCCTGCACTTTTCTGATCAAAATTCGCTCGCCAAGTTCGTTTGGTGGGCGTTCTTGTGGGCGTCTGTCGGCAAAATACGGTAATTGTTAGATCAACTGCTATGCTCTCCAAACAAGGAGCGTATTAGACAGGAGCGTCTTTATGAAAAACCGTGTGCTGACGGTTTCAATGCTATTTTCCATATTTTCCTTTCCATCACTTGCTACTTTCGCTGCCGAACAAACCGGTACTGCCAATGTTGAGATTGTTTCAGCATTAAGCATTACTGAAGAAACCGAAGTGGATTTTGGCCAGGTCGTGAATGTTGACGGTACGTGCTCAATGGCAAGCGGTGGCGTTCTGAGCGGTGTCGCAGGTATGGGTTGCACTGGTACGGAAACACCCGGTGTTATTCGAGTCGACGGTACCGTTAATGCCTATGTGGATGCCAGCGTTTCTGCGGGTCCGCCAGTAGATGGGGTGAGTTTCACGCCTCGCATTGACGGAAAAACAACAAGGATACTCTCTAAGGGCGATGCACACTTCCCTGTTATCGGCGACATTATTCTTAACGGTGCGACCGATGGGGAAAAAGACATACCCTATATATTCACGGCCAACTATCAATAGGGCCGAACACAAAGCGAACCATCGAGCTTGCTATTTATACTGTGATTTTGGACCATAAAAAATGACGACCGGCGCACATTTTCTTGTAAATTGATCATTTATTGACCATTCTTAGTGTCAGGTCACGCGAAAATGTGACCGACGTCATATTAAGCTTGAGACATGGTCGATGATCCGAACACAGTTGAAACTTCTACTCTCCGCATCTGTACTCGTCGGGTCGACGACGTCGATTGCAGAACCCACGGTCGCAACTGCTAAAGTGGAAATACTGCCTGCACTCGATGTAAGACAAGAAACGGCCATCGATTTTGGCCAAATACGCAATGCACCTGGTACCTGCACTATGAGCTCAAACGGTGCGCTTTCCGGCACCGATGGCTTGGAATGTGCAGGTACTGAGACACCTGGTTCATTTGTTGTAACTGGAAGTGCCAACAGTGTAATTGATGTGAGCGTAACGGGAGGCTCAGAAGATGGAGTCTATTTCGCGCCACGTATTGAGGGAGCTAACCAGCGTGCGCTCTCCAACGGTGTAGCAAGAATAGTCGTACTCGGGAGCTTGGAGCTAGAGAAAACCAGCCCGGGCACTAAGCAAATCAGCTATACCTTTACAGCCAATTACAACTAGGCGGCCGGTGCATATACCCGCCTCATACTAGATTTAACGAGGCTTGACAAAGCAGGGCGAAACTTCAGCTACACTTGGATCAACTAGCCCACGCAACGCTCTTCTTGCAATGATTGCGAGTCAAACCATCAGACATTACACGCTTTCTGCCTATTGCTGGTCGCTCTTCCTATGCGCGTTGACAACAGTTCAACAACCCGTTTCAGCAGAAATACTTGCGAGAAAAGAAACATCACATCACAAGGCGCTGCGTTTGCGCGCTTCAAATGCCGACATAGAATTTGGCAGAATCAGTAGCGAAAACGGTATTTGCCGCATGAATTCACGTGGAACACTATTGGGTTATTCCGGCCAAACATGCCTCGGGGCAGGACGTTATGCAGAGTTTGATCTTTTGGGTGAACAAGGAAGAATCGTCAACATTAGCCTGATTGGCAGTGGCTCAAAGCCTGGAATACGCTTCAAACCGCGAATGGAAGGACGGCAGGTGAAAGCTTTGTCACGCGGAGGAAAACGCCGTTTGAAAGTAGCAGGTGACCTGGAAATTGAGAATGCAGCCTATGGAAAGCACTCATTAACCTATTCCATCATGGTTAATTACGAATAATATTCGACCAACCTATTAGGTCATATGTAAATTAGGTTATGTGAAATGTAAAATAGGTAGGTCACTCGTCTGAAACGTAGGTCATGAACTAATATTTCCCTGACATCAAGTCTAGGCTCATTTTTCGGCCCAATCTTTTGTGAAGGCCGAATCTAAGTGAGCAGTCGTGATAGGGAGATTACGTTAATGCACGCCTACAAGATTGATGCCGTTACAAAAGCAATGGTGTTGACCGTTTTACTTCTGGGTTTTTCCACAAGCACACACGCTGAATCAGTGTTGCAAGTATTGCCAACACGCGTACTGATGTCTGACTCGATTAGATCAAGCACTGTTACTTTGGTTAATCGTGGCGATGAAGATGGCACCTACCGCTTGTTTTTCAGAAACCTTCGCATGGACGACAAAGGCACCATGGAAGAGGTTACTGAAGAAGATCCGACATCAAACGAAAAATTCGCGGATAAAATGCTGAGGTTTTCACCCAGACGAGTGACAGTACCCGCTCGAAGCAAGCAAACTGTTCGCATAGTAGTCCGTAAGCCACCCGGGCTGGAAGACGGAGAGTACCGAAGTCACCTGGTGTTCAGAAAGTTAAAAGACCAGAAATCAGTTCTTGACAAAAAAGCGAGTGAAAATCAAATAGCTTTCTCTCTGCGCGCCGTCGTGGAAGTAACTATTCCAGTGATCGTAAGGCAGGGCGAACTTTCCGCTTCCATGTCTATCGCCAGTGCTACGTTTGATACACTGGCAAGCGGCGCGAAGAATATTGACTTTACTCTGGAACGCGAAGGCAGTCGCTCTATCTATGGCAACGTAGACCTTTGGGAAATTAGTTCGAATGGCGCACGACGCAATCTCGGCAGCGCAAGAGGGCTGGCCGTCTATGTGCCAAATCAAAAACGTTCGTTTTCCATAGAGCTTGACAAAGTCTCCAAGCCAATCGCAACAGACAGCTCAATTATTCTGGAGTACAACGAGGATCCCAACTACGGCGGTAGTCTCAAAGCGAGCAAAGCCCTCTAGATCGCGCAAATACAACAATTGTTTTTATGTGCGAAACGCTCACCACATGCCAAAGTCAGGCACCGTGCTTTTCGATGACTAAACCGAATAAGCTGACGATTGCACCAGCCAGCTTCTGCCAATCGGCAGCACTTATTTTTCTGCTCGCACAAAGTGCCTTTGCACAGCTTGATCAAGGCGATTCCACGCTAAACATACTGTCTGACGACAATTTGCTGATCGTTGACATGTATTTGGGTAAATATCGCCTTGCGCGCGATGTTTTCGTTTATTCCGACGCTGAAACAACACTAGTTCCTCTGCAACCTTTGTTCGATGCAATTGAGTTCCCAATTCTGGTCAATACAGACAATCAAACTGCAGATGGCTGGTTCTTGAAAGAAAGCAGCATCTTCAAGCTGAATGTTTCCAAACGTCACCTGATTATTGGCGACAGCGACAGAGACATAAGAGCAGACGCCTATTTCGTGTCGGATGACTATGACCTTTATACAAGCTTGAATCAGCTCAACGAATGGTTCCCCATCCGCGTAGAACTGCAGAAAGGAAAGCTGAGGCTCAATATAAGCTCGTATGAGCCGCTTCCCCTGGAGAAAAAACTGCAACGAGAAAAAAACCGAAAACGCCAACAGAGAGCTGACGCAGAACTTAATAGCACACTCATTGCTGATCGATATGATGTGTTAGGGTCGCCCGTGATCGACGTGCACCTCGGCAGTGAGCTGTCGGAGGAAGTTGACTCGAATGGTATTGGTAAAAGCGTACGAGCGGACTATTCACGTAGTCTGTTCCTTAGCGCCGATATCTTAGGCTTTCAGAGCAGCTTTGCATCTTCCCAATTGTCAAGCAACAGTACGTCAGAAGAACGACTGACTTTTTTGAAGCGTCCCAATTTACCCTCAGAGAGTCTGCCCGGGCACATTGGCTATGCTGCGCTTGGCGATGTGTTCGGTGCCAGTGACGCACTGGTGTTCAGCGGCGATCAGGGCCGCGGGCTCGATATCGAATTTGGTGCGGCCAGACGCAGTTCCGATTTCGGAAAACGCGTCCTTGCAGGCGAGATTGAGCCAGGTTGGGAGGTTGAAATCTACCGAAATGGCGTGTTTATTGGCTATCAACTAGCATCGGCTGACGGTCGCTATCATTTTGATGACGTACCTGTTGAGTACGGAGAAAATGACTTTGAACTTCGCTTATACGGCCCGATTGGGCAAGAAGAGGTGCGACGCGAATCGATTACAATAGGTGACCAAGCTTTGCCAATAGGCGAAACGTATGCTCGGCTAAGCTATGTGAACGTCGACAGAATGCTTTTTGGGAACAACTATTCCGATAGCAGCGCTGGTTCGAATCAGTTGGTTTCTACTGAACTTGTTGAGATCGCAACTAAGCCAAGAGAACAGAAACTGCAGCTTAGTGTGCATAAGGGATTAAGCGAACGGTTTTCCGTGTCACTGGCAGCCGCAAATCATTTGAATTCGAACGCAAGACGTCGAGACAATCAATATGTGCAGGCAGGTGCGAGCATGTCATTGCCGGGCGCAATAGTAGACACACAATTTGCGAAACAATTGGATGGAGGCGTGGCCAGCCTGATAAGTGGGCAAACTCAAGTCGGTGGTGTAGCAACCTCTTTTCTACAAAAAAGATTCGACAGCTTTGAGAGCGATAGAAATGAGAGTTATCGTATGAAACGCGTCTCTGAGATACGATTCAGCGGTACTGGTAGATGGTTTACAGATAAGAACATTGCCTATAACCTCAGCATTAATGAAGAGATTAATCTTGTAGGCACCGACTCAAAAAGCGCGCAGAGCAATATAGGTTTCGACTTTTATGGCGGGCGAATGAACCTTGAAACCCGATGGCTGAAAAAATCTGCTTCTTCACACCGTTCCTTGGGTTCCGCATCATACATTCGCCAACTTGGCACCAAATCGACCCTGAGATGCAGTGTCAACTACGGGCTGAAGCCGACTGCAAAACCTACTTCTGTATCCGCCAGCATTTTGTGGCGCGCCAAAGAGAAATTCTACAGCCAGTTTGTTTTCAGTAGTGATTTTGGTGAACAGAGTAGCAACAATCTTGGCGTTGCGATGAACTATCGCCTGCCTCGTATTACCGTTTCCAGCGTGCTGTTATTCAGCGACTCCAACAAACCCAGCATACAATTGAGCGCAGATTTCTCCCTGGCAAAAGAACATCGTGGCCGATGGACGGCGCGCGGTGAATCAATGGCAAGCGAAGGCAGGCTTAGGGCTCGGGTGTTCCTGGACCATGACTATGATGGAGCATTCTCACCCGTCGATGAGCCCATCAGTGGCGTACGCTTTATTGGCAGACACGATTGGAAACAAAGAAGCACCAACGACGATGGAATTGTGTATCTGACTGGCCTAAGAACTGAGGCTCAATCGAGTATTGCTCTTGAGAGCAAATCACTTGCGGACCCGTATTGGCGAAGTGACTTCATAAAAGCCCACTTAGTGTCTCACCCCGGAGGCTTGCAACGATTGGACATACCGCTACATGCAACTGTTGAGGCCGAAGGCAGTCTATATTCTCAAGGTGAAAGTGCGCCACTGCCTTTAGCCGGAATTCCGATCGAGATTAAGAACAGTGAGGGTGTTGTGGTCGCACAAATCGTCACGGAATTCGACGGCTATTTCCTCGCTGAAGGTCTTGTTCCCGGTTCATATACAATGGAGCTCAATGCTATCGCATTGAAGAAATTTGGATTGGATGCAAGCGAAAAAATCGAGTTCTCGATTGCTTCAGCCACAGGCGTTCACCAATTCGCGCCCATTATCCTTACGCCTGCCAGCGATAGCATTCAGTAAGTTATGTCGCAGGTCCGCCCACATAGCACTTACACTCAGATTGAGCTAGTCATCGTCGGCGAGAAATGCGAATTGTTATTGCACTCATTAGACGACCTGGATTTAGCGCACCGAAGAGCAGGTAATTTGACGCAGCTACCAGAGGTACAAGCAAACCTCGAAAACCACGATGATCAGGTAGTTATAGTTCGTGTCGATGATCATCTTAGTGAGGCCATACAGCTTATGTCTTGGCTGCAGCAGAGCTCGCAACGGCCAAGTATGATTGTTATTGTCAACAAGTCTTATAACTGGTTTGAGCGTGCCAGTCTTGAAATGAGTGCACTGGATTTTATCAATCTAGAGCATTGCACGGACCAGCAACAACTTACATCAAGGTTGCGACACTCTCTGTCGAATTTCTTGACCACCGAAATGCCAAACCGCAGCCAGATCGATTATGAATTGGATGGTGTGAAAGTGATTGGCAGCTGCTCGGCCATGACCGATGTGTTTACCATGATTGCCAATGCATCCACCAGTGACGCTAGTGTCTTCATCACTGGCGAAAACGGAACCGGTAAAGACGTTTGCGCGTCATTAATACATAAACAAAGCTTACGCCGTGACCACCAATTTATGAGCGTAAACTGCGCGGCAATACCACAAGGGCTTGCTGAGAGTGAATTATTTGGTCATGTAAAAGGCTCTTTTACTGGTGCTATTAATGACCGCCTCGGCGTCGCGAAGTTGGCAGATAGCGGCACACTTTTTTTAGATGAAATAGCCGAAATGGAATTGTCCATTCAAGGCAAGCTACTTCGCTTCCTCCAGTCAGGTACTTTTTCGCAGGTGGGTAGCAGTCAAGTAGAAAAAGTTGATGCGAGAGTCATATGTGCAACTAATCGCGACCCAGAACAGTCAATCGAGCAGGGCCAGTTTCGGGAAGATTTGTTCTATCGTCTTAATGTCATACGCGTTCATTTGCCAGCGCTTAGAGATCGAGGCGAGGATATTCTTGAGTTTGCCAATCGATTTATGCTCGATTTTTCAGAACGTGAAGGCAAGTCGTTTCAAGCAATTAGCCCCGAAGCGGGGAATCTGCTCGAAAACTATCGTTGGCCAGGCAATGTGAGAGAATTGCAGAACGTTATTCAGAGCGCGGTAGTTTTAAACAAAGGCGAACTGCTAACACCTTCGATGTTACCCACAGGCCTTTTAAGGCCTTACAAAAGCATAGAGCCAAATTCTCGCAAACAATCTGAGCGTGTCTATTCATTACCTGCACTCAAAGCGGGCGCAACGTACCTACTCAATTCGAACAATGAAAGCCAGATGACAAAACCGGATGGGGCAGAGATCATGCCGCTGGACGATGTTATCCAGAATGCGATCTCATCTGCCATTAATCATTGCGGCGGCAATGTAGTAGAAGCGTCATTGAAGCTTGGCGTTAGCGCATCAACGCTTTACCGCAGACTCAAAACATGAGCCGCTAATCCTATCCCGCCCGCTAATTGCGCCGGCTACCTACTACGACGTTGGCCTGCTAAACGGCAAGGAAACAATCTTCTCTAGTATTCGATCTCGATAGCCGTCCACCAAATCAAGACGCTCAAGAAGAAATGAACCTGTAAGCAACGAAATACAGGTGGCTGCCCGTAGCTCAGACTCACGATCATCCAGATCGGGATTTGCCTCAATAAGCAGGGCGCTTAACTCATTGAAAATCCGTACGTAAATTTGATGAATAGTGTCTGCCAGTATTTTATCTCTTCCACTCAGCGCCCATATCTCTTGCATCAACTGATTGACACGGGGGTTCTGTGCATCATTCAAAATACCAATTGCGCAGTAGGTCAGGCGATCCACGGCGTTTGGCATGGAACGAACATCATCGTTATACAAGAATTTAAAACGCTCAGATAATCCATTGATTATCGCGGCTAAGAGGCTTTGTTTATCGGGGAAGTAATGCTGCAAGTGGCCAAGACTAACACCGGCTTGCCGGGCCACCTTACGCACAGAAAATGCAGGAGCACCTTCGGTTGCCATTGCCGCATAGGCGGCCTCCAATATCACCGCTTTGACATCATCGACTTCTGGCTTCACTGGAAACTTATTGCCTTCGCCATCGGCCAATTCAGATTCGGCCATTAGCAAATCGACTACCACTTTAGCGAGTGCTTGCAACGCTATGTCTTGCTCTGCGCCGGAAGTGTTCTCCACGGTATCAAGCACACAAAGCGAACCGATATGTTCACCGCCAGGTAAGCGCAATGGAGCACCGGAATAGAAACGAATGCCCGCTTCCCCAGTGACTAAAGGGTTGTCAGCGAAGCGAGGATCTTTAGCTGGTTCTTGAACCGTCATCACCTCCGAGTCGGTAATGGTAAAGTGGCAGAACGCCATATCTCTCGGCGTTTCAGTTACGCCTTCCAGAGGACCGCTAAGGCCTAAGCTCGCCTTAAACCACTGCCTGTTTTTATCCACCAGAGTAACGAGCGCTATTGGAGCATGAAACAAGCCAGCCGCTGCTTTCACAATGCTATCAAGCATTGGATTTGGCTCGCTATCCAGTATCCCAAGGGAATGAAGACTTAAGAGCCTACGTGCCTCATCACTCTCGCCGACTGAATCATCGTCTTCGGCGTCAAATTCTCGACGTTTATCCATAGCAAAACAAAAGTCCATTTCTTAGCTAATCATCTATGTTATACCTAAACAGTTGAAGTAGCTACGTGACTTTTCCCTGTTTTAACAAGTACTCCGTTCGGCTTCAATACGAAGCATTCAAACACTCTTACTATTTCGCGACTGCGGCAGCGATTTAATAACTGACATCCAATCAATTATCGGAATAACCGGACTGTGGAAACCCCATTTTATGAATGTTAGTTTGAAACCATAAATAAGCTGCTATTTATGAAAATGGTTAGAAGTAACATGGATCAGATTCCCGGAGTTTTCTGCCAACGATCATGCAAACCCATTAACACACTAGTTATGTTCTTAAAACGCACGCGGTCACGATATTGCCGAAACTGGCCAACGCTATTGTAATGCTTATAGTCAAAAAAATAATCTACCAAGAGAAAAGCACCGCGCGACAGCGGCAAGGCGATGTTTCGATCGCTGGCTGGGATACATGGCTGGAAGAGCAGTATCATATCGCTACTCTAGTAATCACTTGATTTATTCAGCTGTACGACAACCCCACTTTCGACGCTTAGGCATCGGAATTATGTATGACCCTGTTCGTGGGCGTGGTTAAAAGGTCTTCAGCCCAGCAATACACAGCTTGTATCAAAAGGCTACAGCTTCTTGGCAAAACGTCCGACGGTACTCTACTATGAAGTGGGTCGGCAGGATGAGAGCCGTTTTCGCCCTAAGCGAAGTGCGAAGCACCGCTTCGCGAGGCTCGAACGCCAGTAAGCTGCGCTTGCGGGCCGGCAATCCGCCATCCTCAAAGAACGGTGAGAGTCTGCCTCAAAAGAATAACCAAATAATGCTGAGCGACCCTAGGAGGCTCTTCATCATAAACGGGGGACACCGGCATTAATTAAACTGATTTTGCGACGATCAATTTAATGGAGAACACCGATGTCCCACACAGCAACAATTATAGGCATACCTGGGCTGGATGTAACACGGGTAAAGCGCCATCGTGGTATCGAAGTCTGGGCGCAGCCGCATCGCAGA
>JBCCIP010000022.1:0-90971 GCA_039111475.1 Pseudomonadota bacterium | reverse complement strand
GTCGGTTAGCGAGACACGCCGTAAATACTTCCCTGTAGGCTTGTGTTCGGGGTCCCTCCCTCACACAGTCTCGCTAACCGACACTCACTCCAAAGCCTCTGTGCCACTGAATGCTTGGGTAACTACGATTCAAGTGAGTAAGGTCGTGTTACACCTTCGGCTGCTGCTGCGTAATACAGTGCACACCACCACCTCCCACAGCGATGGAGTTAATCTGAACTTGCACAATCTCTCGGTCTGGATACAAACGCTGATAGGTCGCAACCGCTTCTTCATCGCGTTGAAAGTCGTAACCTGGAACGATAACCGCGCCATTGCATAAGTAAGAATTCACGTAGCTCGCACAACCGCCATTCCACTCGCCTGGCTTGTAGCTAGCCTCGTTAATCAATTCAATTTCTATAGGGCGGCCTTTTGCATCCACTTGCTCGCGCATGGCGGCAAGGTTCTCTTGTGCTACCTCGTAATGCGGGTCGGTGCTATCAGGGTTTACTTCGACCAGTACCACGCCAGGTTTCACAAACGCAGCCACGCCATCTACATGACCATCAGTTTCCGTTTCATCAACATCACCGGGTAACCAAATGACTTTCTCGGCACCCAAAGTGCGGCAAAGCTCGGCTTCAATTTCTTCCCTGGACCAATCCGGATTTCGGTTTTTATTCGGGAAACAGGAGTCAGTCGTCAGGATTGTGCCTTGTCCGTCAACACTGATACCACCGCCTTCTGCAAACAGTGTGGAATGAAACTGACGCGCGCCGGTCATTTCCAAAATGCGTTCACCCATTAAGGCGTCTTGATCGTAGGGAGAGTATTTGCCGCCCCAGGCATTGAATTGCCAGACGCTGCCGGCCAGTTCACCGTTGTCGTTCACTAAAAAATTGGGACCGGAATCGCGCGCCCAGGAATCGTCGATTGGCATTTCAATTAATTCAACGTTATCTGTTAAGTACTTTCGCGCTGATTGTCGTTTCTCTGCGGGTACCAGCATTTTGACCGGCTCGAAGGCAGCTATCGCATTGGCGACGTCAGCATACCCTTGTTGGGCGGCCTTGTAGTCCGGCCATAAGCCATCTCTGCAAGGCCAGGCCATCCAGGTGCAACTGTGCGGCGCCCATTCGGCCGGCATGGTAAAACCAAAATCGGCGGGGTTTTTTGTTTCACGCATACTGAGTGTCCTCGTCTGAGTGTTTCGGTCTGGCCAGGTAGAACATCAGTGCCGCAACAACAAACAACGCAATTGCGAGTATAAACGCGCGGTCGTAGTCGTTATTGAGTATCAACGTTGCAGCGGCATAAGGACCCAAGGTGCTACCCAGCGTTGTGCAGAACGAGCCTGCTGCAAGTACACCACCGGTCCTGTCCAAACCAGCCAGTAAGCCTTGAATGAATGGAAGGCAAAATGCCCAACTAAACCCTAAGAATAATGAACCGAGAAAATAATCAACATAGGACTCAGCGGTAATCAACAGCAGCAGACCGACGATGGCCAGACCAACACCCAGGATAATGGGTACAACGTGACCAAAGCGGTTACCTACAATAATCACTGAAAATGCACCGGGTATACCGATAAATGAAGCAATCAATAAAGCGCTTCCAATCTCATGCTCGTTAAGCGCCATTGAAACGCCAAGGCGCTCTACATAAGTAAATTGAGCAGTATTGGCAGCTTCATACAATCCAAATGCCAGCGCAGCGAATATCGCAGCTGCAGATCCAAGAGTTTTTAATGACGAGCCTGTTACAACAATGCCGTGCAGGTGATCCGTATTGCGTTCCTTTATTGCAGACAAAGCGGGCAGTGAAACGCAGAATGTAAGTGCTGCTAGATCAAGCCCCGCAATAATGAGGAACATGCCTTTAACGCCCAGGTCGCTGGAGTACACGGGTAATACGTACAGGGCAAGACCGCTGACAATGAATTGCAGCGTGACAAATAGTCCGAAGCCTCGCTCAGGGTCCTTTGAGCGAGCATAGGCTGCTAGTGTAGAAACATACACTGTGCCAGCGCCAATGCCGGCTGCGAAGCGCGCGAACAGAAATAGCTCAAAATTGTTGGCTGAAAACGCCGAGACAGCATCCGCTGCAGCGGCGAATAGCAGCGCGGCAATAGATATAGCACGTAATGGTAAGCGCTGCATTTGAAACGCCATCACTAATGCAATCAATGCAGCGCCAGAAAAATTCGCTGACGCGGCTATGCCTGCCTGTTGCTCGGTAATTGGTGAACCATCCACCAGCACACCTACCATGCCCGGTAATACCAGCAGCTGCATCAAGGACACAGTGCCGAGTATTGCCAGACTCAGGTGTTTTGCCAGCTCATGCGCTGAGATCATGCGCTGGTATTGCCATCCAGCGTTAGCAAAGGACCGTACAGATCAGGGCGCCTGTCTCGAAATACACCCCAGGACCGCCGATACTCGCGTTGGTAATCGAGGTCAAAGTTGGCGGTGAGTACGGTCTCGGTGGTTTTATCTGCGGTTTCCACAAATGCACCCAGATGATCAGTAATGAACGAAGAACCGTAGAAGGTCATCTCAACGCCCCGGCTTTCTTCTGTGCCAATGCGGTTGGAGGCGATAACAGGCACCATGTTGGCGGCTGAGTGGCCGCGCATGGTGGTTTGCCAATGGTCTTTGCTGTCAAGCTCCGGTGTTGCAATCTCTGAGCCAATCGCAGTCGGATAAAACAGCATTTGCGCGCCTTGTAATACCATGGCTCGTGCCGCCTCTGGAAACCACTGATCCCAGCACACGGCCACGCCAATAGTAGCGTATCGCGTTTTGATGGCTTTAAAACCGGTGTCACCTGGACTGAAGTAAAATTTCTCTTCGTAGGCGGGGCTATCGGGAATATGGCTTTTACGGTAGTGCCCCACAATGCTGCCGTCGGCGTCGATAATGGCAATTGAATTAAAAAATGCCTGGCCAGCACGTTCAAAATAGGAAACAGGTAACACCACCTCGCGCTCTCGCGCCACCGCCTGCAGTCGCTTGATGGTTGCTTGTTCTTCAACACTGTGGGCAAGGTCGAAATGTTTGTCTTGTTCGTCAATGCAGAAGTAAGGCGTTTCGAACAGCTCTTGAATAAGTATGATTTGGGCGCCAGCATCAGCTGCGTTGTGTATCAGCTCACACGCCTTATCAACATTGGACTCCAGGTTCCAACTGCACGCCATCTGCGTTGCGGCAACAGTAACGTTCATTCTCACCTCCTAATAAAACCAGTGTATAAAAGCCTATCACAGCGCAATGGGTATTAGCACAAACTTATTCAGAGGCTGCCTACCTTACTTAAGGGGCATTTCCATGACCTTAACGTCTCTATCCAATAACGCCATCAAAGACTTCAGTTGATCCATTTTTAGTACCAGCGTAGAAGTATTCACGAGAGGGTGGCAAAGCACAGCAGACGCACTCCACACATCGGCGTCCACAATCAGCTCTACGTTCTTGTCAGGATCATTTAATACCGACAACAGTGACACAGACCCAGGTTCTACGCCCAGATACTCATTCAGTTGAGCGGCGGAGCCAAATGAGAAACGACTTGAGTCCAGCTGTTTTGACAATTCAGTAAGGTCTATGGCTTTGTCTTCACAAATAACCAAGAGGAAATGGCGCTTACCTTTTTTATTGCGCAAGAACAGGTTTTTGGTTCTGGCACCGCCCAAATCAGGAATCACTTCATTGGCTTCGTCGCAGGTAAACACGGCCTCGTGATCAAAACGCTGGTAGCGAATATTGTGGGTATCTAAAAATTTAATGGCCTTCATTTCATTCCCTATTATTGGCGTATAGCGAGCGCAAACTCTGCGGCGAACAAGACGGCAGCGGCACCAGGCAGTATGATAGTGATTTGCCGAAAAGAAATAAAACATGAATGCGATACCCGAACCCGCGACTTACTTGGAAAACCCGTTTGGCCAGTTTGCGGGGCTGATCAATGCCCATGCCCAGAATCAGCCTGGCCGAGTAGCGCTTCAACAAGATGAAGACAAACTTACCTGGGGGGAAGCCACTGCCTTAGCGAATAGAATTGCAGTGCAATTACGCGCGGAGGGCCTGCAAGCAGGGCAAGCTGTATCTATCCTTGGTCTAAATTCAGTGCACTATGCATGTGTCTATCTGGGCGCCATTCTGGCCGGTGGCTGCGCCGCTCCGTTAACCGCCTCGGCAACCCCAAAGCAACTGGCCGCAATGATGGCTGACAGCGGTGCGAGTCATTTGTTTATCGATTCCGCCAAGCGCGCCGAGCTTGTCCAAAGCGGTATTGAATTACCAGGTTTGCTGCATGTGATGATGGATATCGCGGAGGCGGATGCACCCTACCTGCGTGCTTGGATGGCTGCTGAGGGTGCTGTGCCTGACACACCTCAAGCCAAGCCGGAAGACCCCTTCAATATTATTTATTCCAGCGGAACCACAGGCACACCTAAAGGCATTGTGCACAGCCACTTGATGCGATGGCGGCAAATGAGGGTTGGTGAGGCGACCGGCTATGGTAAGCCGGGGCAGGCAACGTTGTTGTCCACACCGTTGTATTCCAATACCACACTGGCCCCATTCCTGGCAACGGTCGCCTACGGTGGCTCTACCTTGCTAATGCAAAAATTCGACTGCGAAGGTTGGATGACACGCGCGCAGAGCCATAAAGTTACGCACACCATGCTGGTGCCTGTGCAATACCAGCGGCTAATGGATTACGAGCAGTTTGACGAGTTCGATCTCAGCAGTTTGCGCGTTAAAAACTGTACCAGCGCGCCATTTTCCGCCGAGCTAAAAGCGGAAGTACTTAAGCGTATGCCAGGCGCGTTGGTTGAAGCGTATGGCATGACTGAGGGCGGCGTGGTGTGTGTTTTACTTGCGCATGCTCACCCTGACAAGCTGCACACCGTGGGTGTTCCGCATGGCGGCAGTGAAGTCATCACCATTGACGAAAACCTGAAACGTTTGCCTAATGGGGAAATGGGTGAGTTGGTAGGGCGGTCAGGCACGATGATGTCTGGCTATCAAAACCAGCCCGAGAAAACCAGGGAAGCGACTTGGTACGACGAAAACGGTGACCCTTGGCAACGGATGGGCGACATTGGCCGTGTTGATGCAGACGGTTTTGTCACGATTATGGGTCGTGCTAAAGACATGATTATCTCAGGTGGCTTTAATATCTACCCAAGAGATCTGGAAGAAGTGTTGTTGAAACAAGCTGGCGTTGTTGATGCGGCCGTGATTGGTGTGGAGTCTCGTCAGTGGGGCGAAACACCGCTGGGGTTTGTGGTTGCCGAAAAAGGCGTTGAGCTGGATGTGCAAGCAGTGCTTGATGGCGCAAACCGTGAGCTTGGGAAAACGCAACGACTGTCAGAGGTACGCTTGCTTGATGAGTTGCCTCGTAGCCACATTGGCAAAATACTGAAGACCGAACTACGGAATATGGCAGGCTAAGGGGAAGAGGCAATAAAAAATGAATGAATTGATAGAAAAAAGTGCGATTGAATTGGCCAGCGGCATAGCGAATAAAACGTTCTCTGCCAAGGAAGTTGCTGAGGCGCATTTGCAACGCATTGCTGATGTGAATCCTGATCTGAATGCGGTCGTGCGAGTTCTCGAAGACATGGCATACGCAGCGGCAACAGAGGTGGATAGGGCAGTGGCGGCAGGCGAGCCATTGGGGCCACTCGCAGGTGTGCCGATAACAATTAAAGAAAATATTGACGTTGTTGGCTTACCTACCACGCAAGGCTTGGCCGCGCTTGCAGAGGCGGTACCCAATTCAAATTCGCCAATAGTGGATCGTGTTTTAGCGGCTGGTGCTGTGCCTGTAGGCAGAACCAACCTCCCGGAGATGGGCTTGCGGCTGCATACTGACAATGCCTTGCATGGCCCAACCATCAACCCCTGGAACGCTGGGCATACGACCGGTGGCTCATCCGGCGGTGAGGGGGCGGCACTGGCAACGGGTATGTCTGCCCTGGGATTGGGCAATGATGTTGGCGGCTCGCTCAGAAACCCCGCAACGTGCTGCGGCATTGCATCGATCAAACCTACCCAGGGCGTTGTGCCACACGCAGTAACCATACCCTTTGAAGACGAACCTATCAGTTTTCAGCAAATGCTCACAGATGGCCCAATGGCGCGCACGGTGGCTGATGTGCGGCTGGGATTGGACGCCATGAGGGGCTACCATCCACGCGACCCAAACAGCGTGAATGCGGCGCAAAATGTTGCAGGTGGCCCTCTACGCATTGCGCTGATGGCTGAGCCTTCGGCTGGCAGCGTAGATACGCGAATATCGGCATTGACGCGAGAGGCAGCAGTTGCACTTGAGGCTGCCGGCTGCACCGTTACCGAGGCCGAGCCACCCCAGTTCAGCGAAACGATAGAGCTGTGGTTCGATTTACTTGACAACGATTTCTCGCTGATTTTTCCTTTGGTTTCAAATCTAATGTCGGAAGATCCGAAAAAGTTTCTTGAGGATTTTCGAACCGGACGCAGCGAACCCTCAACCGAGGACTATGCGTCAACGCTCACCAGGCGAATGTCTTTTGCGCGCAGTTGGGCCAATTTTTATTCCGAATACGATATGTTGTTGTCGCCCACATGGACGCAACTGCCGTATCCAGTGGGTTGGGATATAGAGCAGCCAGGTCGAGCGTTAGAGACAATGATCCAGGCTCGCTGTGTGCTGCCAGGCAATGCGCTTGGGCTTCCATCCGCTTGCGTACCTGCCGGTATAGTGGATGGATTACCAGTGGGCGTCATGCTGACTGGTGCGCGTTTTAGCGACTACTTATGCCTGGATGCCGCCGCGCATATTGAAGCGGCATTGGGAACCGCGACACCAATCGACCCGATTGTTTAAGTGCTGTCTCAGCGGCGGTAATCCAGCGGTGGCGGCCGATCGCCCAGCAATGGCTGATAGTCAAAGTCATCACCACGACGTTCCAGCCATTCTTCTTTTGCCTGCTTGATGATGTCTGGGCTTTGCAGCAGTTTGACCGCTGTTAAGGCCATGCTGTTGGCGGCCAGCATCATACCTTTGTGGCCAATACTCATTCCACCAGCCGCAACCGCTTGCCAGGTGTGAGCCGACGTACCAGGAACCCAAGTTGCCGTTCTCAAACCCACAGTGGGTGCCATCCAGCTCACATCACCGACATCAGATGAGCCACTGCTCTTATGAATGTCGTCGGTGAACTCGACTATTTCCTTTTCCGAACCCAGTTCGAGCTTGGGTTTGCCGGTGAATGTTTGAACAATTTGCTCAGCAAATCGTTGTTCTTTCTTGCTGTATTCTATACCACCAATTGATCGCAGGCTTTCATCCATTACTCTGGCCAGTGTTACATTTGGCAAAATATTGTAATTGCCATGAATCACTTCCCACTCAACCTTAGTGTCCGTGCCCAATGCAGCGCCGTGAGCTGCGTTTTCCACGCGTTCCCATATCGGTAAGAGTTCCTGCGGACTGGCTGCGCGCACATAGTAGAACGATTCCGCAAACTCAGGCACTACGTTGGGTGCAAGGCCGCCCTTAGTGATCACGTAATGCAATCGCGTGGTGGTTGGCACGTGTTCGCGCAGCATATTGACCATATGGTTCATGGCTTCTACGCCATCCAATCCAGAACGACCACGCTCTGGAGCAGCGGCTGCGTGAGAGGCAATGCCGGTAAAGCGAAACTTGGCCGAGCGGTTCGCCAGTGTCGTGCCAGGCAATGCACTATTTTCGTCATCCGCATGCCAATGAATAACAACGTCTACGTCATCAAACAAACCTTCGCGCACCATGTACACCTTGCCAGACCCACCTTCTTCGGCGGGCGTTCCGTACAGTCTTACCGTTCCTTTGGCGCCTGACTCGGCCAACCAGTCACGCGCAGCAATGGCGGCTGCCACTGAGCCAACACCAAACAGATGGTGACCGCAAGCATGGCCGGCTTTTCCGCCATCAACGGCCTTGCGTTCGGGTATGGCTTGTTGTGAAACGCCAGGTAGTGCATCGTATTCAGCCAATATCGCAATCACTGGCTGGCCGGAACCATAACTGGCTACAAACGAGGTTGGGATGTTGGCAACACCCGTTTCAATACTGAAGCCCGAGCTCTTTAACTGTGATTGCAATAGTTCGCTGCTGCGGGTTTCCTGATACCCGACCTCAGCCCAATCCCAGATTTGTTGAGCCATATCGATATAAGTGCTGCGTTGTTGTTCAACGCCTGCGCTGACTGTGCTTAGTGAGGAATCGGCAGCGGTATTTGCCGCTGCCAGTATTGCAAAAACAGAAATTAAAAAACTCTTCATAAAGTTTTCAGTTTCTCTCCAATTTCCTCAGGAGTGATCATGGGCGAAAAACGTTCTAACACATTTCCTTCTCCGTCAACAAGAAACTTGGTAAAGTTCCAGGCTATGTCATTGTTGCCTTCTTCGTCAGCTATGGCGGATGTTAACATTTGGTAGAGTTCGCAGGCGTTGTCTCCGTTGACCTCAATCTTTGAGAACATCGGAAAGTTCACATCGTAGTTTGATTGGGCAAACTCCAGTATTTCAGCGTCTGTGCCCGGTTCTTGTGCGCCAAACTGATTACAGGGAAAACCCATTACGGTGACACCCTGGTTTTCTTCATGCAATGTACGCAGACCTGCGTACTGTGGAGTGAGGCCTCATTGACTGGCGACATTCACCACCAGGCAAATTTGCCCTTTGTATTCTTTGAAAGATAAAGGCTGCCCGTTGATCGAGCGCATCTCAATATCGTGGAAGTGAGTCATAAAGATCTCCATTTCGCGTTAAAAGACACTGCTAGCATACCATCGATCTACGGTGAAAACACGGTGTTCAGCTGGCCAGAAGTTTGTCACACTGTTACTTTACCCACCTGCATCTGCCTTGCTATCAACAACGGAGACCTATGCAATGAAATTGCTCATCCTTGGCCTGGTTCTAGTGTTTGTCTCTTCTTTGACCCACGCTGATGATCACAAAATGTCGATGGAGAGCTCACTCAAAAAAGTTGAGAAGAAAGTAATTAGCTGGCGTAGGGACTTACATGAACATCCAGAGCTTTCAAATAGAGAATTTAACACGGCGGCAAAAATAGCTGGGATTTTAGGCGATCTTAAATTTGATAATGTTCAGACCGGTGTTGCTCATACGGGTGTTGTTGGCACCTTGGTGGGTGGCAAGCCGGGGCCAGTAATTGCTTTGCGCGCGGATATGGATGGCCTGCCCGTCGAGGAGCAAACTGGTCTACCTTTTGCATCAAAAGCAATTGGTGAATACAACGACAAACCAGTCAGCGTGATGCATGCGTGTGGACATGATACACATATGGCGATGTTGCTTGGCGCCGCGCAGGTTCTGGCCGACAATCGATCAGCGCTGGCAGGTACAGTAAAATTTATCTTCCAGCCTGCGGAGGAAGGCCCGCCCGCTGGTGAGGACGGCGGCGCCAGGATGATGATAGCTCAAGGGGTTCTGGACGGCCCTGACGCTCCTGAAGCTATCATCGGTTTGCATGCTTGGCCGGGCAAAACGGGCGCGTTGTATTATCGCTCGGGCGCATTAATGGCCGCTGCTGAGAGCCTGTTTATTACCGTTGAAGGGATACAAACACATGGCTCTTCGCCCTGGCGTGGCGTGGACCCAATTTACGTCAGCGGCCAGATCATGACGGCGATACAGGGCATCCCATCCCGTTTTCTCGATATAACGGCAGGGCCCGCGGTGATCACGATCGGCAGTATTCATGGCGGCGTGCGGGGTAATATCATCCCAGATAAAGTGGAAATGATGGGCACGATTCGCACGTTTGATAAAGAAGTGCGCGAGGTGTTGCACGAAAAACTGCATAAAACTGTTGAGGGCATTGCGGACGCATCGGGGGCGAAAGTAACGGTTAAAACCTCGGGCTACACCCCGGTTACGGGCAACGATCCAGCGTTGCTTAGGAAAATGATGCCGACACTGCAATGGGCAGCTGGCGAAGAGAACGTACTCGAATCAAAATTAATTACCGGAGCAGAGGATTTTTCTCGCTACCAGGAAAAAATACCCGGCCTGTTTTTGATGCTGGGCACGAATGACCCTGGTGTAGCGCCAGAAGACTCACCGTCAAATCACTCGCCGTTTTTTAGTCCAAATGAATCTGCATTGATGTCGGGTGTGCGAGCATTGGTTGGCTTCGCGTTGGACTACGCTGTCGTACACGCTGAGTAAATGGCCATTATTTTGGACGTCGTCCTTCTATGTAATCATCTACCAGTTCGTGCATGCGTTGTGTGCGGCTCTCCTGCCCAGCAAGGTATGCCCCTTTATAACCTCGGGAGCGCATGCCAAGTTGCTGGGGAATGAAAACGGAGATGTCCTGGTCTATGGTCATTCCCATGGAATCTTCGCCGTAGGTCAGCAGCTCGTGTTCAACTACGGCGTTGCGTGGAACCATACCCACTGTGGTAGAGACGTCTGCTGTTTCACCTTCCGGACAAGGCGCGTACCACCAATTGTCAAACAGACACTGCTCCGGGTCTGTTGGGTGTGGTCTGGCGCGAAGGAAGTGAAAGCCATCAACCCATACCGAAACTGCGAAATTGGGCAATAAAGTGTAGTGGTAGGCGTCGGTCAGTTGGCTGTCATTCAGATTGTCGAAGTAATCGTAACCACGCTCTGGGCCCAATTTTCTTCGTGCCTTCTGCAGAGCTTCACGGGTGGCTTCGCCTCGCTGCGCAAAGTCGTCCGGGTTTAAATCCCAATCACGCAAAATAGTGGCCAGTGGCTCGCCGATTACTTCATCAATACTTTTAGAAGGACCGCCATAGCCACCTAACATAATCATTCGACTGTGACCTTCTTTGGTCATATCGAAGCGCGTATTCTTGTAGTTGGTATCAATGCCGGAATGAATGCCAAGTTTTTCCACATTGGCACCTTTGGGTTTGTGCACGGTATTAACGTGATAAGACTCATTGAAGTTGTCCAGCACGACTTTCCAGTTGCACGGCAGCACCATGGACTTTGCCGCGTAACGCTTCCATTTCTCTACGCCGTATACCTCCCAGTCTCCCCACACCGGGCCAAGAAACTCTTTCAGGCTTACACAATCAGGATCGAGGTTTATCCAGACAAAACCGGCAAATGTTTCGCAGCGCACGTCGGCAAGCCGCATGTGTTCGCAAGGATCACCTTGTGGAAAATCATCTCTGTCTTGCGCGAAGTTAAGCTCGCCATCCGTCGTCCAGGCCCAGCTGTGGTACGGGCAAACAAAGCGCCGTGCATGGCCTTTGGCGGCACTGACCAGGCGTTGGCCACGATGCTGACATACATTGTAAAACGCTTTGATACTATGATCTGCCTGGCGCACCATCAGAATTGACTCAGGGCCCAATTCCTCCTGCTGCCAGTCGCCGGGTTCGGGCATCTCATCCTCGCGGCCCATCAGCAGCCACACCTTGGTCCACATACGCTCCCACTCTTTTTCCATAAACTCCCGCGACGTATAACGGTGGCCCTCGATAGCATGGCCTCGTAGGGGTTGCTTTGGCCAATCGGGTAAGTCAGAGGTGGATGATGAGTGAGCCATAATCGGTTTCCCGGTGACGCGTGGGTTTGTTACTCTACAATCCTACAACATTCTGCAACGGAGTACTTGTATGTCCATGGAAATGATGACTGAAAGGCAGGCGTTACAAGACGTGATGCTGAACTATGCCGCGGCTGTGGATGAGCGTGATATTGAGCGCTATCGAGCGTGTTTTTCAGAGGACGTAGAAGTTGTCGGTTTTGGTGAAAATACGATTATCGGGCGTGACACATGGATTGAGCATGTTTGGGGCGAGCTGCAGGAATATCCTTACACGCAACATTTGCTCGCGCCTATGTTTGCTGAAGTGAGTGGTGACATGGCGCATACTCGCTCTGATGTGCAAGCCTTACACGGTCTGCCGCCAGCAGAGCAAGGTAGCCCAGAGCGCTTTACTTTGTGGGCCACTTACCTCACTACAATGCACAGGAGAAACGGTGAGTGGAAAATTCAACGGCACGAATTACAGGTGCGGGGCACGTCGTTACAATGATAAGAGTGATTGTATTAAGTCAGCTGTTAAATCTGTTTTACGTTGCAGTGGCGCAGGCAATGGATAACAAAATAGTGATTGCACACCGAGGTGCGAGTGGCTATTTGCCAGAGCATACTCTGGCTGCCAAAGCGGCGGCGCACGTGATGGGTGCAGACTACATAGAGCAAGACGTAGTGATGACCAAGGACGATCATCTCGTTGTACTACACGATCCTTACCTCGACCGCGTGACCGACGTAATGGAAAGATTTCCCGATCGTGCCCGTGACATTAGCGGAATTAAACGTTGGTTGGCGATCGACTTTACGCTCGCTGAAATAAAATCACTTTCTGCATCGCAAGGTTTTCATTTCGAGGGGAATGATAGAGAAAACCCAATCTCTAACTATCCGAATCGCTTCCCAATTTTTAAGTCCGGTTTCACTGTTCCAACGCTTTCGGAGGAGATTGAGCTTATCCAAGGCATGAATCATTCCACTGGAAAGAACGTGGGCATTTACGTTGAAATTAAAGCGCCCTGGTTGCATTTGATGCAAGGCAAGGACATCAGCAGGGCTGTTCTTCACACCCTTAAGGAATACGGCTATACCACCAAAAGTGATCGGGCTTACGTGCAGTGTTTTGACGCAGAGGAAGTGCGGCGAATTCACGATGAACTGTATCCGGAGCTGGGCGTGGACCTCAAATTGATCCAGCTAATTGCGCCCAAAAATTGGGGAGAAACCCTGCGTATGCGGGATGGGAAATGGCAACCGTACAATAATGACTGGCTATTTAAACCGGGTGCCATGAAGTCCTTGGTGAGATACGCAGACGGAATAGGGCCCTGGAAGTCACTGCTGGTTGCTGAACATTCGAGCCAGGACAAAATGGTGTTTACCAGCATGCTGAATGATGCTCACGCTGCGGGCTTGCAGGTGCATCCATTCACGTTTCGACTGGACCCTGGGCGAGTACCCGAATACGCTCGCGATTTTGAACATTTGCTGGAAATATTTTTGTTTGATCTTGGTGTGGATGGCGTGTTCACAGATTTTCCGGACCGCGCGGTTAACTTTCTGAAGAATCGATGACGCAATTTTCACTTTTTCCAACATCGATTGGACACTGCGGCATTGCATGGCGCAGTGGCGTGGTTGTTGCAACAAATTTGCCCGAGCGCTCCACGAGTGTTACTGCGGCCAGGATAGCTGAGCGAGCCAAGGCCTCAGAAGGACAACCGCCACCTGAGATTCAGTATGCCATTGAGTCTATTGGCGAATTGCTTGAAGGAGAAAAAACAGATCTCTCGGAGATCATTTGTGACTTCAGTCACATAGATCAGTTCGAAGTCGGTGTGTATGTTGCTACGCGCGACATTCCGCCTGGAGAGACTAAGACGTATGGCGACATTGCCGTGCGAATTGGCAATAAACGGTTTGCTCAAAATGTCGGGCGCGCTTTAGGTCGCAACCCATTTCCGATCATTGTGCCTTGCCATCGCGTACTTGGTGCGAACGGAAAACTCACCGGCTTTTCGGCACATGGTGGCGTGAGCACCAAACTCAAAATGCTTGAGATCGAAGGCGCGCGGTTTTCGGAATCGCCGGGACTATTCGATAATATTCCGCCGCAATAGATTGCAAATCAGGTCTTTGATGCCTTGACAGTTCGAACCACCACCCGCCTCAAACGCCGTTGTCTTTCTCAGCACGATGAGCGAAGTCTGGCCAGGTTTTATCATTTAGCGTTTTAGTCCTGTATTTTTTCATTAGACTTTTGCTGAATCAGAGTACCGGCTGATTCTTGCAGTAGTCGTTGCTATTCTTTCGGCGCAAATCGAACAGACAAGAATATCTTTTTCCATTGGCCTGGCAATATGCTATACGTGAGACACAGGAATAATATACTGAGCCCCCTTAGGAACAAGTAGGCGCTATTTCATTAAATCCCAATGGATACATCGCGCTATAGAATCAAATCGGAAACCAACTATGCCAACGTCAACGAGTAAAAAGCCAATTTATTCGGTCTGCACAATCTGCGATATCGGCTGTCAACTGCGGGCCGAAACAGAAAACGGCCGCTTAAAACGAATGATTGCGCACGACAATCCGGCATTAGCCCGGAACGTCTGCTACAAGGGTACGGCGGCAGCGCATATCCATAATCACGAAGATCGTCTTACCAAACCCTTAAAGCGTGTTGGCGAGCGAGGCGAGGATAAGTGGGAAGAAATTTCCTATGAGCAGGCAATGGATGAAATTGCCCAGCGACTGAAAAAAATTGTCGATGAATACGGGCCAGAAACCTTAGCAGTATCAACTTCAGGCTGGAACACCCAAACCACCCATGCGATGGATCGTCGATTTATGAATGCGCTGGGAACACCTAATTATATCAGCGGTGTTTCCCTATGTGCAGGGAATACAGCGGCCGTCAATAAAATGACTTACGGCTGGTTTCCTTTTGCTGACATTGCGAACTCAAAATGCATAGTGCTGTTTGGCCACAATCCCAGAAAACACAGCTGGACACCCATATTCAACATGATCAACATGGCGCGCGCCAAAGGTGCCAAGGTCATCGTACTCGACCCTAGAGTATCTGAGCAGGCAGAAGTAGCCGATATGCATTTGCGGTTGCGGTCAGGCACCGACGCGGCGATGTGTCTGGGGTGGCTAAATGTCATTATCAATGAAAATTTATATGACAACAAGTTTGTGGAAGAGTACACCGTTGGATTCGACGAACTTTGTCAGAGAGTGAACGAATATCCTTTGGCGCGAGTGGCTGAGATTACTGGCGTAGATGAACAACTGATCGCCGAGGCAGCTCGACTTTACGCAGGCTCTGAGAGTGCATGCATTCCCTGGACACCGATAACCGACATGCAGATCTCGTCTACGTCTGCTATCCGCTTACACAGTATTTTGCGCGCTCTAACTGGAAACATCGATATACCAGGTGGAGAAGTGTTTAGTGGCTTTGATCCAGATTACATACCGGAATCGAAACTCGGTAATCACGAGATGTTGAGCGCTGAGCAAAAAGCCAAGCAGCTGGGTGCAGATCGGCATCCTGCCTACACCTATCGTGCACAGGAAATGCTCAGCGAGCACACAGAGCGAGTGTTTGGTTATGGTTATGCTGACATCGTGATGGGCTGCTATATGGCCAATCCCAGCGCAACATTCAGGGCGATGGCGACTGAAAAGCCATATCCAGTAAAAGCGTTTTTCGCTTTGGGTAACAATGCATTGCTTAGTTATCCCAATCAGCATCAGATATTGAAAGGCTTAATGAACCAGGAGCTGATTGTTGCGCATGAAATATTCATGACGCCCACGGCTATGTTGGCCGACTACGTGCTGCCTGGCGATGTGTTCAGTGAACGCAACCACATTGCCGATGCCTGGAACTGGAAGCTGGGATTATCGCTGTCTCAAAAAGCAGTGGAGCCACCCGCTGAGGCGTCCAGTACGTATCAATTCTGGCGTGACCTTGCGCAGCGAATGGGCTTTGCCGATCTATTTCCATGGGAAAATATAGAACAGGTATTGGATTATCGGCTTTCTCCAAGTGGTAAAACCTTTGCGAAGTTTGCAGAAGACAACTACATGTACATCCAGCCACCGCAATACAGGAAGTATCGCAAAACCGGATTCGCAACCCCCTCAGGTAAAGTGGAATTAAAGTCCAGCGTGCTGGAAAAACTTGGGTTTGACCCTTTGCCTTACTATCGTGAAGGGCCTGCTGTGAGTGAAGAGTATCCCTACCATGTATTCACTGGAGTTCGTGAAGACGCTTTTTTTCAAACCGGTCAACGACAGGTTAAAGTTCTGCGTGACCGATCACCGGCGCCGAAGTTATTTATGCACCCCAAGGATGCAGCGCGTCAATCAATCGTGGATAACGATTGGGTCAAACTGCAGACCAAAACCGGTGAAGTCAGTGCTAAGGTGTTGATTAAGGAAACCATGAAAGAAGGGCACATCAGGGTGCCACACGGTTGGTGGTATCCCGAAATGCGCGGAACATCTGAATTGGCGGGTGCATTTATTAGCAGCGATGCAGTGTTGTGTCCGGATGATCCTGAGTTTCTGGACTATGAACAGGGCATACCTCATTTCAAAGGCTTTCCTGGGCGAATAGTGAAACTAGAAGAGCCACCGGCTGGAATATCTGCCCAAGTGCTTGAAGGTTAAAGCGTATGGAAACGCTCAAAGAATGGCTTGGTGATGCTGAGCAGCGCTTGATGACTGGCCTGATAAACAGAACCTGCAAAAAGAACCCCAAGCTGCTTGATCGCCTGGCCATGTACTTGCTGAGAAAGATTGCAGGCGAGGTGCCTCCTGATCCAGAGCTGGATCATCCTGATTCTGGCTGATTTAGTTTTTCGCAATCTATACTTTTGATAGTCGCTAACCTTGCTAGTCTGGTCAGCTCCTGCGCTAGCTTTTGGTCTCGTGCTTTCGACCATTTAACGTTTTGTTCTGGCCATAAGTTAATAAGCTGCAAGGTGTTCTTTTTCTTGTCTACCTTCAACTCGATTCGGCCCACAAAGCGACCTTTCTCCAATAAGGGATACACGTAATACCCCCATTCGCGTTTAGCCGCTGGTACAAATATCTCAATTCGATAATCAAAACCAAACAGTTTTTCCAATCGGTTGCGGTCTCGGATGGCGGGGTCGAATGGATTTAGAATACGCAGTCTTGAGCTGGGTTTGATGACATCTGCCAGTCTTTGTTCAATATCAAGTGGGGCTATAGCTTTGTACCATTGCTTGCTGGCGGTTTGTATTTCTACTTCCGCCCAATGCTGCCGGTTTTGTTCAACCCACGACTTCGCTTCCTTTGCGCTCACCGCACCCCAAAACCTCTGAATTTCGCCAGGGGTTGCAAACCCTAGTCGACTGAGCGCCTGAGTGCACAGCCAATCCAGCTGTGCTTCATCATCTATACATTTTTTTCGTAGCTTTTCAGGGTACACTCGTTCCGCAAGGTCATAGTACTTTCTGAAGTTTTCCCGATGTGACGTGGCTAACACGCCTGAGTACCACAATAGATCGAGAGTGGTTTTATGCGGTGGTCGCTCCCACATCGCCTTGTTGCCTTTCACTTTGCTTTCAAACGCGCTGGTAGACAATGGCCCTTCTTGTTCTATTCTGGCCAGCAAGTCATCTAAATCTTTACCTTTGAGTCTGTTTTTATAATATCCAGACCTATTTGTGTGCTCGCCCAGGTGTTTAAACTGCCGCTGCCACATTGGAAAAAATTCCATGGGCAACACTGAAGCGTCATGAGTATAGTGTTCGAACAGCTGGCGTTCTTCAGCAAGCAAGCTGTTCAGCATTGGCTCACGGTAATTTTGGTTGCGCGACCACAGAATATGGTGATGCGCTCTTGTTACATTCTGAATAGTGTCAAGCTGCACGAAACCCAGATCTTTTATTATCTGGAGAATGTCGAGCTTGCCGGTTGGTTGCTTTGCCAGGCCCATTGTGTGGAGCCAGAGTGCTCTTGCGTCTCTGTTGCGTATTCGAAGTGTCATTGTCTTGAGTGCGGTTAACGCGTTTGCGCAAGTAAACCCAGACTATCACAAACAGGCGTTCGTGAAGGTGGTCAGTTCTATAGGAAAAAGACTGCAATCAGTAATAGATACCGATTCCACGAACTGCAGCAAGATTTGCCACGGAGTCTTCCAAAGGTATGAAATAGGGGTTCTGATCGCTAATTATCGGTACAGACTTTAGCCAACCCCTAAGAGTTCGTATTGTCAGCCTATCAGCTTCTACTGCCAACAGTCGACCGCGCTCATAGGCTTTCTTTCCTTCTTGGTAGAAGTGGAACGTCTGATCGTGCTCGGTTGTGAAAGAAAACTGATGACGCATGTCATCCATCGCCAATCGAACTGAATCAGCGAGTAATTCAACGCTGAGATTCTTTAGCTTGGCGCCGTTATTGGCGGTCCAAAAAGTGTGCGGGCTATCACCTTGATAGGGCTGCGAGATCACTTCAACAATATTCTGGTAAATTATTTTCGGCTGCTCTTCGTCTGAGTAGATAACAACGGTGTTTTGTACCAGAATAGCGCCCTCGTCCTGCAGCATATAGAAGCTTGGGTTACTTTCCAGAATCCATGCGTTGCCCTCTAAATGGGTTGTGGAATCATAGTAATTGCTTACTATGAATCTTTGGCCAACATCTGAAAGCTTGGTGACAGCTCCGCTCATCATTTCTCGATAACTGAGAGAATCAATGTGCTCTTGGTAAGGTGCCAGTACCTGGTCAGCTTGATTCTGAATTCTGGAGCGCCGCGCTTCTTTTGCCGAATCAACTATAACGGCGTGCGTGAGCACAGATGCCAGGAAAACCGCTGCGTGACCTCCGGGATAGAGTACACCAGCCCCACCATCCACATTGAGATGGTCATAATTCGGTAACCCGAAATACGCCAGGGTTGTGGGTCCAGCGTAGGTCAGTTGCAGGCTGTTTGGTTCGGCGATGTCGCTTTTCTGGTTAATGTATTCAGCGTGCTCCGGTTTTTGCGAGGCGCAGGCACAAGCAATCGTCAGGCATAGAAGAGCAATAATCATTCTTTTCATAGCAATAAGACCATCTACTCCTGCTGTTACGTCAATTAGATTGGCTTATCAAAAGAACTAGTCAGCGCTGTTATCGCTTAGCGCCTCTCTTACCGCAATACCAGTCTCGCTATTGAAAGGCTGTAGTATTTGCTCTTTTCCAGTTTCAAGAGCTTGATAAAAGGCATTGGTTAGTCCAGGAAAAGCTGGCGGCTCTTTCCAACCGTCGGCGACACTCTTGTGAATATCAAGAGGTCTGTACCACTCATAGGTGTTATTATTAAGGTTAACCAAATAGCTTTCACCAGAAAACAAACCCTTTGGATCGCTTGTAGGAACGTAGTTGGCATAATTTCGGATAAATCCGATCTGACTAATATCAACTACCAGCAAATGGGTAATACCGTGGGTTTCTTTCAGGGATCTAAAATCTCTTTTTGTCGTATTAACTTCCTTCGAACTAAATTTGGGTAAAGCGGCGATGTCCAGATTATCGTCAATCACGATAGAGCTGGTTCCAGATTCGTTCATTAGATCCGCCAAGCTGTTCTTGATTTCCTCAACACCATCAGCTGTCAGTGTTTTGGTGTGCTTGCTCAGCGAAGAATTTGCTGTTTCAGCAACCGCTAGGCATAACAGGCAGGCGGCACCGGGCAGGTGCACGTCTAGTTCCGGAACTTCAGTCATTGCAACACCCACCTTCTTTTCCGAGTCTCCCAGAAAATCCCCAGAGAGACTGACTGGCGCTTGAGGTGTTGCTGCGCATGCAGCCAGCATCGCGATACTTAAGGCTATAAAAGCTGTCTTTAGAATGTACATTTGTTATTCCCCTGGAAAAATGCTCCGAAACAACAGAGTTTGAAGCTGTTGGTCTTATCGGAGTTATGAGTTGAGCGGAGTAACTCACAAAATTATCAAGACTAATTGGCCACCCGCATGACTTGAACATAGGCTAACGTAACTAATTTTTCGGGCTAGAAAGCGGCCGTTCAAGCTGGCTTATCACAAAGGGTAGGATACATTGGCAGAATGTGGTGATTTTTTGGACAACCGGAGTTCTACCAAAATCAATTAGCCTGCCAAGGTGGGCTAGGCCTGAGTGACTGTTCTCCAGGGCAGTACCGGCGAGAAACGTTTTTTTAGCACAAGCGGCAGCGCCAGCATTGCCGGTGTTGCTATGAGCGTGAGCAATGTGGCAAACGACAAACCAAATACAATGGCTTGAGACAAAGGCGCCCAGAACATGGCCATTTCACCCTCTGGCGTAATGGTGCGTGCCAACAGATCTACTGAATAGCCACAAGCGAGCGGCAGCAAACCACACACCGTAGTCACCGTTGTGAGCAATACGGGACGAAGCCGCTGTGACGTGGCTCTTACGATGACCGCTCGGGTATCCAGTTCAGGGTGCAAGCGGCGTACATTGTTAAACGTATCGATCAGGATAATATTGTTGTTCACCACGATTCCAGCCAGTGCCAGTACGCCCACGCCGGTCAGCAGCGCACTGAAGGGTTTAGCCAACACCAGTAAGCCCAATAATACGCCCGCGGTTGACATCACCACAGCAACCAGAATCAACGTGCTTTGGTAGAAGTTATTGAACTGTGTAACCAGCAAAATAAACATCAATGCCAATGCCAAGGTAAAGGCGGCTGATACAAACGCCATGGAATCGGCTTGCTCTTCATTGGCACCACGGAAGCGGACATTTACCGCTGGGTCAAAGTTCTGCTGCTGTAACCAACTGTCTATTTTGCGAACCATTGCGTCGGCCATCACACCTTCTGCCACATCGGCTCGTATGAGCTCCACTGGAATACCGTCCATGCGCTTTAACACATCCACCCCAGGCGCGGGCTGAACACTCACAAAGTTACTCAGTGGTACCATACCGTCGCTGGTGCTAACCCGCATCTCCTCGATTGCTTTGATGCCACGCTCGCTGCGAGGATAGCGTACCCTGATATCAACTGAGTCATCCGCCTGGTCCGGCCGATACTCTGCCACTTTCACGCCGCTGGTGACCAGCTGCACGGCCAGCCCGGCAGACGACACATCCGCGCCATAAATAGCAGCCTGGGTACGATCCACTTCCATGCGCCACTCAATAGACGGTAGCGTTGTAGTGTCGTCTATTTCGATCAACTGCGGCAAGGTGTCAAGATAATCCCGGATACCCGCCATAGTCGGTTCAAGAAGTTCGCGCTGGTTGGACGTCAGCTCGATCTGAATGGGCTTGCCAACAGGTGGTCCTTTTTCTAACGGTCGAACCTCCACCATAATGCCTGCCAGATGCGCCGTTCGCGAGCGAACTTGCTGCATCACTTCAAATCCTCCGATCCCCCGTTCTGATTCAGCAAACAATTCAAGGAATATAGAGCCAATGCTGTCAGCGCTGCTGCTCATAAAGCCTGTGCTTGCGCCCGGCAGCATGGTTTGGGTGTTGGCGTAGCGAATGCCCGGAATTTTTAGAATTTCATCTTCAACTTCCTGTACCAGCTTATTGATCTCACTGGCGGAGAAGTTACCGCGACCAAGCACAGCTACCCGGATAAATTGGGGGTCAGCGTCCGAGAAGAAGATAGTGCCAGCACCGTATTTACCGTACGACCAGAAAATACTGCCTAGTACGCCGAATATAAGCCCTAGCGTAACAAGTGGATGAGCACACACATGAGTGAGAAAACGAGCAAAAATGCCAGTGTAACCGCTCAATTGCGTAGGGTCACCGTGTTCCATTTGGGCTTGTTTGCGTTGCCGGCTTTGCTTTGCGTCGTCGTTATGCGCCGATGGTTTGCCAAATATGGAGCCAAGCACTGGGCCAAACAGCAAGGCATAGAAAAGTGAGCCAATAAGCACGGTAAACACAGTAACCGGTAAATACCCCATGAATTGCCCAGACACACCCGGCCAAAACAGCATTGGCAAAAATGCGGCCAGGGTGGTGGCCGTTGAGGCCGTGACCGGCCAGAACATGCGCTTCACCGATTCGGCGTAAGCGGTTTTGTGGTCCATGCCTTCGTCCATCATACGATTAGCGTATTCGGTAACCACGATGCCGCCATCAATGAGCATTCCCAGGCCCAGCAACATGCCAAACATAACCATGAAGTTGAATGTATAGCCCAGCAAGAAAATGATTGTGACGGAAAACAGCAAGGAAAATGGAATACCCAGGCCAACAACAAGGCCGCTGCGGAAACCCATGATCGCCACCACTACGATCATCACCAAGGCCAGTGCCGTTAAAATATTGCCCTCAAGCTCGCGCACTTGAACAGCGGCAAACTCCGCCTGGTTCTGCGATACAATCAGCTCAATACCCGCAGGTAACTGCTGTTTTGCCGACTCGACACGGGCAAGTACCGAATTCACGCTGTCGATAACATTTGCATTTGCGCGTTTCTTAACGCTGATGGAAATGGTATCTCTGCCGTTGTAACGTGCGTAGCTGGTTCTGTCGGAAAATGTTCTCCGCACACTTGCAACGTCTTGCAGGGTGACAACAGTATCCCCGGAGGTGCGAATCGGCAGGTCTAGAATATCCTCCGCTCGCTCAACAACGGCGGGGACTTTGACCGCGAAACGTCCGTCATTAGTGTCCACACTGCCAGCTGGTATCAAACGGTTGTTGCGCTGCAGTGTTGTAATCAATGTCTCTGCGGATATGCGATAGGTATTCAGAGCATCAGGATTGATGGTAACTTCCAGCACTTCTTCGCGCTGGCCCTGTAATTCAGCGCTGAGCACCGATGGAATCGATTCAATCTCATCGCGCAGCGCGAGGGCGGTTTGATAGATACTCCGTTCGCTGGCATTTTCCCCAATGAAATTGACCTGCAACATGGGGAAGCCGTCTGCGTTCAATTCCTCGACGAAAGGTTCCTCCGAGGTGGACGGTATTTCTGCTTTTGAGCGATTAACCGCCTCACGCACATCCGCCAGGGCTTTGTTCAGGTCTTGAGATACATCAAATTCAACGAAGAATGAAGCCATGCCTTCTGCGGCGGTGGATTGAAGCTCAACCACCCCCTCCAACTTGCGCAACTCTGACTCCATCGGTTGCACCAGCAAGCGTTCGGAGTCTTCTGGTGATATACCATCGTGCAACACGCCCACGTAAAACAGCGGTAGCTCAACATGTGGGTCGTTGGCTATTGGCAATGCGCCTCTGGCCATGACCCCAGCCAGAACGAGGACCGCAAGTAACGAAAGAGTAGTACGTGAACGACTGAAGGCCGCCTCAATCAACGCCTTCACAGACTGGCTACCTGACCCTCTGGCTCCGTCACATAAACCGGCTCTACAAATTCTCCGAGACTGACATATTCTTGACCAACCGTTATCAGATTGACTGTATCCGGTAGGCCGGTAATCCAAAGACCTTCAACGCCGTCTTCAAGAATCTCAATGGGGCTAAACACTACTCTGTTGGAGCCATCGAGCGTGCGCAACCCCATTTCTCCAGAGTCATTCAAGGTAAGTAGCGATGATGCAACCTTGTGTGCGGCCACACTCTCGACGCCGATGCGCACGCTGACCGTAAGCCCGGATCGGATGCTGTAATCTTGATTGGCCACTGTAACCTCAACAGGATAGGTGCGAGTGACAGGATCGCTGCGTTTACCGACGAAGGAGACCATTCCAGCCAGCGCACGCCCAACGCTGGTTGAGCCGGCCACCAGTTGGCCTTGCATCAGCGTTTCGACTTCTGCCTCAGTCACGTCGGCGTGCACCAGCATTGGGTCCAGGTCAATCAGTGTCGCGCAAGGCGCTCCGGATACGGCGTAGTCGCCAACGTTCATGTGCAGGTCTTCAACCACACCAGAGAACGGTGCAATAATGCGAGTTTTCGCAAGATACAGCTCCTGACGATGCACATGAGCCAGGGCGGCCGCCTTGCGGGCTTCAACTTTGGCGATCGATACGTCTGAAAGAAGGCCCTTTTCTTTGAGCTTCTGGCTGCCTTGCAGCTCTATACGGGCGGTTTCCAGTGCGGCGCGTGCTTCCTGAAGTGAAACTGCTCGATCATCGACCGCAACCTCGCAAAGCAGATCGCCCGCACTAACCTGCATCCCGCGTTCCACGGGGCGCGAGACAATACTGCCCGCTATCTCCGCCTTAACATCTACTATTCGCTTACTTTCTGTTCTGCCCCGCAATACGACTTCACGCGTGCGCAACTGAGAATCAAGTACGGCTACGCGCACTCTGTTGACGCTGCTCGCGGTTTCATCAGACATTGCTTGCGGCTGCGCCATTTGCTGGGGTGCAATTGCTGACACTTGCTTGCCAGAAAGTGCCCCTGAGCCCATCCACAAGGCGAGACCGACGACGACAATAGAGGCAGAAACAACGTTTTTGGGCATACTCATTCACCTTATATCAGGCACGCAGTGCCCTTAAATACATAATCGACACTAGATACGCGGCTGACAGCTCAACAGACCACTGGTTATTAGTATTTTTTCCGAATTGGAGAGGGTTGAGGTTGATAGACGAGCAATTATGACTGTAATGTCGAAAAGTATCGTACCTGATACTCAATTGAGGTGAATTCTTGCTTCTGTTATAAGTTCTCAATTGACGGCTGGTCATTCCGAAACACGCTGAGATCTCTCAAAGTCACACCTTATCTAGCTATGTGCCCAAGGCTGAACTGGCGTCAATTTGCGCCAGCAGAGGTTTTCAAAGAAAGCCCCGGCGTATTTCCAAGCGTTATATCGCAGCTTGACAATAATTGCGGGCGCTAACTGTTCTTCTATATAGGATTGCCGGATTCTCGCCCAACTTAATGTGCTCTAACGTCTTATTGTCGAGACGCATGCCCAGAAGTGCTTCCAAGATAACGTTACTTGTCAGCCGTATTTCAAACGTTTTGCGGAATACGGTTGACTTATCGCTCTATTTGATCTAACACTATTATAAAGGTTTAAGGAGTAGTTCGTATAGATTTCTCTATCTATACAGCTCGAGCTTGCTCGTGAAGCCCGAATAAAAAACAATAAGGAGTAATTATCATGAGACAAAAAGCTGTTTCTGAATCAATTGGTGTAGGCCACTATTTTCCCGATGAAGTGATTAAGTCGGATGATCTGATGAGCGCCTTCGACAGCGAAAAAAGGTTTGGCCTACCGTCGCGCTACCTGACGACCCTGGTTGGCATTGAGGAGCGACGTTGGGCACCCGCGGGGACTATGCCCTCCACATTGGCAATTGAGGCAAGTGCCATGGCCATAGAACGAGCGAACATATCGCCCGGAGAGATTGATTGTGTTATCTATTGCGGTATCGAAAGAGATTGGCAGGAGCCAGCAACTGCGCATCAAGTACAGAATGTGCTAGGTGCCAGCGGTGCGAGCTGTTTTGATGTTAGCAATGCCTGCCATGGTTTTATGAACGGTTTGGGTATTGCTGATGCCTTTATCGCGAACGGAACTGCAAATATCTGTCTGGTGTGTACGGGAGAAGTCGGGTCTGTTGTTGTGCGCAAGTTGCTCGAACAGATGAAGCAGCCCAATTGTCGCAAGAGTGATCTAAAAGTACTTATCGGTGGGCTGACGGCAGGTGACGCAGGCGCGGCTATGATATTGAGGCGCGCAGAGGGCCCGGCTGGCTTCAAACAGTTTAAGTTTCAGAGCAATGGCGCCTATACCCATCTCTGCCAATACAATCATGCTGCAAATGATGAAATCTATGGCGAAATGCACATGGAGGAAATCTGCAAGGCAACTTTGTCTTTGCAGGCCAATACTATTCATGAAACCTATCGCTCATTGGAATGGAGCCCGAGTGACGTTGATCGGCTGATATGCCACCAAGTGGGCAGCCGTGCACACCGCCAAGTGTGTCGTCTGGCAGATGTTTCGCCAGATTGCGCACCTGTGTCAGTCCGTCAGTTTGGCAATATAGCGAGCGCCACAATACCAGTGTTAATCAGTTTGAATCCACCGTCAAAAGGCGATAAAGTGCTGATATTGAGCTCCGGTAGTGGTTTGACTATCGGGCAATCAGCGATGATAGCTTAGAGGGGATCTGAATATGAAAGACTGGGTAACTGCGTGACGCTTTGGATTTTTCCGTCACTGATGGCCATTTTGGCGAAGCTGATTCTATTCTGGCTAGCCCGGCGTAAACTCACATCTCTTCCCGCGTTTGCGCTGTTGCTGGTTTCCTTATTTGTGATGAACGGAGTAGAATTTTCATCATTTTATAGGGTGGCGGTTGTTGCCCCAGAAAACTATCATCAGTACTTGTGGATGATGCAACTCTACTATCTGGCCGCGGTTGGGGCCACTGCCGCGCTATTAGATGTTGCTATGAGTTTCACTCTGAAAGATGCAACGCGCAGTCGCCAAATCAATGCTGTATTGGCCGTGACGGTCGGGCTACTGACCTTGGTTCCTGGCACTGTTATCGCCGGGATTGAGCCTCTGGGTGAACTGGTTCGCCGGGTGCCGGGCCCGGCAATTACCCTGTGGACCGCGTATGTTATCGGAGCTTTATTGATTAGTTTCGTTTGTTTGGTCAGGGGTATCAAGAAAGCCCCCACCTTATTGCAACGTCGAAAAAGTTGCGCATTGGCATTGGCCTTTTTGCCGATGGTCGTTAGCGGTGCAGTCATTGCCGTATTGATGAGTTTCGGCGTTGCCATTAACGGTGTTGCCACCTTGTCGATAGCAACCACACTATTGGTTGTTGTTGTATACATCACCGACACGCAATACCGGCTGTATAATTTTCTGAGTAGCGTGCCGGCCACCGCAGAATATAAGAATTGGCAGAAGTTGCGCGGCCTTAGTCGTCAGCTAAAAGAAGCGGCCGCCTTGCCGGAACGCCAGCAGGAATTGCGATCAATCGTTCACGATATCGAGTCAGCTGGTATTGCTATGGCCATAGATGCTAATGAAGGCAATATGTCGAAAACAGCGCGTCAAATTGGTGTCAGTCGCGCCACAGTGATTCGGAAACTGCAAACGCAGCGGGACAAGAAGTCATAGACTACTTGTTCGCGGCCATGTATTCCTTGATATAAGCTGCAAATTTGGGCACGTTAGCTTCGCGCTCCTTTTCCACCTGTTTTGCGATGTCTGAGTCCTTCATTCTCTCTCGCCATTCTCGCATACCCGATATTTCGCCAATAATATCCCATTCAAGTTCTTTCGAGCCTATTTGACCAACCACGGCGTTGACGTAGTGAACGTAGATATCTGCCATGCTGAACTGCTGGCCCGCAATCCAGGGCGAGAAATGGCAGAGCCGCTGCATGCCGCCAATGCCACGCTCTACCACATGGCGAACTTCAGCCTTTAATGAGTCTGGCGCGGGCTTGCCCGAAAAGTGGTAGCCGACCAGCCGCCGCGTTGGCACTTCAAGATACAATTCGGCTATCTTCATAATCTGCCGCACCTGACCGCGCGCCACAGGATCGGCTGGGTAAAGCGGAATGTCCGGGTACACCTCTTCAAGGTAGTGGCATATCACACTGGACTCCGACAAATAGTGGCCGTCTTGGGTTGTGATGGCCGGTACTTTGCCAAGCGGACTGATGGAGTGCCATTCTTCGCCGCCACCGAACACTTCGTTTTCCTCAAAAGGGATCTGTTTGTACATCAGCACGTGTTTTACGGCGTTGTAAAAGTTGCTCGCGGCGAAGCCGTGCAGAGTGATCATAGAAAATTTCTCCATCGAACGTGTTGCATACTGAGTAATCTAGCGATTGCGGCCAAGCGTCTCATGCGCATCTACCCACTCGTTTTTACCAGTCTCTTTATCGGTTCTAGCTGCTGATACCAGCGAGAGTTCACCGGCCACTACGGTAGCGGCGGCAATTTCTAATAATTTGTACGCCTTGTCTTTACCGTAGCAACCCATGATCTCAAGACATTCTCTCTGTGTCGCCAAGCCGGTGCCGCCACCGAAGGTTGCCATTATGAGTGCAGGCAATGTAATAGAGTAGTAGTAGTCGCCAGAGCGGGTGACATAGCTGTAAACGCTGCATTGATTAGCCTCGCCTATGTTGGCAATGTCTTGTCCAGTGGCCAGGTACATGGCTGCGAGGCCATTGGCGGGGTGCGCGGCGTTATTTGATGCGCCACTTATATAGGCCGCCAGCGTATTTATACTGTTGCCATTTTGTAGCTGCTTAGGCGTAGTTCGGAGAACATCCTTCAGGACCTCTTTCGGTACGGTAATCTCCGCGGTCACCTTGCGTCCACGCCCCTTAAGTGAATTCACAAACGACGTTTTCTTTTCGGTGTCTAGCCCGCCTGATAATCCGTAGGTGCGCAGCTTAGGGTAGTTGGCGCGAATCCATTCACAGGCTACATAGGTTGCTCTGCCGGTCATGTTCTGCCCAGCCGCGTCACCCGTGCTGTAGTCAAATCGCGTGTAGACCATGTTGTGCACAGGGTACTGTTCTATTTCCAGCAACTTGCCAACCGACGTGGTGCTTTCTGCTTTTGCTTTTAGAGTGTCGAAGTTGTCTTTCAGCCACTGGCAAAAATCGCGGGTATCTCTGGCGTCTTTGAACATGAACATTGGTGCGCGCTGCATGGATTCGCTCATGATGGTGGTGGTGACACCACCGCTTTCGCGGATAACGCGCATACCTCTGTTATAGCTGGCAATTAAGGTTCCTTCTATAGTGGCCATAGGCACATAAAATTCGCCCTGGGCGTGTTCGCCATTTACCAGCAAGGGTCCGGCAACACCGATTGGCACTTGAGCTACTCCGAATACATGTTCGCAGTTGCCGTCCATGGTGCCCGGGTCAAATGAAAATTGACGTGTGTGGTTCAATGCCACATCGCATTTATCTTCAAGAAATTGCTGACGCTGCGCGATGATGTCGCTGCTGAAGTCATTTTCTTTGCTGCGCGGAATTTTCGAAGTCATGACATGGCCTTTTTGGTGTATTGTTCGTGCTTTAAATGCATTAGGTCTATTGTCTATGATTTTGCTGAATAAGTCCCTTCAAACCCTTCTGTTCACTTTGATGTTATCGGCATCATTTTCATCTGCCGACGTGCTGCCAGCTGTCTCGCCAGACGAATTGGGCGTGTCAGCAGACCGCCTTCAGCGAGTTTCAGCTATGGCTGCGCGTTATGTTGAAGAAGCCAAGGTACCCGGCATGCTCACCATGGTTGCCAGACAGGGCAAGCTGGTGCATTTTGAAGTCACAGGTCAAAAGGGACTGGATGACCCAAGACCATTGGCCAAAGACGATCTCTTCCGTATCTATTCAATGACCAAACCGATTACGGCGATCGCCGCGATGCAGTTGTATGAACAAGGTGAGTTTCAGCTTTCCGACCCGATTAGCAAGTGGGTGCCAGAGTTGGCAGAGCTATCGGTAATGACGTCCGACGGCTCAATGGAGCCTGCTCAGTCTGTGATTACTATGCACCAGTTACTCACTCATACGGCGGGCTTTTCTTACGGTTTCGTCCCTGAAGATCCGGTAGATGTGCTCTATCGCGAAAGTGACATACTTCGTTCCAAAAGCCCCAGTGAATTCCTCGGTAAGCTGGCCGAACTGCCACTGAAGTTTCAGCCGGGTGCTGGTTGGAATTACAGCGTTGCTGTGGACGTGACAGGCCTTATTATCGAACGTATCAGCGGCCAAAGCCTTGCCCAATACCTGCAGGAACAATTATTCGAACCCTTGGGTATGAGCGATACGTTCTTCTCCGTACCCGACAAAAAACTTGACCGTTTCCTACCAAATCATGAGTTTGATATGGAAAGCCGCTCGGTTCAAACAATGGGCAGTGAATCCGTTACTCAGTTTCAGAATGTCACCTTGTTTTCTGGAGGTGGGGGCTTAGTGTCTACTGCCGCTGACTATATGCGGTTTGCTGAGATGCTGCGTAATAATGGCGAGTTCAATGGCGTGCGTATTATCGGGCCAAAAACGCTGAACTACATGACTCAAAGCCACCTCTCAGACCAGCTACGCAACGTTGGCGCGGGAGACCGCCTGGATGCCTTGAGCCGATTTTTCCCTGGTCAAACCTTTGGCTTGGGCTTTGGTATTGTCAGTGATCCCGCGGCCAACGGCGTGTTGGGTTCGGCAGGCGAGTTCTACTGGGGAGGTGCTGCCGGTACTGTGTTTTGGGTCGACCCGGTTGAAGATATTGTTGCCATTGGTATGATCCAGTTAATGCGTTCTCCCTGGTCATTCCGTGAAGATTTTAGAGTGGCCGTGTATCAAGCGCTTGAATCACTTCAGTAAGAGGTTTGTCACATGCTTTCTGAGCTTCAACAGCAACCACCGGATCCTATTCTGGGTTTGTCGGTCAAATTCAAGGCGGACGATAATCCGCAAAAGATTGACCTTGGGCCTGGTATTTACAAAGACGAGCTAGGCAATACGCCGATACTTGCTTGTGTAAAAGCCGCCGAACAACACCGCTTGGAAATCGAGGCGACGAAAACCTACATTAGTTCGGCAGGCTCTCCACTGTTCAATCAGAAGATAGCCGAACTGAATCTGGGCGAACACAAGGTAATTCAACAGAATCGTATTCGCACTGTGTCCACCCCAGGCGGAACCGGGGCCTTGCGTATTGCGGGTGAGCTGATCAACAAAGCCAGACCCGGCGCCACCATTTGGGTGAGCAACCCAACATGGGCAAATCATCAGGGCGTTTTTACAGCGGCCGGTTTAAAAGTAAAAATTTACCCGTATTACGACTATGAGAATAAATGTCTGGATTTCGTGGGCATGCTGGAAGCGCTTAAAAGCGTGCCTCAAAACGATGCGGTGTTGCTTCACGCCTGCTGCCATAACCCAAGCGGCATGGACTTAAACAAAGATCAGTGGCAACAGATTGCAGACCTTGCTAAGGATATTGGTTTTCTGCCGGTGGTCGACATGGCTTATCAGGGTTTTGGAAGTGGTTTGGATGAAGACGCCTATGGGCTTAGGCAAATAGCGGATGTTGTTGATGAAATGATTTACTGCAGCTCATGCTCCAAGAATTTTGGTCTGTATCGCGAACGTATTGGCGCTTGCTCAGTGATAGCCAGCGGTGCAGATGCTGCCGATCGTGTGGCGTCTGTTTTGATGCCTACTGTCAGAGTTAATTATTCAATGCCGCCTGCACACGGTGCAGCCATAGTAGAGACTATTCTCAGCTCTGATGAGCTGACGCAGCAGTGGCTTGTTGAATTGGCAACCATGCGCAGCCGTATTAGTGATATGCGTCAGCTGCTGGTGGAAAAACTTCGTGCACGAGGCGTTGCTCGCGATTTCAGCTTTATCACTGGTCAAAACGGTATGTTTTCGTTTCTGGGAATCAATGCAGATCAGGTTCAACGGCTAATCGATGATTACAGCATCTATATCGTCGGTTCCAGTCGCGTAAATGTGGCGGCGATCTCCACAGATAATGTTGATTATCTGACTCAGTCGATCGCATCCGTACTGCATAGTTAGGGCTTTTATCCTATTTTCTCTGCGCAAACGATAACGCCGTCTTTATCTGCGTAAAGATAATCTCCTGCATTGAACACCACGCCTCCAAAGCTGAGCGAGGTGTTCATTTCGCCGTTAGTGACGGGAATACTCTTTCGCGGGCATTTACCCAGCGCAAACAGTGCCACAGGCAGGTCTTCGATCTGGGCTGTGTCGCGAACATAGCCATTGACGACAATGCCCGCGTAGTGATTCTTAGCAGCGAACTTCATCAGGTTTTCGCCGACTACGGCAAAGTAGGCCTGCTCAACGTCCACTACGACAATTTTCCCGGTTCCATCCTGGTCTCTGAGCAAGGCAACCAGATCTGCGTTATTTTTGTCCAATTTTAGCGTCAGGATTTCACCTTGGCACTTGTCGGCGCCACCATAATTCTTATACCCTGCGCCCAGCACAGACACCTTGTCGTAGTGCTCGTCACAGATATCTGCAGTAAAAAAAGTCATTGCGGCTCTGGGTCATTGAATAAGAACCCGGATATTAGCATTGCAGTGACTAGCTTTGCATAAACATTTGATATCCTTGCTTTTATTGCCGACCTCTCATCTTTGTGGAAGAGGGCTTGGCTCAGGACATATTGAGCGCAAATCCTATGAAGGTAGTCACAGGCGTGGTTGGAAACGATATCCATGTAGTCGCCAACCGGCTAATTGACCTTTCGCTGCAGGCCAGAGGCTATGAGGTCTTCAATCTGGGTGTTAATACGCATCTAGAAGAATTCTTTGATGCGGCCGTTGAGACGGGTGCTGAGGTGCTAATGATCTCCTCTCTTAATGGCGAGGCGGAAGGCTGGGGGCGGGAAGTAAAATTGTTAAAAGGCAAATACAAAGGCCTGGATAATCTGATCATGATGATTGGTGGCAATCTGGTTGTAGGCAGTGGCAATACAGAAGACATTATCGCGCGGTATAAGAAATACGGATTCGATCTGGTCTGTCATCAGACTGACCTGAACACTGGGCTTGATCTGCTTGAAGCGTTTATCCATCAGAGGGCGGCGCATTGAGCTTGCTGCAGGAGGAAAGAGAAGTAATTCTCAGCAATGAGTTCGTCGATCAATTTGATTTTGATGAAGTCACTGAGTTTGTGCGCTCGGCCAGTAAAGAACTGTTCATCTCTCACCACTTCAAAAATCGGCAAAAAATGCTGGTCCAACCGCGCGGCGGTTTTCCAACCTATAAGCAGCAGTACGATCTGTATGAGTTCTTCGTCGACGCCAATGTTGACGTGTTGCCGCTGACAATTGACTCAAACACACGACTCAATGATTACGGCACCGCGAAAAAAATGCTGCGTCTAAGCGAAGAGAATGATAAGGACATGCTCAATGGTTACCCGCTAGTCACGCATGGCTATCGCACCACGCGAAAGATGATCACTCACTTTGACAAGCCGGTCAGTTTGCGCCATGGCACTCCAGACGCAAGATTGCTGATCGAAACAGCAATAGCGTCAGGCATCTTTGAAATTGAGGGCGGGCCAATCACCTACCTGCTGCCATACTCTAAAAACTTTCCGCTCGATAAAGCGTTTTTGTACTGGAAGTACGTAGAGCGCGTGTGTGCAAATTACTCCGAATTAAATGAGCCAATCAACCGCGAATCGTTTGGCCCACTCACGGCAACCCTAGTACCGCCATCTATAACAATTGTTATTCAACTGCTAGAAATGCTGTTGTCATTGGAAGAAGGAGTAAAGTCCTTTTCCGTATCGTTTGCTCAGCAAGGCTCTATGTTGCAAGACATTGTGACGGGCACTGTGCTGAAAAAAATGGCGGCCAAATACGCTGCGGAGATGAATTGTGAAGACGCCATCATCAATCTGGTCTATCACCAGTGGATGGGTGCGTTTCCAACAAACCAGAATTTTGCTGAACAGCTTATTAATCTCTCAACTGTGATTGCCTCGATGGTTGGCGCCGATAAAATCATCACGAAAACCCGGGAAGAAGCAACTGGTATTCCAACCAAAGAAGCGAATGCGAAAACAGTTGCGGACACTCAATACTGCCTTCGAATTCTGAATGGCCTGCCAGCGGTTATCGATGAGCAGGAGGAGGAAATTCTTACTCTGGAAGTCATAGCAATTATGGACGCAGTATTTAATGACCCTGCCGATACTCTGTGGCGCAAGGTATTTAACTGTATAAAAAACGGGATTATCGATGTGCCATTCTCACCTCATATTATTAATCAGAATAAAATGATCACTATTCGGGATGCGAAAAAAAATATTCGAATACTGGAGAGAGGCAAGGTGCCAATTTCAGATCGTTGCTATGAGTATGAGCGTAGCCAGTGCGATTTGAGCAAAGATACAAAGGGTATCGTCAACGATATCATTCATGACATAGGGATCATGCAATGGTGAATGCTGCGCAAGATCATTGCCTGATTGATGTTGGCAGTACTTACATCAAGGTAAGCACTGCTAACTCAATTGAGCAGCACTTTCGCGACTTTAACGCCGATATCCTTGATGACCTGATGAACAAGTGTGGTTCAACAGTGTCAGGCTTTGACAAGGATAATGTTTTTATCTGCTCTTCCGCTAACGGTGGATTGAGCACACTCATTATTGGTGTCAGCAATACGTTTTCATTGAAGTACGCAACAAACATCGCCTTCAATTCCGGTATCAACATCATTGATACCATCCTGTATCAGAACATAGGCGAGTATTCGTTGCCTAGCGACCAAATAGATGTGGTGATTGTAGTTGGAGGCATTGATTCAAACGGTTCATTATTTTCAGAGAGCTTGTTCAATTATTTGTCGGAGCTGCAATACTCAAACATCGTTTTTGCAGGCAGTGAAAAAGATGCGCCTGCGCTGCAGCAGCGGATCGAAAATTTAGTAGTTTTGCCCAATATAGTGGATGCTCGCCTGCATATCGTTGAGCAGCACCTAAAAGACTACTTGGTGAATCTGTACCAGCAGGATATTGAGGGTAAGGAGGACATAAAAAGCCTTTACCAAATCACGACAAATCAAATTTATTCTACGCCGTACATTGTGAATAGAGCCTTACCTGTTATTGACTCCAAGTTCTCCGTCGCCAACCCGTTTATTTTGCTCGACATCGGTGGGGCCACTACTGATATACACTACTCCAAAGATCTCGTTGAAGACAATATGGTCACTGAGAATGAGTACGATCGATTGGTATTCAAACGGCTCGGTGTTTATCGGTCCAGGCAATCACTGATATTGGCAGCGCAGGCCAATGAGTTTGTGTACGAACTGCTTAGCTATCTGAAAGTCACAGAAAATATTTTCAATGAGCAGAGTGACAAAGCAACTAAAATACTCATGCAACTTGCTATATTTTTAGTGTTGTACAAAATTTCCAAATACGGAGAGTCGTACGTTAAGCTTAGATTGCTGTCGCTAAACTCGATCGTATTCACCGGTGGAATTACAAAGATGTTGAGTACCGATGAAATCGAAGAGATCACACTGTTCTTCTACCGAAAAATTCTTAACTCTGACCACAAGCCAGTCACAATACTGGATACCGACTATGATATCTGGACGCTGGGCGCCCGGGGAGATGACGTATGTCAATAAACTGCATTCGAACTTTGTTGGAGGACGCTGTTGACGCAGACAGCGAAAAAGTGGCGGTCATAGGTGATGACAAGCAAATAAGCTACGGCGAGCTTTTTACCAAGGTGAATCAGGTTGCTTGCTATCTCAGTGAGCTGGACCTACCCGATAATTCCAGAATAGGTGTTTATTCAAGTAAAGGCATAGACCAGGTAATCGCGATACTCGCTATTTTGTCTACAAATTACGTGTTGGTACCACTGACCAGATTGCTAAAACCAGAGCAGGTTGAATATATCATCAATGACTGTGATATTCGCTGCATCATTACAGACAGGATTAAACTAGAGAGCATTGAGGAAATAGAATTTAGCGGCTATACAATTTCTTATGAAACGTCTGCCAAAGATGTGGCGTCTTTTGACGAGATATATAAGTACTACAACACTCCTTATGACTGTGACATCAATGGTCATAACAATGCCGTTATTACCTATTCCTTTGGCCTGACAGGGCAACCTAAAGGTATTGTTATATCCCATCGCAATCTAATTGATTCGGCGCGGGTTGTCTCTCAGTACCTTGATTTACAAAATGATGATGTAATATCCGGCATTCTGATTTTTAATCTTGATTATGGCCTCAATCAGATTTTCTGCACCCTATATAAAAAGGCTACTCTTGCCTTGCATCGTTTTATTCTGGCCGATGATTTTTTCAATCATTTGATTGATGACAAAGTGACCGTCATACCGCTGATGCCAGTTAATATTGCGCAAATGTTTGAAGATGACGCGCAGCGAATTCCCAGCGCAGAGCTTTTTGATAGCGTCAAAACAATTACATCTTCTGGTGGGAACGTGACGTCGAGAATGATTGATGACTGCAAGCGAACCTTCAGAAACGCTGATTTTTATTCCATGCACGGTCTCACTGAGGCATTTCGTTCAACCTATTTGGATCCTTCGCAAGTTAAAATCAGACCAAACTCGATAGGCAAACCTATCCCTGATGTAGAACTTTATGTACTTAATGAGGACGGCAGGGAATGTGCCCCTAGAGAAGTTGGCGAGTTGATCCATCGCGGCAGCTATATTTATCGCGGTTTTTGGAATGCACCTGAGCAGAATGCGGAACGTTTCAAGTCAGTTAACATATTGAAAGACGTGGTTAGTCTTGAAGGTCAGCTCTGCGACGAAATTGTAGTAGCCAGTGGTGACTACGTGTATAAAGACGAGGAAGGCTATTTTTACTTCGTGTCGCGCCGAGACGACATGATAAAGACCAGGGGGTTTCGCGTTTCGCCGTTCGAAGTGGAATCTGTGGTTCGCGATAACTTACCACAAATATCACAGTGCGCCGTTTTAGGCATTGAGAATGAAGCGATAGAAGAAGAAATTGTGCTCGTGTATTCCGCACCTAGCGAGCTTAGTGAGAAAGAGATACTGTTTGAGCTGAAGTCGCATCTGGCTTCGTACATGCTGCCGGCCAGGGTTGTGTACAAGAAGTCGTTGCCATTGGTTCAAAGTGATAAGAATCAGGTGAACAAGGAAGAGCTGAAGCGGGAGTTGAGTGGCTCAGCGTAACGTCAGCCTCAGTGCGCTAAGGAATTTGCAAACCCGTTCGATGTGTCACCTCGTGGTCTTCATTTAGATGGAACACTATGTCAGCGCGGTTGGGAAGACATGCCAGGTTCGCTCGCGTTAATCGTTCATAAAACTGAATGAATCGAACAATCTCCTGATCTGACATCAGCCCCGATGTGTCTTGCGGTGCAGTAGCAGCGAGCTTTTGCTCTTGCTCAGTCCTCCAACGTTGAATTGCCTCAAAACCTGGCGCTTGCAAAAACACCAATGCATCGATTTGCGCAAACACATCGGCGTATGAACCCTTTAATTGATCATTCGCATAGGTTCGCCACAAGCCCTGCGTATCTTCATGCTCTTCCAGCGCATTAGCGGCTTGTTTGAGCTCCTGTTGGCTTTGCGGATCGGTGCCAACACACCAACCTTCAAGAATAATCATGTCAACGGAACCCGCTATCTCGGGCCAGTCTGACCGGTTCGCTCGGTCGTCCCTGGCTTTATCGAAGCGAGGCAAAGCTACTGAATCACCTTGTTGCGCGGATCGTAGTTCAGCAAGGCAGGCCGCGAGCATACCCATGTCGTGTGTGCCCGGAACACCTCGCGTTCGCAATAGCGGGTGAACTGTCGCAGCTAGCAAGGCACGCTGCTCACACGTATGGTAGAAGTCATCGATCGACAACACCGCCACATTCCAGCCATATAATGAGCTGGCCGTAAAGCTAAGAAAATCCGCCAGGGTTGACTTACCGGTGCCTTGTGCGCCATTGATACCGAGTAAAAAAGGTCTGGCCCGCTCGCCAAGCGCCGGTAGCTCATTGGCAAGTGGCAGGTAGTAGTCTCTCGCAATTACTCGGAAAGCATCAGGTAATTGGTGCTTAGCGAGGAATTTGCTTAATTGTGAGTTAGAGGCGCTGATGGAATCGTTCATTGCTATAAGGTGTACTGCTTGCTACGTTCGTCATTGTATTCCAAGCGCCGGCACTTCGGGGTGACAAATATCTTCATCGTTGCAAATTGGATGCGGTCTAAAACGGTGGTATCGTAAGCTCGGCCCTTTAGTCCACATGGAGCGCCCAATGAATTCTGAAGTGACAAGAACTGCCGACACGGTTTGCCCACTAGATTGTGCGGACACGTGTTCATTGCAAGTAGATATTAAAGACGAGCAAATTGTTCGGGTGCGCGGATCAAACAAGAATCCGTTCACCGCCGGAAAGCTATGCGCTAAGGTGACCAATGGGATGGTTGAGTGGGTACATGGGGATAAACGCCTGATGCAGCCTCTGTTGAGATCGGGTGACAAGGGCAGCGGGCAATTTGAAGCGGTGTCTTGGGAAAGGGCTTATCAGGAAATCAGGCAGAATTTTCAGAGAATAATTTCCGAGCATGGCGCGCAAGCTATTCTTCCATTGAACTATGGTGGCCCAATGGGCGTGCTGAGCGGGCATTCCATGGATGAGCGTTTTTTTGCACGGCTGGGCGCTTCAATAATCAACCGTACGCCGCTCTGTACCGCAACAACCACCGCCGCATGGACGTCGGTATTGGGGGATGTTGGCGGCATCGATTTTGCCGAAATAGAACATTCAAAGCTGATCGTAATATGGGCTAACAACATTACGATCGGGCACTTGCACCTGATAAGGATAATTAGAAAAGCCAGAAAATCCGGAGCCAAGCTTGTAGTGATTGACCCCAAGCGCACGCGAATAGCCGAAGAGGCCGACTTGTTTGTACAGTTAAACCCGGGCACTGATGTAGTTCTGGCCTATGCAGTTGCCAACTTGCTGCAATCTAATGGTGGTCTTGACCAGGCCTTTATCGATGCTAATACCAGTGGTGCCGACGCGTTTCTGGCCGAGGCGAGTCACTGGGATGTCGCGAAAGCGGCGCAAATTTGCGGTCTGCCTGAACAGCAAATTCAGGAGCTGGCGCAGTTGTGGGCAAACCAAAAGCCCGCCTCTATGACCATGGGTGTAGGTTTGGAGCGCACACGCAATGGTGGCTCAAGCATTCGCGCGGCAATGGCCTTACCTTTGCTCACCGGTAATTTTGGTCCCAGGGGCGCCGGTATATGCGACCCGTCGGCCTACTTCAATGTGGACAGAAGCAAACTCAGTTGCCCGGAGTTGAGAGCCCAGCCCGTGCGGCAGATCAACATTCTTGATGTGGGGCGGCATATTGTAGAAGACGATTTGGAAGTTCCCATTAAAAGCCTGTTTGTTTTTAACCACAACGCAGTGGCAGTTCATCCGCGGCAAAAACTTCTTATTGAAGCGCTTGAGCGAGACGATCTGTTCGTGGTTGGCTTTGATGTGAATATGACCGATACAATGCAGTACGCAGATGTCGTGTTGCCGGCCTGCAGTTCCATGGAATACGGTGATCTGTACAAGGCGTATGGTCACGCGTATCTGCAGCGCACCGAACCGGTGATTCCACCGGTCGGAGAAAGCCGGCCAAACACCCAGGTATTTCGAGAGCTGGCGGCAGTGCTTGGCTTTGATGAACCTGCCTTTAAGGAAAGTGATGCTGAGATGCTTGAGGCTGCGGTACCTGATTTAATTGATGTTGGCGATACGATTGATCGTAGCGCGGCATCAGATAGCGCCTCAGTTTTTCGAGATCTTACTCCGGATACACCCACTGGCAAAGCTCAATTATTCGATGCGCAAGAAGGTAAGCGCGGTGGCCTGGTGTTGCCGACCTACCAGGATTTAAGGCATAGGAGAGAATTTACTTTAGTAAGTCCCAGTTCAGATAAGCGCACAAATTCGACCTTCGGGGGTACGGTGGCCAACAAAACGCCGTATTGCGTTGAGATGCATCCGCACGACGTCAGTAGAAAACACCTCGCTGATAAGCAGAAAGTAAAACTGGTGAACGAGCAAGCTGAAGTCGTTTTGCAGCTGACCGTGTCGGATGCGGTTAAACCCGGGCTTCTGTATGTGCCGAAAGGGGCGTGGCGTGCCGATAGTGAATCTTATCTAAGCATCAATGCGCTTATACCTGGCAGTAAGGCAGATATGGGAGAGGGCGCTTGTTACAACGATACTCAGGTGGATGTTGTGGCGGTCTAACGCTGCGTACTATTCTTTTAGGCGTTCGGCCAATTGTTGCGCAGCGCTATCGATAGCGACTCTGATTTCTTCGCTGGCAGCTCGCATATTGTCCACATCAAAATTTTCGTAAAAACTGGGCACCGACAAACTCGCTACTATCTCTGCACCAAAGTGCGACGCTGTTGAAAGCACTGTGCTCATAACGTTTGCGCCACCACGCGAACCCGGTGAGGTTGAAAGAAACAACACGGGTTTGTTTTGGTATACCTTGCTGTCTATGCGCGACGCCCAATCGAATACATTCTTAAACGCCACTGAGTAACTCCCGTTGTGTTCTGCCAGGGAGATGATCAGGCCGTCCGCATCCGCAATGTTCTGAAGAAATTGCTTGGCCAATTCCTGATGACCCAACTCGGCCTCACGTTCGACGCTGAAAATAGGCATCTCAAATTCATTTAAATCTAATGATGTTACGTCAGCATCATCGATCAAGCTTGCAGCGTAAGTGGCAAGCAGGTGATTGATTGATCTGGTGCTATTGCTGGCGCCAAAAGCGAGTATTTTCACTGTGGATTCCTTATGGGGTTACTCACTACAGCCGGCGTTACTGGAAGAGTCCTGCGCCTCGCGACTGTCATTTATCGGTGCCAGTAAACTGACGTTCGACAAATTCTTGACTTCTGATTGGCTGCTACGTGATCTAAAAAAAGCTTAACAGCCTTAACAGCAAATGCATACCAGCTTGAGCTTGGAAACTGTTGAGTTTTGACTAATCTTGAGAGACTCACAACAAATGCACAGGATGTCACCTTGTCGCGGGTAAGCTATCCCTCATTGCTTAAATATCTGGTTGTCGCCGATTTCAAATCGGACATCAATCGTTACTTCCTTGGCTTTTTCTGGTGGCTTGCCGAGCCCTTGATGTACGTCGCCGTGTTCTATATAGCGTTCTCACATTTTCGCTCCGACGACGAACAATATATTTACTTTCTTATCGTTGGTGTTACAACATGGCGTTGGTTAGCGACCAGTATAAATCTCGCCACAAACTCGATTGTCACAAAAAAGAGGATAATTGGTCACTTCTCGATTAATCCAGCCATTTTTACGCTATCTTCTCTCGTAACGCAGATACTTAAGTACTTGGTGATTCTGGTGTTCGTATGCGCGCTATTGCAGTTGTCGGGTCAACTAAAATTCGCGGGAATTCAATCCTTACTGTTCTGGATTGTGTGCACCTTAAGCTGTGTGCTGGCCTTCTCTTTGCTGGTGGCGTTCCTCGTCGCTTATATACCGGATCTCAGAGTGCCGATTTCTCAGGCTCTGATGCTGTTAATGTTCATTTCCGGCGTTATTTTTCCTATTGATGGCGTGAGTGAAGAATTACGCGCAGCTCTGCAGTTCAATCCTTTCGTTCATATTATTGAAGGTGTGAGGTTTGTTCTGATGGGAGAGTCCCAGGGTAGCTTGCCCGTTATAGAACTCAGCGCGGTGTTCCTGCTGTCGCTGATGCTGCTAGTTGGCATAGCAATTGCTTCGAGTAGCTTAGCCACTGATATTCCAAAACGAGTTTTGCTGTGAAAATTGTTTCTATCGACGGGGTTTCGTTATCGTATCCTGCAAGTCGATCATTATTTAGTCGTAGAAAAAAAGCGGTCATTCAGGATCTCAATCTCAATATTGTTTCAGGCGAAAACGTCGGCATTATCGGCAGGAATGGTGTGGGAAAAACTTCCTTGCTTAAGATGATCGCCGGTATTTTGAAGCCAGATGCCGGTACGATCTGGCGGAAGCCAGAATTGCGCTCAACCTTTATAGGCGTAAACTCCGGTTTCGTTCCCTTCATGACTGGCAAAGAAAATATCTATTTGACTGGCCTTCTGCTTGGCATGAATGAGCAAAGGGTAGGCGACAAGCTAACAGAAATTATTGACTACGCAGATATCGGTAACGCAATCAACGACCAGGTCGCCAGTTATTCTTCTGGAATGCAGTCACGTCTGGCGTTCTCAATATCGTTGCATTCCGACCCAGACCTTTTACTCATTGACGAAGCATTGGGAGTGGGAGACCGTGATTTTCGTAAGAAATCGAGTGAATCTCTGCGCACAATGATTCGTGAAGACACCACAGCCATCATAGTGTCACACGAAGTTGAATTTCTGAAACGCGTGTGCAATCAAGTGGTCTGGATCGAAGATGGCCATGTTGTTCGCCAAGGAGCGCCATCAGCGGTTCTTGAGGAATATGACATGGCTGCTGCTTGAGACAGCGCATGAATGATCACACCAAAAATGATCGTACTCCAGCGGGAGTCGACGTCACCAGTGGCCGCAGCAGTCTTGAATATGTCAAGCGAATGTTGGCGTGGATAGAATTTCAGCAGAAATTAGGTAATGGTCTATCGAATATGCTGGGGATAGGCATCAAGCGAGTGGCTTCCTCTGGTTTAAAGCCATCATTGGTGGCGGCCAATGATGATTCCGGAAGGCGCAAATTATCCGTATCCAAAGAACCCCCTGAGACTCCGACCCCACAGCAACGATACCAGCGCTGGATAGCAAAGATAGAACAGCATCATAAGACTGCACGGCTTCCAGTCGATGGGCCTTTGATATCCATTATTCTTCCGATCTACAACCCTCCCATTCATTGCCTGATCGACGGCATTGAGTCTGTGCTGTCTCAAAGTTATCAAAACTGGCAGTTGATTCTGGTAAACGATAAGTCGACCACAACAGAGGCAAACGAGTTGCTGGCTCGCTTTGGAGCGTCGGATGAACGGATTATCAGTATATCGAGGCTGGAGAACGGTCACATTTCCGAAGCCTCTCAAACCGGGCTTGACGCTGCCAGTGGCGAATTCATAGCACTTCTGGATCATGACGACTTGCTCCCAGTGCGAGCATTGGCAAGAATGGCCAAAGAAATCAATCGGTACCCGGATGCAAAATTTTTCTACTCAGATGAGGACAAGATTAACGAGCATGGTGATCGTTATGAGCCTCACTTCAAATCGGACTGGAATCCTCAGCTACTGCTTGCACAAAACTACATATGTCATCTTTCGGTCATTAGTCGCGAGCTAGCCCAGGAATGCGGTGGCTTCAGGAAGGGGTTCGAAGGAAGTCAGGACCATGACCTAACCCTGCGCTGTACTGCCAAGCTGCGTCCCGATCAGATTCGGCACGTTCCAGAAGTGCTCTACCATTGGCGAGCGATACAAGGGTCCACGTCACTGGCAAGCGACCAGAAAACTTATGCTAGCCAAGCCGGTCTGCGTGCGGTTCAAGAGTTTCTGGATCTGAGTGTGCCGGGCTGCAGAGTTGTTCCTGCCGACGTGCCAAATGCATACAGAGTTCGCTATCCTCTTCCTGAAAAACCGCCTAAGGTCTGCCTGATCATTCCTACTCGAAATCAAAAAGCGATTACTGAACAGGCAATCAATAGCATACTTCATAAAACGGAGTATCAGAATTACGAAATTCTGCTGATAGATAATGAATCTACAGAAGCTGACGCCGTGGCGTATTTCGTCAGCCTGAATTCATACGACAACATTCGCGTTCTCAGGTACAACAAGCCATTTAATTATTCTGCTATTAACAACTTCGCGGTTGCACAAACAGACGCGGAAATCGTTGGTTTTATAAATAATGATATCGAAGTTATAAATGAGAATTGGCTAACAGAAATGGTATCACTGGCATTACGCCCGGAGAGCGGCTGTATTGGCGCAAAACTGTATTACGCCGAGAACAAAATTCAGCATGCTGGGGTAATTTTGGGTATTGGTGGTGTAGCGGGTCATTCTCACAAGTATTTTCCAAAAGAACACCATGGCTATTTCTCCAGACTCGCTCTCGCGCAAAATTTATCTGCCGTTACTGGCGCCTGTATGCTGGTAAGAAAATCCGTGTATGAACAAGTAAATGGTCTGGAGGAGAACGAACTAAAAATCGCCTTCAATGATGTCGATTTTTGTCTTCGTGTGAGAGCGGCAGGCTATCTCAATGTCTGGACGCCGTATGCCGAACTTTATCATCATGAATCTTTATCTCGAGGTAAAGAAGACACGCCGGAAAAGGTGCGCAGATTCAATAAAGAAGCTGACTGGATGAGAGCTACTTGGCACCGCGAGCTGGAAAATGATCCCTACTACAATCCGAATTTGTCTCTGAGTCATGAAGATTTTTCGATAGTGGAGGCTCAGTGAATATTCTAATAATGGGCCGGGCGAAAACAGGCACGACTGTTATCTCTAAAACAATAGAAAACTCTTTGCCAGGTACCAGCAATTACTGCCTAGAGCCAAAAAATATTGGCTACTTCTACGATCAGCAAAACTTTCCGACATCGGAAAATCACATTGTCAAAATCATATTCGAGCATTGGAATAGCACTCCAAGGTGTCGAAATGGATTGCTGCACAACGAGTCACCGGTGAAGTTCGATCGAGTTGTAAACATCGTACGAGATCCTCGTGATGAGCACATATCACGGCTGCTTTACATCATAAAACCATGGGTAGATGCAAACGGTTTTGACTTGGGGAAGACCAGGCAGTGGCTAGATGCCCTTGAACAGAAAGAAACAAACCCGGGTTCGTATTCGTTTCTGGATATGGTTTTGATCTTTGACGATCTTTTTGAGACCCGAATGTTCAATCAGATAATGCATCCGATAGAGCATAGTAATTACCTTGAGGTACTCAAAGTTAATCAGGCGCAGTCCTTCGTAATTCGCTACGAAGATTTTATGAAAGGCGATCTCGACCACCTTCAGCAGTATCTGGGTTTTCAAATCGGCGACGACAGGGACGTAGGCAACCTCTCGCGTACCTTAAGAACGGCTGCGTACGATAATTGGAAAACCTATTTCACAGAGCACGACATTCAACAACTACGACCTTTGTATGAGCCAGTGTTGCAACGCATGGGGTACGAAGACTGGAACTTGCAGGATGATCCAAAAGTGCTCTGTGAATCTAACTCGGGCTACGTCAAAAGGTTAGTCGGCCTGGATCAAACGTAACAATACACAATAAGGAATAGTGGAAGAACTGATGATGGATAACAAAGACATAGCGTGTTTAACAATTGTCTCGAAGAATTACTTGGCGTGCGCCAGAGTGCTTTGTAATTCGTTTCTGGAGAATCATCCTGGTGCTAGCTTCTTCGTTCTGCTGGTGGATCGAAACGATGGTTACATTGATGCCGAGGATGAGAACTTTACACTTCTTGAACTCGGCGACATTGACCTTCCTTTTCCAGACGTTTTTCCCTACCAGTACAATATTCTTGAATTGAATACGGCAGTAAAACCTTTCGCGTTGCGATACCTGTTTCAGGAATTTGGCTTTGAGAAGCTCACTTATATAGACCCGGATATCATGATATTTGATCGTTTATCCGGCGTCTGGAATGGCCTGGATAACGCAGATGTCGTTCTGACGCCGCATATGCGTGAGCCATTTGATGACGCGAATAGTCCCAGTGAGTTATCTATATTGCAGAGTGGAACCTACAACCTGGGGTTTATAGGCCTCAGAAATGGGCCTGAAGCCATCAAGTTGCTGAAGTGGTGGGCGTCACGACTGTATTTGAATTGCGTTGTAGACGTACCTCGTGGCCTCTTCACCGACCAGAAATGGATTGACCTGGTCCCAACATACTTCCAAAACGTCCATATACTGCATGCGCCACAATACAATATTGCCTACTGGAACTTGCACGAACGTCATCTAAGTGTATCGGGTGATCAATACTTCGTGGACGGGGAGCCTCTGGCGTTCTTCCACTTTAGTGGCTTTGATCCCAGAAACCCTGCTGTACTGTCCAAGCACCAGAACCGACACACGATTAGAGACTCTCAGGCACTGGCCGCTGTTTTCGACAAGTATTCTGAGCGCTTGTTTGCTGAAGATCTGGTAGAAACCAAAAACTGGCCATTTGCATTCAAAAAGTTGGCGAATGGTGTTCAGTTGTCTGATCCGATTCATTATGTTGTCAGAGAGTGCCTCGATAAGCACATAAGTTTCCCTTCTCCAGAGCATGAACCAGACGCGTTCTGTGAATTCCTGATGACGCCAAACAGAAATCTGTTCGGAACCGAGGTAGCGCCAATAATCGACGGGATAGTGTTCTGCAGGAAGGACGTAGCCAATGCATTTCCCAATGCTTGTCTCAACAAGAATGATCGAGGAATGATCAATTGGATCACCAATAGTGGCCCTTCTGAACTTGGCCTGGATGGATTGCTTGTGTGGCTGCCAAGGTTAACGATGAAAAACCCAGTAATAGCCGTTGCAGATGTCTATCGATCCCGAGTGGATCTTATGGATGTCTATCCGGAAGCGTTTACAAGTTCCAATGGGCTTAATGAGTTTACTCATTGGCTAGAGGTGCATGGTGGTAATGAGTACGATGAAATAAATGATGAAGTGATCAAGGCATTTACGTCGGCCAGAGCGGGCGTTGTAAAAATGCTGCATGTTTTTTTTGGCAGCCCAGACTTACAGAGTGTTTTTCGAAACATTAGCAGCGATAGTGGAATCCGCGACTTCAGGCGCTGGGCACTGAACGCACTGGATAGACTAAAAAATGTCACAGAAGATGAGGTAGAGTACTTCTATGTTTGGGCGCTGAATAACCAGCAAACATTGAAGAAGGCGAATCTGCTTCATAACGGATGGATCAGAGAGCAATTGGGAACGCTACCCTCCGTTTTTTCCTCAGCCAAGATCGCAGGTGTGTGTCAGTTGGCGGGTATTGATTTCTGCGAGGCTGAGCTTGCTGATTGGTTGCTCAATGAAGCTGATATTACGCCGGTTCAGCATATTGCTCGCTACTACTCCGGCAGTGTTGTGCTTAATAGAAAGTACCCAGACGCATTGGTGGATAAAAGTGAATTCCTGCAACTCCTCGAGCATTTGCTGTCGGCCGACGGTCTAGCGACTCATATCGATCATGAGTGGCTTGATTACGCGAGACAGGACATTGAGCTGTTTGACAAGTATCGAAGCACCGTCAACCTGGTTGGATACTTCGATGCCTCAACCGGGATGGGCGAAGCAGGGCGATCTATGCATCGAATACTGGATGCCGGTAAACAAAATGTGCAGAGTATCATTCTACCCAGCGTTTTCTGTAGCGAAGCAATGCTGGATGTACCGGATAACGGAAATCTATTCGGACAAATTAACTTGCTCGCGCAAGAGTCCATTATTGTTGCCAATGCAGATTCAGTCGAAAACGTCAAACAGACCATAACGTTAGAGCAATTAACCGGGCGAAAAATTGCTTACTGGCTGTGGGAAACGGAAACATTTCCCAACAAATGGGTTGAACATGCTGACTATTTTGACGACATCTGGTCTTCGTCACAATATGCCGCTGCAGCCATAGAGACAGCCATCAATCGACCCGTTAAGGTAGTTCCGTGTTCACTTGATATGCATGCACTGCGGCAGGCAAAACCAACACGTGCTCGCTTCGGGTTACCCGATGATGTGTTCATCTTTTCTTTCTTCTTCGACCAGAAGAGCTTCGTTGAACGAAAGAACCCACAGGCTGTACTGAGAGCCTTTGATCTTGCCTTTGGCGATCGTCAGGATGTATGCCTTTTAATCAAAGTGAGTACACCAATGATCGGCGATATTGAGTATCAGCAACTTAAGTCAATTTCGAAAAACAAAAATGTAGTTTGGTTCGAAGAAACACTTAGCAGAGAGGAATGCAATTCTTTGATGGCATCTGTTGATTCTTACGTTTCCTTGCACAGATCTGAAGGGTTTGGATTGACAATTGCAGAGGCAATGGCCTTGGGCAAACCTACTATAGCGTCGGCGTATTCCGGTAACATGGAGTTTACAGACAAGAGCAATTGTCTTTTATGTGATACTAACGTAATTCCTTTGGAAAAAAATATTGGGCCCTATCAAAAAGGCAGTCTTTGGGGTGATCCGGACATAACACATGCCAGCAAATTGATGCTTGAGGTTTTGAAGAGTTCAACGAAGCGCAAAAAACGCGGCAAAACATTCAACAACCTAGACGCTCAGGTAATATTTGAGGAGTACCTCGCTATCGCTTCAAGTGCGACCGCTGATTCCCAGAGTGATATTAATAAGAAATTTTTCGACGAAGCTATCTAGAAATTGTCCTTAGCTGGCTAACGTAGAGAATCGTGGTGCACGTGTGAGAAGACTATGAAAAGAATAATACTTCATGCCGGTCTGCACAGGACCGGCACAACCTCCGTTCAGATTGCGGCATCGGAGAGTAGAGACGAGCTCGTTAAAAGAGGCGTTCTATTTCCAGAAGGATGCAATCTCTATCCCGATCAACATTCCAGCGTCGCGTTCGACCTAAAGAACGGGCGTGAGGAAAAGGTAGTAGAGAGGTTAACTGAAATAGAGAGAAAGGCGGATGAGCTTGGCTGCGAAAAAATATTCCTTAGTGGTGAAGAGTTTTGTGATGTAAATGCGGAACTTCTCAGCAAATTTAATACACTTTGCTTTGCGCCGGTTACCGTGTTTCTAACGTTTAGAAATTATGCAGAGTGGTTTTCTTCACAAGTCAGATATCAGAGCAATTTTGTTCCGGGCTTCCTGTTTTTTGATGCAATGAATCAGGTAGTTAAGCTCAATTACTCCGAGATTATTAATAACTTTTCCAGTGCTTTTGGAGATGATGCAGTGCAGGCGCTTGATTTCAAAGCGCTTAAGCACAATTTGGTTACGAACGCATTCAAAGCAATGCTCGATGTAGATGGCCTGGCAACCAACGACTATCCGACAATAAATGCATCGTTATCTTTTGGTGCGTCTTCTATCACATCGATGTTAGCAACCGACTTTAGTCCGCTTGAAAGACTCAAAGTGATTAAAAGACTGGGTGAGAGAACCCAACATCTTGATACCAGCGCACTAAAGACTCTGGACCACAACTTGAAAGCATCAATAGTTCCACCAGCAGGTTGTTTTGACCATCCCAAACTCGCAGGGTTTAAAGAAGAGTTGATGCGCACCCCAAGTATTGCGTTGAGCAATGGCCAGCATTCCGAAGAAGGGGTTGAGTACATTCGCGTGTTGCTCAGCGTTATCGATGAGTTACAGAATGAGCGCGTCCTGGAGGCCGCCAATGATTAAAACAGGGCTAAGAGTTTTTGATCAAAATACGGTTGAAGGCTGGGCAATAAACACTGAGGCGCCAGATGAGACGCTGCCGCTTGATTTGTTTATTAATGACGAACCTGCTGGCACTGTTGTTCCGGAATTATACAGGCCAGACGTGGCGTCTGTGTTTGGTGGGCAGGGTGTATGTGGCTTTCGCGTGGTAATGGATAGAAAACTCAGTTGGGGGGCGGTAATATCCTTGCGTCGAGAAGGCAGTAAGGAAATAGTGGGCACCTTGATTGCTCCTGACGTGCCGAGCCGGCAGGAATACAGTAGCTTGTACAAGCTGTATGAAACTGATATTGGACCATTGTTGCTCAATAAAAATGACATTACCCTGGACGCCAAAATAATTAGTAACAAGTGCTGGAGCCCAGACGAGCAGGTTGTTATGGGCAGGCTGTTGGAAGCCACTGACGGAGACTTTTTTGATATCGGAGCAAACCTGGGTTATTGCTCTGTGGCCGGATCCAAGCACATGTCCACTGACCGCCGCATATTGTCTTTTGAGCCACAAGACTCGGTTTTCAAAAGACTTTGCGCGAATCTTGCAATTAACAATGTTCATAATGCGATGCCAATCAGATCATTGCTTTGGTCGAAAGCAGATGCAAATATAGAGATAGAGCTGGTTGATCCGCTTTGGCTTGGCTCTAGCGGAGGCGCCAGGGCCGTTCCAGGACAGACAAGCCTTCATGCGGCCCCGGTTGAAACTTTGGATAGTTGGGCCTCTGGTTTTCAGGTCAGTTTGATTAAGATCGACTGTGAAGGTGCTGAGTTGGAGATACTGAAGGGGGCTAAGAAAACACTGGAATTGCAGCGCCCGTTTTTATACTTTGAGTGCAATGTTAGCGAAAAATCCAAAGCTATTCTTTCGCTGCTGTTTGAATTCGAGTACTCACTGTATTGGCACTCGCCGCTAGTGAACAGAACTACGCCTTCGTCGCTAAGCAGCGTTGAAAGTGAGAATTGTTCTCTGAACGTTATTGCAATTCCAGTCGAGAAGCTCGATGCGTTTCAGCTACTTGATGGCATTAGCCAAATTAGCAGCATAGAGTCTTCTGATGAATACTGGCCAGCTAATAAAGTAGGTCAAAGCCTTCACGCTAAAGCGCTTTCCGCGGTATAGATAGGAAGCTAGCTTTCAGTTTGACGCACTAGTCTTTTCACAAATTTGCTCACTGGTTTGCGTCTGCTTTCGAGCTGTTCTGTCAACCGAGCATTCTCTTTTCTGAGCTTATCCAGTTGGTGGGCTACGACTGGATTCTTGCTAAACGGGCCGCCAGGATAATCCTGATTCCATTCAAGGTGGCGGATGTAGGAAAAATCCGAGCCTGAGACATTCTCAACTTTTAGCCCCAGCTCCTGGATCTGTTTTGTAACCGCTATTTCGGCCGCAACGCATTCTCCGTAATTGCGTCCTTGTGGGAAACCGCCGATTTTCTTCAGCGTTGTCGTTTTGCTTGCCCATACCAGTGAACGCATGTGATATCCGGTGTCGCCAGAAAGAATCTCATTGCGACTTAAAAAATCCAGATAAACATCTACACGATTTGCCGATTTACCATCGAGAGTGTGTTCTGGCAAGCCCAGGTTTGCCTCGCGGACTCTTAGCTCAGACCACGGTATATCCCATCCGGTATTGGCAGCTTCACCTATCAAGCCAATCTCAGCGCACGACAACTTTTCGTTGATTGTCTGCAACCAGCCATCTTTTGCAATGTAACAATCGTCTTGTAAAAACAGTACGTTCTCGTAGCCGATGCATGAACGCCAGCCATGATTCCAGGCACCGATGTTCATTCCGACATTGTGACGGTAAAGAACTTTAAGCGAGTTAAATTGGGAGCCCAGAGCTATTTTCTTATCACTCGTTCTATTCACAACGATGCAGGTGTCATAAGAAACGCCTGCATCAAACGAACGCATACTGTTGAGTAAGCCAATAAGATTTGATATAGGCCGACGATCATAATATGAGATTATTACAACTGAGTCGCTTTGCATTCTACTGAGCAGATAAATCGGTGAATTTACACTCATTCACTTGAGCGCTATTTACAGACTACTTACTGATAACTCAAGTTTAGTTCAGATAGAGCGTTTTCCAAGAATACGGCGGCTTAGACGACGTGATTTTTCCACTTCCGAGTGAGGTCCCATAGTCGATCACACCTTGCTCTTCAGGTCGGTTTTCATCCTATACCCCTCAAATACGGTCCATTCTCGGCGATGGCTGTAACAGTGCTCCAGCTCGGCTAATGCCGTCGAATGTAACTTGCGATGCCAATGTACAACGCCATGGCCACAGCCGCCATCGTTGCACTAACGGCAAACATCAGTCCGTAACCCAATCCTGCGCCAACAATAGATGCGGCAATGTTCGGGCCAACGAATTGACCAAAACCTTGCACGCTGGGTATTAGTGCTACCAGAGAACCACTGCGATCCATGTGCGCTAAAATTGATGCTTGATACACGTCGGCAAATGTCCAGATAGTCATAAATCCAAACAGACTGATGAAAACATTGATGTCATTGACACCAGCGCTCAGCATTGCAACGATGCATACTAGGGCTACAAGCGACAAGATCAGCGGCTTAAACAAGCCAAACCGTGTGGCATAAAAAGCGATCGCGCAGCCGGCGATACCCAGAAACGATGACCAGGTCAGTACGCTGCCCACCCAATCTTCGGCAACGCCATCTTCCAGCGCCGCCAGTTCAATGTAGGTGAAGTACCCGCCGATGTTTATGTAGGTGAAGCAAATTGCGAGCAGGCATATTAGAGGTAGTGCTCGTGGCACGTTCCAGTTTTCAGTGTAATCGGCTTGCTCTTCTTGTACGGCGAGTTCCGCTTTAGTGGATGGTCCTTGAGGGATAAAGATCACAAGAAATGCACAGAGCACGCTTAAGCTTATGAAGAACAAATAGATCTCGTTCATTTCCAATTGGGGTAAATAGTGCAATTCAAGTGCCGTTGAAAATGCGAATCCAACCAACTCGAGATTGAAAGCGATTACCGGTTTACTGGTACCTCCAAGAGTTACAACAGCGACGGCAGTAAATATCCCGCTGCCAACACCAGCGCTTGCACGCAGTAACAGCAAGGCCTGGTAGGAGCTGTATTCCATGCATAAGAGGTTGGCGGCAACAGAAAGTAACACACCAAACCAAACAAGATACCAGCGGTTTATTTTAGCGACGAGAAATGCGGAAATAACCGCACCTAATGCCAGGCCGCCAAGATCTGCTCCCCAAATGCGACCCACTTGCTCGGCAGTAAAGCCCGCTTTTTGCACCAGTGCAGTGCTCAGTACCGGTACTGCCACCATTACGGCGTAGCCCACCAGCGCCATAAAAATAGCAACACCTATTGATGACCAGAGATCAAATTTATTCTTTTCTAATCTATCGATAATTGCGTCCTGGGATTAGTCGTTAATTTTCAGTGCGCCGTTGGCTCAATCGAACTGTCCATGGCGTCCCGCACCGCTCGCGAATCGGGAGGCGCCATCAAGGGTTTCGCCACTACGAATTACCTCAAGGCCGCCTTCGAATTCGTCTACGAACGCTTGTTCAAATGGCTTGTCCCACTGTTGATATGAGGAGAGCCTGTCTGCGCGCATGCATTGCTGGGGGAACGCCGCAATTTGTCCAGCCAATTGTTGCGAGTGCTCAAGAGCAGTGCCAGGTTCAACCAATCTGTTAGCCAGCCCCATTCGCTGCGCTTCGTCTCCGGATACAGGCCTACCTGTGAGAATTAAATCAAGCGCATGGCTGTGCCCTAATGAGCGACTTAGGCGAATGGTGCCGCCATCAACCAATGGTACGCCCCAGCGTCGACAGAACACGCCAAATACAGCGTCATGGGCGGCGACCCGCAGGTCGCACCACATAGCAAGTTCAAGCCCACCAGCAACTGCGTGACCTTCAATGGCAGCTATCACCGGTTTGCTGAGTAGCAAGCTGCTGGGCCCCATAGGTCCCAACTGAACGTCATTAACGTCTAGACTGTTGCCGGCGACTGCCTTCAGGTCAGCGCCCGCGCAGAACGTGCCTCTTGTACCGGTGAACACAGCCACTTTCAACTGCTTATCTTCATCAAACCTTAGAAATGCCTGCTTGAGTTCGCGAGCTGTCGCAGGGTCAACGGCATTTCGACAGTCAGGGCGGTCAATGCTGATAGTGACAATATCGTTGTCAGGCTGATAAATCACGTGCTTAAAATTCATCGGTGTGGAGATTCCTATTTTTAACCGCAGACAGTCTACCCTATCACATCAGTTACCGTTGGTAGCGCCTGGACTTCAATCGCTCGCGCGCTTGTGCGGAGCCGTCATCGAATGAATTAAACCAAACATCGCATGGCAACTCGGCAGCGCCATAGTTGCATTCGAAATGGCGGTGATGCAGTTGATGATGAAAATGGGCAATCGCTAGGCTTGCTTTTTTGCCAATACGCAAACGGTCATAGCCTACGTGCCCATAAATAGCTGAAATAGTCAGGCAGTAAAAATGGAAAAAAATGTGTATAGGATGCGAAGGAACAAAAAAATGAATGAACACTGAGCTCAAATAAATGGCATGCTCAATAGGGTGCATGGACAGGCCGGACCAGGGGCCTGTACGTACATTGCGATGATGTACAGCGTGAGAAACCAAGTAGAGAGGTTTCCAATGCAGCACTCTGTGGCCCACGTAAAAGTGAAGCGACAGCCACAGCGGAATCAGCAAAAACAGGAGGCAGAACCAAATAGTGTTAGTGTTCCAATCGGTCCAAGGAGCATGGCCGTTCGCAACTGCCCACAGCAAAACAATTTCGTAGAGTGTCCAAATACTGACACCACTGAGCAGCGTCCAGAACATGTTGTCATAAACTTGATGCCCGAATGTAAAACGACTGCTGAGCTCAGTGGGGTCGCGCTGTTCGTATTTGTAGTCGGTGCCCTGCAGACGCCATGTGTAGAAATACAGGTGAAAACCGCCGGCGAACAACAAGGTGTATAAGAGGTTTCGAGCATAAATCATGGCAAACCATTTGGCGCTGCTACCGTCTAACTCCGCAGAGCGTATAGCCTGCAAGTCTGGTTGAAACGCGAACCAAGACAGGCAGGCCAGCGCAACAAATACAAAATACTCCGACAGCGGCTTCCAGTTGGTCGCATACCAACGAATTGTTTTCGCCAGGTCCGGTGGCCACAGAAACAGAGGATTATTTTCTGCAGGCCCCGGTGGCCGCCAGTGCCAGATGGTTTCTTTCAACTAAAAAGTAACGTTTTGCAAAGACGACGAGCAATACACTGCACCACCATCGCAGGTGATTACTTCGCCAACAGTGTATGCGCCGGCGCGCGAGCTTAGAAAGATTGCCAAACCCGCTATGTCCTCTGGAGTGCCAACCCGGCCTCTAGGATTGGTATTTCCGACAGCCTGCCAATCGATATCAGTATCACCACCACCGCCTACACCGGTGCTAAGCATCCAGGTAGGGAAGGGACCGGGAGCAATGGCGTTGCAGATTATGTGACGTTTGGTGAGATGGGTCGCCAGATTGCGTGTCAAATGATGCACGGCAGCCTTTGAGGGACCATAAGAAAAGGTTTCAAAGGCCGGTGATTGTAAGCCGTCTACCGAGCCAACGTTGATTACTCTTGAAGGGTCTTCAGCCGTTGCATTCCTCTCTAGCATAGGCAGCAGCTTCTGGGTCAGAAAGAACACACCTTTCACATTGGTGTCCATTACCTTGTCCCAACCCTTCTCCGGAAATTCCTCTAAGGGCGCACCCCAGGAAACACCGGCATTGTTTATTAGAATGTCGACATGGTCTTCCTGTTCAGACAGGGCCGCCACAAACTGCTCAATACCTTCTAGCGTCGAAAGATCCGCCGGCAACGAAATGCAGCTGCTGCCGTATTCCTCCTGCAAACGCTGGGCCGTTGCATTGCAAACGTCCGCTTTGCGGGAACTTATATAAACCTTTGCTCCATTAGCGAGAAAACCAGCAGCGATCATTTCGCCAATTCCACGCGAACCTCCCGTTACTACCGCTGTTTTGCCTTCTATTGAGAACAGATTTTTCATACAACACTCCGAGTTTGTTATAGTCGCTATGCTACTTGCGATTGTTCCATCCAGCAAACAGGAATCCAGATGTTAATTCAACACCTATTGGGCTACTACGCCAGAAACAACCCTGATTTACCTGCCATTACATTTGCCGGTGAAACCATAACCTACGGCGAAATGGAAGCATTAACCAACCAGTTCGCCAACGGCTTGCTGGAGTTGGGCATTGTTAAAGGTGAGCGTATTGCCGTTATTGGCGAAAATAGTCTGGCACACGTTGTGATGGCACTTGCAGCGGCAAAAATTGGCGCGATTCTGGTGCCGTTTAACTACCGCCTGGCGGCCGCTGAGTTGGAATACGTTGTCGGTGATTCCGGTGCCCGCTTGCTGATGGCGCTGTCGGATATGCAAGACACTCTGAATGCAGTTCGCAGTTTACTGCCTGAAGACATTGTTCTGATGAGCAATGGCTTGGCCGAACACACCAATTGGCAGGAATGGGTTGGAGGATTTGCAAAGACCCCGCCAAATTGCGAAACCAACGAACATGATCCGTATCTTCAACTCTATACCAGCGGCACAACCGGCTATCCCAAGGGGGTGGTGATATCCACTTTTAATCTGATGTCTCTGTGTCATATGAACACGATTGCCACTGCTCACCGGGCAAACGCAGGGGACTGCGCCATGGTCTGCGCACCTTTATTTCATATAGCGGGCATCGCTTCCATCATCATCTCGGTTTATGCAGGTCAGCACACTTTACTGCATGAAACTTTTGATCCCGTCCGAATTCTGGATGACATGGAAGCCAATGCCGTTGGCAATATTTTTATGGTGCCCGCGATGATCGCGGCCGTGTTGCAAATGCCTGGCATTCGCGAACGTGACTACTCTGCACTAAACCAAATAAGCTATGGAGCCTCACCGATATCAGAAACGGTTTTGTGTGAAGCGATGGAGGTTTTCCAGTGCGACTTTACACAGCTGTATGGGATGACTGAAACCGCCGGCACTGTGGTAGCGCTAACGCCCGCAGATCACAAACGTGCATTGAATGGCCACCCTGGTCTTTTGCTGTCGTGTGGACGGCCATCCGTTGGTGCGGAGGCAAAGGTTATGGATGGGCGGGGTAAGGAAGTGCCGAGGTCAGAAATTGGTGAAATCTGGCTTAAATCGCCAACGAATATGATGGGTTATCATAATTTGCCCGAAGCGACCGCCAGTAGTTTGACCGATGGATGGGTTCATACGGGTGATGCAGGTTATATGGATGAAGAGGGTTATCTCTACCTCAAAGATCGAATCAAGGATATGGTTGTTAGTGGCGCTGAGAATATTTATCCCGTAGAAGTTGAAAACGCAATTGCTAAACACGAGTCTGTTCGCGACGTAGCGGTGATCGGTGTGCCTGATGAGAAGTTTGGCGAAGCGTTGCTGGCGTTCATCGTGTTAAAGCCCGATGAGGAGCTAACGGTCGACGGCCTGATCACCTTCTGCCGCGATAAAATTGCGGGCTATAAAATTCCCAGACAAATGCAAATTATTGAAGAGCTACCACGTAATCCGTCCGGGAAGATACTGAAGAAAATTCTGCGTGAACCTTACTGGGAAGGAAAAGATCGGGTTATCGGCTAACTTCCAATTGGGTCACGTGTTTGCTAAATAGCAGTGCGAAGCGAATAGGAGTAGATCATGCCAGACGTAAATGTGCCAAATTTTGGTGAGTTATTGTCGCCGTTTATCGGTGCTGTACCCGAGCATGCGGTACCTAACTTTCTCGCACTTTTGGAGAGAGGTGCAGCCCAGCGTTATCGTGTTTGGGCCGAGCAGCTGCCTGATTTCCGCGAGGGTTTGATAAAATGCGCTGATAGTGAAGATGAGATCGCAACTATTGTCGAGCGTATCTTTCCTATAGACAGTGCGTTGGCTGAAGAAATCAAAACCCCATTGCCGGCGGCAAGAGACACATATTACGAAGTGTTTGAGCGTTATTCCATCGTTGAACAATTGGCGATTCAAGCGGATGCGGAATTGCAGGGCGCGGGGGCATGGGAAGCGATGCTTAGTGATGAGCTGCCGGCTGAAGTAAGCGAAGGGCTGCAGACCTGCATGAAGCTTGAAAAGGCGAGTTCAGCCTATTTGTACTCCGTCATAGATCAATTGACTTAAAGCGATCATGATCAATTGGAGTTTGGTACCAGAGGCCGGACTCGAACCGGCACACTATCGCTAGCGGGGGATTTTGAATCCCCTGTGTCTACCAATTTCACCACTCTGGCACGAGGGTAAATCTACTTTTTCATTTACGGCCCTTTAGGCCGTTGTCTACCACAACACCACTCTGGCACGGGGGTTAGTCAACTTTTTCATTTACGGCCCTTTGGGCTTCTGTCTGCTACAACACCGCACTAATATTTTTGGGCCTTAGTGCAGGGAGCGGATTATATCAAGGGATTCGCTGCGTGCAATAGTATTGCGTCGGCCTTACAATGCGCAGCTTTTGCGGTTGGCAGCTTGTCTCACATGCGTCGTCAGGACTTTCACTTTGATTTACCCCTGGAGCTCATAGCCCATTACCCCTCTGAGCAGCGTACAGATTGCCGTTTATTGCACCTTGACGGCCGCAGCGGTGCGGTATCGCATGCGCAGTTTGCCGCTGTAAAACACCTACTAGAAGATGGTGACTTATTGGTTTTTAATAACACAAAGGTGATTCCAGCGCGGCTGCATGGTCAAAAACCTACCGGTGGCAAGCTTGAGATTCTGCTGGAGCGTGTTCTGGGTGATGGTTTGTTGTTGGCTCAGGTGGGAAGCAGCAAGCCAATCAAGCCTGGCGCTGAGTTACGGATTATTGCTAGGGAATCTCATGAATATGTTGGTTCTTTGTTCATGGTGGAGCGGCGAGGTGACTTTTTTATACTCCGTCTAGACGAAGGTTTGGGCTTTGACGACTTGTTTGCAAGAGCCGGACATATGCCTCTGCCGCCTTACATTAAGCGGGAAGATGAGCAATTAGACATAGAGCGGTATCAAACAGTATTCGCCAGCCAAAGTGGTGCTGTAGCTGCGCCCACCGCAGGCTTACACTTTGATGAAGCGCTTATTGAGGACTTGATCGCAGCGGGGATTGACACCACCTTCGTAACTCTCCACGTGGGTGCCGCAACGTTTCAGCCTATAAGAGTGGACGATGTAGAAGAGCATCAAATGCATTCTGAGTACGTAGACGTTAACAGCGAGTGTTGCGAAAAAGTGCAGGCCACCTGGCGGCGCGGAGGCCGGGTCGTTGCGGTGGGAAGTACTAGCGTACGGGCGCTGGAATCAGCGTCACAAACAGGTCAGCTCAAGCCATTCTGCAGCGACAGTGCCTTGTTTATCTACCCTGGTTATGAATTTCGCTGTGTTGATGCCATGATTACAAACTTTCACCTATCGGAGTCCAGTTTACTAATGATGGTCAGTGCGTTTGCGGGTCGTGAGCATGTATTGAGTGCCTACCAGCAGGCTGTTGCTGAGCGCTATCGGTTTTTCAGTTATGGTGATGCGATGTTTATTGAAGCCAGTCGCGCGCCTGCATTGCGCACTGCAAAAGCATGAAGTTTCAGGTATCACACACCAGCGGTAATGCCCGCCGTGGCCAACTCCAGTTTGACAGCGGCGTTGTCAACACACCCGCGTTTATGCCGGTCGGCACCTATGGCACGGTGAAAGGCGTCACACCCGCCGATCTCGCAACCACCGGAGCTGAGATTGTCTTGGGCAATACTTTCCATCTTATGTTGAGACCAGGCATGGAGGTTATCCAGGCGCACACAGACCTGCACGGATTTGCCAACTGGCAAAAACCCATTCTGACTGATTCGGGCGGCTTCCAGGTGTTTAGTCTGGGTGATCTGCGCAAAATCAGTGAAGCCGGCGTGGAATTTCGATCCCCCGTAAACGGCGACAAAGTGTTTCTGGACCCTGAGACCTCTATGCAGGTCCAGGCAACGTTGGGCGCCGATATAGTGATGATTTTTGATGAGTGCACCCCGCACCCTGCCAGCTTTGAACAAGCCAAAACATCAATGGAGCTGTCGATTCGCTGGGCACAGCGCAGCGCCGTTGCTCATGAGCAATGTCAGACCGGTCGGAATGTACCGGAACGCGCGGCGCTGTTCGGTATTGTTCAAGGCGGCATGTACGAATCGCTGCGAACTGAATCGCTGCAGGGGCTCTGCGATATCGGCTTCGATGGCTACGCCATCGGTGGCTTGTCGGTTGGGGAGTCAAAGAAAGATATGCAGCGCGTGCTTGCTCACCTGCAACCGATTATGCCAGTGGACAAACCCCGATACTTAATGGGTGTAGGCACGCCGGCTGACATAGCCAATGCTGTTATGCAGGGGGTGGATATGTTTGATTGCGTGATGCCTACTCGTAACGCGCGCAACGGCCATTTGTTTACATCAGAAGGTGTTGTACGGATTAGAAATTCAAAGCACAAACACAGTACGCTGCCACTGGATGAGGACTGCATCTGTTACACCTGCCAGAACTTCACTCGCGCTTATTTGCATCATTTGGACAAATGTCAGGAAATGCTGGGTGCTCAGCTCAACACCATTCATAATCTCACGTTCTATCAAAGGGTGATGACGGATTTGCGCGTAGCCATAGAACAGGGCAAATTGGCAGATCACGTGCGCGATACGCGGTATTTGCACGATTAAGCAGTGGTACAGTATGGTCAATGTAAGTTGTCTGCCAAGTAATAGGGTTTTCAAAGCGATGGGCGAAATAATATGATCTACAGTTTGCAAGATTTACAAGTCGCTTTCGCAGGAAAGCCGGGTTTCATTGCTGACAACGCAACGGTTATAGGCAGCGTGACCCTGCATGAAAATTGCAGTATTTGGTACAACGTTGTGATTCGCGGAGACTGCGAAAAAATGGTAATCGGTGCCAATTCCAACGTACAAGATGGCAGTGTGCTGCATGTTGATCCAGGTTATCCGCTGCACATTGGTGAGAATGTCACCATTGGCCATAAAGTGATGTTGCACGGTTGTTGTATAGGCGACGGTAGCTTGATAGGCATCAACGCTGTTGTGCTGAATGGCGCGAAGATTGGCAAGAATTGCCTGATAGGCGCCAATACCCTGATACCTGAAAATATGGAGGTTCCGGACGGTTCGCTCGTTATAGGTTCACCAGGCAAAATAAAACGGGCACTCAGCGAAGAGCAGATTGCAATGCTTGGAATGAATGCCGAGCACTATGTACAGAATGCAAAAAGACACGCTGAATTCTTAAAACGTGACACGGATCGAGAGGAAGAGCTGCACTCTTGAGCGATAGCGAAGATGTTCCATCACCCTGCGTGCAGATTTGTTGTCTGGATGTGAATGACATTTGCATTGGCTGTTTTAGAACGTCCGATGAGATTCGTGAATGGACCTTGTTTTCCAATGAAGCAAAGAAAGAAATCATAAAACTAACGCATCAACGATATCAGGATAAATACAATAATGAATGACTCGATCAATGAGCGCATGAATACCGGTTTTTTCGGGCATCCTAAAGGTCTCCAAACGCTGTTCTTTACAGAAATGTGGGAGCGCATGAGCTACTACGGTATGCGCGCTCTATTGGTTCTTTTTATGACCGCAACACTGCAAGAGGACGGTTTGCAGCTAAGTACTGCGACGGCGGTTGCGATCTACGGTCTGTATACGGCGTCAGTCTATTTCATGGGTTTACCAGGTGGCTGGATTGCCGATCGGCTGATTGGCGGCCAGAAGGCCATTTGGTATGGCGGAATCGTCATTATGTGCGGCCATATCGTACTGGCTATACCCAATGAGAAAACGTTTTTCCTTGGTTTGATTCTCGTCGTGCTGGGCACCGGTTTGCTCAAACCCAATATAAGTGCGGTCGTAGGCCAGCTGTACAGCGTTGAGGATCAACGTCGGGACAGTGGTTATGCCATTTACTACATGGGTATTAATATAGGATCACTCATTGGTTACACTATATGTGGCTACCTGGCAACGAATATGGGTTGGCATTGGGCATTTGGGGCGGCCGCCATAGGTATGGCGTGTGGGCTCATTCAATACCGGATGACGCTGAGTAATTTACAAGGTGTTAGTGCCCATGCCGAAGCCCCCATGTCTGAAGAGCGCACACGAACCAGCTGGAAGCTGATCATCGCATTTCTGATGTCACTTGCAGCAGTAACAGGTATGGCGTTAGCGGGTATTTTTACCATCGATGCCATCGCAACTGCTAGATACACTGCTGTGGCATTTACGCTGATGTTTGTTGTTTATTTCAGCATGATTTATTTTCGTGGTGATCTCACAGACATTGAGAAAAAAGGCATGATGGCACTATTGCTAGTCTGTGTGGCGTCAGCCTGTTTTTGGTCTGGCTTTGAGCAAGCTGGTTCTACGCTCAATCTGTTTGCCAGGGATTACACCGAGAGAATGGTTGGCAGTTTCGAGATACCGCCTGCCTGGTTTCAGTCTGCCAATTCGTTTTTCATCATTGTGTTAAGTCCTTTCTTCGCCGCCCTATGGATTAATTTGGGTAAGCGGATGGTCACACCCGCTTACGGCATTAAGTGTGCGGTTGGTCTGATAATCATGGCCAGTGGATTTATTGTTATGTTCTTTGCCGCACAGGTTGCGGCAAGTGGAATGAAGGCCGCACCGTATTTTCTTGTGCTGACTTATTTCTTGCATACGGTGGGTGAACTTTGCCTAAGTCCCATAGCGTTAAGTGCGGTTAGCAAGCTGTCACCAAGGAGATACATTGGTCAGATGATGGGAGTGTTTGTTCTTACCTATTCCATAGGCAACATCATTGCCGGACTGCTTGCCGGCAACTTCGATCCAAACAATGTTGAGGAAATTCCCAACCTTTATCTGCAAATTGTCGTCTTTAGCGTTGGTGTGGGCGCCATTATTCTGTTGTTGGGTTTGGTAACCCGCAACTGGGAAAAGGCCGTTGAAGATTCACGCTAGTGCAGTGTGCGAGGCTAATCCCAGCCGCACTGCCGCCCTTCATTCTGCTCATCCAACCATGCCTTAAGCGGTGCAAAGTAAGCCAGCAAGGCTCCGGAATCCAGCTCAGGCTGCCCAGTCAATGCGTGCATGGCATCTTGCCATGGCTTACTAGTCCCTAGCTTCATCATAGCGTCCAGTCTTTCCCCCACTTCCTTGTTGCCATAGATCGTGCATTCATGCAGCGGACCTTCGTAATTAGCCGCGTCGCATAACGCCTGGTGAAACTGAAACTGCTGAATATGCGCGAGAAAATAGCGCATATAAGGTGTGTTCCCGGGAATGTGGTATTTGGCACCCGGATCAAAATGGTCTGATGTACGTTCAACCGGCGCTTCAATCCCTTGATATTTCTCACGCAGAGCCCACCAGCCTTCATTGTATTCTGCAGGGCTTAGCTCGCCGTTAAACACCTGCCAACGCCATTTATCCACCAGTAAACCAAACGGCAAAAACGCCACTTTATCCAGCGCCAATTGCAGCAGCTGATCAATATCGTTATTCCCTTTGGGTTTTTCTTTCAGCATGCCAATTTTCACCAGGTAATCCGGTGTTACCGATAGCGCGATAGTGTCGCCAAGGGCCTCATGAAAACCGTCATTCGCGCTGCCCATAAAGTAAACCGGTTGCTGGTTGTAGGCGCGTTGATAGTAATTGTGGCCTAACTCGTGATGGATGGTTGTAAAGTCTTCAGCGTCTTTCTGTATGCACATTTTGATACGTAGATCATCTTTGTTGTCCAGGTTCCATGCAGACGCGTGGCACACAACATCGCGATCTTTGGGTTGAACGAACAAAGATCTCTCCCAAAAAGTATCTGGCAATGTGTCCAATCCCAGCGAGGTAAAGAAATTTTCTGCAGTGCGTACCATATCCAACTCAGACATTCCGCTGTCTTCGATCAACTGTGTAACATCAATTGCCTTGGCAGAGCCTGCATTCTCGGGTTTCACCAAATCATAAATGTTACCCCATTGTTGAGCCCACATATTGCCGAGCAGGTGCGCCGGAATTTTGCCCTCGCTGCTTACAATCTCGGATCCATAATGGTCTGATAGCTTCGCTCTCACATGACAATGCAATGCATCATAAAGTGGTTTTACGCGGTTCCACTGCGCATCTGCATCCGCAGCAAATGCGTCCGGGTCCATGTCATAACCAGAACGCCACATAAAGCCAAGGTCCTTGAAACCGAGCTCCTGCGCGCCTTGATTGGTAATTTCCACCTGACGTGCGTAGTCTTTTTTCATTGGTGGTGACACTTCCCGCCAGCCAGCCCAAATGTCTTTGAGCTCTGCCGCATCACGGCTATTGGCCATCATCTTGTTCATTTGAACCAGATCAAGGCACTCTTCAGTCGATTTTTTGGGCGGGCAATATTTGCCTTTGCCGTAGCGCGCCTCAAGTCCGGCGGTAATGGTTGATAACTCCTCAGCGAGCGCCTTGTCGTTGGGTGCGGGCAATCGAATCGCTTGCTTCAGAGTGTCCAGTTTGCGTCGAACAACATCGTTCACTCTCACATCGTCAAAGTCTGCAGCGCGTTTGGCTAACTGCACTGAATATAAAGTGCTGCGCGCATCATGCCTGGCAACAACAAATTGGCTATCGTAGGTGATGAAGTTGGAGGCAATCCAGGCCAGTCGCGCTCCTTCCTCTGAGCGCTCAAGGATTTCAATCTCCGCCGCATCGAGAAACTCGATCGCGTCGGCTTCAGTCAGTGTTTTTTGCTCACTGTCTTTGTTGGCGTGCAGCGGTGCGCAAGCCAGCAAACCTGTAATGAATACTGCAATAACTTCACGATGCATGAGAACTATCCTTTTATGATTCATAGTGTGCGATGCAAGCCTACTTTATACGCTCAACGCCGACGCTGCGACCTGAGGCAACAATTTGCATGCGGTAATGACCCAGCCAGTTACGAGTAATCAATACTTCAGGTGACTCCAGATTGGCGTCATGGCGACCTTTCAAGCGTTGCTTCCACACCTGGCCATTGTCCAACTCAAAGACGGTTTCGCCGCGCCAACCCTCAAATCGGCCAATAATTCGAGCCGATACCTTTTCTTCTTTCTGGGCTTTTTTGACCGTTTTCGATTTCGCTCGAACCACGGGGGCCTCTGTGGCAGTGTACTGGGTGAGCCATTGATTCAATTTGATCAATTCATCATCACTTATTTGGTGAAGTCCGGCCGCCTTGAATTCTGCGGCGGTCATTAATTGCTCAATACCGGGAAAGTCGGATTTTTCCTCTGCTTGAACAGACACGGCGAGCAAAGTCGCTATAGATATATAAGCTATTGATTTAAATAAATAAAATGTATGCATAAGGATCGTCTGTAGAGTCAGGATTGCGCCACTTTATCGCACTCCTGCCAAGACTGACAAACGCTATAGCAGAGCCCAAAAAAAATGCCAATTTTTTTTGAGGTGGTGGGGAACTTCTTCGTTATATGCGGGTACAGGAGTGGTTTCCACACCTACAACCCGGGGTTTTACCCCGAAAATACGTTCCTAAAAGGGGAAAACAATGAAAAGAAGCAAGCTGGCCTCTGCGCTGCGCATTGCGACTGGACTCGGGCTTGGTATAGCGGCACTGCCGTTTGCCGGAAACGCCCTAGCTCAGGATGAAGTGCTAGAGGAGGTTATCATTACTGGTAGCCGAATTACGCAGCCGGGTATGGTTTCATCGAGCCCAATTAACTCGATCTCTGAAACTGAAATCGGTTATTTCCAACAACCTGAAATCGAAAGAATCATCAAGCAACTGCCTGGCACCATTCCTGGTGATGGACAGAACGTAAACAATGGTACTGCGGGCGCAGCGACCATCGATTTGCGTGGTCTTGGCGCAGAACGTAACTTGCTTTTGCTGAATGGTCGCCGAATGGTTCCGTTCAACTACGACGGTGAGGTGGACTCAGCGTCTGTCCCTACAGCGTTGCTTGAGCGTGTTGACGTGATCACTGGCGGTGCATCAGCGGTATACGGTTCTGACGCAATTGCCGGTGCGGTTAACTTTGTACTTAAGCGTGACTTCGAAGGTGTGGAACTGCGTGCAAACCGCAGCCAGACTAGCGAAAGCGACGGCGAAGTAAACAACTTGTCGATTACCATTGGTTCTAACCTTGCTGAAGATCGCGGTAACATCGCTTTCTCTGCCAGCTACATGGATCGTGAGCAAGTATTGCTTGGTCAGCGTCCTTTAGGGCAGCTCGGCATCGATACTGCAAGCGGTGCAAACTTTGCAGAATTCCTCGCAGGACAAGGTCCATTGCAGCCTGAAGCAGGTTGTGGCGGCCCTAATGTTGTTGCTGCTGGTGGTTCCACTACCTCTATTCCTACTCGCTTTGCGATCGTTGGTGCTGGTGCTGCGGCATCTGGCCAATTCCGTGAAGATCGTACGCTGGGAACAGAGTGTAGCCGTTTCAACTTCAACCCATTCAACTTTTATCAAACACCAATGGAGCGCTATACAGCGACTGTAACGGGTCACTTTGATATCACTGAAGAAGTAGAAGCGTACTCAACCATTAATTACACCAACACAACTGTTGTGCAGCAAGTTGCACCGTCAGGAACGTTTGGTGCTACGTTCTTCTTACCGCTTAACAATGCTTTGATTGGTGCCCAAGCGCGTCAGTTCATGCTTGACGCCGGTAACGCTGCTTTGGCGGCTGGTACGCTGACACAAGGTGACGTTCGTGGCGGTGAAGCTGGTGCGAACTGGGAAGACGTCAACATGAATGGCGTGGTTGATCCTGATGACTACCTGAACGTACAGATGCGTCGTCGTACCCTGGAACTTGGCCCACGGACTGAGCGTTATGACTCAGACATGTGGACTGCGTTAGCCGGTGTTCGCGCTGACATCGGTGCAGATTGGAATGTGGATGCGAGCTTTCAATACGGTGAATCAAACCGTACTACGGTTCGTGATGGTTACACTAACCTGACCAACATCCAGAACGCACTTGATTCAACCGACGGTGTTACCTGTAATGGTGGCGACGCCACTTGTGTGCCAATCGACTTGTTCGGTGGCTTCGGTACTATCACCGACGCAATGGCTGGCTACGCACGTGCAATCGCACTGCAACAGCAAAAGTACGAGCAGACTATTTTGAACGTCACGTTTGATGGTCCGGTCAACTTTGCCCAACTGCCTTCGGCTGATTCACCTCTGGCATTGGCCGTCGGTTACGAAAACCGTCGTGAGAAAGGCCAGTTGGAACCTGATGAGTGTTTGAAACTGGCTCCAGCAAGCTGTCAAGGTGGTGCAGGTGGTAACTTGCTGCCAATCCGCGGTGGCTACAAGGTCAGTGAATTCTTCTTCGAAGGTAACTTGCCTCTGATTGACGGCGCAGCTTTTGCTGAGTCTCTGAACCTGGAATTTGGTTTCCGTACAGCGGACTACGATATTTCAGACGGTCAGGAAGAAACCTGGAAAATTGGATTGAACTGGCGCCCGGTTGATAGCTTGATGGTTCGCTTAATGCAACAGCAAGCCACTCGCGCTCCAAACATTGGTGAGATCGCTTCGCCGATCACCACCGGTTTGGACAACGCTACCCTGGACCCTTGTTCGATAGCTAATGCGGGGAACATCAACGCTACTTTGCAAGCATTGTGTATCTCGACAGGCATGACAGCTGCGCAGGTTGGTTCTGTACAGGACATCGTTTCTGGTCAGATCAATATCCTAGAAGGCAGCAACCCAGCTAACCTGCCAGCGTCCGAAACTGCTGACACGTTCACCGCTGGTTTCGTTTGGACTCCTGACTTTGAGTTCTTCAATAACTTCCAGGTATCTCTCGACTACTACGACATAGATATCGAAGACATTATTGGTGAGCCATCAGCCCAGGAAATTCTGGACGGTTGTTATGTCGCCGGTGTTGCGTCTGAGTGTGCCAAGATTGTCCGCGTAGCGGGTGACCTCACATTGCCAGCATCTGGCGTGCAGTTGTTTACCACTAACCTTGAGTTCAAGAAGGCCGAAGGTATTGAGATCGGAATTAGCACTGGTTTTGACATCGGCGTTGGCGAACTGCAGGTTTCTGCAAATATCAACAAGTACCTGGCAAACGAAGAGCTAAGCAGTGCTTTAACTCAAGTTCGCGATTGCAATGGCTTCTTCGGAACCAACTGTGACCCAGTCTCTGAGTTACGCTGGATCCAGCGCACAACCTGGTTGTGGGATAAGTTAGCTGTGTCACTGCAATGGCGTCACATTGGCGAGGTTGATATTGAGCCAAATGAAGCAGCAAGTGTTGCACCTTTCTTCCAAAGAATCCGTGCCTACGACTACTTTGACTTCTTCGCCAGCTACAACATCAATGATTCGATTGAAGTTAGCTTAAGCGCTGACAACATCTTCGACGTTGATCCTCCTGTGCTAGGTAACGAAGCAGGTGACACCAGCTCTAACTCTGGTAACACCTTCCCAAGTAACTACGACACTATGGGTCGTATCTACAAGTTGGGAATCAAGGCTAGCTTCTAAGTGTTAAGCTAGTAACAAGAAAGCGGGGCTTATGCCCCGCTTTTTTTTGCCTGTTTTTTTCTAGTTCAAGAAGCTATTGGTGTTCTGCGATGTGAGTCTATTTGCCAAAGACGCGCGTTTATGCGACGAACTTTAAACTAAAACTTCTGCGCCAACTTAGCGTACCAATACCGTCCAATCAAATTATGCGTACGAGCATCAATATTGTCATTGAATGCGCTGGCCACTAACGGTGCATTCCGATCGGTTAAATTCTTGACCCCAAATGTAAACCGCAGACCATCCTCAATCAAAAACAAAAAGCTGGTTTGCACATCGTGCGTTGTCCACGAACTTATTCGCCGTGAGGCGCCGGTCGATAGCTGCTCTTCCAACGCTCCAATGTGATGCAAGGTGTAATTAATTTGCCACTGCTTATATTTCCAATACGCCCCAAAATTGGCCTTCCATTTAGGCAAAGAACCACGCCCTTCTGAAGCCTCATCCGCAAACTTGCCCACCAATTGAATGCCCGGTAATTCCGGATTGAGTTGTTCCTTATAACTGTGCAGACGCGACGCATTAAGCGAAAGATGGAAGCGGCCATGCTTGACCTTGGGCAACGCATAGTTAAACGAAAAATCGATACCATCCAGCTCTCGTTTGCCAATGTTGATATTGGTTGCAATGATGCGTTCTATCTCACCATTTGCCGCCCGAATCACCCTGCCCGCAAATGCGCCATTTTCCGCATTTTGATCGAGAATGAACTGCGCATTTGCATCCACCACATTGTTCTGGTCGATACTAAAAAAATCGATTGCAGCTGAGAAGCTCTTTAAAACCGACGGTGTCCAAATCATACCCACACTGCTAAATTCAGACTCTTCCGGCAGCAAGTCTAAATTGCCACCATTGATGGTTAGAAACTGAAGCCGGGTGGGGTCTGTTTGTCGTGTGCAGGCACTCAACACTCCCACGTTAGAGGCAATACTGCATGGGTCAGTCAGAAAAGCCTGATCTTCAGCGCCACTCTTATGCAGTTCAAGTAATGATGGTGCACGGAAACCCTCTGCATAGCTCATTCGGAATAACAGCCCGCGCATAGGCCTGAACTTTACAGCGGCTCGCGGGTTAAAGCTATCGCCAAAATCACTGTAGTTGGAATAACGGCTGGCCAACTCTACACTGAGTTTCTCGCGCCCGTGCTCCGTACGTAATATTGGTACCAAGGCCTCGACATATACTTCTTTCACGCTGCGATTGCCCGCTGACGCAGCCAGATTGGCACCGCCAAGAGTAATCAAATCTGGATCCACCGGACCAATAGCGGTACTTTCGCGTCGATACTCAAGACCCGCGGCCACATTTAGTTTTCCCGCGGGTAGTTTAGCGGCCGTGAACGCTGCGTTTGCACTGCCACCATACAATTTGAAAAACCCCTCGGTGACCGCCTCACTGCGAACAAACTGTTGCTGGCTTTGAGGCAGAAAACCGCTGGCACTAAACAGGTCGAATGGCTCGCAGCCATCAATAGCAAAACCTGCACACTCAGCGGGTCCACCCAGTGCGCGTTGCAGACGCTGTGCGTTCAACAGATTGCTGAGGGTTTGGCGTGCGTCTGTTTTACTCCAATGCCAGTTAAGATCCCAGTGCACAGTATCCCTGCGACCTTGAATACCAAATGCCGCTCTGTGTGAATCCGCTTTATTGGTTTGCGTGCGTGGGCCTAGCTCCAGCAGGCGTTTGCGAACGTCGGCAATTTCTTCGCCAAAAGGGTTAAATGCATTATCCGCACTCACCGATAGCGGAATAGACTCAAAAGCAGTGAATATGGGAACAGGGGCAAGCAGCGAACTTGCTTCTGTACTGGTAAATCCATAATCAAAATACGCGGTAGAAAGATCACCTACGTCGAAATTGACACTGCCATACAGGCTTTTACGATCGGACGGCACAATCGCAGTGGAAAATTGTGCGAAGTTAAACAAGTCGGCATCACTCACGCTTCGAAAATCACTGGCGTCCACCGGATTCACTGTGTTATTGGCCAAGGTAACTACCTGGCCATTGCCAAGTGTCACGCGTGCATTTGGTGTGGCCGATGAGCGCTGGTCCTCACCTCCTAATAAGCGAGTATCTGTATCCGCAGATATAGCTCTTTCGCGACTTAGAATTTCGCCTTGATCGAATAACGTACCGCTCAGAAAAAAACTAGAGTGATCAAATACTCGGCCGAAAGAGAAACTGGTCGTTGTGGTTTGCAGATCATTGTCACCACTTGAACCACGATAGGTATCCACTTGAAGGCCATCGTATTCTTTTTTCAAGATGATATTGATGACACCGGCAATAGCATCGGAGCCATACACCGCCGACGAGCCGCTCTTTAATACTTCAATGCGATCGACGCTGCTGGGTGCAAGGGAATTCAGGTCGATAGATTCCCCCGCCAAACCATCATTAGCTACTCGCCTGCCATTGACCAGCACCAAAGTGTTGCTAGCCGGCAACCCTCTTAGCGTAACGCTGGCTGTCCCGTCACCGCCGTTGCTGATAGATGTGCTTGTGGAGTTACCCACCACTGATGGAAGGTCCCTAAGTAAGTCGCCAATAGTCTGAGCGCCAGCCAGTTCAATATCGAAGGCTGAGATAATATCTACCGGTGCCGTGCCATTGAATTCTGTGCGTCGAATTCGTGAACCGGTCATAGTGCGGCCTACCACCAGCATTTGTTCTAGCATTGGGTTTGATGCCAACTGGAAGAATTGCTCGTCCCTGGCGCTGAGGTCTTCGTCTTTGCAGCTGGCAGAGATAAGGCAGGGCATTGGTCGAATGGCAATGACATCACTGTGGATGAATTCGGCCTCCAGCGCTGTGCCTTTCAGCAACAACTGAAGCAACTGCTTGGGCTCAAACTCGCCGTTAAAGCCTTTTTCCAATATCACGTCGAAATCGCTGTCAGCACTAAAAATAATCGACACGTCAGCCTGGCGAGCAAAGCTTAACAAGGCCTCAGATAGCTGCTTTTCGCTGATTTCGAAGAGCATGGGCGCCGCAACACTGCTGCCGCTGGTGGCTGCTGATAGAGCCAATGCGCAGCAAGAAGCAAAGTGCTTGCCATGCTTTAATAGAGAGTGTTTCCTAACCATGTAGAACAGCACTGGGCTGGATAATTCTTACACACAAAGTAACGACAACAACATTCTACTTGCTGAAGCGGAATTTACCTAAGGTATGGGCAAATCAGTTGGGCAATGATCTCAAGCAGCTGCTAAGACTGTCGAGGTCAGTAGAGGACGCAAAGGCTCAGTCTAGCCGCGCTTATGCAGCAAAATGATGTTTCCCTGAGCTTTGCTTTCTAGGCCCAGCGAGGTCTCAATTGCCTGCAGAGTTTGGGCTGGCTGGTCAGTTTTGAACACGCCTGAGACAGGAATGAACGCCAGACTGGCATCACTTATTTTGATCTTCTTATCGCTGTAGCGATTTATCTCGGCCACAACCTGAGCAAGGCTGACGTTTTTAAACACCATATTTTGTTCAAGCCATGCTGTGGCTAAATGGTCGGCTGGCACCCGCTCGCGCGTCAGGCCACCTGCGGGGCTGATTCGTACCTGATCATTCAGTCTGGCTGTGACAGTGTCGGCAGGCAGGGCGCTATCATTTTGTTCCTCGACCCGAATAACGCCCTCGGTAACTGTTACCAGAGTTTGCTGGGGTTCTATTTCAATATTAAACGCCGTACCTACCGCCACCACCGAACCGCCCGGAATACGAACTACAAAAGGCCTCTGTGGATTTTTCTCTACTATGAAATGTGCTTCGCCCTGAGTGAGCGATAGCTCTCTTTGAGATTGGCTGTAAGTCACTTCAAGGCGAGTATTTGTATTGAGTTGAACAACGGAGCCATCAGACAGTGTTTGCAGGCTATGCTCACCTACAGCTGTCGCCAGATGCTGAGTGCTGGCAGGCCTACTGGCATCAGGTAGCAAGCTGACAGCGACCGCCGCACATAATGCGAAAGAAGCAATAAACCGCGTTTTGACCCAGCGTTTTTGCCAGAATAAGCTGGCTCTGGGCGTCTTATCTGCAGCGGTAATCTGGCCTTGACCGGGCATTGGCTGGTCTTCTTGCGGGCTGGAATCATGCTTGGCAGAGGAGGTGTATTTAACGCAGCCCAGATCCAGCCATAGCGTTTCCATTTGATCGTAGGCCGCGCGATGCTCTGCACTTTTGCCTAGCCACAACGCGAAACGTTGGTGGTCTTGCTCGCTTGCCTGGTCATTGCTGAGCCGTGCAATCCAAACACTGGCTTCATCGAGCAACGAAGTGTTGCTAGAAGCTTGAGCGGTCTGTCCGTGTGAATCACTCAATGTTGGTTTCCTGATCTGCTAGCCATGACTGCTTACATTAACTATAGCTTGATGCTGTTCACTAATAAGACGATTAATGCGCCTCGTCCCTCATTGTTTTACGGTCAAAATTTTGAGTATTTGTTGTTTTTTTTAATTGCCAGACCGTTCATCGGCCTATTCCTTGGTTAAGACCGCTTTGTCACGGAAATGTTTCAGAGCGGCAAGTATATATTTCTCAACACTACTGATGGACACACCCATGTCTGTGGCTATTTCACTGTAGCTGAGGCCGGATCTACGGTGCAGCAAAAAAGCTTGTCTGGGCTTGGGTTTCATCGTGTCTAATGCGGCGTTAATCTGCGCTACTCGCTCTTCAGCCAGTAATTGCTCTACTGGGCCGTGCTCGACATCGGTTGCAATCTCGCTGTCGGCAAGGCTTTTTTCCAACTGGGATTGCACGTACTTGTGGTGTAATTGCTGACGCCGCAATTGATCCGTCGCCATATTGGCGGCAACCTGGAATAGGAACGCCCGTGCATTGTCTAGTTGCTCAGGTTCATGCAATTTTTGCATCCGTAAATAGGCTTCCTGCGCGATTTCATCCGCTTGCTGCGGGTCGCGAAGTTTGGCCGACAAAAAACGTACCAAGGGTTGGCCGTTTTGCCGGAAAAGTTCTTCCAGAAAGCTGCGTTTGCTTTGTTCCATATCGCGATTCTATCACGCGAGCTACCATGACTGCGTTAAACTGTGCCGAACGGCATCATGTAATACCACTCTTTTGTTTTGGAGGACTCATGCAACGAATAATCGATAACAAAGACTCTCAATGGCCGCAAGTGACGCTTTGCCGACGGGTTCAGCGCATTTTCAGGTGCTCGGTGTTCACGGTACTAGGATTGCTGGTTGCGGCATGTGGGGGTGATGCGCCCGACACTGCGGTCAAGACGGATGCAGAACCTGCATCAGAGGTAACCGTGAAGATTGTGCCGTCCTTTGACGAGCAGCGTTTGCATCGAAATATTGAGACTCTCGCTTCTGATGAATTTGAGGGGCGCCAACCGGCAAGCACTGGTGAGGCCAAGACAATCAAACATCTGCGCGATGCCTTCAAGGCTCTGGATCTAGAGCCGGGTAATGGCGACTCCTGGTTTCAGTCAGCCTCCTTGGTATCCATTGAGGCTGACCCTGCAATGGTCATGACAGTGACGCCAGGGTCAAGCGACACCGCATCCAGAACGCTGTCCTATGGAAACGATTTTATGGCATGGACAAAACGCGTTGAAGCATCCAGCGTATTGGCAGATTCCGAGTTGGTGTTCGTTGGTTACGGCATTGTCGCACCCGAATACAACTGGAATGACTATGACGGCGTAGATATGAAAGGCAAGACCGCCGTGATACTGGTCAACGATCCAGGGTTTGCCACCCAGGATCCATCGCTGTTCAAAGGCAACGCCATGACGTATTACGGGCGTTGGACGTACAAATTCGAAGAAGCAGCCCGACAGGGCGCTGCTGGCGCTTTAATCGTCCACGAAACCGCCGCTGCCGGTTACCCGTGGGACGTGGTCTCCGGAAGTTGGTCTGGCCCGCAATTTGATTTATACGCCGCCGACAAAAATATGTCGCGTGCCCAGGTTGAAGGGTGGCTGACGCTGGATGTAGCCAAAGCTGTGTTTGCATTCGCTGGACAAGATTATGGCGCTTTGAAGCAAACTGCTCTGGAGAATGGCTTTGCAGCCACAGAACTGGGTGTGACAGCTGCTGTTTCGTTCAATAACACGATTGAGCAGTCAGACTCCCGTAATGTAATCGCGCGAATCAGCGGAACCGAGCGACCGGAAGAAACCATTGTTTATACCGCACACTGGGACCACCTGGGTAAGCGCCAGGGCGAGGGCGACCAGATTTTTAATGGTGCGGTAGATAATGCGACGGGGACTGCTGCGTTAGTCGAATTAGCGGCGGCGTTTAAAGCCCTGCCGAAGGCGCCTGAGCGCAGCATTGTTTTTCTGGCAGTAACTGCGGAAGAATCGGGCCTATTGGGCTCGAAATATTATGCAGAGAACCCGGTGTACGATTTGGCCAGCACAATTGCCAACATTAACATCGACGCAGCAAACGTACTCGGACCAACCCACGATGTGACGGTGGTCGGATACGGTGCCTCAGAGCTAGACGACTATCTCAAGCGCGCCGCAGAAGCACAAAACCGAGTCATCAAACCTGAGCCGACTCCTGAAAAAGGCTATTACTATCGTTCCGATCATTTTAACTTTGCCAAGAAAGGCGTACCCGCGTTGTATGCAGAAAGCGGCGTTGATTACCGTGATCGGCCAGAAGGCTGGGGGCTGGAACGCCAGGCGGATTACACAGCCAATCGATATCACAAACCAGGCGACGAATACCAGGCTGACTGGAACCTCGGCGGTATGCTGGAAGATATGGAATTGTATTTTCAGATAGGCCATGCGTTAGCCAATAGCGATGCCGTGCCGAAATGGAGTGAAGGCAGCGAATTTCGCGCAATAAGAGAGCGCTCATTGGATGTCGCGGCGTTGCCTGCAACTGAGCGCAGCGCTGAAGACTTACAGAGAGAATTGCGCAGCAAGCGCTGAGTCAAACGCTCTATTAACAGTGCGCCTGGTCAGCAATCGCTATTAGAACGTGCGTTGGATTCCCTTGCCCTGGATGATGAGTCACTGGATGGAATGATGGCGGAATAATTGCACGCTGCGCGGAAGTCTGGTGATCGTGAGCGTGGATTATTCTGCAGCACCTGGCTCTGATCTTGACGGCGTGGGTGAGTAGCACCGTAAAACAGATCGTTTTATTTTGGTTTTTGAGAAAATCTAAAGAGAAAGCTAAATGCCAAATTTAGTCATGCCAATGCCTTTGCAGTCGTTTTGCATCATTGCAAATTGCTGGGCATTGTGGCCCATTGTGTCGTGTAATTGCTCGCGATAATCATCAAACAGCGGCATATTGGCTAGCTTTGCGTAGTATTGCCAATCCTGATTCTGCATATTGTTCATTTCTTGCTGCGCAGCGGTTATTTCTCCAGCGGCAATCTGCAATGACATTCGACTGAATGCAATATCCAGTCCGTTTCGACCTCGGTCAACGGCATGGCTCAAAAATTGCTGTGCTCGTGTTGCGGCCTCAATCGCTTTGCTGGTTTGCCCAGAGCGCTTTAAAGAGTCTACGTAGTAGGATTCAATTTCTGCACGCCTAACAGGGTGGTTCAGGCACTCGGCCAGGTTTTCGGTTAAGGCAAGTTCGCTCAACTGTGCTGCAGTTTGGAAATCACGTTCAATATGTGCCGCAATTGCGCGCCAGAAATACACATAATTATCGTTGCATTTCGAGTATGGGTTCAATCTACTGTCATCACCCTCCATAAGCATTGCGGCACGGCGCAGCTTGTTGCTGTCGCGAAGAGCTGTGCCTAGAGCAGCTAGAAAAAAGCCTTTTTTAGCGTCGCCCAGGCGTTCTGATAATTGTTCGTACAGTTTTTTCGCCTCGTCAAATCGTTGCAACATGATCAGTGCTTTAATGACCAGTTCTGTCCCGTAGTCAGCGTAGTCTTCCGTAAACGTGTGGCGAACCGCGAAGCTTAGCAATTCGTCATAGCGGCCTGCGTCTAGCATCGCGTACATCCAGGTTTTAAGAAAACGATCAGATGGCGTATCTGTGAAATAGGCGCGTGCCAGTTTTGCAGCCTCCTCATAGCGCCCCATCAAGCTCAACGCGCGTAAATGATTTTGCTGTACTATCGGATTCAGTGGGTCAAATTGAAGCGCTTCGCTGAAATGTTCAAACGCTTCGTTGGTATTATTGTTTCTTAGCAGTAAATTGCCCAGCCACATTCGGCCCATTGAATAGTTGGGTTTTAATTCCACTGCTTTTCTATAACTGGCTTCTGCCTGTGCTTTGTCGCCAAGATGATTGGCAATCATGCCTTGGCTGGCATGCGCTTCACCAAGATCCGGCTGCAGTTTCAATGCACGATTGACCAGGGCTTTAGCCCTGGCAACCGCATCCTCCGGATTTGATCCTCCGTACTCCTCTCTTAAAATCAAGGTATCCGCCAGGCCAGATAAGGCCAACACGTAATCGGAATCTTGTTCCAGAGCGCTGCGAAAGTAATTGTCAGCAAGATCCAATGCCTCGGGCGTGCGGCGATTCCAATGGTGTCTGCCTAGTAGATAGTAGTCATAGGCTTTCAAATTGGCTTCATGCTTATGCGAAGATTGCAGTTCATCATCGCTAGGCAACAGTTGCTGCACAATCTCATCGGCAATAGCGCTCTGTATCAACAGTCCGTCACTGAGATCGTGCTCAAAGCGTTCCGCCCACACAGGGAAGCCATCGCCTGCCTTGGTTAACTGGGCAGTTACGCGCACTCTCTGGTCGCTGATACGAACTGTACCTTCAACAATCAGATTTGCGCCTAGTTGCGAGCCAATGCTTCGAATATCGATTGCCTGTCCACGAAATACCTCAGATGACGTGCGCGCTACCACGCGCAATTTCTCAGAGGCAAGTCGTACAAGTGTATTGCGGATATCGGCCGTAATGCCGTTCGCAAAATAGTCGGTTTCGGCGCCGCCACTTAAGTTAACAAACGGCAGCACGGCAACTGTGTTGACGCCACTCACGGATATCTGCTCATTCTGAGCCGCCGCAAGATCACTCGCGGCCAAAGCAGATACTGGCGTGTTCTCACCTTGTACATCTTTGAGCGAGTTTGGTTGATTACCGGTAACGAAAAGCCACATGCCAACGGCCGCTAGGAACAAGGTTGCCATTCCAAGCCATCCAAATCGGTTTCTGGAACCAGTGCTCATCGTTGAAGAACTGGCAGAGTAACTGCTGTGTTCATCCGCCAGCATCTGGGACACCGAGACCTGTGGATCTTGCGGTGTGCGATTGTTATCAGAATGAGACGCTGGAAAACGTACGGGCTTCAGTAGCCGATAACCACGTTTTGGCAGAGTTTGAATGTAATTGCGCGTTTTGCCAGTGTCACCCAGCGCCGAGCGAAGCTCAGAAATACAGCGAGTCAGCACTTCCTCACTGACGACCACATCACCCCACACGCATTCCAGCAACTCTTCGCGTCGGCATACTTCACCTGGGTCGCTGGCAAGGCAGACGAGCACATCCATGACCTTGGGCTCAACGCGCTTTGTTGTGCCACTTCGAGCGATCGTGCCCTTTAGCGGTTCTACTGCCCAATTGCCCAGATAAAAGCCGGCATTTAATACCTGCTGCTGGTCAATCTTTAATTCCGACCCCGTCCATTCGTTCAACTGCGCTGATTCCTGATTATAACTGTTGAATCTGCCCCTTAATTAGTCAGATTCTAATGGCAAAAATTGGTTCCCAAAGGTTTCCATTAGTTTTTTTCAGGAAGCTTATGGAAAGCATTCTGTCGTCTGCCGTTTTCAACAGGGAAACCGATCGCTTCACTGCAACACTGTAGATGTCGAAATTCTGCAGGAGCGAAGTGATGCCTATCAGATCGCTATTTTATCGAGCTTGGTCTCCGCGCCGTCGGTTGAGGTTTGTGCTGGTAATCTGCCTGACGGGGCCATGGTTTACGTCTGTCTCGCTGGCCGAGCACCATCCCCCAGCATTACAACCCACAGAACGAGGAACGGCCGATGGCGCGGCGGACCATTCTCAGAACAAGGTCCCAACGCTGAAAAAAACACCTGAACACGAAATGGCCAACCGCGCGATGTTTAGCCTTGAGCGATTTAACAGCGAACGCCAGGCAGTGGAGGCTGCTGTCAAACGGTTCAACCCGTACTCCGTTCGAGAAGACCGTGAATACTTGGGGGCGGTTGTAAAGCTAGCAGTGCGTGCCAATGAACCAGCGTATCGCTATTTGGTCGCCCGAGGTAAACCAGGCCAAGACCGTGTCAGCATTCATTTACCCATACCAAAACGGGCCAAGATAGTGGCGTTTTGGCACACTCACGGCGCACATGGTCCTAATCGCCACCTGTTTTCCAGCAGCGATACCAGGCTTGTCAGAAAAACTGGAAAACCTTTTTATATGGCCGATGCGAGAGGAAATTTGCGAGTCTACAGACCAGGTCAGCGCCTGCTTTCCGCCGGATTGAGCCAGCGACTGGGCTTGCCGCCGAGAGCAGGCTATGCCGAAGGCGAACTGCTCTCAGAGGCCGCCGACGTCTGATTTCTAGCGATCGCTTGCACGCACAGCCTGCCCGCGTGCCATACCGATCTTGTTCTTATCCGTTTCCAATACTTCAAATACGTAATTGTCGATTTTCAGTGCCACATTGGCATCCGGAAATGTCTCTAATCGCTCTACCAATAGTCCGCTCAATGTTCGTGGCCCATCCACGGGCAGCTCCCAATCAAGTTGCTTATTGATATCACGAATGTGAGCAGTGCCCGCAATTAGGCAAGTGCCATCGGTTTGCTGAATTATTTCATCAGGGTGTAATGCAAGGTTAGACGTGAACTCGCCGACAATCTCTTCCAGAATATCTTCAAGCGTAACCAGCCCGCGAATCTCGCCATATTCGTCAACAACGAACGCTAGCCTGCGCTTATTTTTCTGAAAGTTAAAAAGCTGTGTGTTCAGCGGCGTGCTTTCAGGAATGAAGTAAGTCTCACTCAATTGGCCCAGCATTGCCTGCCGATCAAGTTTTCCGTCAGACAAGAATCGCGACACTCTTCGCAATGACAACTGGCCACGCATATTGTCAATCTCGCCATCGATGACCGGTACGCGAGCAAATTCACACTCCTGAATTTGCTTGATCAAGGTGTCGTCATCGTCATCAAGATTAAGACAAAAAATGTCATGGTCTTCAATCATGATGCTATCGACGCGAAGTTGTTCAAGATCAAGAATGTTCAGCAGCATGGCCTGATGGCGCTCTGGTATATGGGGTCCTGCTTCGCCAACAATGGTACGCAATTCGTCACTGCTCAATTGTTCTTCGTTTTTATTCACGTCCACACCCATCAGGCGCAGCAGCATATTGGTAAACAGATTTATTAGCCAAACAATGGGGTGCAACAATCGAAGAAGAAATTGCAATGGTGCGCTGGCTGGGAAGGCTATTTTCTCAGGGTGTAAAGCGGCAATTGTTTTCGGTGTAATCTCGGCAAACACCAATACCGTCATTGTGAAAACAAAAGTGGCCGCTGCAATACCAGCATCCCCTGCAAGGCGAAAACCAATAACGGTAGCGATGGCTGAGGCGGTAAAGTTAACCAGATTATTACCTATCAGAATAAGACTGATCAGTCGGTCCGGTGTTCCTAATAAGCTACTGGCTCTGCGAGCTCCAGCATTTTTCTTTATAAGGTGCTTTAATCGATAACGATTGAGCGACAGCATTCCGGTTTCGGAGCTGGAAAAAAAGGCGGAGCAAGCGATAAGAATGAAGAGGCTGGCGAATAGCCAGCCCAGTGGCGCGTCGTTCAAAGAAGGACTGCTTCCGAAGCTATTGGCCGAATATAGTGCAGAAAATCACGGGCAAAGGCAAGTGTTGGTAGCTTAAGCTGGAATTGATTCGTGTCTTTCGGGGCATTAGGAGTTCGGGATTTCTTTCGAGACCGCCGTTAGATGGAGTATTGGTCCGGCGTGTCCAGAAAGCATGTAAGCAGTTTAGCGCCGGGCTCAATTCAAGATTTCTTGCACCGACAACAACATAGCAGGATGACTGCGGGAAAAATGTCCAAACTCTGAAGCTCTACTGCAATATCAATTCCAACACCAACTTAGTGCCAAAGAAACCAATAGTGAGTAACACCAATCCAGTAAGCGTCATTTTCACAGCCGTCAAACCACGCCAGCCAAGGCGATAACGGCCCAAGAGTAGCGCGGCGAATACGATCCACGCAGCAATCGAAAATACTGTTTTATGCACCAGATGCTGCGCAAACAAATCATCCACGTAGATGCCACCCAGAATTAATGCAAGGCTCAAACAGACCAGGCCCGCCATTAAAATTCGAAACAGTAACCACTCCATTGTTTGCAAAGGCGGTAAGGCTTCGATGACACCGTGCGTTTGTCTGCGTTTCAGTTGCTGCATCTGCACAAACAACAGCACAGATTGAAGTGCGGCGGCGGTGAGTAAACCAAGCGACACTACAGACAGCAGAACATGAGCTGCAACCCCCGGCTGCATATCGTCGCGCGGCGTATAGTTGGAGCTGAGGAACATAGAGCATGCAACCGCAATGGCGGCGAAAGGGAACAGCACCAACAAGAGACTATGAACCGGTTGCTTGCTCAGCAAGGTGAGTAAGCCCATAAAACTGATGACCAGAAATATCAGCGAGGAGACCTGAAAGAAGCTGAAATTGTAGCCTTGCTCCAAGACCACCTGCGGATAAGCCGTTAGTGTGTGCAGCACTAAAGCAATTGCAACGAATACCACCGACAAGCCCCATGGTCTGTTCGGCACAAAGCCTTTGCGCACTCTACGGAACAAGTCGGCGCTTGAGGCGAGATAGAAGGCAATGGCGGCCAGGCCGGTGGCGTAAATCATAAGCAAAGTATACGCCGAATATCGTGTGTAGCGTTATACTAGGCGTTGACTCAGTACAAAGCACGAATTCGGCCCTATGTTTGAATCTCTAAGTGATCGACTTTCCACGTCGCTTAAAAAAGTAACCGGTCAGGCGCGCCTGACGGAAGAGAATATCCAAGACACGCTTAGAGAAGTTCGCTTAGCGTTGCTGGAGGCTGACGTCGCTTTACCCGCTGCGAAAAGCTTTGTTGATGCGGTCAAGCAGCGAGCGGTTGGCCAGGAAGTGGCGAGCAGTTTAAGCCCGGGCCAGGAATTCCTGAAAATTGTTCAGGATGAGTTGGAAGCGGTTATAGGTGGCGAGAACCCTGGCTTGAATCTGGCGGTTCAGCCGCCAGCGGTCATTCTAGTGGCTGGCTTGCAAGGTGCAGGTAAAACGACGTCAGTTGCCAAGCTGGCCAGATACATCAAAGGCGAGCTCAAGAAATCAGTGCTGGTAGTGAGTGCTGACGTATATCGTCCCGCAGCAATCAAACAGCTGGAAACGCTGGCCAGTGAAGTGAACGCTGACTTCTTCCCCAGCAGCACGGAGCAAAAACCAGTCGATATTGCCGAATCTGCGATCGATCATGCGCGTAAGAAACACCTGGAAGTTGTTATTGTTGACACCGCTGGTCGCTTGCATGTCGACACCGACATGATGGATGAAATCCAGCAACTGCACGCACGCATCAAGCCCGCGGAAACGCTGTTTGTTGTGGACGCCATGACTGGCCAGGACGCCGCGAATACGGCCAAGTCATTCAATGATGCGCTGCCATTAACCGGCGTGGTGTTAACCAAAGCGGATGCTGATACTCGCGGCGGTGCTGCGTTGTCTGTTCGAACCATCACGGGCAAACCTATCAAGTTTATGGGTGTTGGCGAAAAAGTCGCCGCCTTAGAGCTGTTCCATCCTGAACGAATAGCGTCTCGTATTCTGGGCATGGGCGACATGATGTCGCTGATCGAAGAAGCGGAACGCAAAATAGACCGCAAGAAAGCCGATAAACTGGTTCGCAAGATCAAAAAAGGCAAGCGGTTTGATCTGGAAGATTTCCGTGACCAGTTGCAGCAAATGAACAATATGGGCGGCATTACCAGCATGTTGGATAAAATGCCCGGTATGAACAATTTGTCGCAAATGGCCCAGCAGCAAGTAGATAACAAGGTATTTTCTCAAATGGAGGCAATCATTAACTCCATGACCCCGGGTGAACGACGCAATCCGGATGCACTAAATGGCTCGCGCAAACGTCGCATAACACAAGGCTCAGGCACTAATATTCAAGATCTGAATCGTCTGTTGAAGCAACATAAGCAGATGCAGAAAATGATGAAGAAAATGGGCAAAAAAGGCGGTTTGCAGAACATGATGCGCGGCCTTGGAGGTGCTATGCCGCCAGGCGGGGGCGCCTTCCCTGGAAGGTGATCAAAACCCCTTTCAAACACTGGCAGATTACCGTAGAATACGCCGCCTTTGAAATCAGGGTTGTGCCGTTGTGCGCGGCCGTAATGGGTGTGATTTGCACCTGAGCTGGTATTGCTTCCAGCAATCACTACGAGAAAGCGATGGTTACTATCAGATTGTCACGCGGCGGCGCCAAAAAGCGGCCTTTTTATCACCTTACGGTGACCGATAGCCGAAGAGCCAGAGATGGCCGTTACATTGAGCGGGTTGGCTTCTTCAATCCGGTTGCCCGAGGTCAAGAGCAGCGGCTTCGTGTTGACCAGGCCCGCATCGATTATTGGTTGGACCACGGTGCACAGCTGTCAGACCGAGTAGCCAAGTTGGTTAAAGAAGCGGCTGCAACGGGTGCGAATGCAGCGGTTGAAAGTGGTGGCGAGGCAGCCGCTAGTTAAACACCCACTACCAGCTGAGCGGCGCTGATGGCGCCAGGTGCAGTAACAATGGCCAGTGAAGAGGTGTTTGAAAAATCCGGCGACAAAGTGATTATCGGCCGATTGCACGGACCTCACGGCATTAAAGGCTGGAATAAGTTACAGGCGTTTACTGAAACGCCAGACAACATTGCAGATTACAAGCAATGGTTTATCAAGCCATCCCAGGGGCGCGGCGCGCAAGGTGATTGGCAAGCAGTTGAATGGGATGATCTGCGCTGGCAGGGCAAACGACTCGTAGTTCGATTGCAAGGCAGCACAGATCGTAACCGAGCTGAAGAATTAGCCGGCTACGACATTGCGATCAGTGAAGATCAGTTGCCGACGCTGGAGCAGGGGGAGTATTACTGGCATCAGCTGCAAGGTCTGCAGGTGGTGGTAGATCAAGACGGCAAACAAGTGTTGCTGGGCGTGGTGAGTGACATGCTCGAAACGGGTGCAAACGATGTGCTTGTTGTGCGTGGAAACGGTGTTGAAGGTGCCCTGGACAAGCAGGAGCGCTTGATACCCTGGTTGCCAGGTGACGTGATAGAAGACGTCGATCTGGAACGCGGTTGCCTGCGGGCGCATTGGGACCCCGAGTTTTAACATGCATCTTGGCGTGTTGAGCTTGTTCCCGGACATGTTTACAGCGCTGACGGAATACGGTGTCAGCGGCAGGGCGGTTGAGCAAGGTTTGCTTACACTGAGCGTGGTGAACCCAAGAGATTTCGCCACGGATAAACACCGAACGGTGGATGACAAACCCTACGGCGGCGGCCCGGGAATGGTCATGAAAGTGCAGCCACTGGCCGATGGCCTGGCGAATTTAAAAACGCAAATGCCGGCAGGTGCACCCGTTGTGTATCTGTCACCACAAGGCCAGCGAGTAACGCAGGCGAAAGTGGAAAGATTCAGTGCTTTGCCAGCTGTGATTATGGTGGCGGGGCGCTATGAAGGCGTTGACGAGCGATTCATAGAAGAGCACGTCGATGAAGAGTGGTCGATTGGCGACTTTGTCGTGTCAGGGGGGGAGTTACCCGCCATGTTACTGATAGACGCCATGATTCGCTTGCTGCCAGGTGCACTTGGCGACGAGCAATCGGCGCAACAGGATTCATTTTCGGATGGCCTGTTGGACTGCCCTCATTACACTCGCCCGGAGCGTGTGGGTGAGCGCCAGGTTCCCGCAGTATTAATGAGCGGTGACCATGAGAAAATTCGCCAGTGGCGGGCGCAGCAAGCGCTTGTTCGCACCTGGCAACGGCGACCGGACCTGTTTGAAAATGGGCTCGAGCTGAGTGAAGAACAGAGTAAAATGCTTGCGCAAGCGCGGCAACAAACGAAGGGTGAAGACCAATGAGCAAGAGCAACAAAATCATCGCAGCGCTTGAAGAAGAGCAGATGGGCAAGGACATTCCTGATTTCGCACCTGGCGACACAGTGGTTGTTCAGGTTCGAGTGAAAGAAGGTAACCGCGAACGATTACAGGCCTATGAAGGTGTTGTGCTCGGTAAGCGAAACCGTGGTTTGAATTCTGCGTTCACCGTCCGAAAAATTTCGCACGGCGTTGGCGTTGAGCGAACCTTCCAAACCTACAGCCCTTTGGTTGCAGAAATCAAAGTGAAGCGTCGTGGCGACGTGCGCCAGGCCAAGCTGTACTACTTGCGTGAACTCAGCGGTAAGGCTGCGCGAATTAAGGAAAAGCTCGCTAAATAAGCCCGCTGAGCCGCAAAGCGGCTTATGCACATTTCAAAAGGCAGCCCATACCGGCTGCCTTTTGTTATTGTGAAGTCATGTTTTCCATCGTAGATCATTACCTCGACGCTCTATGGGTAGAGAAGGGCCTCAGTCAGAATACGCTGAATGCGTACCGAACCGACTTGCAGAACTACGTTAAATGGCTGTCGCTGTTAGCCCGCGAGCCCTTGCTGGTTGATGAGGCTGATTTGTTACAGTACTTCGCCCATTTAATGGAAACCGGCCAATCAGCACGTTCAGCCGCCCGGGTGTTATCGTGCTTGCGAGGCTTTTATCGCTACCAGCTTCGTGAAGGCCGTATCAAGGCCGACCCCACGCTTACGATTGATAGCCCCAAGTTAGGCCGCCCGCTGCCAAAGTCGCTCACCGAAACCGATGTGGAAGCCTTGCTGGCGTGTCCCAACGAAGACAAGCCACTGGAACACCGAGATAAGGCTATGCTCGAAGTACTGTATGCCTGTGGTTTGAGAGTAACCGAGTTAGTAACGCTGCGTATTAACCAGGTCTCATTCGCCCAGGGCGTAGTGCAGGTAACTGGAAAAGGGGGAAAGGAACGCCTGGTACCCATGGGGCTGCCGGCACAACAATGTTTGCAAGCCTATTTCGAAAAATCCAGACCAGAATTGCTCAATGCCGAACCCAGTGAATTCTTATTCCCAGGCAGAAAAGGCAAAGCGCTTACCCGGCAGGCGTTTTGGCATCGCTTAAAAGAATACGCAGTTCGCGCTGGCATTGAAAAACCGCTGTCTCCGCATACCGTGCGTCACGCGTTTGCGACGCACTTACTCAACCATGGCGCTGACCTGCGAGTGGTACAATTGCTGTTGGGGCATAGCGACCTTTCTACAACCCAGATTTATACCCACGTGGCCAAGCAAAGATTGCAGGAATTGCATAATGTGCATCATCCTCGCGCCTGATAGGCGCTCATTCTGAACTATGCTCTGGGTATATCGTCTAATAACGCCGACTTTGAATATTTTGGAACCAAACATGATCAATCGCATTCGTTATTTCTTGCTGGCGCTGCTGGTAGTCTCTCAAACCAGCTTCGTGTTTAATGCCCAGGCTGAAGCGCTCGCGGCTGGTAAGGTTGATGCAAAAATAGTCGAGGCAATACGTAAGCGAATCATGCAGGCCAGACCTGACCTGGTGGTAGGCAGTGTTCAGGCAACGCCGATAGACAATCTTTATCAGGCCTCAATCAATAACGGACCGACGATTTATACCACCCAAGACGGCGGCTTCTTTCTGACTGGTGATTTGTTTGAAGTGCGCACAACTGGACTGGTGAACCTGGCCGAAGCCGCAAGGGAAACTGAGCGTGTGGAATTGTTGGCCGATATAAAGCCATCTGAAATGATTGTATTTTCGCCACAGGTGAAGAAAGCCACCGTGACGGTATTTACCGATGTTGATTGTGGCTATTGTCAGAAGCTGCATCGGGAGGTGCCCGAGCTCAATTCGCTGGGTATAGAAGTCCGTTATCTTGCCTTCCCTCGCGCGGGTGTCGGCTCGCCTTCGTTTGACAAGCTGGTGTCAGCCTGGTGCGCTGATGATCAGCAAACAGCCATGACCCGGCTCAAAAATCGCGAACAGATCCCTGGCGCAAGCTGTGCCAACCCCGTTGCCCGACAATACAGAATGGGCCAGGAAATGGGCATTCAGGGTACGCCAGCGATGATTACATCGGATGGTCGATTGTTGCCAGGTTACATGCCGGCGGCTAATTTGGCGGAAGCACTGGGTGTTGCTTCAAAATAGCGGTTTAAAAACGCTCAGCGAGAATTAGGCAGGTGTTTTTCCGCTCAGTGGGCCATCCCTGGCCCGTGCCGCGTCCGGTCGCTGCCGGCATCCTGCCTCCCGCGACACTTGCACATCCCTGTGCATCGTCCTTGGTGGCGCTAAAGCTGGCCCCGTGAGAAAAGCGAGCGTTTTGGGTCTTCGCTCCAAAACACCTGCATAAGCCTCACTGAGCTCAATGGGTGCCACGGCCAAACGGTGGATCCACTTAGTTTCCCCTGATTTTCTAATGCTATAGAATACGCGCCTTTCCACAGATAGGGCGGTGCACAGTGACTGACGCAATACAATTAGGCCTGTGCGGTCTCGGCACGGTCGGAAGCTCGGTAGTCAATGTGTTGCAGCGCAACGGCGAATTGATCAGCGCCCGTACTCAAAGACCCCTAAAACTCGCCCATGTCGGTGCGCGCCGTGATAATCCGCTTTGCTCACTGGAAGGGATTCGCGTCAGTCGCGACGTTTTTGCCCCGGCTGAAGATCCCGCCATAGATATCGTGATTGAATTAATTGGCGGTACCGAGCTTGCTAAAGAATTGGTACTGCGCGCAATCGACAATGGCAAGCACGTGGTGACTGCCAACAAAGCCTTGATTGCCGAACACGGCAACGACATCTTTTCTGCCGCCAGCGAAAAAGGCGTGCAAGTCTGTTTTGAAGCCGCTGTTGCTGGTGGGATACCGATCATTAAAACCCTGCGCGAAGGCCTGTCGGCGAATCGCATTGAGTGGCTTGCCGGTATCATCAACGGCACTGGTAACTTCATATTGACCGAGATGCGATCTGCAGGGCGAGATTTTAATGACGTTTTGAAAGAAGCTCAGGAAAAAGGCTACGCCGAAGCCGATCCCACGTTTGACGTTGAAGGCATTGATGCCGCGCACAAATTAGCGATACTGGCCTCGATTGCATTTGGTATGCCGCTGCAGTTTGATAAAACCTTCACCGAAGGCATCAGTGAACTGGATTTGGTAGATGTGGCTTATGCTGAGGAGCTGGGTTACCGAATAAAGCACTTGGGTATCGCGCGCAAGACAGAGCAGGGTGTAGAGATGCGCGTACATCCAACCCTGATTCCCGAAAAACGGCTGATTGCGAACGTTGATGGTGTGATGAATGCAGTCTTGATCAAGGGTGATGCAGTTGGCGCGACCCTGCATTACGGTGCGGGTGCTGGTGGTGATGCCACCGCATCGTCCGTAATAGCCGATATAGTGGATGTGGCAAGGGTGATTGACGGCAGCGCTAAGCAGCAAGTGCCGCCATTGTCTGTGTCGCAAACAGCGCTTGATTTGCCGAACGTTGTGGCAATAGAACACGTTGAAACGGCATTTTACTTGCGCTTAACTGTGCTCGATGAGCCTGGCGTGCTATCCACCATTACGCGCCAGTTTTCCGATGTTGGCATTAGTATTGAAGCCGTGATTCAAAAACAACCGGTAAATGGCGAAAAAACCGTGCCATTGATTTTGCTAACCAACACAAGCAACCAAAAGACATTGCAACAAGCAATTGATGCCGTGCAAAGCCTTACTTCAAATGCGGCGCCCATAGTGCGCTTGCGTGTGGAAGTGCTCGGATAAACGCGAAATGAAATACGTAAGCACTCGCGGCAAAGCACCCAATCTGGGTTTCGAAGACGTTTTACTGGCCGGAATGGCCAGCGACGGCGGGCTCTATGTACCTGAATCATTGCCTTCGTTTAATGAGGTGGAGCTCAAGCGCCTGGCAAATTTACCGTACGCAGAACTTGCTTTTGAAATTCTGTCACTGTTTGTTGATGGCGAAATTGATGATGACTCACTGCGTGCAATGATCAATGACAGTTATGCCGAATTTGCTCACCCTACTGTGACTCCATTAGTGCAGTTAGGACACGACGAATGGGTGCTGGAGTTATTCCATGGTCCAACTTTGGCATTCAAAGATGTTGCACTACAGCTACTTGGCCGTCTGTTCGAGCACGTACTCAGTAAGCGCAATCAGCGTGCCGTGATATTGGGTGCCACATCTGGCGACACTGGTTCAGCCGCGATCGAAGGCTGTCGGCACGGTGAACATGTGGACATTTTTATTCTGCATCCGCATCAGCGAGTGTCAGATGTACAGCGTAGGCAAATGACCACCGTACTCGACGAGCATGTGTTTAACGTTGCCGTGCAAGGCAATTTTGATGACTGCCAGGCGATCGTTAAGGCGAGCTTTGCAGATCAAGCGTTTTTGCCGGATGGTCGCCAGCTTATAGCGGTGAATTCGATCAATTGGGCGCGAATAATGGCGCAGATCGTTTACTATTTTTACGCGGCTTTTCAATTGGGCGCACCATTAAGGGAGATTAGTTTTTCCGTACCCACTGGTAACTTTGGCGATATTTTCGCAGGCTATCTGGCGCACCAGATGGGTTTGACCGTAAAGCGCCTGCTGATTGCAACCAATCGCAACGACATTCTGCACCGCACTTTGAGCGCCAATGACTGTTCACCACAAGAGCTGCAACACACCTTGTCACCCAGTATGGATATCATGGTATCCAGCAATTTCGAGCGCTTGCTGTTTGATCTTTATCAGCGCGACGGCGCTGCGATCGCCGATTTGATGAGTGCAGGGCCTGGCGCGATGAGCCTAAGCGATGACGCTTTAAGGTCGGCGCGGCAGTTGTTTTCCAGCGAGCGTGCGGACGATCCGCAAACCTGCGATACCATCGCCAAATGCTACAAGAACACGGGGTATTTGTTAGATCCGCATACCGCGACGGGCGTATTTGCGGCACATGAATACGTAAGATCCTATTCTGAAAGCTGCCCAATCGTAACCTTGGCCACTGCGCACCCAGCCAAATTCCCTGAAGCGATTATTAAATCCGGCATAGCATCAGGTGCTGAATTACCCGCGCATATGAGCGATCTGTTCGAACGCGAAGAGCGATTTACAGTGTTACCAAATGATATTTCTGCAGTGCAAAAGTTCGTGGCTGAACACTGCTTGCAAAGAAGGTAACGGCAATCAGTAGTTCGCTAACAGTAGTTCGCCGATCGCCTTCATTGGGTGTTGATACTCGCTTCTCTGACGACATTCCCGCAGTATTGCAGCGCGTGTACGCAGCTCGCGGTGTTTCTTCCGACCAGGAGCTGGACTACCAGCTAAAACACCTGCTACCGCCAGAATCTATGGCCGGACTGGATGCAGCGACAGAGCGCCTGCTGGCCGCACTTGCACTGGAAGAGCGAGTATTGATAGTGGGTGACTTCGACGCCGACGGTGCAACCAGCTGTGCTATTGGCGTTCGCGGCCTACTCGCCATGGGTTTTCCGAACGTTGATTTTCTGGTGCCCAATCGATTCGAGTATGGCTATGGTCTAACGCCCGAAATTGTTGATGTTGCCATGCAACAGGCGCCGGATTTAATCGTGACAGTGGATAATGGTATTGCCGCGGTCGAAGGCGTTGCACACGCGAACGCTTTGGGGATCGACGTGGTTGTGACAGACCATCACCTTCCCGGCGATGTTGTGCCAGAAGCCGTCGCCATCGTAAATCCTAACCAGACAGGCTGTGAGTTTTCCAGCAAGTCCATTGCCGGTGTTGGGGTAATGTTCTACCTGTTAATGGCTTTGCGTCGTGCACTTATACAAGAACAGTGGTTTGAGCAACATGGTGAGCAAGCACCCAATCTGGCCAATTTGCTTGATCTTGTCGCATTGGGAACAGTGGCCGATGTTGTGTCTTTGGATTTCAATAACCGAATATTGGTAGAGCAGGGTTTACGCAGAATTCGGGCCGGTCGTGCCTGCGCTGGTGTACTGGCACTGCTGGAATGTGCCAACCGTGATCACAAAAACCTAAGCTCCGGCGACCTGGGCTTTGTGCTTGGTCCGCGTTTGAATGCGGCCGGTCGAATGGAAGACATGTCAATTGGTATTCGATGCTTGTTAACAGATGATGTAGAAGAAGCCAAAGCGCTCGCTCATGACCTGGATACCTTGAATAGGGAACGCCGCCGCGTTGAAACTGGTATGAAAAGCGAAGCGGAAAATATGCTGGCCGCTGTCAATACTGAGGCAGGCAACAGTGAGCGCTGTAGCATATGTCTGTTTGAGCCCACCTGGCATCAAGGCGTTATCGGTATCGTCGCGTCGCGCATTAAAGACCAATACCATAGACCAACGATTGCGTTTGCGCGCAGTGATGAAGGTCAATTGAAAGGCAGTGCTCGTTCAATTACTGGCCTCAATATTCGAGACGTCATCGACGAAGTGAGCCGTAAAGAGCCTCAATTGATCGGCCAGTTCGGCGGCCATGCAATGGCCGCTGGCTTGAACCTTCCGGAGGCCAACTTTGCCCGTTTTGCCGCATTGCTTGAGGAAGTTGTGGAAAAGCACTGCAATGCAGAGATGCTGCAGGCCACCTCTTACAGCGATGGCGAACTGCGGGCCGAAGAACTGTCACTGGATATTGCCCAACAGCTGCGTTTCGCGGGCCCGTGGGGGCAGTCGTATCCAGAACCGGTTTTTGATGGGGAATTCGCGCTGATCAAGCAGCGTCTGGTGGGTGAGAAGCATTTAAAACTGGTGTTGGCTCCAAAACAACAACCTGAGCTATTGCTGGATGGCATTGCATTCAATGTGGATCTAAAGCAATGGCCAGATGAAACCGTGAATACTGTTAGCGCCTTGTACAAACTCGATGTAAACGAATACCGCGGCCAACAATCTGCGCAACTAATCGTCATAGCGTTGGCGCCTGCGCTACGCTAGAATGCGCGCCCACTAGTACCCAATTAGCGAACCCCATGCTGGAAATAAACCCTACTGTAGAACGCATCAAAGACATGCAAAGCCGTGCCGAAATGCTCCGGGGGTATCTTTGACTATGCTGGTAAGAAAGAACGCCTCACCGAAGTAGAACTGGAACTGGCTGAACCCAGCGTTTGGGATGACCCTGAACGCGCACAGGATCTGGGTCGTGAGCGTTCCAGTCTGGAAAACGTAGTCGCCACACTAGAGAACCTAGAAGAAGGCCTGATCGACTCTGCGGAACTGCTGGAAATGTCCGCAGCGGAAGACGACGCTGAGTCTATTGAATCGGTCGTTAGCGATATTGATTCACTGGAAAAACAGTTGGAAACCTTAGAATTTCGGCGAATGTTCAGCGGCGAGATGGACGCGAACAATGCCTTCCTTGACGTTCAGAGCGGATCGGGCGGCACTGAAGCCCAGGATTGGGCCAATATGTTGCTACGCATGTACCTACGCTGGGGCGAACGTCGTGGCTTCAAAACGGAATTGCTCGAAGTATCTGACGGTGAAGTCGCTGGTATCAAGGGAGCGACCATAAAGTTCGAAGGCGAGTATGCCTATGGTTGGTTGCGCTCTGAAACCGGTGTACATCGCTTGGTGCGCAAATCACCGTTTGATTCAGGTAGCCGCCGCCACACCTCATTCGCTTCTATATTTGTTTCTCCGGAAGTGGATGACAATATCGATATTGAGATAAACGCGGCTGACC
>JBCCIP010000021.1:0-95759 GCA_039111475.1 Pseudomonadota bacterium | reverse complement strand
GCAAGACCACATAACGGTCATTTATGGAAGTGAGCTTAGCGGTATGGCACGCACTGCCTCTGCACCGTTTACCAACGGTCACTTAAACGTGTTTCCGGTTCAAGCTCGCCCAAACGAGTTTTCTGGTGGCTTGCCCAGACACGAAGGTTTGAGGCTGCGTGAACTGTATTCGAGATTTGGAGACTCAGGTTCTCGCCCTTTGTTCCAGTTGAATCACCCTCGCACAGTCGAACCTGATAGCGACGACTTTGACGGCAATTTTTTTGAACATCTTTATTTCGGGCAAGGTTTTGATCCCAAGCAAAAGCTAACCTCACCAGTTAATAAAATATTGCTGGAAAAACAGGCGAACACAAATTTAAGAGATTTGGATTTTGATCTCCTAGAAGTTGCCAACGGGCCGGCCTATGGCCACTACAAACGCACTCAATCTGACTGGTTTTCACTGTTAAGCCAGGGTGAACGTATTGTTGGTTCAGCGAATAGTGACACTCATGGCACGCGGCATCTGGTGTCTATTCCACAAAATTTTGTGGCGCTTGACGAATACACCGAAGAGGCATTTTTAAGTGCTGTGAAAGAAGGTCGTATGTCTGGATCTACGGGGCCAATACTCAAGGTATTTATCGAGAATGAATCGGGTGAGCCAAAGCGACCGGGAGATACGTACGCCGGCAATTCGTTTGTGTTGAGCGTCGATGTGCAAGCCGCTTCCTGGGTCCCGGTGGCTGAGTTAGCGCTTTTCATCAACGGTAAAACCACGCATCGGCAAGCTGTCAGCGCGGGCGATACCATTTCCTTGCCATTAGAGCTTACGAAAGACAGCTACATAGTAGTGGAAGTGAACGGCGCGACCAGCAAGCTGTACAATGAACTGGCGCCAGATTTCCGGCCTTTTGCCTTCAGCAATCCTATATACATAGACGCAGACCAAGATGAACAGTGGACTGCGCCGGGCTTGTAATAGCAGCGGCTGGCAAGGCGCTTAACGGGCAGTAAGAGTGTTCCCGATTCGTGATGACAACCCTCAACTAGCCACTCCTGTAGTGACCTACGGGTTGATTGTTAGCAATGCATTGGCTTGGTTTTTGTTACAGGGCGCCGGGGTTGGCAACGAACTGAATGTGTCTGTGTGTCAGTACGGTCTTATTCCAGCCGATTTGTTTCCACAGCAAGCCAATGATCGAATGTGCCCGCAAGAGCTTAGCTCTGGTTGGCTAGGCGTGTTTAGCTCCATGTTTATGCACGGGAGCTGGATGCACATACTGGGTAATATGTGGTTTCTTTGGATATTTGGTGGGAACGTGGAAGATTCAATGGGTCCAATTCGCTTCCTGATTTTTTACCTATTGAGCGGACTGGCCGCTGCAGGCGCGCAGGTTGCCGTTGAGCCAGGGTCCGGTGTTCCTATGGTGGGTGCGTCTGGCGCCATTGGCGGAGTGATGGGAGCGTACATAGTGTTGTATCCCAAAGTCAAAGTGCATCTACTGCTCATCCTCATCATAATCATCACCACCATCCGGGTACCAGCGGTACTGATGCTGGGCTATTGGTTCGCGTTACAATTTCTCGGTGGTTTTTCCAGCCTGGGCTCAGAGGGCGGTGGTGTTGCGTTCTGGGCTCATATTGGCGGATTTGTTGCTGGCGCTTTATTGGTTTTCCTGTTCAAGGACAATGACTTGTTGCGCAGGCACCCACATTACGGTTGGTAAATGGCGGTTTCGCCAGGCTTCAGTTAGTGTGAGCTCATGAAATGCATAGCTGAAGAAACGATAGAAGAATGGCAGCAAAGTACGGACCTGGTGGTAGCAGGTTTCGGTATGGCGGGCGCGTGTGCTGCAATTACTGCGCGCGAGCAGGGCGGCAGTGTATTAGTGGTGGAGCGTGGCAGCGGTGTGAATGGCACTGCAACCCAGGCGGCAGGACATTTCTATCTCGGTGGTGGTACTCGTCCACAGCTAGCCAATGACATTAAGGACTCCGCTGATGAAATGTATCACTATTTGCATGCCTTAACGCCTGAACCCGAAGACGAAAAAATAAGACTCTACTGCGATGACAGCGTTGCACATTTCAATTGGCTTGCCGCGCAAGGCATTCCATTCAATGATGGATTTTACAAACGTAAGCATGTTGAGCAACCCACGGATGAGTGCTTGATATGGTCTGGTAATGAAAAGGTGTGGCCATATTCGGAGCATGCAAAACCTTGCCCGCGTGGACACAAGGTTGCCGTTGAAGGCAGTGGCGGTGCGCTGGCCATGCAGTGTTTGTCTGAGAAAGCGCTGAGCATAGGAGTGAAGATTACGTTTGACACCGCAGTCAGTGCGTTGGTGCAGAACGCAGACGGCCGAGTGGTAGGTGTACAATGCCGAAGTTTCGGTGACATCTTAAACGTTCGTGCGGAAAAAGGCGTGTTGCTCGCCACCGGAGGTTACGTGATGAATAAGGAAATGCTGAGTGAATACACGCCGGACGCGGTGTTCGAAAAATTCTGGCCACAAGGAGGGGCCAATGATGATGGCAGCGGTATTCAGCTTGGCATTGCGGCGGGTGGAGAAGCCATTCGTATGGAACGCTTTTTTGCAACGTCACCGATTTACCCGCCTGAGCAATTACTAAAAGCCATAGCGGTCAACAAGCACGGCCGGCGCTTCGTGAATGAAGATTCGTATCATGCCCGTTTTGCGCGCGCCTGTTTGGATCAGGACGATGGCATAGCCTATCTCATCTGCGATAACGCCATTTTCGCTCGCCCCGATTTTCAGATGCAGGAGCTAATTGACGCCTGGGAAACAATTGCAGAGATGGAGGAAGGTCTTTCGTTACCTGTTGGTAGCTTGGCCAGTACACTTGAAAAGTACAATAAAGATGCTGACGAGGGCGAGGATTCAGGCATGCATAAGCACCCTGATTGGTTGCAAGCTCTGCGGGATCCCCCGTTTGGCGCTTTGCAATGTTCAAAAGGCGAAGCCACATACACGGGCTTTACCCTGGGCGGGCTTAAAGTGTCAGCTAACGCCGAAGTGTTGACCGCTGATAATCAGCCCATCGCTGGCCTTTACGCTGCCGGCGCCTGTGCTTCGAATATTGCCCAAGACTCTAATGGTTATTCCAGCGGTACGTGTCTTGGTGAGGCCAGTTACTTTGGCCGAAGAGCGGGTTACCACGTGATCAGCGCACATGCCATGAGCGGATGACCAACCCTAAACATTCTACAATCCTGGTGCAGGCGTACAAAAAATCCGTTTTCTTCGCCCTGTGCACCTGTGTTTTAGCCTGTGCTCAGCAACTTTCAGTGCCAACTGCAAGCTATGCCGAAGCCATGGTGAACTACCGGCAGCACTCGGGCAGTGCTGTGCATTGGACACGGGTAATAGAGACTCTGGGCTTTCCCGACACTGTGAGCCAGGGTTACCAACTCCAGAACAGCTACGTTAATCTCAGGGCCATGACGGAGCAGCGTGCTGGATACAAAGTTGCGCTGGGCAGCCCGTCCAGTCAGGCCTTGCTCGGCGCATCCGAACCGATCATTGGAGTACTGTTTGCCAAGGACCTGTTACCCTCGGGTTCAAGGATCAACAAAAGCCAAGGAATAGTACTGGCGGTCGAAGCTGATTTATTGGCCACTGTAAGTTCAGCGGCAATCAATGGCGCACGCACCATTGAAGAGGTGGCCCAGCATATTGAAAGTCTTCACGCCTACATAGAAGTGCCTGATTTGCCATTTCCATTTGCCAGTGATGTGGCGCCACGTTTCACTGCAAGTAATGCCGGCGCGCACCTTGGTGTCGTTGGTAGCGAAGTTCGTGCATCAGCGAGCGACGAGTTTATTCAACAACTGGCGAGCATGCAGGTAGTACTGAGCACCGTTTCACCCAAGGGTGAATCACGGCAACTATCCAACGCGCCGGGCAGTTCATTGATGTCGCACCCTTATGAGTCTGTATTATTTTTGCTCAGCAAGCTTGGCATTCAAGGGCGATCACTAAAAAAAGGTGATGTTATTAGCCTGGGCGCGTACAGCAAACCCACACCCATAAAAACACTCATGAGTGGTCATGAGCTTGCCATAAGCATTCGCTATCACGGTCTGTTAGATCATAAAACAGGCAATTCAGCCTCTGCTCTCGTTTATTTTGATTGAAACGCCGACCAACGGTGGCAAAACCGCCAATCTGGACCATACTTTTTTCGTAACTCTAATGGAAAGACCTTAAGCATTCGGTACGACTGCGCAATACAGTTGGTGTCATCGGGCGCGAAGAGTACGAGCAGAATAAAAGCAATGCTGAAAAAGAGCATTACATTGATCAGCCTCGGCTGCACGATTTCAAGTATTCCCTGTGTCGCGCTGGATTTAGCGCCAGTGCAGCATAAGTCTTACGTTAATGAGCCGCTGTTAGCGACGAAAGATCCGCCGACGGACAATGTTAAACACTTTTCAGAAGAAGGCGCACTGAGTGCGCTTAGCGACCTTGAGATGTTGGAGTCAAAGGCTATGAGCACGCAAAAAGAAGATAAAAACGAAACTGTGTGGAATTTAGATAATGATTTGGCAAACCGAACCGAATGGACGGTGAGTGACGAACGAAGTCTGCAGGAGATTGCTGTACATGTGCGCCCGTCAAGTGCTGTCAGCATAGAACAAACGCTAGTGGCCCTGATTAAGAAGAACGCCACCGTTGTACAACAAAGGCAGTCGCTGGCACTGAATCAAGGCGATCGTGTGCAGCTTCCCACCCGTGAGGAAATAGCGGCGGTAAACAAATTAAGCGCCAGCCATGAACTGGGTGCCCTGCAAGCACGCTTTCAGGTTATGGATCCAGCAGCCAACGAGGCCGACCAAGCCGCAACAGCAAGCGTTGCGCCGACAACAGCGAATGGATTACCGGGTGGACGGCTGCGCTTAGGCCGACCCGAGCCAACAACACCCGATAACGCGCAATCAGTCCAAAAATCGCAGCAGCAACAGAGTTTAGGCAGAACGAAAAGCACGGATCTTGAACGACGACTTGAAAACGCTGTTGCTCGCCTTGGTGACGCAAATCACGTGATCAATACGCACATTCACGAAATAGCGGAGCTGAATTTACTGGTTGAAGATCTTAAACATACGATTGATTTGAAGAATGCTGAGCTTGCGGATATGCAAGCGCGCGCGCTCGGCGCTATGCAGGCTCAAGACAGCGTGGGAAATTCGGCCAAAGTGGCAAGCGGAAGTGACCCAGAGCCCGATGGTCTGCTTACAGAGACCATGAAAGAAGAAACAAATGATTCTGGTCAGCAGCATGAAGCAGTGGCGGAACCTGCGGCCGCAACAAGCTCATCACGCGCCATTTTAGGTGGATTTCTTGCAATCGTGGCTGCAATGTTCAGCACCATCACATTTGCACGCTTTAGAGCGAGGTTGACTGAATCCCGGGCTGCCAGATTATCAATCGAGCAAGAAAGGTCAAACAATGCAGTGACTGACAACGCCGCTCAAGACACCCGCTTACGATTTGACGACGAAGAGTTGCAACAACTATTTGATTGTCAGAATGGGTCGGTAATCGGTGAAGCTGAAGTACTTACCGAGCATGGTTTGCACTCGCAGGCTATCGCACACTTGAATACGGCGCTGGAACAAAACCCTGAATCAAGCGAGTTGATTGGTGCGCTGCGCGAGGCGTTGATTTTAGCCGGTCAATACGAGAAGGCGGCGGAACTGTTTCCAGAGCTTGAATCTGCTAACGACAACGCTGAAATTGACTCAGATTACATGCAGCAAACGCTTGTGATAGATGATCTTGAAGAACCTTTCGACGAATCCAAACCTCCGGTGTGGGAGCCTCCTGCCGCTTCGTATGTGCCATCTTCTGGAGCAAAAAGCGATGTGGAAGAAACGTCAATAGAACCTACATTGCAAAATCAACCGCAGGACACAGATAAAACAGAAAAACGTAAAGCGGCAGAAAAGGTACGCGCTGCAACCGAAAAAAGTGATGCAAAGAATGCACCCGCAGCTAATGAACTTGAGCAAAAAAGAACAGAAAATAACATTGGAAAGGTTAACACCTCGCCTGCCGCCCAGCCCAATAAGTTGTCAGCGGCAGAAAAGGCAGCCGCCAAAAAGCAGACCCGACGCGCAAAGAAGGCCAGGCGCCAGCAAGAACACAACGCAGTCAATGCAAAAAAGACAAGCACTGTTGGCAAAAAAGTACCGTCAGCCGGTGCAACGAAACAGGTTCCGGCAAGGCAAACAGAATCTGCAGAGATAAAGGTCCAGATTTCAGACCAAGCTGTAGCAGTAAGCTCAGTTGTTTCTGAGACAGAATCGCCGAAAAAGACTAGTAAGGTAGTGGTTGCCGAACAGCCAGCTGTAGCGGTGGCTGAAACCAACACTGTGGATCAGCAAGTCGCGAATGATAAGGAGAATATCGAAATGCTAATTGGAAACACTGACGTCTTCACAGAAGTAGAAGCAACTCCGTTCGAATTGGTTCAAGCCTATATTGAGCTGGATGATCGGGATGGCGCACGGCGGATGCTGGAAGATATTCTGGGCGACGGCAAACCAAACGAAAAAGTACGTGCCAAAGAACTGCTGGCAGAGATTGCCTGACAGCCTAAGGCTTATATCAATTCAAGCTCACGCAAAGCCGGTAACACGTCACTGGAAAACAACTTAAGACTTTGCCAGGCTGCCATCGGTGAGATGCCTCCGCACATTGGATGTGTTAGAAGGTGGCAGTTAGGGTGTTGCGTGCAAAATTCTATCAATGCGTCCGGTGTGAACAGCCGATACATTGGGCTTTCGCGAAGATCATCCAAGGTATCATAGTGCTGGTACGGCGTGAATACTTTAGCTGACTCAGCCCAGGCCGCGTAGGTATTGGTTTCATGCTGCAGGTGCGGCGCTATTTGCTCCCAGTACTCATCCACGTCGTTACTCACAAAGAATACCGATGAAGGCGCTTCAGGCATAGGGCCGGGATCTGGTTTGCCCAGTTTCGTGAGCTCTTCTCGGTACATCTCAAAGATCTCGGGACCGGACGGGATAAAGAAATCAGCGTCACGCGCCGCGCGGCGTGCGGCAGGTCTGCTGCTGCCGCCCATAAACAGCATTGGTCGAGGCTGGGTATGAGGCGTTGGTGTGACTCGCACTTTGCGGCCCTTATACTCGAATAATTCTCCGCTCCATGCTTTGCTTAGCAATGGAACAATATCGTCCATATACACTTTGCGGTCACTGATATTCTTGCCAAATTGATCAAATTCCTCGGCGCGATAGCCGGCACTGATAATAGGAATCAGGCGACCGCCACTGATGATATCTAGCACGCTCAAGTCTTCAGCGAGCTTCACCGGATCGTGCAGCGGCGCTATAAGTGCCGAAATCATGATCATCAGAGACTCTGTTCTGGCAGCCACTGCGCCGGCGAGAATCAATGGGGAGGGGCAATAATTGTCTTCAGCGCCGTGGTGCTCGGATAGGTGCACCGAGCCAAACCCGTTGTGCTCAGCCCAGGCACATTGCTCGATAGCTGCCTGATAACGTTCGGCTTTGTTTTCGGTAGCAAACGCCGGTTGGCGCATATCGTATCGGAGTGCGAAATCAACCATATTTTGCGCTCTGCCGGAAAGGATTTTGGCGGGCAATTATATCAGATGTTTACATTTTGTTCGCTATTGCACAGGGGCCAGTACCCTATACACTTAGAGGATAGAATACCGTTTTGGAGATCTCCTTGATTACTTCTTTTTTCGACGGCACCCAGCGACGCCTTGATCAATTGGACAATGCTATGGCAGAAGCCGATGACTACGAGCAGTGGCTGGAGCTAGCGCTTGAGCATGACCGCCTGAGTGGTGCGGAGGACTGGAGGCACAATGATAAGTCTTCATTGTACGACTACCGAAATCTGAGTATTCGTTTGTCTAACTTGCGCCAATTGAACAAAGACAAAGATGATCCCGGCCTGCTCTTTGCTTTGAACGAAGGCATTCACGGCAATATGGCTGGTATGGGCAATGCCAAGCTGCACAGCAAGGCAAAGTGCGGTACCAAATTTCTTATTGAAAATTACGTCAGCAAGATTGAGCAATCGCTTGATTATCTAGCCCCTATCGATTTCCCGAATATCCCTCTGTTGGAGCGCATTGAGTTTTTTGAGCGGGCCAGCCACTGCTACGGTCGATCGGCGTTAATGCTCAGTGGCGGGGGCACACTGGGTTATTTCCATCTCGGTGTGGTTAAAACGCTGATTGAGCATAGCATGTTACCGGTTGTTATTTCCGGTGCCAGTGCTGGCTCGTTTGTATCCGCGGTTGTGGGAACGCGCACAGACGAAGAATATTTGCAGCTGTTTGAAGACGATATTGTGAAACTGGCACTGAGTGAGAACAATGCAGATTTAAATCTGGGCTTCGGTAAAATGAAAGACCTTGATATGGAAGTGGTAAAGGATGGCATGGCCAGACTTATCCCGGACATGACGTTTGAAGAGGCGTATAAGAAGACCGGTCGCAGTATCAACATCTCTGTATCGCCAGCCGAGCCCAGACAAACCTCGCGTCTGCTTAATCATATAGCTTCACCAAACGTGTTGATTCGATCAGCTGTGCTGGCGAGTACTGCATTGCCAGGCGTATTTCCACCGGTGCGCTTGGAGGCAAGAAACGCGAAAGGCCAGACGCAAGCTTATCTGCCGTCCCGGCGATGGATAGATGGCTCTTTTTCTCAGGATTTGCCAGCGAAGCGTCTGGCACGAATGTATGGCGTCAATCATTTTGTCGTGAGCCAGGTTATGCCTGTAATTGGCAATGAAAAAAAGGAGAAGCCGTTTCTAAACCAACTGATCTCGGATACTACCGTGGCTGCGTCTAAGCAGTTTGTTCGAGGCTCGCTGGAGTTATTGCAACGTCAGGCTCGCCTTGGCCCTAATATGGCAACCGCGCTAAACGCTATGAATGCCTTGTTGGATCAAAGCTACAGTGGTGATATTAATATTTTTCCGAATTTCGGGGTTCTCAGTTTGGGCAAGATTCTGAAGAAGCTGAATCCAGCAGAAATAGCCGAAATAATCAAAGCCGGTGAAAGAGCGACCTGGCCCAAAGTAGCAACCATTAAAACCACCACCAAGATTGGTCGCAGGCTGGATACGATCATGGACGCCTATGAATTGGAGCAGGTGCACTGGTTGAGGAGCAGCCCAGGTGCGGATGTTAAGACAGCGAAGCGCGCGACAACGGCGATGAAAAAGAGCGGTGCCAGGAAGCCAAAACAACCCGCGAAAAATGCCAAGCGCGCAAAGAGTTCGCGTAGCAAAAAGCAAACTGTGGCGGCCAATGATAGTGGTAAACGAGCTCGCGCAAAACGTGCATGAGCACAAGTAACCAGTGATAGCGTCCAGCGAGCGATAAAAAGATAAAAGTGTTTGTGCAACGCATTACCGTGCCGCTGATTTTCAGCGTTTTGCTATTCTTGTTGCCGTCACCGTCGTCTGCACAGGAAAACGAAATACCTCAGGTAAATGGGCTCACTGCCAAGGCTGTTCTTGCCGAACGAAATCAACGGGTTCTGGATGGGTTTTTTTTGACGAAACTGCAGCTCGTTAAGCAGGGCGAGCAAACAAGGTTTGTTCCAGCCTGGGAGAAAAATGCCGGACATCTCGGACAGAGAGTTCGATTTGATTTATTGCCGGAACCCTTCGCCACGGCCAAACGGCGCTATCATCATCAAGGTTATCGATTAACGTGGTCGCAGGAGTACGGAGTTGCTGCGAACAAAAGATTCGCGGCAATCTGGACGGAGCATGATTCTGAGAAAGTTCAGTTTCGAAACAAGGTAGGTTTTGGGCAGGCAATTGCAGGGTATCGAAACGCGATACCAGAAGGCATTGCGGTGGTGGCTATTCGGCGTGCGAAAGTGGTATTCAGCCGCGGCTTCGGTGAATACCAAGGCAGCGAGGTTTACCCTGATACTCTTTTTCCGTCACTGTCCGCCAGTCAGGCCATAGCTGGAGTGCTGGCTGCCAGGTTGGAACAGCAAAAACACACAGCGGCTGGTGTGCCGATCAATCTGTCATTAGACTGGGCGATTGCCGATTTACTGCCAATGATGCCGCCACGGGCTTCTTTTTCTGCCCGTCACCTTATGGCGCACTCCGCGTGTGTCAACAATAGTTTCATTGACGAAGCCGATCTCGTGCAAGGCAAGTCAGGCGATAATCGCTCAGACACAGTTACTTATTCGCTTGCCAGACAAGTGTGGGCACGGCCACCCGTGGCGGGGTGCGTTCCCGGCTACCTGCAATTCTATTCCCAACCTGGATATCTGCTGTTAGCTGCATTTCTGGAGGCAGCCACTGGCCAAACCATAGAACAGTTACTGCAAAAAGAAATTGCTGAGCGCTTTGCTCTGAACTCTATACAAGCGTCAACCGATGGTGATGGCAACGTATTAGGCTTGGGCATACAAAGCAATGCTCTGGATCTAGCAGGCTTGGTTAATGGAATATTCAATGGATCGATACTGTCTTTGTCCACCAGTCGCGCTCGCCTATGGAGCCAGGTGAGCAGGCATTCTGAATTTGGCTTGGGTTGGCGCCTCGATGGGCGCCGCTATGCCGAAGCACGCGACGACACAGCCGAATCGTCAGTCAGGATTTGGGTGGACCGGCGTGACCGAGACGCCATCATCATTCTCGCTGCACAGTCCAGGCGCGATCAGCTGGATGCGCTATTAAACGAATTTCAGCGTCTACTCTAACTGGTATTCATGCAGACCACACTCAGCTTTCATCTGCTTATACTGCTTGATACTGCCGGGGTAAAGGAAGGGCGCATGACCTGACTCTGAGCGGTAGTAACTATTGCAAGAGCTATGGCCCCAGGAGAAATTCGAAACATGGACCGCTATCCATTCGCTGAACTTTTTATGCAATTCCGGTTTAACATTGAGGACTTGGATTTTTCTGTCTGCTTTGTCTGACAGCAAGCGCGCAAGTGCCTCTACACAAATTTCAACGGTCACAAAGTACGAGGCCGACAGCAGTAAACCATTCGGGCCGATCACATAGAAATAATTTGGAAATCCAGGCACAGCCATCCCCTTGTAAGCCTCAGGGGCCTGCGCCATTTTGTCTGTCAGGTTTTCTCTGTTTTCACCGATCACATCGAAACGATCGAAATCCATGACTTTGTATCCGGTGCAGTAAACGATGATATCGGCGTCGATATGGCGGCCGCTCTCTGTTTTCACACCTGTTGTGGTAATTTCTGCCGCTGCGTCCGTAATTAACTCGCAGTTATCTGCCTGCAAGGCATCATAGTAACCGTCACTGACTAGCCCCCTCTGACAGCCATAATTACTGCTAGGCACCAGTGACTTACGAAGCTTTGGATCATCCACTTTGCTGTCCAGATGCTTGAGTGCCATGTTCTCAAAATCGCGCATTCTCTTATGGCCCATAGTAGCGGCTTGATAGACCAAGCCCATGAAGAAACCCTGAATTTTTCTAACCAGCTTCAAACTTGGCGGGAACGCCGAGAACAGTCGTTTTTGGAATTCCGAATAGGGCTTTCTACCGCGCTCCATAATCCAGTTCGGGCGACGCTGTATTACGGTCAGATGCTTAGCCGTGTTGATCAGTTCAGGAACAATTTGCACTGCTGCTGCTGCAGAGCCAATCAGCGCTACTCGTTTTCCTTGCAGGTCTACGCTGTGATCCCAGTGTGTTGAATGCCAGCTTGGGCCGGCAAAGCGCTCAATACCTTCAATATTAGGCATCTGAGGTGTGTGCTGATTGCCCCCAGCATTAATAACAACGTCAAATATCTCTTTTTCAGAGTTATTGAGCGTCAGTTCCCAGCGTCCGTCGCCCTGGTAATGCGCGGCCGTGACGCACGTATTGAATCGGGTTAGGCGGTCAACCCCGAATTCGCGAGCACAGCGTTGCAGGTACGCTTCAATTTCATCTCGTTCTACAAAATTGGCGGACCAATCGGGATTGGGTGCAAACGAATACGAATAAGAATGTGCCCATACGTCGCATGCTAGCCCGGGGTAGCTGTGTTGGTGCCAGGTACCACCGGCGGCTGAATTTTTCTCGAGCACTGAAATTTTCTCAAAACCTTTTAGCAGTAGCTCACGGGCGATGGCAATGCCCGCAGGGCCGCATCCTATCACGGCTATTCGACAGCTTTGTTTGCTGCTTTGTTCATTCATCGGTGAACTCTCCATCCTGGCCACATTGGGTAATATCTCACAACCATCAGATAGTCGGTGTTTTACAATCGTTTATGTTATGAGACGATTTGGCTAGTGTACTATCAGGACCATAAGTAAACTCTGACGAAGCTGCCATGATTGAACTCGCCACATTTTTTAGTGTTTTCTTCGGTGTCATTGCCGCACTCTTGTTACACGACTTTATACGAAGTCGTCACGAGCGATCGGTATCGGCGGCTATGGAGAAAGTGAGTCAGCAACTTGATGAAAGCATCACAGTGCAAGCAGAAATTCGCCAGTTTCTTGTGGCTACCAAGAGTGCGGCGAATGCCACGAATATGCTGGCGGAGGAAATATCGAATCTAGTCAGGGATATTGCCAATAGAAGCTCTACGGCAGACGACCCGCGTTGACCATTTTTGCTTTCAGTACACTGTGCGGTACCCACTCAACAATATCGTCAAATTCAAACCCTGCTTTTTCTGAAAACAGCTGCTGCCTTTTACTGTTTGCGGTGCCATCAGTGTGCTGATTGGGGTTAAAGTTTCTTGCCTCCATAATACTTCTGGTCGTATTGCTAGCCGCATTCTCCAGCCTGGTTTTACCATGGCTTAAGATAATAGCCGGAAGTTGATCAGCAATCGGGTTACCAGTGTTGTCCAAAACCTCCAGGTCGCCTGCCGCGCACAAAGCGAAGCTCACACCGGAAGGGGCTACGGAGCAGGAAGGCGTAGTTTCGTCATCGTCTGCAAAGTCTGCCGTTACATAATAGGCATACGACTGATTCCATGGATCGTCTCTGCCCACTGCAAGTGCTTGATAAGGGAGGTTACCGTAGGGAAGAACACATACCTGTTGCCCCGCCACTGTTTGAGTGTTTTCCTGCCCGTCGCCATTGGTATCCGGGCAGGGCAGGCGACCTTCCGCCATTGCATGACCCATCAAGGCTTCTTTGATCGTTTTCAATTCGGCCTGAGCCTGTTTTCTGTCACTCGACTCCAATTGTTGGGACAACGGCGACAGTAGTCCGCCGAGAGCAAGGCCGAGTACTACCATTACCACAGCCATTTCTATCAACGAAAATCCGCGCATGTTGCGGGCGCTGATGGTCTTTGATGAAACTGGATAATTGTTTAGTGTGTTTTTAAGCATGCTGTTCTTCCATGAAAATGACGGTTAGCAACCGTTATCATTGCAGGCTACATCGTTAACGGAAGATCCGTTTCCACGCACAAACGCTTCGTCACCAGGAGGAATTGTCGCGCTGCCAGTGGCGGGTTGATTTTGCCCTTCCAGATAGTTTTGCACCCTTCCTTTATTAGTGTAACCCTCACGAGTTTGGCCGCTGAGTTCTTCATTAGCCAGTAGTACAACAAATTCACTGGCTGCTCCATCCAGTTCTAACACTGTGCTTCCGGCTCCGACCGGGTCCGTGTGTTGCTCGTGAACTGCATAGAAAACACCTTCCTGCCAGGCGGGCCACCAAGGCCAGCTAAAACAATCTGAGCTCGAGGCAGGGTCCGGGTCAGGTGGCCAGCTGCTTGTGCCCGGTGAATTTAAAACGCTTGGTATGCGCCCGAAGCGCTGACCGTTTTGTTCTTCGTATTGTGGGTCTGCTGACGAGTCCAGACTTGCAGCCCATGGGTAGCGCTTGCTGCCAACCACATTCAATTCGCCGTAGCGGGCAACACAATTTTGTACTTTGGATACAGTCCATGAATTCATGCGATCAAAAACAGCTTCGAACGTTGCTCTGCCAATCCAGGTTAGCTGATCATTGTACGAAGGGCCGTAATTCGCTTGTTGTTGACTGGCTGTCACGAAAACAGATACGCCGTCGCTGGGCAAAGGTGTCGCACCAGGACTGCTACCGCCTGCGCCCAGCTTGGTGCCATGAGCGTTTGTGATGCCATTCAGCCTGTCCAGGTAATTTATTGCCTGATTGATTTGATCATTGGTGTTTTGTGCGCCACATGCCGTTCTTGTGCTAACCGCCAGCCTGTTTTGCAGGTAATCATTGGCGGACGGTGTTGGTCCATCGATGGTGAGCACCTGGCCCGGATCGAAGACGATTGCAATCGCCCGGTCAGCAGCCGATGCGCCAACAATTAGGTCACCGCGAACGTTTTCGATCTGAAATCTGCCATTGGAGCTGGAATTCAGAATGGGTGGGCCGGCCGTGTCTGCAGGTGACTTAAAACCTGCGGACACTGCGTACCATAGGCAATTCGTTGTCCCACTACTGGCTCCGGGTTTGGCCAGGCCAAGCGTGCGCCATGGAAGAAACCCAATGCTGTTCTCGTCCGGATCATCGCATTGGTCAACGTCTTCAAGGCCATCCCCATCAACATCTGGACACGGCAGAAATCCCGGTGGTGCATTACTGGCGCCCGTGTGGTTCTCCGGGTAGCTGAGCGCGTAGCCCAGCAGCGCATCCCTGGCCTCACTGAGTGAGTGTTTGTTGCTGCGCGCTAGCCCCGCAAGTGAGCCATCGTTGCTAAATGATGAGAGTATTAGTGCAGTGCTACCGACCAGTATGGCAAGTGCAATCATCAATAGAACAACACCTTGCTGGGCTCTGAGTGGCTTTGCTATCACGGATTACCACCTGCTGCTTCGTCTAACAAATCCGGGCTTTCATCGTTTTCCGTGCCGTCTCGATTTTCTTCTTTGACGTCATCGTTTTGCGGCACGTTGTAGGGCTCAAGGCGACTGCCTGTTAGTAAATCCAGTTTTTGACCTGGCTTCAAGCTGACATGCAATCTACGTTCTCGCAAAAATAGTTCTACAGCGTTCCTGTTAGAAACCGGTTGGAGTTCAGTGGTTTCGCTCTGGCTGTATTCGCCATTTAGCCATATTTTCGGCGGCTGTTGATTGATGGTAACTACGCCATTTAAATGCAATGACTGCTTTTGAATTTTAGTGTCATCACCTTTTAGTTGCTCACGGCCATAGCGGCGACTGTCGAGAATCTGTCTTTCTTTGACAGTAGTGAATAGCCTGTCAACCGCGCCAAGATACGCGCTGGTAAAAAGCCCAACAATTAGCGCAGAACTGATACATAGTGTTTTCATAATGGACTCAGTTTAAACGTCTGGTGCAGGCATGCCGCCGGCCAGAGCGTCGCCGGCGGAGCCACTGTTATCGTCGAATAAAAAATTGTAGATGTTGATTTGGCACTGAGCCGACAACATGGCCTCCAATCGCCGCAAGCTGGGCTTATCCCGGGTTCGACGCAATTCGCACGACTCAAAAGTAAATAGGCCAAGATTGCTTTTGGCAAGATAATGCTCCATTGCCAGTAAATCGCCTTCGTGCAGCATAGTGAGCTCAAGCTGCAGTGGGGTCTTGTACAAGCCCAGACCTTCAGCTGGCGTTGGAACCGGCAATGGCATTTTACTGTGCTCACTGAGTTCGTATTTACTCAGCGGAATTCTCAAGTGTCTGGCGCCGGTCTCGATTTGTTCAACCCAATCGAGCTTGTTTGATTTGCTAAAGTAACCGGCTGCATCAAGCTCCGCAAACAGCTCTGAATATTCCTTATCAATACGGCGGTGCTCAGAATTGGTTCGTTGCCTTGCCTGGATTGCACGTATTTCGCTGAGAATTCCAGCTTCAATCGCTTTTTGATCTTGCTGAAACGAGAAAGCTGAATAGCAGAAGTAAGCACTACCGATGGCACAAACAGCAAATAATACCAGCGCCAATCGTAAGCGCTTTAGCTCAAAGATAGGTCGTGCGCGCATGTTTGTTTACCACGGTCATCTCTAATTCAAAATCTGCCGAGCTTTGGTCCACCCTATCCATCATGCCAGTAATTTCTCCGGCCACTCTAGCGTCGGAGCTAAGGTCTACGGGCAGTTTGGTAAGCTCGAGCGCTATCACGCCCTCGCTGGCCTCAAGGCGGTTGGCGAACGCCTCAATTCTTTCTATGGCGTGACGCAGCTCACCCGCGTAGTCATCTTTTTTGCCTTTCACGGTAACAACAAATTTCTCCTGTTTGCGGGATGTTTGATCATCCGTGGATGGCGCTGCGGGGAGCATAGAGTCGGCACCCTCCATGCCGGGCATAGGGGCTGGTATATCCACGAGCCCCGCGCCACCTTCTCCTGCATTAACGCGTTCCCAATGCAGTTCGCTGATTACGATGTCGGGAAACAGCCTTAGGCTTGTGCTGATTTCTGTCATGAGCTGATCAGGCGGCATAGTATGTTGTTGCAACCATTCGACGCTCAGAACGGCGGCTTCGAGCTGGTCGGCAGCCTGGGCTAATTTTGGCGCGGAAGCTTCCATTTTTTCGACTTGAATTCGGTCTTTATCCAGCAGTGCGCTTAACTCCTTGTTGCCGTGATCAATGCTAATGCCGCTTAGAACCAAAGTTGCGGAAAAAATAGACACCGTTGTCGCCAGCGCCAGGCTTGCCATGGCTATTCCCCATCTGGCTTGGTGGTGCCGGTAATGAAACAAGCTGTCTTTAGTGCCGTAATGCCGCTTGCTACGGTGCCGACATAAATCGCCCGCCAACACATCGTCAAAGAAAACATCCTGGTCTACACATTTCAGTTTAAGGACCTCAGCGATACGTTCTGGCCTTGCGTACTGAACATCAAATTCTTCCGGTAACTGAAGTCGCCCGGTTCTTTTGACCGTACTGGCCGATTCCAGAACCAGAGTGGTCAGTCTCGCAAATGGATCTAAAATTCTGTGGCTGGTCAGGTAACGTCTGGAACCGTCAACCTCGTCGGCCAGTTCCTCGGTGACATTGTTCGAATCGTCTAGGTTAAATGTACTTAAGCGAGTGAGTGCCAACGCGCCATTGGTGAAGAAGCATTGTCGGAAGGAAATCCTGTCGTCAAGATGGTTATCAACTTCTGATAAGACAAGGATGTTCGAATCTGGAAGAATGTCTTTCAGGCATTGCTGAATTAGCAGCGGTACTGAATATATACCGGCCAGCGCCAACTCCATTTCTTCGATGCGAGTGAGCAATTCATTCAGTGCATCAGACTCATGCATCGTATAAAAGAGCACCTTGTCGTCTTTTCTGCCGGTTTTCTCTCTACCCACAACTCGATAATTGGCAAAGTTCTCACCTCTGAACATTTGCTCCTTTTTTCTTTCCAACAGCATCTTACGGTCTCTGCCACGCGTGTGCGGAACTCTTTCAAGCTGGAACTCTTCTTCAAGGATATTGGTGATCAGGTAGAGCGGAGAACGCAAATCCTTTTTTAGATACTGGGATAATGCCGGCCAATAATCACCCTCCAGGCCTAGCTTAACGTCACGGATAATCTTTCCGCGCGTAACGTGGTAGGCCTGTATGTGATAGTTGCTAAGAAGTAGTACGCGCTTGCTGCTCATGTTAGTTCAACCTACCGTGCCAATTAGATCGTACAGAGGGCCAAGTACAGAGAGCATTATCCAGGCGATAATCACCCCAATTACAATAGTCATTACAGGCTGTATCATTGCCTGCATTTTGCCAATGGCTTCGTCGACTTCGCGTTTGTAGAAATACGAAACGTTAACCAGAGACTGGTCCAGCCTTCCGCTTGATTCTCCCACCCGAATCATTCGCACAACAAGCGGTGGAAAAATATTGGTTTCCCCTAACGCGGTATGGATGTTTTTGCCGGCGGTGATATCGTTGCGGGCAATTTCCAGTGCATGCTCCATGTGTTTGTTATCGGTAATTCGTTTACATACTTGCATACAGCGCAATACAGGAATGCCGGCGCTGAATAATAGCGCGAAGTAATTTGAAAAGCGTGCCAAAATGATTTTGCTGAGAATCTCGCCAATGATTGGGATTTTGAGTTTGATTTTGTCGAATTGATAGTGGGCACGCTCGCTCACTTTTATCGAAATGGCCAGCCCACAAGCAAACACTATTGGACCAAGCAGCAAGGCGTACCAATAGTCAACGAAGAAATCTGAGACCGCGATTAGCGCAAGGGTGTGCGAGGGCAATTCCTGCCCCATAGACATGATGAACGAGGTGAGTTGCGGCACAAGCTGGGTCATCATATAAAACAACAAGCCGATGACAACGACAATCATAAACGCGGGTTGAATCAATGCCTTTTTGGTTTGCGCTATTAATTCGTCTTGCCACTTCAAGGTGTCGCTGAGATCCGAAAGAACCTTGTGCATCTCTCCGCTTTCTTCACCGGCTTCGATCAGACTGACAAACGAGTTTGAAAAAACCGCTGGGTATTCACCCAAAGCTTCGGAGAATTTTTTGCCACCCTCAATGTGTTGAATCAATCCCGTATCTACACGCAGTAGTGCCCCTTTTTCGAGGCTATCGCGTAGATCTTTCAACGCATCCACCAAGGGTACACCTGCGCCCTGCAGTTGTTCGAGATAGAAGCAAAAATTTATAAGATCCTGACGTGTTGGCACGGAGCCGCGACCGCGTACAACGCTGGCGCGCTTTTGCTTCGCGTGGATCAAGTCAAGTTGTTGTGCGCGAAGGCGAACTTCCAGATCGGCAAGATGTTCTGCTTCAGTATCGCTGTTAACGATTTTGCCGTTGGCGTCCATTGCCTTGAATTTAAAAACTGGCATGACTTACTCGATACGACTCGTTAAATCCGTTTTTCGAGTAGCTTCATCAAGGCTAGTTGCACCACTCATCACATGACCTACAGCGACATCGGCCAAGGTTTTGAATCCACGTTCTTTTGCTGCTGCTTCAAGCTCTCCAGCGCTGGCTTTCCTGGCGACCATTTCATCCAGCATACGGTCCATACGCAAAACCTCAATGACGGCTACTCTTCCGCGATAACCGGTCTGCTCGCACGATTCGCAACCTCTGGCCTTAAACAAAGTTAAGCTCGGACTGGGTTGCACTTCCAACAATTGGCACTCGATCTCATTTGGCGTGTATGATTCGCGGCATTCAGTGCACAATCTTCGCAACAGCCGTTGACCGACGATGCCGATTACATTGCCGCTCAAAATGTCGGGTACAAGCCCGATATCATATAATCGGGGGAATGCTCCAATCGCGGAGTTGGTATGCAAGGTAGATAGCACCTGGTGTCCAGTCATCGCGGCACGAAACGCCATTTCCGCGGTTTCATGATCTCTGATTTCACCCACCAGAATAACGTCTGGGTCTTGTCGCATTAGGGATTTGATGCCCTTCGCAAAATCCATTTTCCCGGATTGGCCTATCGAACTCTGACGGATTAGAGGAATAGGGTATTCGACTGGGTCTTCGAGGGTCATGATGTTGACCGCTTCATCATTAATCGCGTTAAGCATCGAATACAAGGTTGTTGTCTTACCAGAACCCGTTGGACCGGTAACCAGGATGATTCCCTCGGGTCTGGACAACATCAAACTGATTGAACGGTAAGTTGGTTCGTCCAGTTGCATCGCCTCAAGTGGCAAGATCCCTTTGTTCTTGTCTAGAATTCTTAGTACAAAGTTTTCACCGTGAATAGTCGGTTGCGATGCCACCCTGAAATCTATATCTCTACTGCCAATCGACAAACTGATACGCCCGTCCTGGGGCAATTGTGACTCTGCGATATTCATATTCGACATAACCTTCAGTCGAACATTGATTGCTGGCCAATATTTAATATGTATGCTTCGAATTTGACGCATGATGCCGTCGATTCGATACCGTATTCGCAAGAAGCCATGCTCGGGCTCAAAGTGAATGTCGCTGGTGCCTTTCTTCACGGCGTCTGATAACAAAGCGTCTACAAGCCTGACCATAGGGTGACTGTATTGCTCGTCATCACCACGGAACTCCTTAAAGTCAACCTGACCGGTTTCGATTTCCTGGAGAATTCCATCTAATGAGAGCCCGAACCCGTAGAATCGATCAATCGCGGATTCAATCTGATTTTCTGAAGCGAGCTTAGCGACAACGTCGATATGCCTGCCAACCTTGGCTTTGATCTTATCCAGAGTGATAACATCAAATGTGTCCGCGAGAGCCACTACCAGGTGCTTGTCTTCATCCAGAGAAATGGGTAGGGCACGCATCTGTCGACACATGGTTTCTGTGAGCAGGTCAAGCACATCAGCGTCGATAACTATGTTTTCCAGGTCAACGCTCTCCTGACCCAGAGAAGTTCCCAGTACGTCGCGCACGACCTCCTCGGTCACAAAGCCGAGTTTCACCAGCACTTTGCCCAGCGCATTGTTAGTGGCTTTCTGTTCTAGAAGCGCTATTTTGAGCTGGTCCTGGCTTATTAGGCCGCTCTCGATTAACTGGTCACCAAGACGAAGTTTAGGCTTCTCATTGGCTGATTGCTTGGCCACTATCTAACGCCTCGCTGAAGTCTCTTCCTTAGTAAGGCAATATTAAAATCAGCGCCGCGCGTTTCCGCCAGCTGCAAAGCTTGTATATAAAAATCAGTCGCTTGTTTCGATTTGCCCAAGTGATCCAGTGCAATCGCTAGGTTGAATGCATAGTTAGCGTTTCGAGAATCCACAGAAAATGCATCGAAATAGGCCGCTTGGGCTTCAGTCCAGACACCCGCTGCCGCAAACTTGTTGCCGAGCAGGTAAGCAATTTGATGATTATTCGGATCTGCTGTTCGCAAGCTCTTTAGTTGACTCAGGCTATTGCTGTTTAACAGATTGATGCTGGATTGTTCTGCAGGCAAAGCGGCAAGCGTCGCGACGGCCCAGGTATTGTGTCTATCAACACTTAATACATGCTGCAAATGCTTTCGAGCGGTATTCGTATCGTTTATTTCGATGGCTATACTGGCCAGTCCTGATAGAGCAGCAACTTTATGAAGTTCTGTATCAGACAACGCGGTATACAAACGTATCGCTTGCTCCAATCTGCCTTGCTTAAGTGCGGTGTACGCGCGGCGCAATTCGATTGATGCTTCTTGCGGTGGAGCCACAAGCACAATGTTCTCGGTTGCGTCGGTAGTTGATGAAAACTCAGGTAGGTTGAGCCGTTCTGGAATGCTGTCGGTGTGAACCTCCTCCAGCACAACGGAGTTGTGCACATCGCCTGAAATCTGTTGTGTAACAGGATCAAATATGTTCGCGTTTACATGGACCGACGTGTCGTCAAGCACCAGTTCGTAAATAGCGACTGCTGCCGCTATCACAATAGCGACTATGACAAGTAACAGTATCTGGTGGCGTTTTTTCTGCGCCTGACTGTAAGCTTGAACCAAAGGTGCGTCCTGCAACACTTCTTCTGCGAGAGATTCTCGCTCCGCCTGCGACTCAATGATCAGATGTCCGTTGCTGTCTACTGCAGATACTTCAGAAGCTGGTTCAGCAGACTCTATTTCAACGTCAATATTGGGCGTAGCGTTTTCAGTGCCTGCTGTAAGACTATCGGGTTCCGCAGGTGTTTGTACCCAACCAAGTTCGGCATCGTCTGCGTGCTTGGGCGGATTCCTGCGGTTGGCAAGAGAGGGAATGGATGGCAAGACAGAGATTTCCTCGCTAATCCGGTCAATGCTATCAAGCGCCGAGGCGGCATCGCCTTCCAAGGTCGCTTCATTCGCGGCGTGCTGAACTTCACTGCTCAGATCATCCGAATCTTCCAGTAGGGCCGAGAATTCAGCTTCATTGATATCAATATCAACGTCGATTTCTTGCGCTTGACTGGCAACCGCCTCGTTTTCTGGTTCTGCGTAGTGCGATTGGTCCTGCTCTTCAAGTGTTAGTTCCAGAGGTGAAGTAGCGGGAGCAGCGGAACGGTCGACTGCCGCTTCTGCCGGATGATTGTGCTCAAGATCCGGCGTCTGTTGCTCAGCAGGCTTTGTCTGGCCGCTGGTTTTATTCAGCGCGTCGAGTAATAGACTCATCGTCTAGTCCTCGCGGTATGTAGCGTTCAAATTCAACCAGGTCGCGATTCACGCTTGCTTTACGAATTACGATTGGACGAATAAATATCACCAGTTCAGACTTATGCGTTTTGTCAGAATCAAAACTGAATAAATTGCCGACGCCGGGCACTTTGGACAACCATGGTACGCCTTCTGTTGATTCATTAATGGTGTCTTGCATCAAGCCACCAATCACACCTATGTTGCCGCTTTGAATTTTCAGCAGCGATTCCATTTCCCTTACCTGAATCTCCGGTATCAGGTTTTGAACATCAGAATCAAGTGTTGCCGGATTAGGATCTTCTACAAAGCCAAGAATTCGTGAGATTGTGGGCCGAGCGTTCAGGGTCACCGTGTCAAGCCTGCTAATTTGCGGAGTAACACTCATCACAAAGCCCACAGGAACTGTGTGTATCTCGGTCTCAAATGTTCGCAAAATATTGTTGTCAACAATTTCTACATCAACATCTGTGGTGAAATACACTCGGTTGTCTACCACTTTGAGCAGTGCGGTCTGGTTGTTTAACACCATTAGGCGTGGGCTGGACAATACTTTTGTATTTCCGAACCGGCTGAGCATTCTAACGGTTGAACTGACATCAAGTACGCCATTCACACGGTTGCTATAGTCCAACTCAAACACAGGCGTATTTCCTATATTGGCGCCGATGAAATCCTGAGAGAAATTGAGCCCTTCGTTGGCGCTGTCTGAAAATTTTTGCCAATCTACTCCGGCCTGGAATTCGTCATTCAAAGTGACCTCAACTATGGTAGCTTCTATTAACACTTGTCGCTGCGCTTGTTCCATTGTCCGATCAAGATAGGCTTGTACTTCGGCATGCTGAGCGCGATTAGCCCTAACTGTCAGAGTGCCACTTTCCGGGTTGGCAATAATGCTGGTCAGATCAACTTGTTCTGATTCGCCGCCCTCGGTTTCTTCAGACCCTTCGGATCCGCCGCTGCTTCCCTGCTCGGAATCGCCCGGTATGCTGTCGCCGCCCCGTACTATGGCAGTGACGTTATCTATTAATCGAGCCCAGAATTCATTGTCTGATACATTGTTGATGGATGTGTTGGAAATATTTCCGCCACCGCCGCCACCGCCACTGCCTTCACCAGCACCCATGCCTGTGGTGGCAACTTGTGTAGCGATTGACACAGTAGACTCGCTGCTGCGAGCCATGTTCGGATAATCAATATCGTATGAACGAAGGAAAGGGGAGTCAGGTACAACCTTCACCAAAGAAGGTGTGATGCTGTAACGAATGCTGGCCTGATCAGACATTCGATCAAGAATCTGATTCAGGGTCTGATCGACGGCATTGATTGTGATGTTGCCGGCGACGTTCGGATGAATGTCAAAGTTGATACCGGCATCTCGCGCGATAGTAAACAGCACTTCGCTGATAGGCACGTTGACCACCACTACCGAGAAAAGCTGTCCACGTGATGCGGTAGGGGCTGGTGGTGGCGGCAGGACAGTAACTGGCTCGGGAATGAGGTCTAGAGCCTCCTCACTGGTGCTTTTTATATGTGCTCCGTCATTGTCGACTCTGGTGTCGACTGTGCTGCATGCGGCCAGCGTGGCAAGCAATACAGCGATAGAGCATTTCCTGATGATCATGCCGAAACCATTCCATGGTAGATTTATCGGGCGTTCGCAGCACTGAACCTGGGCTCAGCGCCGCGATACTAAGGACTTTACGTTGCTGATTCAGTGAAGGTCGCGCTTCGCTGACGCAATTAGTACGGTTTTAAGCGCGCTTGCACAGCCAGTAAGTCGTTTCCTGGTCATAGATAGTTTCTGTACCGGCATTGTATGGATGAACGCCACCACGGAAGTCGCCAGTTAACGGCTTACCATCATCTAGCTGTCTATCCAGAATTTCAGCGTTCTTGCCAGTTACTCCACCCATGCAGATTTTCAGCGGACCGCTGGGCCATCCATATGCCTGATAGTACCCAACACCTGAGAAGCCGCCAAACGCATTGGTTGGTGAAGCGGTTGCGGCAGTGCCATCAGTTGGGCCGCTGACTAAGCCCGACAGGCGGAGATGATGCCAAAAATGACCTTGCTCCCAGCCCGCTGAGGTTTGGTTCTGGTACCACCAATAGTGAGTTACCTGGCCGTTGCCGTTACCGCTGGTCGCGCCACTCCAACGTGTGCCAGCTTCAGGATCATCACCTGGAAGCGCACCGTAGCGGTCTCTATAACTGTATACAGCAGCAGTAACACCGTTAAATTCGTTAACAGCGTTCTTAATTTTGGCGTTGTTGATGATTTCCTGCCCTTTCAGTACGCCGCCTAGCAGCAAACCGATAATGACGAGTACGATGGAAATCTCTACCAGGGTGAAACCCTTTTGGCGACGTTGATACATTGTAAACTCCTTTTTCCAGTTCTTCGTCTGCGTGATGGACGCAGCAGCATGACCGGAACACCTTTCCCTGTGAATTTAAAACCTTTCGGTCACACTATAGTATTGATCAAAATTCTGTTTTCCAGCGGGATTGCCAGCAATAGGTTAGGTGTTTTGAGTTTGCTTGGCTATTTTGTGAACCAGTTAACAAATACTTGTGACGCAGTTGACGTGTCTGTTTGCCCTTTGATTCTCCATCTGCTCACGGCCTTCTATCGACTAGGTCACTTGAAATTGAATGCGGCTTGGCGATGGTAACAATAGGAGAACGCTTTGCCCGCTAAAATAGCGCCAAGAGCTTCTCACTCACATCCACTTTTTTATTGGTTCTTGGTTGAAGTCTTGAACCATCGGGCTGAGGTTTGCCATGCCAGCGCTGGGTCATTGTTGCCAACATTTCATCGCTGACGAAACGGCTGCGCGAACCGTACACATGCTTGTCGCCGTGACGGTGCTGCTGGGTAACATCAAAACGTAGTGGTGCGCTTAAATGCAGGTTGTCTTTAGCGCGGGTCATTGCTACGTACATTAGCCGCCGTTCTTCCTCCGTTTGTGCCGCATCACCAGTGGCAAACTCGTTGGGGAAGTTGCCGTCGGTAACATTCAACACGTACACTGATTTCCATTCCTGTCCTTTGGCCGAATGGACTGTGGATAAAATCAAAAAATCTTCGTCAATCAAGGCGTGACCAGCGTTGTCACCAGTGGCCGATGGTGGGTCCAGGGTAAGCTCGGTTACAAATCGTTCTCTGCTAGAGTATTTGGCAGAAATGAGTTCAAGTTGATCCAGGTCACTTTCTCGTTGTTCCACTGATTCATACAAACGTTGCATTTGTGGCTCATACCAGTTTCTAACGGCGGTAAGTTGTGATTGCCATAATGGATTGTCGCCACCCGGATTGTCGGCCAGAGTGCACATGAGTTCGCACAACGCGGGCCAATCGTCGGTAGCAGCTCTTGGTGGAGTGTGCCCGCGCAGCGCTTGCCAGTTGTAGGAGGCCAAGGTCAGAGCGTCGAAACTTTTCGCAGCATTGGCTGGCCCAACGCCGGGCAGTATTTGCAGAACTCTGTAGGCCGCCGGTTGGTTCTTAGGATTATCAGCCCATTTTAAAATAGCTAACAAGTCCTTAATGTGAGCAGCTTCCAGAAACTTTAAACCGCCATATTTTACGAATGGAATGTTGCGCCGCAACAGCTCTACTTCCAGCCTGTCACTGTGGTGGGAATTTCTGAATAGTATTGCCTGGTCTTTTAATTGCTGGCCACACTCTCTAGCGGCTAGAACCTGACTAACAATGTAATCGCATTCCGAATCAACGTCCTCGGTGGTAACGTAAAACGGTTTTTGCTGTGAGCGCTTAGAAGAATAAAGTTTCTTTTGGTAACTGCGTGCCGACTCTGCCATCAGCTGATTTGAGCTATCCAGCACCGTTTGCACGGATCGATAGTTGTGTTCCAGGCTCACAATCCGAGCTGGCGGATCGAAGGTTTCTGGAAAGTTCAAAATATTGTCTACGCTGGCCGCCCGGAACGAGTAAATTGATTGGGCATCGTCACCTACTGCGGTAAGCCCTTTGCCCTCGGGTTTCATTGATAACAAGATGCCAGCCTGCAATGCGTTGGTGTCCTGGTACTCGTCGATCAGTACATGGTCAAAAAAATCGCCAATTTCGGCGGCAATTTCCAGATCCTGTACAAGATGGTACCAATACAGCAGCAAGTCATCGTAGTCCAAACACTGATGGCGCTGCTTCAACTCGATATAGCGGCGGAACAACAAGGTGAGTTCGGCCTGCCAGTCTATGCACCAAGGGAATGCTTTTCTGAGGCAGTCAGCCAAAGGTTCCTGAGAATTGACTCGCCGAGAATACATTGCCAGGCAGGCATCTTTTTTTGGGAAGCGTTTGGCCAGGCTGGCCAGTCTTAACTCCTGGCGGGCAACATCCATCAGGTCTGCAGAATCGCCGCCATCAAGTACCGAAAAAGAGGGCTCTAAGCCCACTGTGTGCGCGTAACGCCTAAGCAGTTTGTTGGCAACACTGTGAAACGTGCCCGCCCACTCGAAATGGCCTACATTGCTTGGTGGCTCTGTTGCCGCCGCGTTGCATTGGCGCACAATGCCCTCGGCGCGTTTAATCATCTCGGTTGCCGCTCGCCGGGTGAATGTGAGCAACAGAATGCGTTCACTGGGCGTCCCATTGATGACCAGATGGGCGACCCGGTGGGCCAGTGTAGTGGTTTTGCCGGTACCAGCACCTGCAATCACCAAAAGAGGGTTATTGTCAGCAACGACAGCGTCGCGCTGTTGCTGGTTTAGAGACTCAAGATAGGGAAGGGTGCTGGCGGTGATGGCGTTCATTGTGTGTCATGCTCTGCGTTACTGGTAATATATCCAGTAACTGGTTGCATGAACAGTAGTTTATTGCGGCGGGCTTTGTCCAGCTAGCGTCCGCGGCAATTTTTTACAGAAACGATGGTATTGTTCTGAGAAACGGTGTCTTTTTACGCCAGGCCGTTTTGTTGCTTGGCAGCACGCACCGTATTGTGCATTAAGCAAGCAATGGTCATAGGCCCAACACCACCGGGAACCGGAGTGATGGCACCGGCATTGTCTTTGGCCGCATCAAAGTCTACATCGCCGACCAGACGGGATTTTCCATTGTCATCAATGCGATTGATACCGACATCAATGACGGTGGCACCGGGTTTCACCCAATCACCCTGAATGAAGTGCGGTCTGCCTACTGCGGCGACCAGAATGTCCGCCTGACGGCACACATCGGCAAGGTCCTTAGTGCGCGAGTGCGCGATGGTGACAGTGCAGTGCTTCTGTAACAACAAGTTTGCCATCGGCTTGCCAACGATATTGGAGCGCCCAACAACTACTGCGTTCAAGCCGCTGAGATCACCCAGCTGATCTTCCAGCATCATCAATGAGCCCAATGGCGTACAAGGCACTAGAAGGTTGTTGCCTGTCGACAGAGCGCCCACGTTTTCGACATTGAAACCGTCAACGTCTTTGTGCGCCGAAATTGCATTAATCACCGCTGAGTCATCTATTTGATCCGGCACGGGCAGCTGGACCAGAATGCCATGAACACTGCTGTCGTCATTCAGCTCTTCAATCAGGGACAGCAATTCGACCTGGCTGGTGGTATCAGGCAAACGATGCTCGCGAGATTCGATATCAAGCTCTTCGCAGCGTTTGATTTTGTTACGCACATACACCTGGCTTGCCGGGTCCTCTCCTACCAAAACCACTGCTATGCAAGGGCGGAGGCTGTGCTCGGCCTGCAGTTGTTTCACTTCTGCCGTCAGGTTTTCGCTGACCTTATTGGCGAATGCTTTACCGTCTATTATTGTTGCCATTGCGTGTTCTCGATGGGGCCGAAAACGCGCATTGTGACGGCGCAAATGCCTGTGTCAAGAGCAGATTCCTCGAAAGGTTCCCACGACGACATTGAGTGACGCAATTCCGCCTTGGCGAAATAGTCACAGTCTTGAAATTTGGCAATTAGCGCTACAATACACGCAGTTACACAGGATGCAGGGTCTATGAGTCAGACAAGAGCAAGCGTTTCCAATTTGGTGGAATCCTGGCAGGGCGTGCCCGGTGGTTTGATACCGGCGCTTTGGTCGGTGCAAAATGGGCTCGGGTACATTCCTAGCGATGATGTACCAGAGATTGCCAGTATCCTGAATTTATCGGTTGCGGAAGTGCATGGCGTTATCAGTTTTTATCATGACTTCAAAACTGAACCTGGTGCTGCGCATACGATCAAGTTGTGCCGGGCTGAGGCCTGTCAGGCCATGGGTGCCAGAGAATTGCAACGCTTTGCGGAGCAGCGCCTTGGCACCAAGATTGATGAGAGCGCGAGTACGGTGAAGTTGGAGTCTGTCTATTGTCTTGGCTTATGTGCGTGCGCCCCTGCCGCTATGGTAGACGGTCAGTTAAAGGCAAGGCTGAACGAGCATTCCCTTGGCGAGCTGATTGACGCTTGCCAAGCCACTGAGGGCGCGAACCGTGTCTAAATCAATCAAAGCCTATGTACCTGCAGATGCGTCCGCAATCGCGCTTGGTGCCGATGAAATCGCCACGGCGATTGAGCTGCACTGCGCATCGGAAGGGATAAGCCTTGACCTGGTGCGCAATGGTTCACGTGGCCTAACCTGGCTTGAGCCATTGGTTGAAATTGATCAAGGTAACGGCCGCATTGGGTTTGGTCCAATGACCGTTGCCGATGTCGACAGTGTTATGCACAGCATTAGCGACGTAGGTGACGAGAATGAATTGTCGCTGGGTGCGGTAGATGCTATGCCGTTGTTTGCACAACAGCAACGGCTGACGTTTGCAAGAGTGGGTTTAATTGACCCCGTATCGCTGGATGATTACCTCGCCAACGAGGGGTACCTGGGCCTGCAAAATGCGCTCAAGGTGTCGGCGCAAGACATTGTTACATCGATCACTGATTCTGGTCTTAGAGGTCGTGGTGGTGCCGCTTTCCCCGCTGGCATAAAGTGGCAAACAGTACTTAATGCAACGAGTAATTCTCACCCTATAGGCAAGGGCAAGTACATTGTGTGCAATGCCGATGAAGGTGACAGCGGTACATTTGCGGATCGACTGTTAATGGAAGGCGATCCCTTTTGTTTGTTGGAAGGTATGACCATCGCTGGCATCGCTACCGGTGCCGAGCAAGGTTACATTTACTTACGCTCAGAGTACCCTATAGCTCATACGACTTTGTTGGCCGCCATTGATGTTGCGCGAGAGCGCAATTACCTTGGCGAAAACATCTGCGGTTCGGGCAAGCACTTTGACATTGAGGTTCGCCTTGGCGCTGGCGCCTACATATGCGGCGAAGAAACCTCATTGCTCGATAGTCTTGAGGGCAAACGAGGCATGGTACGTGCGAAGCCTCCACTGCCGGCACTGGAAGGTTTGTTTGGTCAACCCACCGTGGTGAACAACGTTATCACGCTCGCGTCTGCACCCGTTATTATGGCCAAAGGTGCTGAGTATTATCGCGACTTTGGTGTTGGGCGTTCGCGCGGGACCTTACCCGTACAATTGGCTGGCAACGTACGCCAGGGCGGCTTGTTCGAATTGCCGTTCGGCGTTTCCATCAATGAGATAATTTTTGAATATGGCGGCGGCACCCTAAGCGGTAGACCAGCAAAAGCCGTTCAAATTGGTGGCCCGCTTGGCGCGTACATTCCTGAGCCAATGTGGGATACACCGCTGGACTATGAAGCGCTGGCGGAGATCGGTGGCATGTTAGGCCACGGCGGTATTGTCGTGTTTGATGATTCCGTTGATATGCTTGATCAAGCCCAGTTTGCAATGCAGTTCTGCGCGATTGAATCGTGCGGAAAGTGCACTCCGTGTAGAATTGGTTCTGTGCGCGGTGTCGAAACCCTTGAGAGAATTCGTGCCAATGAAGATCGCGAGTCTAATCTGATACTACTGGACGAACTTTGTGAAACAATGCGAGATGCGTCCCTATGCGCAATGGGTGGATTGACCCCGTTCCCGGTCAGTAGTGCCGTGCGCCATTTCCCCGAAGATTTCGGAGGTGAAAACCATGCTTGAATATTATGATCCCAGTAGTGCAAACCCGTCGCCCAGCGGCATGGTTGCTGAAATTGATTTAGGCACGCCTGCGGCAAGCTCAGACAAAATGGTGAGGCTGACCATTGATGGTGTATCCATTGAAGTGCCCGAAGGTACCTCGGTACTGAGAGCGGCGGCCTGTGCCGGGATAACCATTCCAAAACTATGCGCAACCGATTCCCTGCAGGCTTTTGGTTCATGCCGATTATGCATGGTGGATATCGAAGGTATGCGCGGTAAGCCTGCTTCTTGCACCACACCTGTTGCGCAAGACATGGTGGTACACAGTCAGAACCAGTCACTGCAGCGTTTGCGCCGCAACGTTATGGAACTGTATATATCTGACCATCCTCTGGATTGCCTGACGTGTGCAGCGAATGGCGACTGCGAACTGCAAGACATGGCCGGCGTGGTGGGTTTACGCGATGTTAGGTACGGCTTTGACGGATCTAACCATCTAGATTCAGTGAAAGATGAGAGTAATCCGTACTTCAGTTTCGACCCTGGAAAATGCATTGTGTGTTCGCGCTGCGTTCGCGCGTGTGATGAGGTGCAAGGCACGCTCGCATTAACCATCGACGGTAGGGGCTTTGGCTCAAAAGTAGCCGCTGGTCAAGACACGAATTTCATGGATTCTGACTGTGTGTCATGCGGCGCCTGTGTTCAGGCCTGCCCGACGGCAACACTTGTGGAAAAGGAAGTACTGTCTATAGGCCAGCCCAAGCGTTCAGTGGTTACCACTTGTGCGTACTGCGGTGTTGGTTGCTCATTCAAGGCAGAAATGCGTGGCGAGCAACTGGTACGCATGGTGCCTTATAAAGGTGGTAAAGCGAACCAGGGTCACAGCTGTGTGAAAGGGCGCTTCGCCTTTTCCTACGCCAATCATCCCGACCGTATAACCACACCATTGGTGCGTGACAGTATTGACCAAGATTGGCGTTCAGTTGATTGGGATGAGGCAATTGCATTCACGGTCAATAAGCTCAAATCATTGCAAGATTCCTATGGTGCGGAAAGCATCGGTGCCATTACATCCTCACGTTGCAGCAATGAAGAAACTTATCTTGTCCAGAAATTAGTCCGTGCCGGTTTCGGTACCAATAACGTCGACACGTGCGCGCGCGTGTGCCATTCGCCAACCGGTTTTGGTTTGAAAGCAACTCTGGGCGAATCTGCCGGTACTCAGACGTTTGACTCTGTGCAAAAGGCTGACGTGATTATGGTCATGGGCGCCAATCCAACACAGGCACACCCTGTTTTTGGCTCGCAACTTAAAAGGCGTTTACGCGCTGGCGCCAAACTCATTGTCGCAGATCCAAGAGCCATTGAACTGGTTCGGTCACCGCATATTGAAGCGGCCTACCATCTGCCGGTTAAACCGGGTACCAATGTTGCCTTCATCAATGCCATGGCCCACGTGGTTGTTCGAGAGAATTTGATTGATCGTGATTTCATGAATTCGCGATGTGACCAAGACGCCGCTGACGCCTGGCTTACGTTTATTGCCAGAGATGACAATTCGCCGGAACATACGGAAAGTATTACGGGAGTGGCAGCGAAAGATCTGATAGAGGCCGCTCGCTTGTTTGCGACTGGAGGCAATGCTGCCATTTACTACGGATTGGGAGTGACTGAACATAGCCAAGGTTCAACCACGGTGATGGGCATCGCAAACCTCGCCTTGTCCACCGGCAACATTGGCCGTGAGGGCGTGGGCGTAAACCCGCTTAGAGGCCAGAACAACGTGCAAGGCTCTTGCGACATGGGTTCGTTCCCGCATGAGTTTCCTGGTTACAGACATGTCTCTGACGACGGCACGCGCAACTTACTGGAAAACGCCTGGCAAGTGTCATTAGATAACCGCCCCGGACTTCGCATACCGAATATGTTTGATGCAGCGATCAACGGAAGCTTCAAAGGCTTATATTGCCAGGGCGAAGATATCGCACAGTCTGACCCGAATACGCATCACGTAGAGCAGGCCTTGCGTTCAATGGAATGCCTGATCGTTCAGGACTTGTTTCTTAACGAGACCGCTAAGTTCGCGCACGTGTTTTTACCTGGCTCTACCTTCCTTGAAAAAGACGGTACGTTTACCAACGCAGAACGCAGAATTAACCGCGTTCGACGGGTAATGACGCCCGCGTCTGGTAAAGCCGATTGGGAAATAACCGTAGCACTGAGCAATGCTATGGGCTACGACATGAAGTACACCCATCCTTCGGAAATTATGGATGAGATTGCTGCGCTAACACCTACATTCCATGGGGTTAGTTACGCTAAGCTCGATGAACTCGGCAGCATCCAATGGCCTTGCAATGATCAGTTTCCTGAAGGCACGCCAATTATGCACGAGGAAGAATTCCCCATTGGCAAAGGCCAGTTGGCAATCACCGAATACGTTGCCACCGAAGAAAGAGCGTCGCGGCGATTCCCCTTGTTACTGACTACTGGTCGCATTCTCAGTCAATACAATGTTGGCGCACAAACCCGGCGTACCCAGAACAGCCAATGGCATGCTGAGGATGTAGTTGAGATTCATCCGCACGATGCCGAAGAGCGTGGAATCGCCCAGGGCGATTGGGTCGGTATCAGCAGCCGTGCGGGCGAGACTGTACTGCGCGCCAATGTCACCGAATTAATTCAACCAGGCGTTGTTTACACCACCTTCCACCACCCGGAAAGTGGAGCCAATGTGATTACCACCGATAACTCCGATTGGGCTACCAATTGTCCAGAGTACAAGGTAACCGCCGTTCAGTTGCAGAAAGTAAGTTCGCCATCGGATTGGCAGGCGCAACACGTGGCCTTCTCCAAGCGGCAACTGAACCATTTGAACAGCGCCCAGGCAGCACCGTGACAAAAAGCGGACCACAACAGACTGTGAGTCCGAATAGCTCCGAATCGCTGCAGGGCGGCCAGCAGCGGCGGCTTGTGCAACGCTGGAAAGACGGAGCACAGCTGCAACTTGAAGATGAACTTGCCACAGAAACTGCTATCGCCTTTGTCTACAACGGCATCTCCCATGCGGTCATGATGGCCAGCCCGATGAATCTTGCAGACTTCGCTTTGGGTTTCAGCCTCAGCGAAGGCGTATTGCGCGATCTTGCAGAAATATACTCGCTGTCAGTTGACGAAATGGATTCAGGTATTCAGCTGGACATGGAAATAGCCTCGAAGCGCTTCGCAGCCCTCAAACACAGGCGAAGAAGTCTGGCGGGCGTGTCTGGCTGCGGCTTGTGCGGTGCTGAATCGTTACGAGACGTGCAGAAACCAGTCGCGCAGCTTTCGCCAAATTCCGAGGCTTTACGCCCCGTCGCGCTGGAGAGGGTGCATCGCGCATTGGCTGAATTTGAATCCTTGCAAGCCATGCGTGCGTCAACAGGCGCCATTCATGCAGCGGCCTGGTGCAAGCCCGATGGCAATATTGAGTGCGTTCGCGAAGACCTTGGCCGTCATAACGCGGTCGACAAAGTGATTGGCGCCATGGCAAAAGAAAACTGGAATCCTGGCGATGGTTTCTTGCTTTTATCCAGTCGCATCAGCTTTGAAATAGTACAGAAAGCCGCTGTAATCGGCATGACTAACATTGTTGCTGCTTCTGCCCCGTCAACACTTGCAGTTGATCTTGCCAACAAGCACAACATAAGTTTGGCGGGCCGATTGAGTGAGCAGCGCATTACCCTTTATACCGACGTCAAAGGAGTTATTTTGTCGTGAGCGAACATATTGCCCGTGAGGTGCAACACAATCTGAAAATGTTCAATGACATTGCCCGAAACCTGAGTGCGGGTCGTGATCAGCAAAAGGCGGCCGACATGGTGGCGGCGCACGTAAAGCGTTTCTGGTCACCGATGATGATTGACTCTTTATTGAATGCGCGTGAGGCTATAGATGCTGAGTTGTTGGATGTGGCGAGAATCGCTTTGCCACTTATAGACCAGTAACCTTTCGTTTTAAGACGCTGTTCTGGCAGTAGATCCTTAACAATCAACTCGGTTCGATTTTGGCAATGAGGCTTTGCAGTGAGTGCAGGCTTGCGAGACTGTGTGAGGGAAGGACCCTGAACACACCAACAGTAGGTCCTTTAGGGAAGAGCTCATGGATGGGTTTATGGCGTGTCTAGCTAGCTTACACTTCACTGCGAAGCCGGACCTGCTCAGAACGGAGAAGCCGTCCCACACTACACTGGCATTTCAAACGCAACTTTAATAGCGCCATTCGAACGATTTGCCGCTGTATCAAACGCCTCAACACCTGCCTCAAGCGGAAAGCGGTGACTGATCATCGCCTTGCTCAGTTCCGGCTGCTCAAGCAGCAAGCGAGCTGCCTCATCAAACGTACGTGCCGGTGAAGCGCATTTATAACCGGTGGCCGGCAGAACATTAATCTCCTTCATCTGCAAACCCTGGTCAAACTCAACTCCATTCCAAGGCGTTCCCAACAAACTAATGCTCGCCATAGGCTCACAACTTTGCACAGCCTGGCGCATAGACTCCGTGCTTCCAATAGCGTCAACAACCATTCCATATAAGCCCAGATCTTTTGCATCGGTATACGGGTTTGCCCCCAGGCGACTTGAAGCCACCTGTTGATGCTCGTAGCGTGCCAATATATCGCATTTCAAACCCCGAGAAACACAAGCCGCCGCTGCGGCAAGACCAATCGGCCCCGCGCCAATAACAAGGCATCGACTCTGTCGCTTGGCCGCTTCAGCGAAACGATCCAACCCCCAAAGTGCAATTGCGACCGGTTCCACCAAACACGCCTCACGCAGATCCAGTCCCGATGGCAGCTCAACCAAACGCTCCGCAGGCACAATCACATGTTCAGCCATCCCGCCAGCGCGCATCACACCCAAGTACTGCGCGCCATGCTTGCAGTGGCTTAGATGCCCATCATCACAGTAGTGGCAGCGACCGCAGCCAATCACGGGTTCAACCGCAACTGCTTTTCCATTCGGCGCAATACCCGCAAACTCGTGTCCTGGCGTTTGCCCTTCAAGCCACCTCAAACCCATTAAATGCAGATCAGAACCACATATTGAACTGCTTACAACCTTGACAGTGACGCCAGTGGACTCATCAATGTCGGTCTGAACGTAGTCCGGCTTACCATCGCTGATTACTATCGCGTTCGTTTTCATGACTCTCTCCACTGTGATCAGCGGACAAGACTACAATATAGAGTGTTGTTTCAAATGATGATTTGCTAATGTCAAAAGGCATTGTGCTGATAGGGATGCCCGCCGCAGGGAAATCCACAATCGGAAAGCTGCTGGCGGCGCTGCTCAGCTGCGATTTCGTCGATTCTGACGCCTGCATAGAGCAGCAGCAGGGCGTGACTCTGCAAGCCATCGTTGATGCTCAAGGTTATGCCGCCTTCAAGCGCATTGAAGAACAAGTATTGTTAGGAATCGATCCTGAAGGGAGTGTGTTGGCAACCGGGGGTAGCGTGGTTTACAGCGACGCAGCCATGCAACATTTGGCATCAAGCGCCCACATTGTGTACCTCAGCGTTGAGGCAGAGACCCTGCTCGCCCGACTGGAAAACGCTGACCAACGAGGTTTGGCCAGAAAGCCCGGGCAAAGCTTTGACAGTTTGTTAGCTGAAAGGCTGCCTCTTTATAGGCGCTACGCTGAAATCAGCATTAATACCGCAGGGCTCACAGCCCAGCAAACGGCCGAAACAATCGCAGAACGCCTGCAATAAGCTGCTGTTCGTCGGCCAAAGAAACCTGATGCTTCTTGTCAGACCAGCGGTTAGAGCGAGAATTTGAATCTAATACTCCACTTAACTCACTGAAATGAAAAGATATTTATTGCAGTTTCTGAAGTTTGTTACGGGCGTTTCGGACTTTGTGACGCTGCGCTCACTTTGCGCACGAACAGATTGACAGTTCAGCCCTTTACAACTACCTCAATAGATTAAAAAATGATCAAATATCGAATCAACAATATCTATTGAGGGCAGTACAGATGGCAAGGTCACTTGGAATTGGTAAACGACTAAGCATAGGAATCGCCGCGGCGTTGTTGGCGGCATGTAGCTCGAATCCAAGCATTACCACCAGCAAAGACCTGCAGACGCAGGCTGATCTGGCCTACCTTCAAGGCGATTGGAAAACGGCTGAAGCGCACTATCAGGCCATTGCAGAAGCGGTACCCGATAACAGTACTGCCTGGTTACGCACTGGTAATATGCGCTTACGACAAAACAACTATCAAGGGGCCATAGACGCTTATCAAACCGCCGCTGGGTCAGAATCAGACGGCGCCAAGTCACACTATAACCTGGCGACCAGCTATATGATGCTGGCCAGAGAGTCCTTGCTAAAAGCGCGTGAAAACCTGCCTGAGCGCGATGTAGGCCAAATGATTATCGATGCCAAACTGGCACATTTTGACGCGCTGATGAGTTCATCTATGGCCGGGGTGACCATGCCCGAATCAGGCGTGTTTAGATAATCCATGAAAGGCCATCTGATAGAGCAACGCATACATTAGCCCGCTGCTGGCTCCCAGCCAGTGGGCTTGCACTATCACCTCACCACCCAGCCATTCAGTATCTGTGGCCGTTCCTGAAATATTCTCGAACACAAGCTTGGCAAACAATACACTTAACAGTATTCCCGCAAAACGAGGTTGACTGGGCCATAAACGGACACTGGCGATTGCGAACCAACTGTGTAAAACACCCGACAGTCCAACATACCAGCCTATGTTTGGAAAAAGTAAGTAGATGCCGAGACTGATTGATAAGGCAGCGAAAATCCCTCCACATAGAATGTCTTTAGCCAGCCACGCAGATTCGAACAAAAATAAAAGCAGAATCAGGCCCGTCACATTAAGTAATAGGTGATTCCAACTCAGATGAATGAAGTGGCCGCTAAGCAAGCGCCATAGTTCATGATCGATAAAGGCAGCCCTCTCAAAACGCAGCAGTAGCTGCATTTCATACGGCAGTAGCTGCAGGCAGACGCAGACCAGCAGCACTAAAGTGCTAACGATGATTGCTGGTTTTTCAGGCAATTTTATTATATCCGTCACTCCAGATAACACTGAAGCTCACTATAGCGGATTGCGGTGTTTAGACGCTCATAAAACGGTTTAGAGTTATGCAAAATAAATACTAAAGCTTCAGCAATTGTCGCCGATACCCTTCTGTAGAGTCGGTGATTCATGTGGGAAGGGGCAAGGAAGCTCCTGGATTACGACTCAGGACCGGTCTGACCACCGGCCCGAAACTACGAGGGTGTCAAAGCCCGGTGCGTGGGGGAAGCTCCTGAAAAGGACGTTGGGAGTAACCCTCATGTACGTTTTCAATTGGCCTTACATTATTTGCAGTAATTTAGCCCGCGTTGGTTTTCACCGCGGGTTATTATTGTTGTCATGAAAACCATCTTTCTCTACGGCACGGAATACTGCCATCTTTGCGAACAGGCTGAAGAGCTGTTGCGCAATCTATCTGACCCGCACATTCGAATAGAAAAAGTCGATATTTCAGAAGACGACGAGCTCATGGAGCGTTACTCGCTGCGCATTCCCGTAGTTCGTTTAGAGCACAATACGAACGATTTGGGTTGGCCTTTTGATAGTTGCGGTCTACAAGAGTACCTTGAGGGCAGTTAGTTTAGTGGCGGCAGCTGCCAAAACCTAGCGATTAATCACCCATTCATTAGTTTTAATGAATTCCACGTCATTCTCCATCCGGTAATCATAAATGGCCGCGAACATCAGCACGTTTTGTACGTAGTTGCGTGTTTCCTTAAATGGAATGGTATCGATCCAGACATCAAACGCCTGTGCTCTGCTGCTTCGTTTTAACCACGCATCGGCTCTGTGCTTACCGGCATTGTACGCCGCGGATGAGAGAATTCGATTGCCATCGTACAAGCGAGACAGCTCGCCAAGATGGGCAGTGCCTATCATAGAGTTCACTTTCTCATTGTGTAAGTCCTGGGCCTTCACAGGCAATGCGTTACGTTTTACCGTTTCTTTAGCAGTGCCGGGCATTAGTTGCATTAAGCCTTTTGCACCCGCGTGCGATGTGGCCGCGGGATTCATTGCACTTTCCTGGCGGGCGATGGCATATGCCCAGGATAATTCTATTCCGGCCATGCGCGCTCCGCGGTGCATGTATTCCGTGTAGCTCAATGGGAAGCGCAGGCTCAGCTCGTCCCAGGAACGGGCCATTATGGTAGTCAATACCGCCTGGCTGGCCCAGCCCCAATCCTGGGCAATGTGTGCCGCTGAAATCATGTGCGTGGCTGGCAAGTCGAGCAGGGCGTGACGCCATTCGCGTCGGGCGCTGATTAACTCGCCGGCCGCGTACAGTTCCAGCGCAATTTCCAAGCCCGGAATTTCTTTAATCTGAGCCTGAAAATCCGGGCTGAAACTGATCGCGTGATCATTGAAGTCAAAACTGCGTTCTAGCAATAGCGCCGACAGAAAACCGTAATAATCGCGTTGTTTAGCAAGCTCGGCAAACGCATTGTGCTTCCAAACGTCATCCAGTTGAGGATTTTCCTGCATGCTGGCTTTGGCATGCCAATACTGCCAGCGATTGGTTTTCTGCAAGGACTCCGGCATATGCTCAATGGCCGCTAGTACGGTTTGCCAATGTTCGAAAACCAGGGCAATTCGGGCCGCATACACTGCAACATCTGGATCAACGCCTTTTTTTAGTTGATTTCGAATCCAGTCCAGACCGGCCCTGCTGGGGTTGCTGAGAATGTGAAATGCCAGCGATTTTTGCGCTTCCGCAAAATCGGTCACGTTAAATTTCATGCTGGAGTTTAACTCGCTGAGCCTCTTTGCGGCCGATAGGGTTTCGCTGCGAGCCAGTCTGCGTATTGCGTGCAGCGCGATATCAGCATCTTTCTCTGAGTGCGAACGGAGTATGCCGCGTTTTTTTACTCTGGAGGGTTGGCGATGGAAGTTTAAGAATTTCTCAGCCGCTTTCTTATCTGATCCGCTCATTAACCCCGTTAGGTAGTTTGCCAGGCTGATGTTACGCTTAGCCATGGCAAGCTTCAGACGCTTCCATGTATGCTCCCGGCTCAGTTTGCCGGCAGCCTGCCATTGCTCAAACAATGGGTCACAAGCCTTGGGTTGGGACTGACCAACTACCCACAAGCTTGGTACCAGCGGCCAGACTTCGCCAGGCTCACCTTGCTGTAGCAGCGCTCTGAGGTAATAGCAGCGCAGCTGCGTATCAGCCAGCGTGTCATCATAAAAGCTGAGATATTCTGTCCAGCTCTTATTCTTACCTAGCTGCTTTAACCATCGAGCACGCAGGCGTTGCGATACTGCAAGGTGCTTATTGGCGTCAATAAAGTGATTGATCTGGCGGCTGTTGGCAGTTCTAAGATTTGCCGACAGTTCCGCGTATACCAGATAAGAATAGAGAGGGTAATCTCGTAACTGCTTTTTCAGCTTCTGATATTGCTTCGTCTTGCCGCTCTTTCTTAATTGCTTTGCGCGCAAATAATCAGCGCGCTGATCCTGGTAAGCCTTCATGCCATCGCCTGCGGCAAATACCTTTGCAAACGAGAAAGTACATAACAGTGCGACTATGAACGCGGCATACTTCATGGAAAAGCTCCAGCCATGTTTGCGATTCTGTGCGCGGATCAGGATTGCACGCGCACTGCCAGCACGTCGCAACCTGCGCCGTGCAACACGCCATTCGCGGTAGAGCCCAACAGTAATGCCAGGCCGCTACGACCATGACTACCAACCACTACCAAATCGACATTTTGCTGCTCTGCCAGACGGTGAATTTCAACTTCCGCACGGCCCAGTGTAATGTGCTGATTATCCACAGCAACCTTATATTGCTGCGAAAATGCTTTCAATTGCGAGTGCGCTTGCTGCTGAATTTCCTCTTGTACAGAAGACAAATCCATCGGTATGTCGCCACCATAAGCAAAGCTCAAGGGTTCGATAACATGCAGCATACTAAGCTGCGCCCCAAAAGACTCTGACAGGGCATGTGCTCTACTAGCCACCGCGTGCGCTTCTTCACTGAGATCAATGCCGACAAGAATATGCTGATAGTGAGCCATGGCATCTCCTTATTGAATTATTCTGCAGAGTGTTGTCGAAATATAGCCTAGTGCTGTTAGGCAGGCAAAGGGCTATGGCGGTAAGATTGCTGCTTCTGCACTCGAGACTCGAACAATGAAGCAACCCTCTCCAGGAATTTATCAGCATTATAAAGGCCCACAATATCGAGTAATGCTGGTGGCGAAACATACTGAGACCGAAGAGGAAGTGGTTGTTTATCAGGCACTTTACGGCGAACGCGGCTACTGGGTGAGGCCGCTTGAGATGTTTTGTGAGACGGTGTTGGTAGACGGTCAGGAAAGACCAAGGTTTGAGCAAATCTCAGTCAGTGACGATTGTCAATGAGCTTGATGACTGAAAAATTGCGCCCCAAAAGCTTCTCGTAATCACGCAGATTGTTCTACTCTAGGAAAAAAGAGTCGTCGTCTTGCTATTGACCGCGTGGACTTCTGCCCTTATATATGTCGCCCCGGCGGCCACAGGTCGTCCCGGTAGAAAATGTTGCCGGACCGAATTTACAGTTGTAGGAATCCATGGGTAAATCTCTAGTCATCGTCGAATCGCCCGCCAAAGCGCGCACAATCAATAAATACCTTGGCAAGGACTACATCGTAAAATCCAGCGTTGGGCACATCCGCGACTTGCCCACCAGTGGGTCTGGAGGCACTACTGATCCAAAAGAGCGGGCTAGAGCGGCTGCAGAAACGCGGAAAATGACGCCCAAACAGAAAGAAAAGCATCGCAAGAAAAAGGCTAAAACCCAGTTAATACGTCGGATGGGTATTAATCCGGACAAGGGTTGGAAGGCTGACTACCACGTGTTGCCGGGTAAAGAGAAGGTGGTCAATGAGCTGCAAAAACTCGCTGCCAACGCGGATGCTGTCTACCTCGCAACGGACCTTGACCGCGAGGGGGAAGCGATTGCCTGGCATTTAAAAGAAGTTATTGGTGGTGAGTCTAAACGCTTTAAGCGCGTCATATTTAACGAAATTACTAAGAATGCTATTCAGGAAGCGTTTGAGAAACCCGGAAAACTCGATGTTCAGCGAGTCAATGCGCAACAAGCGCGCCGCTTCCTCGATCGAGTAGTGGGTTTCATGGTATCGCCACTGTTGTGGTCCAAAGTTGCACGAGGTTTATCTGCGGGCCGGGTGCAATCGGTTGCAGTAAAGCTAATTGTTGAGCGAGAACGTGAAATCAGAGCGTTTGTACCGGAAGAGTTCTGGGAGCTGGATGCGCATTTGAGCTCGGCGGCAAAAGACGCTTTGAAGCTGGCGGTAAAAAAACACCAGGGAGAGAATTTTCGCCCTGGCAGCCGCCAAGCCATTGATAAAGTCTTGGCTGAGTTACAACCTGCTGATTACACGGTGGCAAGCCGGGAAGATAAACCTACCCAAAGTCGCCCAAGTGCACCGTATATTACGTCTACGCTACAACAGGCCGCCAGCACTCGGCTTGGTTTTTCTGTGAAGAAAACCATGACTATGGCTCAGCGATTGTATGAGGCTGGCTACATAACCTACATGCGAACCGATTCCACCAATTTGAGTGCGGAAGCGGTGAGTAATTGTAGAACTTATATTCAGGATGAGTTTGGCAAAAAGTATTTGCCGGATGCCCCCAACAGCTATGGCAGTAGAGAAGGCGCTCAAGAGGCGCATGAGGCCATACGGCCGTCCGACGTGTCTACCAAAGCATCACAGCTGCAAGGTGTTGACCGCGATGCTGAGCGATTATATGAGTTAATTTGGCGGCAGTTTGTGGCTTGCCAAATGCCACCGGCACGCTTTTTGAGCAGCAAGCTTATCGTCTCGGCAGCTGATTACGAGCTTTGGGTTAATGGCCGGGTTATTCAGTTTGATGGTTATATGAAAGTGCAGCCGCCACAAAGCAAGAAGGAAGATCAGGTGGTTATTCCTGATTTGAAAGCAGGCGACGTTTTGACATTGAAAGAGCTGGTGCCTAGCCAACACTTCACCAAGCCCACACCTCGCTATACGGAAGCAAGCCTGGTTAAAGAGCTCGAAAAACAGGGCATTGGCCGACCTTCTACCTATGCGGCCATTATTTCAACTATTCAGGACCGCGGATATGCACGCGTCGAAAGCCGACGTTTTTACGCTGAGAAGATGGGCGAAATTGTCACCGACCGTTTGGCTGAGAATTTCAAAGAACTCATGGACTACAGTTTTACAGCCAATATGGAAGAAGCGCTGGACGATGTAGCAAACGGAGAGCGCGACTGGAAAGGCCTGCTGGATGAGTTTTATTCAGACTTCTTGACCCAGCTGGACGCTGCCAATGATGATGATGGCATGCGGGCCAATCTGCCTGTGGAAGTAGATTTGAAGTGCAGCGATTGTGGTCGCCCTATGCAGGTGCGCACAGCGAGTACCGGCGTGTTCCTGGGTTGTTCAGGCTATGCGCTACCGCCGAAAGAGCGCTGTAAGAAAACGGTTAACCTGGTGCACGGTGATGAAGTAGTCAGTGCCGAGGAAGACGATGACAGCGAACAAGAATCTATTTTGCTGAGAAAGCGCCATCGCTGCGCTAAGTGTGACACCGCGATGGACAGTTACTTGGTGGATGAAAACACCAAGCTGCATGTATGCGGCAATAACCCGGATTGCACTGGCTCTGAAATCGAGAAAGGCAGCTATAAAATTAAGGGTTACGATGGCCCAATAATTGAATGTGATAAATGCGCTGCCGAGATGCAGCTCAAAACCGGGCGATTTGGCAAATATTTTGGCTGTACTAGCGATGATTGCAAGAATACCCGTAAGCTGTTGAGAAACGGCGAAGCGGCGCCACCAAAGATGGACCCGGTGCCAATGCCGGAGTTGGAATGCCAGAAGGTAGAGGATTATTATGTTCTGCGTGATGGTGCGGCTGGAATTTTCCTTGCTGCCAGTCAGTTTCCAAAGAACCGCGAGACTCGCGCACCATTGTTGAAAGAGATTCTGCCGCACAAGGAAGCTATTGATCCAAAGTATGCCTTCCTTTTTAGTGGCCCGACGGAAGACCGAAAAGGCAATCCCGCAATGGTTCGCTACAGTCGAAAAACCAAAGAACAATACTTGATGACTGAGAGTGACGGTAAAGCCACGGGGTGGCAGGCCTATTATGTGGATGGAAGCTGGCATGAAAAGCTGCCTGCACCCAAGCGTAAAAAAGCGGCCAAAAAATCCGCTAAAAAATCCACGCTGAAGAAAGCGACTCGTAAGAAGTCAGCGGCTACTAAGAAAAAAACCACCAATAAAAAAACAGGTTAGCGTGTTTTTCATACCGAGCAGGTTATAGCGCTATGTCAGCCACTGGTTTGTGCAACCGCGAACTGGCATACGCTAAAGAGTTGCGGGCCCTGGGAGACAGCCCGGCGTTGCGCAGCGCAGTTCGTTTGCAGTTAGTTTCCGCGCTTCGGTTTTTTTGGCAGGAAATTGCCAGCAGTCATGGTTTGGTGCGTTCGTCCGGCTTTGACAATCTGGCCGAACTAAGAACTGCATTGCATTCCAAGCTGGGAGAAGACCACCCTATTGCTGAGCTTTATGAGATGGAAGAAAGCCAGCTTGTTAAACAATTACTGTACAGTTGTGATCCGGCCAGCGCGTTGCAGAAAATACCTGACATTTCGCACAAAAAAACTGAAATCAACATAATAAAAGCTTCTCAAGACACTGAATTTACTGAATTAAATGATGCTGATTTCGAGTTGAAAGTGCTGGATTTTTTGCAGCGTGTGGTTACTGAATGGCGTGAATATAGCCAAGAGTATTAGCGCGCTCTGGCATTCGCTGGTACACTGCGCGCCATTGAAATAACGCCGAGTGATACTTGGCAATGAGTGAAAGTGCCTTCATCTTTTTTGGAAATTGTCGAATTGCCTAACGGCGAAATAGTTCTGCTCAGAGCAGATGGAGAGGGTGAGCCTCTTGTGAACATACGGTTTTCAGAGGAATCAAAAACTCACATGCCGGAAGCCAGGCTGGAAATTGCCCGTGCAATGATTCAGGCCGGAATCGAAACGGCCGTAATGTTAAGTGAGGAGAATGAAGGCGCCCGTGGTGATCTTCGTGGTGCATTCATAGAAGACGACGACGATAGTTCGGAACCCAGGGTACTCCACTAGCTCTCAGTGTACTGATACCCGTTCGCTGATCAGTAGCAATTTGCATGAGTTATGGCGAGCGGCTTGCTCTAGAATTTCGGTTTCTCGAAAAGAAAGCTCCTGGGCCGGACCAATAACCCAGGAACTATTCGCGGCCTGGAGGGCAAGATAAAGCAAGTGGAACACACTACGCTGCTGGTCCTTATAAACGAAACGCAAATGATCCACGCTTAGATCATCACGATTAAAAAATGATTTGTGTGATTCTGGCGGATTCACCCAAGTTACCCACTGCTCGCTACTTTGGCCAATAAACTGCAAGGTGCCAAATAGCAGCTCAAGAGCACTGCCACTGCTGTCGCCAAGTTCTAGCCGCGTTGCGTCAAACCTTTCGGTATGGCGTCGAAATGGCAGCACATTGCTGCCACGTTGAGCAGTTGGATTCAGCATGATGAAACTCTAATTAATTGGAAAATGATTTTCTAGGCCTGGAACGACGCGTCAGCGACGAATAATGCCGACACTTAGACCTTCAATTGTGCACTCTTGTTCGCGTAAGTCGACTTTGATGGGTTGATAGTCTGCATTTTCTGGCAGCAGCTCGATGAGATATTTACTGCGACCGCGCTGCAGCCGCTTTACAGTCACTTCATCGTCCACACGCGCTACAACAATATCTCCATTGTTAACGTGCTTGGTGCTGTGCACCGCAAGCAGGTCGTCTTCAAAAATGCCGGCTTCAATCATGCTGTCGCCACGCACACGGAGAAAGTAATCTGCTCTGGGCTTAAACAATGATGCAGGTACTTCGCAGTGATCTTCCACATTTTCAATCGCCAGTATTGGTGCACCCGCGGCCACCATGCCAACGATAGGTATGCCAGTTTGCATGTCGGGGATTCGAATGCCGCGTGAAGCACCGGGGATCACCTCAATAGCGCCTTTGCGCGCCAGCGCCTTTAGGTGCTCCTCGGCAGCGTTTGCTGATTTGAAACCCAGCTGCGATGCAATATCAGCCCTGGTCGGTGGATAGCCGGTTTCTTCAATGTGTTGTTTGACGATATTCAGTACTTGCTGTTGGCGATCGGTTAGCTTGATCATTTGCAGTGTGCCTGTTTGTTTATACAGTTACTGTATTTTTATACAGTTTGCTTTGCCGGTCAAGTCAATGTTTATCAATTAGTTCGCTAAGAGTGTGACTTTCTCACACCTGTGTAGAACGCGATCAGGTGATGGGCTGTCAACGTGTAAGTGTGTCTATACTCTGTGTTATTCCAGCCAAACCTTGTCTATCCAGGCATTGTGACTGTTCAAATGGAGAGCATCTGTGGATGAAAGCAAAGTAATAGAGGCCTGGCGAGTTCTCAGAATTCAGTCGGAGCTTGTGCAGGGCATGGAACGCCTGGCGAAGTTGGGAGGTGCTGTCTCCGTGTATGGAAGCGCGCGTTTGCAACCCGGCACACTCTATTACCAGGCCGCACATGATCTAGCAGCGGCCATGGCGGCACAGAACATTGCCGTTATTTCCGGTGGTGGTCCCGGTATTATGGAAGCCGCTAATCGTGGTGCATTCGAGCAAGAAGGGGCGTCAGTAGGGTTGAACATTACGCTACCCGAAGAGCAGGAAAACAACGCTTACCAAAATGTGTCATTGCAATTCCGCTATTTCTTTGTACGTAAGCTGATGTTCGTCAAGCACGCTATAGGGTTCGTGATCTTTCCTGGCGGGTTTGGCACCATGGACGAATTGTTCGAGGCTTTAACATTGGTGCAAACCTTGAAAGTAGAACCGTTTCCAATCGTTTTGTACGGCAGCGAGTACTGGGGTGGGCTTATTGATTGGCTAAAAACCACAATGCTTAACGAAGGCTGTATAGGGAAAGAAGATATACGGCTGTTTAAACTGGTTGATGACGTCGATCAGGCGGTCAAGATATTGATGGATCATCATGATCAATTGAGTCAAGAGCCGAACAATTCAGGGGCGGGCGGGCGAGACGACTAGCAGCCTGTTGAAAAAGTATTTGACGGGTGCAGGACGAGGCGCTTTTAGGCGAGAAGACCCAAAACACTTGCTGCGCTCGCGGGGCCAAACTTTTTCAATAGGCTGCTAATCGATTTTAGGCGAGCGGGCCTCGTCAGGCAAGGGTTCGATTCTGATTAGCATCCCTAGCAAGGGGTGATCCAGATAATGCGTTTCCTTACTCCGCAGGCGACGCTCCTGGTCAAAAAGAAATACATGTTCGATCGGGATAGAAGGCCCCAGGTCTGTTGTGCTTTGAAAAGGAGGTTCTGGTAAGGCAAAGGGTTCCAAGTCATCCAAGAATATATCTGAATCTACCTCCATAGACGCAGTATTGGTATCAAATACATCCGCTGCCACACTGTCTGCAGACTTGAATCGAGTTAACCAGAGTTTGCTCTTAACGTGCAGATAGCGTTCAACGCTAATTTGCAGGCTGCCCTCCAGTTCGCGATGTGGTCCTGCACGATCTCCACCGCGAATATAAATGTAAGGCGCATTTTCCTTATCCAACAAACCCTGCTCCCAGCGGCGGGAGAACAATACTCGCTGGTCGCGCGCACGTTCGATCTTTTTCTTCGCTTTTTGCAACTGCGCGTCGAAAGGCAGCTCGCTAAAAAATTCTGGCAAACTGTTGTTTTGTGACTCGGACGGAAATCGAACTAAGTTTTCGGGAAATCCTATTTCTGGTCGATCAGGCCAATACTCCGCGTAACCCGGACTCATGTATTGCTCAAATACAATGACCTCAATACTGAACCAGCGCGGTTCCGGTTGCGCGACCAACGCTGGCGTCATCAATGCGCAGCACAAGGAGAGTATTAAGCGAAAACGTTGCATAGTCGTCATAAAGCGGCGGCGAGGAATGAGATATTAGCATCCAGACGAAGCGGGTGGAGTGAATAATGCCAACAGCTGGTTAACGAATGTAAAGCGTTCCTCGGCTTGCTCCAGTTGCTCGCTGAATTTGAGTGCATTGGCACCATCCATGCGATATATGAGGCTCTTTTGTTGAACAAGAGTCACCAGCACCATTGGGTCAATCTGCGTATTGGCCGCAAATTCGAGGCGCCCACCTCGCGCTCCGCAATCAAGCTTGGCTATGCCTATGGCAGAGGTCTGCATGCGCAGCGCCGCAATTCTGAACAGGTTTTGGATTTGTTCTGGCAGTGGCCCGAAGCGGTCGATCATTTCTTCGCGCAGCGCGATAAGCTCCCCATCATCAGAAATTGAAGAGATACGTTTGTATAGAATCAAGCGGCTGTGCACGTCGGGCAAGTAGTTGTCCGGTATTAAGGCGGGAACATGCATATTGATTTCGCCGCCGGGCTCAACCGACGTTTCTAGATCAATTTCCTCGCCGTTCTGTAACGCCCGTACAGCACGCTCCAGCATATCCATGTACAGTGTAAAACCTACGCTTTGAATTTGGCCGCTTTGTTCATCGCCCAGAAGTTCACCGGCTCCTCGAATCTCCAGGTCGTGCGTTGCCAGGGTAAAGCCAGCGCCAAGATCACCGGCTTGCTCAATTGCTTCGAGACGTTTGTGCGCATCGCGACTCATTGATTTGGGGTGGGGCGTAAACAGATATGCATAAGCCTGGTGGTGTGAACGACCGACTCTGCCGCGCAACTGGTGCAATTGAGCCAAGCCAAATTTATCGGCTCTTTCAATGATGATTGTATTGGCTGTAGGCACATCGATTCCGGTTTCGATGATGGTTGTACAGACCAGAACATTGAAGCGACGATGGTAGAAGTCTGACATTACGCGTTCCAGTTCGCGTTCAGGCATTTGTCCGTGTGCTACTGCGCAGCGTGCTTCTGGCACCAGCTTATTGATGTCTTCAACGGTTTTCTCTATCGACTTCACTTCGTTGTGCAGAAAATAAACTTGTCCGCCGCGAAGAATTTCGCGCAAGATTGCCTCTCGCACTATGGGTTCGTGGTACTCACGGACAAAGGTATTGATGGATAGGCGTTTGGCCGGTGGGCTTGCGATTATGGATAAATCTCGCAGGCCTGACATTGCCATGTTAAGAGTTCGAGGAATTGGCGTGGCAGTTAAGGTTAGTATGTCCACCTCGCTGCGCAATGCCTTCAGTGCTTCTTTTTGTTTCACGCCGAAGCGATGTTCTTCGTCTATCACCAACAGACCAAGCGATTTGTATTTGATGTCTTTCTGCAGTAGCTTGTGAGTGCCTATCACTACGTCAAGCTTGCCATCTTTTAGCGCGGTAATTCCTTCAGATTGCTCTTTCGCACTTTTAAAACGAGACAGTACGCCAACGTTGATAGGCCACTGAGCGAATCGGTCATTAAATGTTTCAAAGTGTTGTTGTGCGAGCAATGTAGTGGGTACCAAAACGGCCACTTGCTTACCGCTCTGAACCGCCACGAAAGCGGCTCTTAGCGCTACTTCGGTTTTGCCAAAACCAACATCTCCGCACACCAGCCTGTCCATTGGCTGGTCTGAAAACATATCACTCAATACCGCCGTTATCGCGTCAGCCTGATCGGTTGTTTCTTCGAAAGCGAAACTGTCGGCAAAGCGCCGGTAGTCGTCTCCTGGATCTTTGAAAACAAACCCGGGCCTGGCAGCACGCTTGGCGTTCAGCAATAGCAATTCTGCGGCAACGTCGGCCACTTGCTGCGCCGCTTTCTTACGCGCTTTCTGCCATTGCTCGCTACCGAGCCGGTGAAGTGGCGCGTTTTCTTCCTCAGAGCCCAGATATCTATTAATCAGATGCAGTGAAGACACCGGAACGTAAAGTTTCGCTTCTTCTGCGTAATCAAGATGCAGGAACTCGGCCGCCTGGCCGTCAATTTCAAGAATAATCAGGCCGCGATAGCGACCAACTCCATGATCGATGTGAACCACCGGCGCATTGAGCTGCAACTCGGTAAGATTCTTGATTAGTAAATCGGGATTAACGACCCGCTCGGGGTCGCGTTTGGCCGTGCCGCGAACTTGTTCACCAGCCAGCTGATCTTCACAAATAACCGCCAGGCCGAGATCAGTAAGCTGGCAGCCATCCAAAAGCGGAGATACAACGCTCGCATACGGCTGATCGCTGTCAAGAAATGCCTGCCATGATTCCAGAACTGGCGCTTGAATTCCAAGCGTGGATAAATTGCCTTCCAGGGTATTCAGTCGACCCGCAGATTCGGCACTGAACAAAATGCGCATGCATTGTTCAGATTCGGCATTTGCCATTAAGACATCGTCAAGCAAGTGCAGTGGCTGCTCAGCCCGTCGATCTATTTCAAGCTTGGGCCATACTGACACCGCAAACTGTGCGCCTTTACTGTCCGCATTTGGTCTGTCGTTAGCAAGTATTACTTGTGGAAACCTTTTTAGTGCTGCAAACAACTCCTCAACACGGAGAAAAACTTGCTCAGGCGGCAGCAAGGGCCGGGTTGGATCGACGCCATACTCTTCATATCGATTGCTTACTTCAAGCCAGAAACTGTCAGCCGCCTCGTGCACGTTTTCTTCACTGATTAACAGTACATCTGTGGGCAAGTGGTCCAACAATGAATAACGGCGATCGAAAAACAAAGGCAGGTAGTATTCGATGCCCGCACTGGCCAAGCCGCCGCTGATATCTTGATACACCGGGCAAGATGAATGATCAACACTGAATTCAGCATGCCATCTCTGTCGAAAATGGGCAATTGCGTCACCATCAAGCGGAAATTCTTTTGCAGGCAGCAATGAGATGTTTGTTACGCGCTCAGTCGTGCGCTGCGACTCGGTATCGAAATATCGCAAGGACTCAATTTCGTCATCGAATAACTCGATTCGCACGGCCGCACCCGAACCCATTGGAAACAGGTCCACTATTGAGCCGCGGACTGCGAATTCACCGTGTTCATACACGGTGTCCACCCGACTGTAACCGGCGTCTACCAACGCAGTACGAAAATTGTCGGCTATTAGCTGCTGATTTTGTTGCAAGACCAGACTGTGTTGTCGCAAGTAATCCGGCGACGTTGTGCACTGCATTAATGCATTAATTGGAACGACTAATATGCCCTGACGCTGCCCAGTATCGCCGTGCAAATCATGCAGGGTGCTCAGACGGTCGGAAACAATATCCTGGTGCGGCGAAAAGCTGTCGTAGGGCAGTGTTTCCCAATCAGGAAGATGCCACACGGTTAGATCTAAATCTGTGCAAAAAAAACGCAGCTCGTCTTCCAGCTGCACACTTCTAGCGCTGTCTTCGCAAACCACCAGGGTCAAACCGGGTCTTTGCGCTGCCGCTTGCGCAATTGCAAGTGGCCTGCTGCAGGCTTGCAGCTCACGCCAGTGCAAACGGCTAGACGCGTTGGCGGGCAGTGGTGGGGAGATTACAGAGACGTTGGATGCAGACATAAAAGCCGTTAACGTTGGCGACTAGCGTAGACGCGATGACGCTGGCGAAAAACCGGGCATGTTAACCGATTCGCCGTTCGTATGTCAGTGTCTATACTCAGACAATAATATTGCGAGGTGGGCGGTTGTATTTGCCGCCTTGTGCAAAGATAATACGCGCCGCCAGCCCGCTGGCTGGCATGCATCTGGGCAAATGGGATTGGTTTAATGGCTACGGAACAACGCAGAGAGCGTCCTGACGATTATTTTGCAGACTGGAAGGAGCGAGAAGCACTTGCTGAAGGCATTATCCCCTTAGTCGGTCAACTATATCGGCAAAATAATGTAAAAACTTTTATATACGGTCGCTCTCTAGTAGGCCGATCTGTTACCAATATCATGAAAACTCATCGTTTTGTTCGCCAAGTCGAAAAAAACGAAATGTCGGAATTTGAAACCTTCCCCTTGCTGCAGGCACTGGTTGAGTTGAGCCCGGGACCTGCGCATATTGATATCGGCATATTGACAGCTGAGTACATGAGCGAGGGTAATGGGAAGTCGCCAAAAGAGTTCTTGAAACGCAAACTCAAGGACATTCTCTCCAATACTGAGCACCCGCTGCGACAACCACAAGATGTTGTTTTGTTTGGCTTTGGCCGCATCGGTCGATTGATGGCCAGACTGCTTGTTGAAAAAGTGGGCGGTGGTGATTCTCTGCGCCTTAGAGCCATTGTGGTTCGGAAAGGCGGCGATGATGATCTGATCAAACGTGCCAGCTTATTGCGTCGCGATTCAGTGCATGGCTCATTTGAAGGCACGATCAGAGTAGACGAAGAACGCCAGTCCTTCGTTGCCAATGGCAATGAGATCAAGGTGATATATGCTAGCTCTCCGGATGAAATTGACTACACCCAGTACGGAATTAAAGACGCTATCATTGTCGACAACACCGGCAAGTGGAGAGATGATGAGGCGTTGGGGCTGCATCTAAAAAGTAAGGGCGTGAAGAGCGTTATTCTCACTGCACCGGCTAAGGGTAACGTGCCCAATATCGTGTATGGAATAAACAATGATATTTTGGGGCCCGATGATAGAATTGTGTCGGCGGCGTCTTGTACCACCAATGCAATTGTGCCGCCTCTGAAAGCCCTTAACGACAAGTTCCAGGTTCTGAACGGGCATGTTGAAACAGTGCATGCGTACACTAATGATCAAAATTTGATCGACAACTACCATAAAGGCAACCGCCGCGGTCGCAGTGCGCCACTTAATATGGTGTTGACTGAAACCGGTGCCGTTAAAGCGGTGGCTAAAGTACTCCCAGAAATGGCAGGTAAGTTGACCGGGAATGCGATTCGAGTGCCAACACCTAATGTCTCCATGGCGATTCTGAATCTGACCCTGGCAGCGGAAACGACGGTGGAAGAGATTAACGAATACATGCGCGATGTTGCGCTACATGGCGACCTTAGGCGGCAGATTGACTTCACCGCTTCGCCAGAAGTCGTGTCAACCGATTTCGTAGGCTCCAGGTACGCATGTATCTTTGATGCACAGGCCACAATTGTAAATGGAAATCACGTTGTACTGTATTTTTGGTATGACAATGAATTTGGCTATACATGCCAGGTAAACAGGGTTGTTGAACAAATGGCGGGCGTGAATTACGTCTCCTACCCAAGCGTAGCGACTGCCTGAGACTGCGAATGTAAACGGCCGCTAGATATGCCTGGAGGTCGCGAATAAATCACGCATTCAGCGGCGCTCTGATGATAGCGTTTCGGCGTAATGATCAGTATACTGCGCGCACCCTATTTTGGGCTTCAATCAACCATTGTTCTGATGTTTGAAGGCTTGGTGGGCCTCCAAATAACAAGATTCAGCAAGCCACATTAAGGTGGTGCACTGCATGCGAGGAGCAAAGCGTACTCAATGATTAAAATCAGTAAAGGCCTTGATATTCCAATCAGTGGCAGCCCGGAAGCGCAGGTACACGAGGCACCAAAAGCTCGCACTGTTGCCGTGCTGGGTTATGACTATATTGGTATGAAACCAACAATGTTGGTGAAGGAAGGCGACAGAGTCCGAACAGGCCAGGCACTGTTCACCGACAAAAAAACCGAAGGCGTGCAATACACGGCGCCGGCAACCGGTATAGTGACTGCGATCAATCGCGGTGCTAAGCGCGTCTTTGAGTCACTGGTTATCGATTGTGAAGAAGACGATTACGTCGATTTTGGCAAAACAGACAGCGACAGTCTTGCGAATTTGAATGCGGCCGATGCGATCAAGACCCTGGTAGATTCAGGCATGTGGACAGCGTTGCGTACTCGGCCGATGAGCAAAGTACCTGCACCCGATACCAAGGCGCACTCTATATTCGTGACAGCCATGGACACCAATCCATTGGCCGGTAATCCAGTTCAAATTATTCAGGCCAATCAGGCAGCCTTTAATAACGGCCTTACAATACTGAGTAGATTGGATAGTGGCACTGTATATGTGGTGACCGCAGACCACAGCGGCCTGGTAGGCGCTAATATTAGTGGTGTTAGTTACGAGTCGTTTTCAGGCCCACACCCGGCCGGCTTAGTGGGTACCCATATACATCACCTCGACCCGGTTCATGCCAGAAAGACGGTCTGGACGATTGGCTATCAGGACGTGATTGCAATTGGCAATCTTTTCACCGAGGGCAAACTTTTTACCGAGAGAACCATCGCGCTTGGTGGCCCAATGGTGCGCAAACCAAGAATGCTGAAGACGCGCATGGGCGCCAATTTGCTCGAGATGACGGCCGGTGAATTAGAGTCCAGAGAGCACCGGATCATTTCGGGTTCAGTACTTTCAGGGCGCGAGTCTGTTGGTACTACGGCCTACCTTGGCCGCTATCACAATCAAGTGTCGGTTTTGGCCGAAGGCCGTGATCGTGAGTTCCTTGGTTGGTTTTCGCCAGGCGCGAATCGCCATTCGGTGAAGCCCATTTATTTGTCGCACTGGTTTGGCAAAGGTCGAAAGTTTGATATGACTACCAATACCAATGGCAGCGAGCGCGCGATCGTACCAATCGGTGCGTATGAAACGGTAATGCCGCTGGATATTCTGGCGACGCCTTTGCTTAAAGCCCTGGCGGTTGGCGACACCGAAATGGCGCAACAGCTTGGCGCGCTTGAGCTGGATGAAGAAGATCTGGGTTTGTGCAGTTATGTGTGCCCGGGTAAATACGAATTTGGGCGCGTGCTTAGAGATAATCTGACGCGTATAGAGAAGGAAGGCTAAGGCATGAAAGCAATCCAGAGCTTCTTCGAACGTATCGAACCGAACTTCACAAAAGGTGGCAAGTTTGAAGCGATGTTTCCGTTGTACGAAATGTTCGACACTTTTTTCTTCCAGCCATCCACAGTAACCAGCACAGCAGCGCACGTTAGAGATGGCCTGGATCTCAAGCGGGTGATGATCACTGTATGGCTGGCAACGTTCCCAGCGATGTTTTACGGCATGTATAACCTGGGTTACCAGGCCAATACCGCGATGGCGGCCATGGGTATCACCGAAGTGGCTAACTGGCATGGCGCTATCATCAGCCTGTTCGCCGGTTATGATCCCAACAGTCTTTGGGACTGCTTCTGGCATGGTGCCGCGTATTTTGTGCCGATCTACGTGACCACGTTTGTAGTGGGTATCGCCTGGGAATTATTGTTCGCCGTAAAGCGTAACCACGAAATCAATGAAGGCTTCTTTGTAACCTCTGTGCTGTTTGCGCTGATCGTCCCACCCAGCGTGCCATTGTGGCAAGTTGCTTTGGGTATTAGCTTCGGTGTTGTTATTGGCAAAGAAGTATTTGGTGGTACTGGTAAAAACTTCCTGAACCCGGCACTGACGGGCCGCGCCTTCCTGTTTTTCTCCTACCCAGCGCAGATGTCTGGTGATACTGTCTGGACCGCGGTAGACGGCTTTTCAGGTGCCACGCCGCTGAGTCAGCTGGCCAGTGGCGGGGTGGACAACCTGCAACAGCCTTCTGGTGAGATGCTGACCTGGTTTGATGCGTTCAGCGGCAATATGCAAGGCTCGATCGGCGAAGTGTCCAGCATAGCGATTTTGCTGGGAGCTGCGTTGCTGCTGTTAACGCGTATTGCGTCATGGCGGATTATGGCCGGCGTTTTGTTGGGCATGGTTGCTACGTCTTTATTGTTTAATGCGATTGGATCGGAAACGAACCCGATGTTCAGCGTGCCATGGCATTGGCATCTTGTGGTGGGTGGTTTTCTGTTTGGCGCAGTGTTTATGGCGACAGATCCGGTATCGGCAGCAATGACAGATACCGGTAAATGGGTATTTGGTGCATTGATTGGCGTAATGGTGGTGTTGATCAGGGTGGTTAACCCGGCGTTCCCGGAAGGAATGATGTTGGCAATTCTGTTCGCCAATCTTTGTGCCCCACTGATAGATCATTATGTGGTGCAGGCAAATATTAAGCGGAGGGTGGCACGCAGTGGCTGATAAAGATTCGGTAAAACAAACCCTCATCGTTGCGCTATTGATCTGCATTGTTTGTTCGGTGGTGGTTGCTACTACGGCCGTCGCGCTGAAACCCGATCAACAACGTAACAAGCTTTTGGATCGCAACAAGAACATTCTTGCGGCCGCTGGTCTGTATGACGAAGACCAGCACTCAGAAAGCGATATCCCCCAACTTTTTGAGCAGTTTTCGGTCGGCCTGGCCGATTTGCAGGAAAAGACGCTGCTAACGGCTGAGCAAGCGGCGGAGCAGGGCATTGACCTGTCCAGCTACGACCAGCGCAAAGCGAGTAAGGACCCTTCCTTATCGAAAGCCCTAAGCGGTGATGAGGACATTGCTGGAATAGGTCGACGCGAGCGCTATGCCAATGTGTATATGCTGAAAGACGGAGATGACATTCAGCGCATTGTGTTGCCGGTTCGAGGCTACGGCTTGTGGGGCACTTTGTACGGATTTATGGCGCTTGAAGGTGACATGGATACTGTTGCAGGTCTTGGCTTTTTCGAGCATAAGGAAACGCCAGGGCTAGGCGCCGAAGTGGATAACCCAAAATGGAAAGCGATTTGGGTTGGCAAAGAGATTTACGCCGAAGATATGAGCGTTGCGGCCGAAGTACTTAAAGGTGCTGTTATCAAAAACAACCCTAATGAGATTTATCAGATAGATGGTCTGTCGGGCGCAACACTGACCAGTCGCGGTGTGAGCAACCTGGTTGAATATTGGATGGGTGACAGTGGCTATGGGCCGTTGTTAGCAACACTTAGGCAGTAGGTAAAATGCGACACTTTGACTTACAAAAAATGATGGAGAGCGTGTAGATGTCACAAACCAAAGACGTGCTGATATCACCGATATTCAATAACAACCCCATTGCTTTGCAAATTCTTGGAATTTGCTCAGCATTGGCGGTGACCACAAGTTTGAACACAACCATGGTGATGTGTATAGCACTTACAACAGTATGCGCTTTTTCAAACTTGTTCATTTCGCTGATACGAAACCATATTCCATCAAGCATACGAATTATTGTGCAAATGACGATTATTGCGTCGCTGGTAATTGTTGTAGATCAAATTCTGCAGGCCTATGCGTATGCAATTAGTAAGCAGCTATCGGTTTTTGTTGGTTTGATTATAACTAACTGTATCGTGATGGGGCGTGCTGAAGCGTTTGCGATGAAAAATCCTCCGATGCCGAGTTTTTTTGATGGTGTAGGGAACGGGCTAGGCTACAGCGTAGTGCTGCTTTTTGTTGGTGTGATTCGCGAGCTGTTTGGTTCCGGCAGTTTGTTTGGTATCAATATCTTTCCGCTGGTTGCCGATGGTGGCTGGTATCAAGGGAATGGCTTGTTACTATTACCGCCCAGTGCCTTCTTCATCATAGGTCTGTTTATCTGGTTGTTGCGTGCGTATCAGCCAGAGCAAGTTGAAGAGGCTGATTTCGACATCATGCCGCAATCAGCACATACGGAGGCACATCATGCTTGAGCATTATCTCAGCCTGCTGGTTAAGGCGATTTTTGTTGAGAATATTGCACTGGCGTTCTTTCTCGGCATGTGCACGTTTATTGCCGTTTCAAAGAAAATTGCAACGGCGGTAGGTCTTGGAATTGCGGTAGTTGTGGTGCTGACAATTACAGTGCCATTGAATAATTTAATCTACGGCTTTCTATTGCAAGAAGGCGCCTTGGCCTGGGCCGGCTTACCTGATGTAGACCTTGGGTTTCTAGGGCTGCTTAGCTATATCGGCGTGATTGCGGCAATGGTTCAAATACTTGAAATGGTGTTGGATCGGTATATGCCGGCCTTGTACAACGCTCTGGGTGTTTTTCTGCCTCTTATTACCGTGAACTGCGCAATTTTAGGTGCCTCATTGCTAATGGTTGAGAGAGATTACTCGTTCGGTGAAAGCGCGGTGTATGGTTTTGGTTCCGGTGTAGGCTGGGCCCTGGCAATCGTCTTGTTGGCTGGAATCAGAGAAAAGTTAAAATACAGTGATGTTCCCGATGGTCTGGAAGGTCTGGGCATCACATTTATTACCGTGGGTTTGATGTCGCTTGGCTTTATGTCATTTGGTGGCATCGCGTTGTAATGTTCGAAAGAGTCACGCTTTAAGGTAGAGGATTGATGGATACTGGGACAATTATCACGGGTGTCGGCATGTTCACGGCCGTCGTTATGACGTTGGTGCTGGTCATTCTTGCTGCCCGATCGCAGTTCGTGAGTTCTGGCAATGTGACCATTGAGATTAACGAAGACCCAGACAGAGCAATAACGGTGCCGGCGGGCGGTAAACTGCTGACAACTCTGGCCGACAAAGGCATCTTTTTATCGTCAGCGTGCGGTGGTGGCGGTACCTGTGCTCAATGCAAGTGTCAGGTTTTGGATGGAGGCGGGTCTATGCTGCCTACCGAAGAAGGGCATTTCACCCGCAGAGAAGCCAATGATGATTGGCGATTGAGCTGTCAGGTTGCTGTAAAGCAAGACATGAAAATTCAAATTGATCCTGAGTTTTTTGGTGTCAAAAGTTGGGAAACCACGGTTGTTTCTAACGATAATGTGGCTACGTTCATTAAAGAGCTAGTGTTGGCAATCCCCGAAGGGGAAAGCGTAGATTTCCGCGCTGGCGGTTACGTGCAACTTGAAGCGCCGCCGCACACCGTCGATTACAAAACATTTGATATACCTGATGAGTATCGCGGTGACTGGGATCGGTTCAAAGTATTTGAAAACGTATCCACAGTTAAGGAAACCGTTATTCGCGCCTACTCAATGGCAAACTATCCAGAAGAAAAAGGCATCATCAAATTCAACATCCGAATTGCCTCCCCACCGCCGGGTAGTGAGGGTATACCGCCGGGTGAGATGTCGTCTTGGGTATTTGATCTGAAGCCAGGTGATAAAGTCAGAGTGTTTGGACCTTTTGGTGAGTTCTTCGCAAAAGACACGCAGGCAGAGATGGTATTCATCGGTGGTGGTGCCGGCATGGCGCCATTGCGTTCGCACATTTTTGATCAATTAAAGCGATTGAGCTCCTCGCGCAAGATCTCCTACTGGTATGGCGCTAGAAGCTTACGCGAGATGTTTTACGTTGAAGATTTTGATTCGCTGGATGAGCAATTTGAGAATTTCAAATGGCATGTGGCGCTATCTGATCCGATGCCTGAAGATAACTGGGACGGATATACGGGTTTCATTCATCAGGTGGTGTTGGATAACTATTTGAAGGATCACCCAGCGCCAGAAGACTGTGAGTATTATCTGTGCGGTCCGCCGATGATGAACAAGGCTGTGTTGAGCATGCTCGATGAGCTTGGCGTTGAGAAAGAAAATATATTGCTCGATGAATTTGGTTAGCCAGCTACGCGCAGCAAACTTCAAAAAGCCAGAACGTTGTGTTCTGGCTTTTTTGCTTTTGCTGCTGTTGCAGTCTTGTAGTGGCGGGCAGCCTCACCAAGTCTTCAGTGGCCACATCATGGGCACTACATGGTCTGTCCAAGTTGCTGAGGCACTGGAAACATCAGAGCAACAGCAAGCGGTGAGTAAGATTGCGCATTTGCTTTCCGATATTGATCAGAGCATGTCTACTTATAAGTCAGATTCTGAACTGAATCGTATCAATGCTGCTGGCCCGGGCCGATATCGATTATCTGCGCCCTTGTTTGCGGTGCTGCAAATCGCAAAAGACATTAGTCAAAGCAGTGGCGGCGCGTTTGACGTAACCGTAGGACCCCTGGTGGCCCTGTGGGGATTTGGCAACTCTGACTCACCAGCTAAAGTACCAGAGCAAACAAAGATAGACTCCTTGCTTGAACGCACCGGGATGGACCGAATAGAGCTAGATGCGAAGGAAAGAGAGTTATTGGTTCATCATGCCGTGCAATTGGATCTTTCTGCAATCGCTAAAGGCTATGCGGTTGACCGGGTGGCGTTGGCCTTGATCAAAGTTGGCGTGCGAAACTTTCTGGTCGAGGTAGGTGGAGAGCTGCGAGCCAGTGGCGTGAACAAGAACGGCAACCATTGGGTTATTGGTATTGAAACGCCCGTGCAGAGCCGCAGGCAAGCGTACAGCGGCGTTATGCTGAAGCATAAATCCATCGCAACCTCAGGGGATTATCGTAATTATTTTGATGTAGAAGGTACGCGTTATTCCCATACCCTAGACCCACGCAGTGGCTATCCCGTTGCACACACACTGGCATCTGTCAGTGTGATTGCTGATAGTGCTGCGGAAGCCGACGCCTGGGCCACCGCGTTAAACGTGCTTGGACCGGAGCAGGGCTTGATGTTGGCAGAACAGCAGGAATTGGCCGCTTTCTTTATTATTCGCGACGGTGAGTCTTTTGTAGCTAGCGAAAGCACAGCGTATTCCGAGTATACTGAAGGCTTACCGGGAGGTGCCAAATGATCACGGCTTTGATTACTTTATTGGTAATGCTGACTGTCGTAGCTGCAATGGCTATTGGCGTTATTATGGGCCGCAAACCCATTAGTGGATCTTGTGGCGGCATTGCAGCACTGGGTCTGGATACCGAGTGTGAAATATGCGGTGGCGACCCTTCGAAATGTGATGTCGAAATAGCGAAGACAAACAGTACGGTTAAAGAATCGAGCGCGCAGTTCTACGACGCATCCAATAGACCTAAAGATTGATCCAGTGCCCCGACACAGCAACCCGCAGCCGCGTTGCAGTGCTTGCAAAGGATTAAGGCCATTTGCTGCGCACTGCAGCTGCAGAGCACCATGGGAGCGCTGAAGTGGTCAAAATATCTGTGTCGGGGTACTAGTTAGCTTCCGGCCGGTGCTTAATCACGGAATGGATAACATGTCCGTGTTCGAAGTACACAATGAAACCTGGGTACTCCCAGCGTGAAATAGGTGGTTGCCCGCGGGCCGCATAACGCTGAACAGGTTCGCCATGTTGTTGTGTTACTTGTTCTTTGCTCTGGCCGCGTCGCGGCCTATCTATGTGATTGAGTTCTTTGTGCTGCTCGCCAACCGGAATCTTGATTTGTTCGGCGAGCGCAGTAAACGGAATCAACAGCATTGCCAGCAAGGTTGTTCGTAGTAGCGCAACAATCAAATACATGACCTCAGGCCTTTAATAAACGTCTTTGCTTCGCCTGCTCTCGCAGTACGTGACCCGCCAGCAAATCCCGGTCGTGCTCGTCGCGCCAGCCAAATTCTGAATTCACTATCCACCGCCCATCCTCGCCAGCGCAGGGCTCGCAAGCCTGTACTTCGGCAAAGCAGTGAAACACCAGCGGTTCGCTCTTCAGGACAACTCGCACGGCTATCCATTGCCCGGGCTTTAGTTGTTCCTGGCTTAAAAACTGCATACCGGCTTCACTTACAATAATTTCTTGCAGCAGCGTGTCATCGCTCTGCTGAGTGCCGATAAGCGATCTGGCGATCAGCTCAATCTTCTGGCTTTGGATTCGAAGGTAGCTAGCTAATTCGGCATCGCGTTCCGCTATAGCATGCAATTGTGCCGCGCTTTCGCCGTCAAGCCGTTGTAACTCGCTTGCCAGTTCGCATTCTTCGCCTGACGTGAAGTGAGTAGACGCGCTGCCGCTTAATTGCGCGTGTTTGATGCGCCGGTAATCAACCCAGGCGGTGTCATTGATTCTGAAAAAGTGCCGCTGTTCATCCATAGTGCTAATTGTAGAGTGCGCTGAGCAACATTTACTGGTAGATTCTGGCACTTTCACCAAATAGGCGTCTGTCAGTCCGCGTTGCTGTGGTTAAATAGCAGCATGTTCCGTCCATTATCAGTGTATATCGGCGCACGTTACACGCGTGCACGCCGCAGAAATCAATTTGTGTCGTTTATCTCGATGCTGTCCCTGCTTGGCTTAACGCTGGGTGTCGCAGTATTGATTGTTGTGATTTCTGTGATGAACGGTTTCGAAGCAGAGATCAGAAATCGCACGCTCAGCGCTATTGCGCATCTAACGATTGAGCAAGACCAAGGCATGGATTCCACATCGATTCAGCGATTGTCGCGACAACTTTTAACAGACCCTGAAGTCGCCGGCTTAGCACCTTATGTTGCGGGAAAAGCGATGCTTAGCGTGCCAGGGCTGGTGCGTGGTGTGCAAGTAACCGGCGTGGATCCTGTTCAGGAAACGGCTGTTGCCGAGCTTCAATATCAGATGGTGAGTGGCGCGCTGGAAGAGCTGGTCAATGGCAGTTTTGGCGTGATTATTGGCTCGGTTACGGCGAATCATTTGGGGTTGTCTGTTGGAGACGCTCTGTCGCTGACTCTGCCTCAAATTGCGATTACGCCATTAGGCATATTTCCCAGGGTGAAGCGGTTTACGGTTGTTGGTGTATTTGATGTTGGCGCCGAAGTTGATTCAAGCACTGTTTTTATTCACATAAACGATGCCGGCAAGTTGTATCAGAAAGGAAATAAGGTCGACGGGCTGCGCGTAAAACTGCGTAATTTGTTTCAGGCGCCTGAGTTTGGACAACGCTGGCGTCGCCAACTAGGTGATGATTTTGAAGTGCGCGACTGGAGTCAAGCGCAAGGTGGATTGTTTCAGGCCATTGCCATGGAAAAACGGGTGATGGGTTTGCTGCTTATGATTGTGGTGGTGGTGGCCGCTTTTAACATCGTGTCTATTGTGGTCATGATGGTCGCTGACAAACGCGCAGCCATTGCCGTACTTCGCACCATGGGTATGCGAGCGAGGCCTGTTGTAGCCATTTTTCTCACCCAGGGAAGTTTAATAGGCCTAATTGGAGTGGTCACTGGTACAGTGGTAGGCGTTCTGATGGCTCTGAATGTGAGCGAAATTGTCGCTGGAATTGAAAGCGCATTTAGTCAGCAATTGTTCGACCCCTCTGTGTTTCAAATTGTCCATATGCCGTCTCTTGTAAGAGCGAGTGACGTGTTGCTGATCAGCGGCGCGTCGTTCGCATTAAGTGTTCTGGCAGCGCTGTATCCAGCGTGGAAGGCGTCGAGCATAGAAGCCGCTGAGGTTTTACGTTATGAATGAATCGGAGTATGAAGAGCAAGATGGTTCGTCGATATTGCAATGCAGGAAACTGAACAAGGCCTACCCCCAGGTAGGTGAAGACTTGCATGTACTAAAAGATATCAATTTCGCACTAAGAAAAGGTGAGAGAATTGCCATAGTGGGCGCCTCAGGTTCTGGCAAAACAACCTTGTTGAATATGCTGGGCGGTTTGGATTTACCCAGTTCAGGTCAGGTGCTGGTTAATAATACCGATATCACCAGTCTCAGCGAAAACGCTAGAGGAGCGATGCGTAACGAATTTTTGGGTTTTGTTTATCAGTTTCATCATTTGTTGGGCGAATTCACTGCGCTGGAAAATGTGTCAATGCCGCTGTTAATGCGTAAAACCTCGCTGAAGATGGTGCGCATAGCCGCCGAGGAGTTATTGGATGCCGTGGGCTTGAAAGAGCGCATGGCACACAAGCCTGCCGAGCTGTCTGGCGGTGAGCGTCAACGCGTGGCAATTGCAAGAGCACTGGTTACCAAGCCCGCCTGTGTATTGATGGACGAGCCCACGGGTAATCTCGACGAAAACACAGGGCAACGCATCCAGGCATTAATGCGCAATCTCAATGAAGTTTCTCAGTCCAGTTTTGTCACGGTCACGCATGACCATAATTTGGCTAAAACCATGGACCGGGTGTTAACGCTGGTCGATGGACAGCTCACGGAATGATACATTCGCTGCCTGTATTTGTCGGCCTGCGCTATGCCTCGGAAAAGCGTGGTGGCATGCTGGTCGCATTTCTATCGCGTATTTCGGTTGCCGGCCTGGTATTGGGTGTAGCGATGCTGGTGACCGTTTTGTCGGTAATGAATGGTTTCGAAAAAGAGCTGCAAAACCGAATTCTGAACCTTGTGCCTCACACGATGGTGGTATCAGGCGAGCCTATTCGTGAGTGGCAAATCTTGCGCGACGTAATCGCGCAACACCCTGATATTGTGAACACAGCACCGTTTATTAGTCTGGATGCTCTGGTGAGTGCTGGTCGCGAAGTTGAGGCAGTAAAAGTTCATAGTGTGGATGCTGAACTGGAGCGTTCTCTGACATCAATTGATAGCTACGTAGTAGAGGGCGCGTTTCTTACGCTTGCCAGCAACGATAAAGCAGTCGCGTTAAGTACTGAAATTGCCTCGCGATTGAACGTCGGTCTGGGTGAAAAAGTTCGCTTGATTGTTCCATCAACTGTCAGCGCAAACAACGGCTCGCGCCCGGCTGTGGCGAGTTTCACACTGTCCGCCATATTTCATACCGGCACCACCATCGATCAGGAGTTAGTCATCATTCCTCTCGCAGCCGGCCAAAAATTGCTGAAAGTGGGCGACGCTGTGCAGGGCGTTCGTGCGCAAACGCGGGATGTATTCAAAAGCAGGGAAATTAGTTGGGACATTATTCAGCAGCTACCACCAGGGTATTACGCCAGAGATTGGCGACAGCTTCACGGCAATTTGTTTCAAGCCATTCAAATGTCACGACGCCTGGTAACACTGATGATCTTTATGGTGATCGCGGTAGCGTTGTTCAATGTTGTATCGTCACTGGTAATGGTTGTAACGGACAAACGTGAAGACATTGCCATACTTAAGACCCTGGGTGCTGGTACCAGCGAAATTCTAAAGATCTTCCTGATACACGGCGTGATCATTGCGGTAGTCGGTACCGGCCTGGGCGTATTACTGGGCTGCATTCTCAGCATCAGTCTGCCAGATTTGGTCGCTACCTTGGAATCACTGCTCGGATTTCAATTTCTCAAAACGTCCGTATACCCAGTGGATTATATTCCTTCCGATTTGCGCATGAACGACGTAGCGGTTATTGCCGGTAGTGCTGTGGCAATGAGTGTATTGGCCACAGTGTATCCGGCGTATCGCGCGAGTAAAATTCAACCCGCGAATGCATTGCGCTGGCACTAGTACCCCGGCACAGCGACCCGCAAGGTGCTCCCTTGGCTTCCCTCAGCCGCCTTGCAAAGGGCTAACTAAGTCCATTCACTGCGCACTGCGCCTTGTTGCTCAAAGCCATGTGAGCGCCGAATCGGTCAAAATCTCTTTGTTGGGGAACCAGAGTGCTTCTGCTAGTTTTTACCTAGTTCCGCGCGACGCTGTAACCTGCGCAGTTTGCGCTGCCTTTTGCGTTCCTGCCAGCGACTGACCACTTGCCAGCGCCAAACGCGCCAGACGATGGCATAAGCGACTAAGCCCGACAGCACACCACATACCACACTGCCCAGTAGCATTGGCAACCAGATGTCGGCCAGCTGGTATGAAATGGCGCTAAGACCACCGTCAAAGCTGATCGCGACTGGATCAACATTAAGCAACGCAGAGCCAACGCGATAAGCCGCATAAAACATGGGCGCGAACGTTATGGGATTGGTCATCCACACCAGCCCCACCGCTATTGGCAGATTTGCATGGAAACGCAGTGCGCAAATACCAGCAACCAGCATCTGCATTGGTATTGGCATGAAAGCAACAATAAAACCGATTAGAAAAGCTCGGGAGACTGACTGACGGTTTACATGCCAGCAATTCGGATCGTCCATGCTACGACCCAGCCAACGCAAATGCTTTGTCTGCTTTAGCTTTTCGGGGTCGGGCGCGTAACGCTTAAAAAATCTTCGCGGCATGGACAGTGGTATTCAGTAACACGGCGGCATTTTCCTGTCACCGCTCAATTAAGTTTAGCACAAGGCATCACATCAACTCTTTGCACGGCGCACTCAACAGCGTAGTATCCGACGTTGTATTCACGCTATCCAACACCAAGGAAGGTGGTAAATGGTCGCCCGTGTATTTGCAATGCTGACTGGCATTGCCGTCGCTGCTTTTCTGCCCATAGATAATCAAATTGTGCCAATACTCGCTGAGCAAGCGAGCTGGCGTAATTATGGGCTTCTCTTCTTTTTGGTTTGCGCAAGTTTGGCGATTGCTGGCAGGCTGATCACCAGTATGCTCGCTTTCTGTGCAGGTCTGTTGTATGCCTCGATACATGCCACGCAAATCTTTGCGCAGATGCCGTGGTATGAGCACGAAGGCGAACTATTTGAATTGACGGGTACAGTGCTAGGTTTGCCGCGCACCGAATTTCGCTATGGCAAGTCGGTTCAACGTTTTGACGTTCGTGTACATAGCACTGGCTGGCCAGTTTCCAGTCGTCCTGTTCGCAAACTGCGTCTGTCCTGGTACGAAGGTAAACCGCTGGCTGCTGGGCAGCGTTGGCGATTGAGAGTAGTCGTAAAACGACCTCGGGGCTTTGCTAATCCAGGTGGCTTTGATTATCAGCACTATCTGCATTCACAGAATATTGATGCGACCGGTACGGTGCGTTGGGGCGAGCCAGTGAGCAATGACGGCTCAAACTGGCAGCACACCATAGTTGCCTGGCGCAGCCAACTGGCCCAGAGTCTAACAAAGCAAACCAACAGCATGCGGCAACGGCATCTGGTAAGAGCGCTTGCACTGGGCGATGGCAAGGCACTGTCAGCCGACGATTGGAGCTTGTTGAGTCGAACCGGCACAACGCATCTATTTGTGGTATCTGGATTACATATTGGAATGGTCGCCGCGATTAGTTACGTGCTTTTACTGCCGTTATCACGGCTGTCGGCCTTGATACTGCCGCATTACGCGGCGCAACGCTTGGCGGCATTGGGTTCTTTAATGTGTGCTTTTTTATTCGCTTGGCTGGCGGGGTTTGGTCTACCCACTCAGAGAGCCGTGCTGATGCTTGGAATCGCGCTGCTCGCACGGTATTTTTCCATGCCGCTGCGATTCAGTTACTTGCTAGCGATGGCCGCGCTGATGATCTTGCTTACGCAGCCTCTATCAATTCGAAGCCCGGGATTTATTTTATCGTTCTCGGCGGTGGCCGCGTTGTTATACGGTTTCAGCCATCGGGTTCAGCCAAGCGCTTCAATGATTGAGCCACTATGGCGAGCGCAGTGGATTAGCTTCATTGCCTTGAGTTCAATTCTCTTGTTTCAATTCCAGTCCGTAAGCTTGCTGATGCCGCTGGCCAATCTGCTGGCCATTCCCTTGTTGAGCTTCCTGGCGCTGCCGCTTGTCATGCTGGTGCTCGTTAGTACGCAGCTGTTTAACGACGTGCCATCGTTTGTACTTGGTATTCTTGACTTTACGCTAACGAATATGTGGCGTTTTTTACAGTGGATCGATAATCACGCTGGCAATGCAAGTTTGTTGCAGCAAGCAATTTCACCCTTGAGTTTGTTGCTCTTTTGCTGCGCCTGTCTAATTGTTTTAGCGCCTTCGGCTATCAGGGTACGTAGTCAATTTTCGGTGCCACTACTTAGCCTTCCGCTTCTTTATGGCCTGGTCTCTGAAAGTTCCTCGTCAGGCTCACCTTCTCATGAACGTTCTTGCGACTCGGGGATGCTCACGGTGCTAGATGTAGGTCAGGGCCTGGCAGTGGTTTTTACTGCCAATGGCCGAAGTTTGCTATACGACACAGGCGCGAGATTTTCAAAGGATTTTGACAGCGGTGCCGCGATTGTTGCGCCCTATCTGCGGCATGAAGGCATAAGCGTGCTCGATACCTTGGTGATCAGTCACTCAGATAATGATCACGCTGGTGGTGTCTCGGGACTGTTGGAAAGCATTGATGTTAACAATACACTGGCGAGTTATCAGACAAATTCTTTGGCCAGCATGCTCTGCGAAGCGGGTCTGCGTTGGCAGTGGGAATCAATACACTTTTCGGTATTAAGTCCTGTCGCGGCGGAAGCTGGCGCAAGTAAGGCAGACAATGATCAGTCTTGTGTGCTCAGAATTGATACACCTGGCGCCAGTATTCTACTAACAGGCGATATTAGCCGGAATGTGGAGAGGAAATTGTTGTCCAATGATCAACCGCTGAAGGCGGATATTTTGTTGATGCCCCACCACGGCAGCAAATCCTCTTCCAGCGCGGAGTTTATAGCCGCTGTAGCGCCGCAATATGCGATTGCATCCGCTGGCCATAAGAATAGGTTTAATCATCCCGATGCCTCCGTTATGGCGCGCTATTCGAAGGCCGGGGTGACCCAGCTTAATACAGCGAGCAGTGGCGCGATAAGGTTTGATGTTCCATTGTGCAAGAACCAAACACTTTCCCGACCGCAAGAATACCGATCACAATCCGACCGCTACTGGTTGCGCTGGTGATTTGCTTTATACGCATAATTGACGCTTTCGTTCCGTGCGTGCGCGAGTATTCCGGTCTAAAGTAATATGAGACATATCAATAGGTTCTGGGGGAAAAGTGTTTGAACTTGTGAAGCAGGGTGGCTGGTTAATGCTGCCGATTATTTCTTGCTCAGTTATCGCGCTGGCGATCACTATTGAGCGGCTACTCGCTCTGAATCCTAATAAGATAGCTCCAAAAAATTTGTTGGCCGAAGTCTGGACCTGGATAAAAAACAGCCAGATCGACTCCGAAAAACTTAAAGGCCTTAAGCAAACTTCTCCGCTAGGTCAGATTTTAGCTGCGGGTATCAGTAACTCGCGCAACGGTCGTGAGGTAATGAAAGAAAGCATTGAAGAAGCCGCCGCACAAGTGGTGCATGAAATGCAACATTACCTGAGCACACTTGGCACAATTGCAGCGATTACCCCTTTGCTCGGTTTGTTAGGTACTGTGATCGGCATGATCAAAGTATTTAGTGAAATCATGGTTCAGGGTACTGGTAATGCCAGCGTGTTGGCAGGTGGCATTTCGGAAGCCCTGATTACCACAGCGTCCGGTTTGGCCGTCGCCATTCCGGCGTTGATCATGCACCGCTTTTTTGAGCGAAGAATTCAATCAATTGTTGTCACGCTGGAGCGGGAAGCCATTAAGCTGGTTGATGCTTTGCACGCAGACCGCCGGGTTAAATCTCGCGAGCCAGAGTAGAGAGTGGCGTTACATGAATTTTCGTGATTACACAGACACCTCGGTAGACGTCAATCTGACGCCATTGATTGACGTGGTATTCTTGTTGCTTATCTTTTTTATGGTCTCGACCAGTTTTACCAAAGAAACACACCTTAAAATTGATTTGCCAGAGGCCGTGGCAGAGCAAGCTCAGACTGTAGAGAACACCATTGAGCTGGTGGTTAACAGTGACGGCAATTACGCTTTGAATGGTCAGGAATTAGTGGACACCAAGCCGGCGACTCTGAAGCGTGCGCTGGGCGAATTTGCGGCCGATAACCGTGACATTCCGTTTATGATCACAGCGGATGCTAATACACCACATCAAGCGGTTGTAACTGCGATGGATGTGGCGGGTCAGATGGGCTTTGTGCACCTGAAGATAGCGACACAGCGGCCAAGCCAGTAGCGTTGGGAAAACAAATAATAAAGGCCGCTTAAGCGGCCTTTATTATTGCAGCAGTGGATTTATCAAAAGTTGAAGCGTCCGGTCAAACCAATGGTTCGTTCTTTAACCAGCTGAACCCGCGTGTACGATCCAAACTCTGTTCCTGATGAGCTCAGATCGGTAGCATCAGCCCCTTCCTGAATCAGAACAGTGTCATCATCGGTGAGGTTCTTTGCCCACAGTGATACATCCCATTGTCCATCGGAAGCGCGAACACCGGTGAAAAGATTAACTACCGTGTAGGCATCAAATTCATCGACTACGTTGCCCAGACCGGCAGAACCAGACAGGTTTTGGCGATCACCAGTATGCTTTAACAGGCCGCGCAGATACCATTCAGTGCCACCAAATGGAATGCTGAACTCACTGTTAAGCGACAGGGCAAGCTCTGGTTCAGAGCTTATCGGGTCACCTCCGATGTCACAGCTTCCGATTGCTTCGCCTGGTTCTCGGTCATTACAAGGCGCTCGCGCACCATCGTCATACTCTCCTTGTGCATAGCTGAAGTTACCACCTAAGGACCAGTTTTCTGATATCAGAAGCTGGCCGTCTAATTCAAGGCCAATCACGGTAGCGTCGCCATTGAAGACCAGTCCCCCCGAAATATTACTAATCACTGGCGTTGCTGTGCCCGCACCTTCGTCTATTTGCAGGCCCGTCCTGCGTCCAAGATAACCATCAAATTGCTGGTAGAAAAGAGCCGCATTCAACGTGGCACGGCCGTCTAAAAAGCGTCCTTTCAATCCCAGTTCGAACGCTGTGCTGTCTTCTTCGTCATACAAAAGTTGCCCTGTTGCACCTACCGAAGCAATGTTTGGCCCTGGCGAAATAGACACTCCGTCAGCGCGGTTGGCCCGGCTAACCGATACATAACCCGATAAATCGTCGTCGAACTCATAGTTCAAAGCAACCAATCCGGTAACATTTGTTGCAGAGCCTCTCTCATCTTCCGGTTGCACACCATTAAGCGGGAAACGAGCTGCAAACCCACCGATAACTATATCTCTAATTGGCTCAAATGCTGGCGGGAGAAACAGTACTTCCTGAAAATTAACGGTTGCCTTTCGGAAGCTGTTTCGCTTTTGAACACGCGCACCAACATCCAAGGTCCAACGGTCGTTAAAGTGGAAGTTGTGGAAGGTAAACAAAGCCAGGTTTTCCGTTTCGACTGGAATTCCACCGCCACTCACAAAATTAATACCAGCAGCGACTGACGTCGCAGCAAATTGAGTGGCTGTATCCTGGTCAAGATAATACAGACCGAACATGTATTCCCAATCTGAATCGTTAATAGATGACATTCGCAGTTCTACGCTATTGCTCTCTAACAAGGTCAAGCTGCTCTGGGTTGTAACCAGTGGTTGATAACCAGCACGATCGTTATCCGTCTGTGAAAGCTTGTCACTGGTTTGATATCCGGCAACAAGATCAAAGCGATGACCAGCGGCTTCAAGGCCCATTTCAAGTGTTGTCAGATTGTATCTAAGTTCCGCAAAGTCATTCGTGGGAGTAATGGACAGTCGATCGGCTCCGCTCAATGTTGGGCGAGCACCAAGGGCGTCGGTACCATCCAGAATTTTAGGATCGTCAGTAAAACGTTCATAGTACTGGTGCATCAAATGCGCCGAGAACATTTCATTGGGTTCGAACAGAATAGCGATTCGGCCCGATTTTGCTTCTTCAGTCGATTCCAGACCGGACACAAGGTTTTCAACGCCATTGACGTTGTTCTGGTCATAGACGCCTGCCAGACGAACACCTAAAACGCCTTCTAACAAAGGTATGCTAACGGCTAACTGACCGTTGCCACCCTCATTATCAGACACTGTGCCAGTAATACTGCCATCGAACTCTTCCAGGTTAGGTTTGTTGGTTTTGATAATGATCGCGCCACCGGGAGAAGTTCTGCCTTGCAGTGCACCTTGTGGGCCTCGCAATATTTCTACGCGCGCTAAATCGTACAGCAAGCTGAATGCCGTATCAGGTCGAGTCAGTACGTCGTTGTAGTAAAGGTCCACACCGGCCTCAGATCCTGATTCAGGGTCGTTGGAAATGCCGCGCAAGCTGACGTTCGCCGTTCGAGCGTTTTGTACTGATAATGACAATCCCGCCGTTAATTGCTCAAGATCAGCGAAGTTAAATACCTGGAATTCATCGACGGCCTGCCCAGACACCACGTTAACAGTTGCGGAAATATCCTGCACACTGGCTTCACGTTTTTGAGCCGTGACCACGATCTCCTCTAGCACCAGGCCTTGCGAGCTTGCCGGGAAGGCGAACGTCATGCCAATGGCGGCTACAATCGCGCTTCCTCTAAATGTCCGTACGCTGGATTTCATGGCTGATTACCTCGTGTTGAATACAGAAAATCGAGTTATTGTGTTTGTATGGGTAAGAAAAAATTTTTATTTTTCAGGTATTTAACTGTTCTTTTTCGCTTTGGTTCTACTAGGCACGCAGCAGTGTAAGAAAAGTGCCGCGAGTATACAAGGTTTGAACGGTTGCTCTCGATGGCTGTTATGTAATATGCACGCTCACGCCTTGCAATAAGGCTTGGTGTATTGCAATGCCAATGCGGCATGCTATGTTGGCCATTGGGACGCTAAGCCTCATTCTTAACCCTTTATCAGCCATTACTAGGAAATGCAATTGGCCGTCGACCAAGCCAAACATACGGCCTCAGAAGACTGGGCGCTTTACAAGCGGCTATTAGGTTTTGTTCCCAATTGGGGGCATTTTGCAATTAGTATGTTGGGTTTCATACTGTACGCGGCAGCAGCTGTTCTATTGGCGGATTTACTGCAGCTAATTATCGATACTGCTGGCGGCCAGCTTAATATCGGAACCGGTATTGCCACCGAATTCTTGACCAATGTGATAGGCAGTCGTGAGCAATTACGGCTCAATGCGCGGTGGCTAATTCCTTTGCTAATGGTGGCAGCGATTACGCTGCGCGGCATTGGCTTTTTCCTCGGCAATTATTTCATCAATTCTGTCGCGCGCTGCCTGATTCATTCCTTGCGCTGCAAAGTGTTCGATCGACTGCTGTTGTTGCCGTCCAGCTATTTCGACGATCAGCAAAGTGGTCATCTACTGTCGCGCATTACCTACAATGTCGAGCAGGTCGCTGCCGCCGTTACTGACGCATTGAAAATAGTAATGAGAGAAGGGTTCACTGTAATTGCCTTAATTGGCTACATGCTCTATCTGAATTGGCAACTCACCCTTGTTTTTCTTGCTGTAGCACCGTTAATTGGCGCCATAGCGGGCGCTGTCAGTCGCTTGTTCCGCCGTTATAGCAAACGCATTCAGGAATCTATGGGTAATGTTACCCACGTGGCCAATGAGTCGATCAAAGCCTATCGCGAAGTGCGAATATACGGTGGCGCGGATTATGAACAGCAACGTTTCCACGCCGCCAGCGAGTACAACCGCCGTCAAAGCCTGAAACTGGCACTGACCAGTTCACTTAGTCCACCAATTATCCAGTTGCTGGTTGGCATTGCGATGGGTTCATTGGTGTATCTGGTGCTGCCGCCATCCAGTTTCAGCGAGTTGAGCTCAGGGCAATTGGTCGCTTTCCTCACGTCCGCCGGGATGCTGGCCAGACCTATTCGCGCGCTTAGTGAAGTGCTGGGAATTATTCAGCGCGGTTTGGCGGCTGCCGAAGACATATTTAGTTATCTGGACACTGATCTTGAACCGGATCGTGGCAAGCACGCAGTTGATACGGTCACGGGTGAAATTGTGTGCAAGCAGCTCAGTTTTTCATATGACTCTGCTGAACCGCCCATCCTAAGAGATATCAATTTCAGCGTGTTGCCTGGTCAGACTGTTGCCCTGGTTGGCGGCTCAGGTGCTGGAAAAACCACGCTTGTTAATTTGTTATGTCGGTTCTATCCCCATTCGCAGGGCCAGATTTTGCTCGATGGCACAGATGTTAACGATTATCAGCTGGACAACTTGCGTCGGCACTATGCCTTTGTGTCACAAAATATCAGCCTGTTCAACGACACAATTCTCAACAATATCGCCTATGGCCATCTCGCTGATGCCTCGCTTGAACAGGTGAAAGCGGCCGCTGCAGCGGCCAACGCTCAGGAATTTATTGAGAAGTTGCCAGACAAGTATCAAACCATGGTTGGTGAAAATGGACTTCGACTATCTGGCGGCCAACGTCAACGCATTGCCATTGCTAGAGCACTGTTAAAAGACGCGCCCGTTTTGGTGCTCGACGAGGCCACCTCAGCACTGGATACGGAATCCGAAAGCCATATACAACAAGAGCTTTCGAGCTTGATGGCCGGGCGAACGACGATTGTGATAGCTCATAGGCTGTCAACCATTGAGCAGGCCGATCTTATCCTGGTGATGGAAGGTGGCGCCATTGTTGAGCAGGGCACGCATGCCAGCTTGCTTGCGGCAAATGCGCGTTACGCTCAATTGCATCAGCGCGATTTCGATGCGTAACAACACGAGGCGCAACCAGCTTCGCGCCAAACTGGAGCAATCGCTCAACGAGAGTTGGTATGGTGATAAGCAATGGACGCGGCGACTGCGCCCCTTAAGTAGTTTGTACAGAACATTAGCTCGCCTGAATAAGCCCAGTCCCAAAGATGTATACGACTCGCCATTGCCCGTAATTGTTATCGGAAACATCACGGTTGGTGGTGCAGGAAAGACGCCATTGGTAATACACGTATGTGAGTTAATGCAACGCAAGGGCTGGAGGCCAGCGGTGCTTAGCCGCGGTTACAAATCCACCTTGGAGCGCTACCCGCACATAGTGGGGAATACTGACGACGCAGCGGTTGTGGGCGATGAACCATTAATGCTTAGTCGCAGGCTTGATATTCCAGTATGCATCGACCCGCAGCGCTCACGAGGAGCCAGACTGTTGTTGGCGAGACAGTTGTGTAATGTGATTGTTTGCGATGATGGGCTTCAGCACTATAAGCTCGCTAGAGACATAGAGGTAGCGGTTTTAGACGGCCAGCGAATGCTTGGCAATGGCTTGTGTTTACCCGCAGGGCCGTTGCGAGAGCCTTCGACGCGATTGGACGGCGTGGATTTTATCGTGTGCAATGGCGAACCGGCAGACTCTGTTATTGGTATTGACGCGGTGATGCAGATTGAAGTGGAATGCTTTGTTAACCTGAAATCCGATCAACGTTTGTCGCCGATCGATTTTGTCGAACAAAATGCGGGCGCCCCATTGCATGCTCTGGCCGCTATAGGTAATCCCGAGCGCTTTTTTGCATCGCTGGATCACTTGGGTTTTGTGTTTGATCGCCATGCATTTCCAGATCACCATGCATTTGAACCCGGAGACCTTGCCTTTGGTGATAACAAGACGCTTCTTATGACTGAGAAAGACGCGGTAAAATGCAAAGCGATTGCTGGAGAAAATTGTTGGTTCATGCAAGTGTCTGCTCGAGTTACGGAAAAATTTGACCAGGAAATTATTGAGTTGCTAGAGGCTGCTTCCGGTGCGTATGGCAAGAATTCAGGGCAAGCGAGCGCACGATGAGTTTTACGGTGCTCATTCCCGCACGTTATGCGTCCAGCCGTTTACCCGGCAAACCGTTGAGAAATATCGCCGGCAAACCGATGATTCAGTGGGTGGTTGAAGCCGCGCAGCGAAGTAGAGCCAACCGTGTAGTGGTTGCCACTGACCATGATGACATAGCACGTTGTGTAAACGATTTTGGCGGTGATGCCGTGATGACCTCAGCTAATCACGTTTCGGGTACCGATAGACTCCAGCAAGCGGCAGAAATACTCCGATTGGCTGCGGATGAGTGTGTCGTTAACGTTCAGGGCGACGAACCATTGGTTCCAGCTGAGGTTATAGATCAGGTGGCAGGCAACCTGCAGAACAGTTCTACGGCAGAAATAGCCACGCTCTGTGAACGAATTGACAAGACTGCGGAATTCTTGAATCCCAATGCGGTTAAAGTGGTCTTTAATGAGAACAATTCGGCTCTGTATTTTTCCAGAGCACCAATTCCGGTTTGTCGTGATGCATCACCTTATGCTGCAGATAGCCCGATGCCCGATCAATTGCTTGCGCATCGTCACCTGGGAATCTATGCCTATCGTGTCGGGTTTCTGAACCGATTTATCCGTTGGCCTGAGCACATGCTTGAGCAAAGCGAAAAACTGGAGCAACTGAGAGCGCTGGCACATGGTGTGGACATTCATGTTGAGCTCAGTTGTTGCGCGATTCCTGCCGGCGTTGATACCGAAGAAGATCTTGTCAGCGTGGATGCGCATTTACGGGAACTGATTGATCAAGGAAATAATGCATGACAACGCAGGTCTTGTTTGTATGTATGGGGAATATATGTCGCTCGCCGACTGCGCATGGCGTATTAAACCACATGGCGAGCGAAATGAATTTGAGTAATCCAAGTCACATTATTGTTGATTCGGCGGGCACCGGAGCCTGGCATATAGGTGCTCCGCCAGACAAAAGAGCGATGAAGGCGGCTAAGGCGCGCGGTTATGACCTCAAACAATTGCGCGCACGACAGTTAGTAACGCAAGACTTTGACAGATTCGATTATGTTTTAGGCATGGATCGGGATAACCTAGAGGTTATCGAATCGCTGAAACCCGCCGCTTACAAGGGACAAACTGGATTGCTGTTGGATTACGCCGACGAAGTTGATTACGTCGAGGTTCCTGATCCCTATTATGGGGGTGAGAAGGGTTTTGAACTGGTACTTGATCTGGTGGAACGGGCCTGCATGGGTTTGCTTGAACACATAAATTCTGGTGAACAAACTGCGCGCTGAATTCGACCGTCAGCTTTCTGACTTAAATACTCTGGGATTGCCAGCGGTCGCTGAATGCTTTTTTGATACAACAACAGATAGCGACCTGGAGTCCGCACTTCAGCAATGCGCAACAAAGGGCGATTCTCCATTGATCTTGGGCGGCGGTAGCAATATCGTTTTTTCGGGTAAACCTATACCGCGGTGCATTCGCATTGCATCACAGGGCATACGCACCATATCCAAAGAGTCAGATCGTATTACGCTTGCCGTATCCTCAGGTGTAAATTGGAACGGCTTGGTTGATTATTGCATTAAGAGTGGCTACTTCGGGCTGGAGAACCTGGCGCTCATTCCTGGCAGTGTTGGTGCTGCTCCTGTCCAGAACATCGGCGCCTATGGTGTGGAGTTGGATCAGTTTGTTGAACGAGTACACTTTCGCTGGATCGAAAATGGCGCGCGACAAAGTTATTCCGCTGAGCAGTGTGAGTTTGGCTACCGAGACAGCGTGTTTAAGCGGCAGCTGCATGGCAAAGTGGTTATCACAGAAGTTGAGTTCAGTCTGCTATTACAAAGCCAAGTCAACATTGAATACGAAGCGCTTAGGCAAGAGCTGGGCGAATTATCACAGCCATCTGCAGCGCAGGTCAGAAATGCGGTTGTGGCTATTCGTCGAAGAAAACTACCAGATCCGCAACAGCTGCCGAATGCCGGAAGCTTCTTCAAAAACCCAATTGTTTCAAAACAGCAAATGCAAGGTCTGCTCGAACACTTTTCTAATGTGGCGTATTACCCAACCGAATCCAGCGACCAGTTCAAGTTAGCGGCGGGTTGGCTTGTTGATCAAGCTGGGTGGCGTGGCTATAGAGAACAGCATGTTGGCGTGCATCAAGAACAGGCCTTGGTGTTAGTTAATCACGATAAAGCCAATGGAACGGAGCTGCTTGAGTTAGCTACCCGCATCCAGCGCAGTGTTTATGCTAAATTTGCGGTTGAACTCGAGATTGAGCCGAGAATCTACTAGCCTAAGGTGCGTGCGCAATGGTAACCTACGGTGAGTCGCAATGGGTGAGATGCTTGCTTGCGCATTGCGTGTAAAAGAAAAAAGATAGCGCATGGATGGCTAAATAGAAAATGCTGGCGAATACTGCCAAGCTGCAGTTAGAACCGTGTGGTGAGAGGTGAATTATGATCACCGTAGTTGTGGCCGATGATCATGACCTTGTGCGTATGGGTATTGTACGTATGCTGTCAGACGCGCCAAATGTAGAGGTACTTGCTCAGGCAGCTACTGGCGAAGAAGCTGTTAAATTGTGCCGGCAATTGCAACCCGATATTGTTCTTATGGACGTGCGTATGCCTGGCATTGGTGGCCTGGCAGCGACTCGCAAAATTGCTGCGTTCGACCCTAATATCAAGGTGATTGCACTCTCCGCCTATCCAAATGATCCTTTTCCAACCAAAGTCATTCAGGCGGGAGCCAGGGGTTTTATTACCAAAGCAGCAACACCTGACCAGATGCTGGACGCTTTGCGCAAGGTAAACAGTGGGCAGAGATATATAAGTCCTGAAGTGGCACAAGATATGGCCTTGAAACCCTTCAGTCAATCTCCGGATGAGTCGCCCTTCGCACAACTATCTGAGAGAGAGTTGCAAATAGCAATGATGATTATTGCCTGTGAGAAGGTGCCTGATATTGCAGACAAACTCAGTATTTCCACAAAAACCGTCAACAGCTACCGCTATCGCCTGTTTGAAAAGCTGGAGATTAAAGGTGATGTGGAATTGGCCTTGCTTGCCGTGCGCTATGGGTTAATTGAAGAAGGATTAGAATAGCATTTTACGCCGGAGTGCCCGCTCAGTGACTGCTGCGCAGCCATTTGATTCAGCTACTTTCCTTAAGTCTTTGACCAGCCGCCCTGGCGTTTATCAGATGCTGGATCATGAGGCGAAGGTTCTTTACATAGGCAAGGCAAAGAATCTTAAGAATCGAGTGTCTAGCTATTTCAGAAATCGAGGTCTGAATAGCAAGACCGTCGCATTGGTCAGCAAAATAGACAGCATTCAGGTCACCGTCACCAACAGCGAAGCCGAAGCACTGATTCTCGAGCAGAATCTCATCAAAGCGCACCGGCCGCAGTACAATATTTTGCTGCGCGATGACAAGTCTTACCCCTATATTTACCTAAGCAATCACGAATTTCCGCGGCTGGGTTTTCATCGTGGTGCCAAACGCGCCAAAGGCGAGTATTTTGGTCCTTATCCCAGTGCTGGTTCTGTACGAGAAAGCCTGCATCACTTGCAGAAAGTATTCAGGGTTCGTCAATGTGACGACAGTTACTATCGAAATCGCTCACGACCCTGTTTGCAGCATCAGATCGATCGTTGTACTGCACCCTGCGTGGCCAAGGTGAATGCCGATGATTACGCAGACGATGTGCGGTTTACCCGAATGTTCTTAAATGGTCAGGACCAGCAGTTACTGAAGGAACTGGCCGAACGAATGGAGGCCGCATCGGCAACGCTGGAGTTTGAGCGCGCTGCGATGATCAGGGACCAGCTCACTGATTTGCGGCGAATGCAGGATGAGCAGTTCATTGAAGGCAAGCGCGGAGATGTTGATGTACTTGCTGCCAGCCAAACCTCTGGTATTGCCTGCGTGCATGTTCTTTTTGTTCGTGCCGGTCGTGTGCTGGGCAGTCGTAGCTATTACCCGGCTCCAAAGCTGGAGGAGGGCAGTGCCGAGCTGTTGTTTTCCTTTATCAGTCAATATTATCTTGGCGGCATGGCCAGGGAAATTCCGCGTGAAATTGTCATTGATCAGGAAATTCCGGATCTGGATGTGCTGGTTTCTGCTTTGAGTGAATACTCAAACCGCAAAATAACAGTGCACCATAAGGTTCGATCCAATCGCGCAGAGTGGGTTAAATTGGCCGTCACTGCAGCGCAGCAGAATCTGGAAGCCAGACTGGCGAATCGGCAGAGCATCGCCAGCCGTTTCGAGGCATTGCAAGAAGCCCTCCAATTGAGTGAGTTGCCGCAGCGTATTGAGTGTTTTGACATTAGCCATAGCTCTGGTGAAGCGACCGTGGCATCGTGTGTTGTGTTCGATCTTTCCGGAGCCAGAAAAACGGATTATCGACGTTTTAATATTGAAGGAGTACAGGCCGGTGATGATTATGCAGCGATGGCTCAGGCCTTGCGCAGACGCTTTACACGTTTGCAGAAAGGAGAAGGGCGAAAGCCTGACATTGTATTAATTGACGGAGGCAAGGGGCAGCTGAGCGAAGCAGAGGCGGTGTTGAATGAGCTTAAGCTTGTTGACATCTGCGTGCTCGCAGTAGCCAAGGGGCCAACTCGTAAGGCGGGCATGGAGCAGATTATCAAGGCAGACAATCGGGAGGAGCTGGTGTTAGCCTCTGATTCCGCGGCCTTGCACTTGATTCAGCAAGTGCGCGATGAATCTCACCGCTTTGCGATTACGGGTCATCGCGCGAGACGCGCGAAAAAGCGCAATACATCAGCGCTGGAATCTATTGAAGGGATTGGCAGCAAGCGCCGCCAGGCGTTGTTGCGTTATTTTGGTGGATTGCAGGAAATTCAGCGTGCGAGTGTACAAGACCTGAGCAAAGTGCCGGGAATCAGCGAAAAAACGGCCAGTGATATTTATAACAGTTTACACAGCGATTAGTCCTCTCCTAGACTGAGAGCGATACACTGAGGTTTTCCGGTTGCGCACTTAATGAATATTCCAAATGCCCTCACCCTGCTCAGAGTGCTGCTAATCCCGGCACTGGTGTTGGTGTTCTATTGGCCGTTCAAATGGCACTTTCTGGTTGCGACCTTGATTTTCATTCTTGCGGCGATTACCGATTGGCTGGACGGTTATTTGGCGCGAAAGTGGGACCAAAGTACGCCGTTTGGTGAGTTTCTTGATCCTGTGGCCGACAAGCTGATGGTTTCCGTTGCTCTGGTGTTGCTGGTAGAGTTGCACGCCAGCCCATGGTTTGCAGTACCCGCGTGCATTATTATCAGTCGCGAGATATTAGTGTCTGCGTTGCGCGAATGGATGGCTGATCTTGGCAAGCGCACCAGCGTTGCTGTTTCATACGTTGGCAAAGTTAAGACAGGTTTTCAAATGACGGCGATTGGCGTTTTCCTTGCCGCCGGTGAGCACCTGGTTCCAGAGTTAGCGTATATAGGCTATGTACTACTGTATGCAGCAGCCATTCTCACCATCTGGTCAATGTTCGTCTATTTGCGCGCAGCTGCTCCCGAGCTAAGGCTGGAAAAATAGTTGGCCCGTACATTCTCGGGCCGGTTATTTGTACATTACCACCAGATACCCTCTAAGCTCGGATTTGCCGGCGTTGACAATGGCATGTCCGGTATCGGCACGGTAATGAGCTGAATCGCCACTTTTCAAGTCACTGCTCGTGTCTCCACTCATAATCAGCGCGCGACCACTCGCTACAGTAAAGAGTTCGCGGGTTCCGTCGAAGTGAGCTGCGCTGGCCAATTGAGCACCAGGTTGCAGTAGCAACTCATAAAATTCCACACTTTTTTCCATATGCAGCGGAGACAGCGTGCGTATTTGACATTCGTCATCCGCGCGAAACAAATTCGCGGCATCATTGCCGTGAACAATGTCAATGGGGGTTGCAGAAATTGGGTCGTCCACCAGCTCACCAATGCTCAAGCCAAAAGCCTGTGCAATTCTGCGCGTAACAGCCAGCGTGGGGTTGGCATTGCCGCGCTCAATCTGGCTCAGCATGGATCGGCTCACACCAGACGCCGCAGCCAATTGATCCAGCGTGTAATTGTGTTGCTGTCTAAGCGCCAGCACTCGTTCGCACAAAAGCTGGCAGGAAGGGTCGGAGCTGCTCATAATATTCTCATATACTGGAATCAGTTCTTTCTTAATAGATCTTTGTGGTTTATTATACTGGAAAAATTCCGCTATATTGAAAGTCATGAAAGCACTGGTCAAGAAAGAAGCCCGAGAAGGTCTCTGGCTGGAAGATGTTCCGGAACCGGATTTAGGTATCAATGACGTGATGATTCGCATCCTGCGAACGGCGATCTGCGGTACAGACATGCACATTTACAACTGGGACTCCTGGGCTCAAAAAACGATTCCCGTGCCCATGGTTGTGGGTCACGAATTCGTCGGTGAAATTGTTGATGTTGGTTCAAACGTGAATGATTTTTACTCAGGGCAAATAGTGTCCGGCGAGGGGCACGTCGTATGCGGTCGCTGTCGCAACTGTATGGCTGGTCGACGCCACTTGTGCGCATTCACCAGCGGCGTCGGTGTTGATCGCTCGGGTGCATTTGCGCAATACATGACTCTGCCAATGTCTAACGTTTGGGAGCACAGTGCAGGCATTGATCTGGATGTGGCGGCGTTGTTCGACCCATTCGGTAATGCCGTTCATACGGCTTTGCAATACGATCTTCTAGGTGAGGACGTTCTGATTACGGGCGCAGGCCCGATAGGTGCTCTAGCGGCCGCCGTGTGCAAGCACGCAGGTGCACGACACGTGGTTATTTCTGATTTGAATGATGAGCGCTTAGCTCTGGCCAAGCGTATGGGTGCTGATTGCACCGTGAATGTGCTGCGTGAATCGGTGCAGGGTGCGCAGAAACAACTGGGCATGGCTGAAGGCTTTGATGTCGGGCTGGAAATGTCTGGAAGTCCTGTGGCATTGAATGAGCTATTGGCAAATATGTGTCACGGTGGCAAGGTCGCAATATTGGGAATACCGACAGAAAATACCGCTATCGACTGGAATACAGTGATATTCAATATGCTGACACTGAAAGGAATCTATGGCCGGGAAATGTATGAAACCTGGTACAAGATGTCGGTGATGATTGAGTCCGGCCTGGATATTTCGCCCGTTATCACGCATAGATTGCCGTTTTCCGAGTTCCAGCAGGGGTTTGATGTGATGAAATCTGGCGAAGCGAGTAAAGTTATTCTTAACTGGGACAGTTAACTCACGCATTGCTGCGTTAATGGAGCAGGGTATGACGGAAGCCTATTTGGAACACATTGGCCAGGAATTGGATGGCATTAGAGCCAGCGGCCTATACAAGAGCGAGCGCGCTATTGCCGGGCCTCAGGGGAACCGGGTAAGTGTGGTTGAGAATGAACAGTCGCGAGAAGTTCTGAACCTGTGCGCCAACAATTATCTGGGTTTGGCGCAACATCCAGACGTCAAGGCTGCCGCTCTAAACGGGCTAGACGAGTGGGGCTATGGAATGGCGTCAGTGCGATTTATTTGTGGCACGCAAACTTTGCACAAACAGCTTGAGCAAAGTATCAGCGCGTTTGTTTCTACCGAAGATACCATCTTGTACCCATCGTGCTTCGACGCCAATGGCGGCTTGTTTGAAACCTTGCTCGGACCAGAAGATGCGGTTATTTCAGATGCGTTGAATCATGCGAGCATTATCGATGGCGTGCGTTTGAGTCGTGCACAGCGGTATCGCTATGCCAATAACGATATGGCTGATCTTGAGCAGCAGCTGATAGCAGCGGATAGCGCAAATGCTCGTTTTAAGTTGATTACTACCGATGGCGTGTTTTCAATGGATGGTACCTTTGCCAGGCTGGCGGATATTTGCGAACTTGCGGAAAAATACGGCGCTCTGGTTCATGTAGATGATTGCCACGCCACCGGTTTTGTCGGCAAGCGGGGTCGCGGCAGCATTGAACGCAGCGGCTGCATTGGCAAGGTCGATATCATTACCGGCACGCTGGGTAAGGCGCTGGGTGGCGCCAGCGGTGGTTTTACTAGCGCAAGAGCACCTATCGTGGACCTTTTGCGACAAAGATCGCGCCCGTACCTGTTTTCCAATACGGTGGCGCCACCGGTGGTAGCGGGTGCACTTGCTGCGCTGGACGTCGCGGAGCGAGGTGATGCGCTTCGCGCTCGCCTCAGCTATAACACACAACGTTTTCGTGATGGATTGCAATCAATGGGCTTTGAACTGCTACCCGGCGAGCACCCAATTGTTCCGGTTATGTTGCATGACGCAGAAATCGCGGCGCAGTTTGCGCAGGCTGTGGTAGAGAATGGTGTTTACGTTACGGCCTTCTCCTATCCAGTAGTGCCAAGAGGTATGGCACGGATTCGTACACAGATGTCTGCAGCTCTTGGCGATGACGATATTGATTTTGCGCTGCAGGCCTTCGAACAAGCGCGTTGGGTACTGGAAGAGACCTGAAACATGCACAATACCCTAGGTGCACAGTTGACCGACTGAGGGTCGCTGGATACAATGCGCCCCGCTTTGAAGACATCGTTTTCGTGCGGGAATAGCTCAGTTGGTAGAGCGCAACCTTGCCAAGGTTGAGGTCGCCGGTTCGAACCCGGTTTCCCGCTCCAAGTCTTTAAGGCGCCTTGCAGGAGAAGATTGCACGTAGTGGGGTCAGGTCTCATATTTCACATGGCTCTATTTAAGAGCGAGCCCCCTATACTGAATGGCCATGTGAAATGTGAGACCTGACCCCGCTGCTTTTTTAAGGCGCGGTGGCAGAGTGGTTATGCAGCGGACTGCAACTCCGTATACGCCGGTTCGATTCCGACCCGCGCCTCCATTTACTGCCCGGATGGCGAAATTGGTAGACGCAAGGGACTTAAAATCCCTCGGTGGCAACACCGTCCCGGTTCAAGTCCGGGTCCGGGCACCATTATTTGACTAAAACGGTTCGCAATGGAGTTGTAGCCCGTGAGAATCAAACTCATAAAGATCTATCCTTGAGGCAATGCCTGGTGCGCCCAAGTGCAAATCTCTTCAGAGCACATGCAGTGTACGTGCTGTTAGCAGCTGTACTGGTAGCCGCGTCAATATCGGTTTACGCTGATCAAAGCGATTCGGCAACCGATCAAATCTATCCCGCAAGCTATTTCCAGCGATTTTCCCCTCGTACCGCGCGGGATATGTTGAATCAAGTACCGGGTTTTCTGCCACGAGAGATTGAAGCCTCTCGCGGTTTGGGACAGGCATCCAGCAATGTTCTGATCAATGGCGCGCGCTCCTCCGGTAAACAAAACAGCGCGCTTGCCGAGCTTTCCCGGCTGCCGGCAAGATCTGTGATCAAGATAGTCATTCGCGATGGCGCGAGTCTTGGTATACCAGGACTCAGTGGTGATGTTGCCGATGTACTGCTCAATGAGACCGTTACCAGCGGTACCTGGCTGTGGCGGACACACCATCGCGACCGAATAGATTCAGTCTGGCCACGCTTTGAAGTGTCTGTGACAGGTGCCGTTAAAGAGTGGACATGGCGAATCAATGTGCAAAACAAGCAAGACAGGCTGGGACACTGGGGTGATGAATCCGTATTCGACGCCGAAGGTGTTGTGATAGAAACTCGAGACGAGTTCGTTACTTACAATACCGATCGCCCTGCAGCAGCAGTCGCGTTTTCCTGGGCGCCGGATTCGGGCGACCTGGCCAACCTTTCCTTGTCGTATCGGCAAGACCGTACAGATAATGACGAGAGCTCGTTCAGATTGCCCGTCGATGGCAGTGACCCCACTCTGCGTTATTTTGATTTTGTCGATAACCAGTGGGTGGCTGAGCTCAGTGGCGATTATCTCTTTGCATTTCCGGACGCTTCATTAAAGCTCATCGCTTATCAGCGTCTAGGAAAAGCCCCACGCACCGTTACGACGGATATTTTTACCCTCAATGAAGTAGAACTGAGCCGGCAAATTTTTCAACGCAGGTCGAGGTCAGGCGAGAGTATTTTACGCAGTGAATATGCGTGGGGGGAGCAGCCACAAACCTGGCAGTTGGCAGTAGAGGGCGTGTTTAACTTTACTGATGCGAGTTCGCTGGTATTGTCTGGTGAAAATGGTGATGCACTGGTCAGTGCTGAAATTGCCAATGGCAGTTCTAGAGTGGAGGAGCGGCGATATCAGGCAACACTTAGTCACGGCAGGGCGCTAGGCTCGCGCACCAGAGCACAACTTTCGCTTGGCATTGAGCAATCAAATTTGCAGCAATCCGGCGATTCGGGATTACAGCGTGAATTCACGCGTCCCAAAGGCCAGTTAAGCGTAAGCTACCAGATAAATCCCGCTACGCTGCTCAGCGTGCGGTTGGCCAGAGAGGTTGGTCAGCTTGATTTCTTCGATTTCATATCATCCGTTAATCTAGACACTAACAACGCGGCGGCGGGTAACCCCGATCTGGTGCCGCCTCAGATTTGGTTGCTGGAGTTGCAGCTTGAGCGGCAATTAGGTGATAGCGGTGATGTGTCGCTTACGCTAAAGCATGAAGACATTGAGGATATTGTTGATCAAATTCCGATAGGCGCTAGCGAGGCGGCTGGCAATCTGGATTCAGCAACGCGTTATGGTATGCAGTGGGTATCAACCCTGTATCTTGACCAATTTGGTTTCAAGGGTGGGCAGTTGCGATTGGATTATTTACTGCAATACAGCGAGTTGAACGACCCTCTAACGGGCGAATCGCGTCGCATTAATGAAGATACAATCAGCGATTTTTTTGCGGAACTGCGACATGATATTCCGGGCAGCGATTGGGCATGGGGCATAAACTACGCGAGGTTTCGCGAAGCGGATGTACTACGCCTGGATGAGCGTAGCCATTCCGCCAGCGACCTTGGCGAAGCAAAAATATTCCTGGAGCATAAGAACCTTTTTGGCCTGAAACTCAATGTATCTGCTAGAAATTTACTGGACAGCTACGACCAGTTTGAGCGCTCCGTGTATGTTCAGCGGCGCGATGGCCCTTTGGATTTTCGTGAGAATCGATTCAGAAAATTTGGCGCAGTGTACGAGATTCAACTAGAGGGCAGTTTTTAGGAGTTCAGCGCGCAATTTTGCTTATCAATTTGATGAAGTTGACGGCCCGGCGGATAGTGTGCCGTTGGGATTGTCAGATGCCTTGGATCTCAATGTTAATGCAGCACTTTAGTCGCAAATTCCGACTGACTCGATAGATCTAAAATTAATTTATGGCAACTGGCCAGCCAGCACAGCCGTTAACGCCTTGGAAAGCGGCCGGCGCGGCGGTATCCTTTGCGCCCGAACAGATCATCGTTCACCGTAACGGTGGTTTTAGCAACAGACTCTCGGAACACTATCAATGACTCCTGAAGAACGACAAGCGTTTGAAGAGGAGCTGCAGACCTTTGTAGGGCGTGCACTCCACCCGGAACCCAAGCGTTCCTACGACGCTGTGAATGAAGCCATGATTCGCCATTGGGCGGAAGTTATGGGTGACAAAAACCCGGCTTATACTGATGCCGCATGGGCCGCAGACAGTCAGCGTGGCGAGTTAATTGCGCCACCTGCAATGATGTACGCCTGGAATCAGGAAGGTTATGCCGTAGCCTCAGAGGGTAGACCCAGCGATGGCTTATCTGATCTGGTCGGGTTTTTTGATCAGCATGGGTTCACCGGTTCACTGGGGACCAATGTGGATCAGGAATTTTTTGCTGAAGCCAAGATAGGTGATGCACTGTTTGAAGATGCGATCATAGAAGAAATCAGCGAGCAAAAAATAACGGCACGTGGCCAGGGCTATTTTTTACAGACGCTTGCAAAGTTTTCCAATCAAGCGGGTGAACTGATCGGCACACAACGCTTTCGTGTCTTTAAATTTATTCCGCCCGAAGCGCCGCCACAGGCAGCGGCAAGCAGTACTGGCGATGAGCTGGAGATGCCCACTCGTATTCACGCGCCGCGTGGTCAGGACAATGGCTGGTGGTGGGACGCCTGTGATGAAGGCAAGGTGTTGATTCAGCGCTGCAAGAACTGCCAGACTTTGCGCCATCCGCCTAGGCCTATGTGTGGCGAGTGCCAATCTACAGACTGGGATTCTGTAGAGTCTACGCTGGACGGCGAGATATTCAGTTTTGTCGAAATGCATTACCCCAAGTTTCCCGGCTACAAATACCCGTTGATCGTGGCTGTTATCAGCTTGGCTGAAGGCACGCGAATCATATCGAATGTGGTGGGTATCGAATCTGATGAAGTGACAATCGGTATGAAGGTTAAAGGCAAAGTGGTACAAGTGGACGAAAAAACCATGTTGCCGCAGTTCTATCCGGTGGAGGTGTAGCGATGACACATCAAACTTTGAAGTTCGCAGACGTTGCGGTAGGTGACAAACTTGCTGCACTGGATATTGATATCACCAGTTCCCTGATCAGCTGTGGTGCTTTGGCCACGCGCGATTTTGAGCCTTGTCACCACGTGCCCAAGGTTGCCCAGGACATGGGTTTACCCGACGTATTTATGAATATTCTGACCAGCCAGGCTCTGATGGCACGTTTTGTAACTGATTGGTCTGGCCCTGAAGCGGTTATGAAGGCATTGAACGTAAAACTCGGTGCGCCAAATGTGCCAGGCATGGTGATGACAGTGACCGGCGAAGTCACTGAGAAAGATGATGATAACAAAGTGGTTAAAGTGCTTGTAAGCGGTGAGAACAATATTTGGGGCATGCACATGGAAGGCAGCGTTAGTGTTGAGCTGCTCTGACTTGTTTACAGAGGCGTCATCTCAAATGCAAGCCACTATTCCAAACTGGAGTCTATAAATGTCTATTTGTGATAAGACCGCGATTGTGGGAATCGCCAACACCGAGTTTTCAAAAAATTCGGGTCGTTCCGAACTGCAGCTGGCCGCAGAAGCCACGCGCGATGCGCTGAAAGACGCAGGCCTGACACCGGCAGATGTGGATGGTATGACCACATTCACAATGGACAACACCGATGAAATCGAACTGGCCCGCGCCGTGGGCATTGGAGATCTTCGGTTTTACTCCCGCGTACCACACGGTGGTGGCGCGGCTACTGGTTTGATACATCAAGCGGTGATGGCGGTTGCAAGTGGCATGGCAGAATGTGTAGTCTGCTATCGCTCCCTAAACGGCCGCTCAGGACATCGGTACAGTTCGGGAGTATCCGGTCCTTTGCTGACGGCCGACGCTATTCACTGGGGATGGTACACGCCGTATGGCTTGATGACGCCCGCAAGTTGGGTGGCCATGTATTCGCAGCGTTATATGCATTTAACCGAAGAGTGTCAGGAAGCGATGTTCGAGATCGCCCACGTGCAGCGCGAATACGCTGCAAAGAACCCAGCCGCTTTGTTTTACGAGCAGCCGTTTACACTGGACGACTATGACAACGCCAAACGGATTGTGTCGCCTCTCAAACTGCTGGACTGCTGCCTGGAAAGTGATGGTGGCAGCGCAGTCATCATTACTACCGCAGAACGCGCGAAAGGCCTAAAGCATAAGCCGGTGGCGATCAAAGGCGTAGGGCAGGCCGCCGCCGCCAATATGGAATCGATGACCAGCTTTTATCGTCCGGAAATAGCGGCAATTCCATCCATGGATATTGCTGCTAAGGAGGCTTACCAGCAAAGTGGTCTGTCGCCAGATGACATTGATGCTGCTGTTATCTACGATGCGTTCACGCCCATTGTGTTGTGGCAGCTGGAAAGCTGGGGTTTCTGTGAGTCGTACAAAGCACCTCAATTTGTATTGGAAGGTTCGCTGCGGAGTAACGGACGCCTGCCAACCAATACCCACGGCGGGCAATTGAGCGAAGCCTATATTCACGGCGTTAACGGGATTGTCGAGGCTGCCAAACTAGTGCGCGGCAGTTCCGTAAACCAACCTGAAAAGACCATTAACAATGTACTGGTGACCTCAGGCGTTGGCGTACCAACCGGCGGCGCTTTGCTAGGCAATTTATAAAGTAGATTCTCTTTCTGTACGCTAAATTATTGAAATTTAATTATATGACTAATCGATTTGAAGGACAGGTAGCCATTGTAACAGGTGGCAGTCTTGGCATTGGACGGTCTATTGTGCGCCAGCTGGTGCGTGAAGGCGCGTTTGTGGTGGCCTGTGCACGACGCAAACCTAAGTTGGATGAGTTGGTCGCAGAACTTGCCGGCGAAGCAGGCAGCGTGATGGCTGCCGCTCTGGACGTGAACGATCTGGAGGAGTTTGCCCGCTTGATTCAGCAAACACATGCAGAGCACGGTAGGCTGGACGTATTGGTCAACAATGCACCTTCGGTTATTGGCGGAATGGTGCTAGATCAATCAATTGACGACTTTCGGGCTAATTTCACGGCCTCGGTCGACAGCGTATTTGTCGGTTGCAAAGAAGCGATGAAGGTGATGATGGAGGCTAGGTCTGGCTCCATTATTAATATAAGCTCAGTGAGCAGCCTCAGAGCTGGTATGGCAGCGGGTGCTTATTCGGGTTCGAAAGCTGCGGTTAATCAGTTCACTTGCTGCGCGGCAATGGAAGCAGCCCCTTACAATGTGCGACTTAATGTTGTGGCGCCGGGTTCTGTGGTAACACCTGGCCAGCAAGCCGCATTCCGAAAGAATGAGAAAGTCAGTGACCTTGTTGCTGGTTCTATTCCAATGCAGCGCCACGCTGATCCTGAGGAAGTGTCAGAGGCAGTGTGTTTCCTTGCTTCATCGCAAGCCTCATTCATTACCGGTGTGGTTCTGCCGGTCGATGGTGGGAAAACACCTCAGATGTACATTCCATCCTTTGATATCACAGCACTCCATAACGTAGACGCTGACAAATAACATGGCCACCATCTATGTAGTTCGACACGGCCAGGCATCATTCGGAGCGGAAAACTACGATCAGCTCTCGCCATTGGGCTGCCGGCAGGCCGAAGTGCTTGGTCACTACTTTCGCGATTGCGACATTCAATTCGATGCGGTTTATAGCGGCGATTTGCAACGCCAGCAAAAGACCGCTCAGCTTGCGATTGGTTCGCAAACGGTGGTGCCTGAACATCACATTGATCCGCGCTTTAACGAAATTCAGAATGATGAGCAAATCAAATATCTACTGCCAGAAATAATCAGGAATCAGCCTGCCATTAAAGAGCTTGTTGAATCCGGAGCGAAGGACAGCAAAAGCTTCCAGAAAATGGTGGAAGCGTCATTCAATTTTTGGGTATCGCAGCAATGCCAGGATGATCGAATACAAAGCTGGGCCGAGTATTCCGGTGGAGTGCGTGCGGCCATGCAAGAAGCAATGGCAGCGCATGGCTCTGGTAAGACGATTGGCATATTTGCCTCCGGTGGCACAATCGCGACGATTGTGGCGCAAGTTCTGGGCTTGGGAGGAGAGCACACATATCGTTTTTACGAGCCAGTAATCAACTGTTCAGTCAGTCAGCTTTTTTATAGCCAAGGCGGTCGCAAAGTGTCGCTGTCTTACTTCAACGACCATTCATTTCTTGATGTTTTGGGGCGTCAAATGGGCGAGTGTCTGGTAACCTACCGCTAGCTCAGCGTGGGTAGATTGCATGGTATTTGGTCAAATAATCTCCACAACTTGATAAACGGCGTTGTTTTCAGTACTTTGGGCTGATTATTATAAGCAAATCCGACGGCAAGACGCCGTGTTAAGAGCTTCAGGGAATAAGCAGCAGAACTGGTTCATAAAGAGCCATTTCTTCGACAAAACGCTGAATACTGATGATGAGCTACCAAGAAAAACCGATTTCTGAAACCAGCGGCATTCGTGCCGAACGTGGTGAAGCCTTAATTGATCATGTGCAGCGGCAGCGTCGCTCATCAATGCCGCAGTTTGTCGCTGCCATGCTGGTGATGCTGTTTGCGTGTGGGCTGGCTTTCGGTGCCGCGGCGACCGAGGTAGTAAGCGAAGCCGAATCGACTAACCAGAAAGATCTTGAAGATAGGCAAGTAAAACGCAGTTCAGCATTCTGTATTTTCGGTATTGATGACATCAAACTGCGGCCCTCGGCGGGTCGTATGAAAGGCGAAGAGCGCAAACCATTACACAGTGAAAATGGGGATTGCTGGATGGATAAGCCTGGCCAGATGGCGTAAGCACCCAAGCGTGCTAGCATTCGACTCTTCTGTTCGGAGGTCGACGTGTCTAATAGTCCAACCGCTTTTATCACTGGCGCCAGCCGAGGCATAGGCGCCGAGTCGGCTGTGGCTCTTGCCAGAGCAGGCTATAACGTAGCAATAACCGCGCGCACAATGAGTGAAGGGCAGAGCCAGGATTACGTGGCCGGTAACATGCCTCTTCCTGGCAGTCTTGAAGCAACGGCGGCTGCGGTACGCGCCCATGGCAGAGAAGCGCTGTGCTTGCAAGCCGATGTTCTGCAGCCAGACTCAATCCAGGCCGCCGCCGATCACGCACTGCAACACTTCGGTCAGATCGATTTTTTGTTCAACAATGCAATCTACCAGGGGGAGGGCAATCTAACGCGCACCTTGGACTTGGAGAGACAACATCTTGATGCCATGTACCAGGGCAACGTGTATACACCGTTGGCGCTGGTTCAGGCCTTTCTACCCGGCATGCTTGAGCAAGGGCAGGGTACTATTTTGAACATGTTGTCTCATACGGCATTTCACAACCCACCGGCGGCCGCCGACAGCGGCGGTTGGAACTTTGTCTATCCGTCGTCAAAAGCCGCGCTGGGGCGCATGGCAGGTGCATTGCGCGTGGAACACCCCGATTCTGGCCTGCGAGTGTTTAACATTGAACCCGGTACGGTCATCACCGAAGTGATGCGCTCGGCCGGCATTGATGAAAATACGCTGGCGCAATTCAAGACCTGCACACCCCAGAGTATTGCAGCCGTAGTAGCCTGGCTAGCTCAGAATGAGCCGCAAGAGGAGTGGCAGCCTGATGAATTGTTACGAGCGCCATCGATTGCCAAGCAGCTCAATTTGCTAGGCGTAGCGTCTCTGCTGAATAATTGAGATAGCGTTGGCTGAGCTTATACGTATTGAACAGCGCCACCATCTATCCGGATGTTCTGACCGTTGATAAAACCAGCCCGTGGACTGCACAAAAAGGTGACCAGATCAGCCACCTCCTGGCGCTCAGCAATACGGCCACAGGGATTGGGGTAGTCAGTTTCAACCACTTTCGAGACTATCTCGTCCCAATCATCAGCCCAGCCATTTTTATTGGCGCGTTTGCGAAACATTGCCTCCACCTGTTCTGTTCGAATTAAGCCAGGGGCCACAGTATTAACAGTAACGCCACTGCCACCAAGCTCCTTGGCAAGGCTCACACCAAGAGTGGCCAATGCGCCTTTAGCGGCGTAGTAGGCGGGCATAATGTTATTCGGTTGATGCGAACCGATGGTACCCAAGTTGATGATTCGGCCCCAGCCCGCCGCTCTCATTGAGGGCATAAACGCTTTTACCATGCGCGCCGCCGACAACACATTGATTTGATACATCTCCAGCCATTTGTCTGTGTCTGCACTACTCCAGCGATGCATGTCCGCAGTGCCGTAGTTATTAACCAGTATGTCTACCTTGTGGCCAAGTGCGGACACAGTGTCTACTACCGCTTTGCAGCCTTCGTCCGTAGCAACATTGCCCGACACAGATAATGCCTGGTTGGGCGCGCTGTCATTTCCATGATAAATAACAGCAGCGCCTTCGGCCGCCAATGTATCAGCAATGATCTCACCAGTGCGTCTATCGCTACCGGTGACTAATGCGACCTTATCTTCAAGTTGTAAATGCATAAGCCCTCAAAACATATTTAATTGTGCACTGGTGAGTTCGCTGAAACTATCGCCCAGAAAATGCAGAATACCATCCGCCGCAGGTGCGAGTTGGCGGTCAAGATAGTGTTGATAATCAATGGCTGAATTGAGCAGTTCGACGGGTTCCGGGCCATTCACAGTAATGAGATATTCAATGTAGCGGCCCGGGTTAGCCAGTTTTCTGGCGGCCTGCACATGGGGCGGCACATTCTTAAGGTAGTCATCTACGTTGCGCCGCAGTCGTTTTCTATACACTAGTTTGTCATCAAGCTCGCCGGCAACAACATGTTGTGCCGTTTTCTCCACCAGAGATCTGTACTCTTTGTCGTTGAAAATCAGCCAATACAACTCACGCTGGAATTCACGTGCCAGCGGTGTCCAATCAGTACGTGCGGCTTCTAAACCTTTAAACTGAAGTTCTAAAGTATCTTGCGGATTGCGAATCATCCCGGCGTAACGCTTTTTGCTTCCTTTGCTATCGCCGCGGATGGTTGGCATTAGAAAGCGAATGTAGTGTGTTTCGAATTCTATTTCCAGATGGCTGCTTAGCTGCATTTCACGTTGCAAATACTGTTGCCAATGCGTATTCAATCTGACCGCCAATTGCTTGCCGGCTTTTTGTGCCATTGTCTCACTGTGATTTTCTGGCAGCAGAACGAACAAGGAATCGGTGTCACCATAGATCACTCTGAAGCCGTGTTGCTCAATCAGTCTCAGACTTTCGGTTATGATCTGATGACCGCGTAAAGTAATACTTGATGCCAGCTTAGGGTCATAGAAGCGACAAGCTGGCGTGCCAAGTACGCCGTAAAACGAATTCATGATAATCTTGATTGCCTGAGAAAGAGCTGTATCGTTAGCCTGTTTGGCGCCATCACGCCGCCGCCACAATTCGCTGATCAAATCTGGCAATATCGAGTGTTGGCGCGAAAATTGCGCATCAAGGAAACCTTCAACCAGTGCTTGCTCTGGTTCGAGTTCGGCAAGGTGCATGCCCAGTGGGTCGATTAAAAACGTACGTATAATGCTGGGGTATAGAGATTTGAAATCCAGTACCAGCACGTTTTTGTAAAGACCCGGTTCAGAATCCAGAACATAGCCGCCGGGGCTGCCAAGCCCCGAACTACGTTCGCTATCAACGTTCGGTGCCACGTAGCCTTTTCGATGCAGTCTGGGCAGATAGACATTGTCAAACGTTGCAACCGAGCCACCCATTCTGTCGATATCCAGTCCGGTCATTTCAGCGCGCTGAATGGCGAAATTGAAAAGGTCTGCGTGGTCGAAGATATCTTGCACCAGAAAACAGTCCTGTATGTTGTACGCCGCCAGCTCTTCCTTGTTTTCTCTGAAGCGACGGTTAATCTCTTTTACTTTATCGGCACCACTTTGTTTGATTATTTTGCCTATGCCCAGCATTTCTCTGGCAACGTTATCTAGCGCAAAACTCTCGAAACGCCAGAACCCCGCGCGCAGAAGTTCCACCCCATCAAGCACAGCTCGACCCGGTATTTTTGCTCTCGAAGGTGACTGAACTCCTCGTTGCGTAGACTCTCTGGGCATTACGAAAGCGTGCTCGTCGGCACGGCCCAATGTGAAGGGAATGTTGAGTTGTTTGCATTTGTTCTGAAGAAAATAGAGATCGAAGCCAATGACATTCCACCCAATGATCAAGTCTGGATCAATATCACGAAACCAGGAAAAAAATGCGTTCAACAGCTGTGCTTCATTACTGAAATAGCGAACCGCATACCGCGCATGTGAGGTGTCTCTACCAGCACCTAGCATAAACACCAGTGACTCGGCCGAATGCGCCACACCTATTGAGTAAAGCGTGTCGCCAAAGCCGTCTGTTTCTATATCCAGCGAAGCGGCCTGCAATGACGGCTGGTAACTACCTGCGGCAATTTTTGGATTCAGAGCGACCAGATGGCGACCTTTCGGGGCAATATCTCCCTGCAGTCTGAATGAAGCCATGACAAAGCGTTCCATCAGGTAGCGATCAACCAGTTTGATGTCTGATTCATACAATTGCGCGTTTGACCCAGCAAATTCCTTGTATTGCCTATGCGAGCGAAAGTACAGGCCATCCATTTCCTCGCCCTGCAGATTGCGCAGGGCGAGCGCTTCGCGCCTGTACTCATTGACGTCGTTTAGCCTGTGATCGTGCCGGCAAAAACATACTGCCTCCTGCCCGGTCAGGCGCACTAGCAGTGGTCCACGATCGGAACTGGCCCAGTAATTAAGCTCTATTCCACTGCCAGTGTCACGCCAATGGCGGCTCAGAAGGAAGCCTGATAGGATCGCGTTCTTTTCACCGATTTTCATAGGAGCTCAGATTATCATGGCTGCATCGGATTCAGATCAAATACGCCAACTGTTGATTCGCTACGCAAGTGCCTGTGATCGTAAGGACGCAGGCTTACTTGCGAGCTGTTTGCACAAAGATATTGAAATAGTGCTGCCTGAGCTGCCGCCAATGAGTGGCTCTGCGTTGGCTGAAAATACCATCGCGATGTTGAGCGATATGTTTGAGGCAACCCAGCATCGAATATTTCAGCATGATGCGATTGTTGATGGGAATCTGGCACGTTGTGAAACCTATTGTACGGCCGCGCATCTGTTCAAAGAGCGCAGAGAAGGAAAAGGTGTTATTGATGAGTGGGCTATTCGTTACCATGACCAGTTAGCTCGCACCCACCAGGGATGGGTTTTTCTACGCCGTGAGCTGCTGATCGACTGGAAAGAGGAACGGTTGGTCAACCTCAACTAGCGCGAAGAAAGCAATTCATCACTGTCGCTGAAAATCAGTTCATCGCCCAGCTGCGCAACTTTGCCCAACGCCAGACTGGCACCAAGAACGTACGCACTAAAGAATTTGGCCAGATTGATTCTGCCAGCCAGGTAATCGGTATCTGCGTTGCCGCCGTCCAGTAATTTCTGCTGAGCGCTGAACGCACCGCGTGCCAGCAGCCATGCGCCAACCGTTTCGGAGAGCAATCGTTGAAACGCTACGCTGCCAGCCGCTGCCGATCGCGGTGAATTTTCTCTGTGTGATTTGAGGAAATGCTCAGCCGTTGTTCGGCACGCATCAACAGCGGACGTGAGGTTGTGTTTTATCTCGTGCAGTTCAACGGTCAGAGTATCCGCGAAGTGTTGGATGTCGCTTAGAAGGTTTTGCCAATGTTCACCGCCGTCCATTTTCAATTTTCGATTAGCAAGATCCCAGGCCTGAATTCCGTTGGTACCTTCGTAAATTGGTGTAATACGAACGTCGCGGTATAGCTGAGCAACACCGGTTTCTTCTATGAAACCCATACCTCCAAATACTTGAACGGCTTCTGAGCAACACTCTACACCTATATCCGATGAGTAGGCTTTGGATAATGGCGTTAAAAGCTCGCTTAGACCAGCCCAGTAGTGGCTCTCTGCGTCGTCTCTGCAAACGCTTTTCATATCCATGGCCTTTGCATTTAAATAACAAATGGCCCTGGAGGCGGCTATTTTGGCGCGCATTGTCATTAGCATTCTGCGCACATCGGCATGATCGATGATCGTTGAGTCATCACCTGGGCTGCGGCCAATGGGGATGCCTTGTACCCGCTCTTTTGCATACGCCAAAGCCATTTGATAAGCGCGCTCCGCGGCACCCGTACCGTGCAAACCAACGTGCAATCGCGCATAGTTCATCATTGTGAACATGCAGGCCAACCCTTTGTTTTCCTCACCAATAAGCCACCCTATAGCGCCCTCATTGTCGCCATAGCTCATCTGGCAGGCGGGTGAGCCACGCAGGCCAAGCTTGTGCTCGATGCCGGTACATCGAACATCATTCTGCGCACCCAGACTGCCATCTTCGTT
>JBCCIP010000020.1:0-97167 GCA_039111475.1 Pseudomonadota bacterium | reverse complement strand
TGGCACACCTTGTTCCGCGCATTTGGCGGAGTAAGCGCAAGTGCCAGAGACATGACGCAGGTACTGAAGTTGTTTACAACACGGGGTTATATAGGCGATCAGCGCTGGTTGCTGGCAGATAGCCTGGCTGACATGGCAACACCGAAAACCACCGTAATGGCCCGCTCGGGAATACGGCAGGGTAGGGGCATGGGTTTGAGCGTGTCGCAATACCAAGGCCGTTGGATATGGACTCACAACGGGGACGCCGACGGTTATCTCGCCCGTATTGCGTATTCACCTGCATCTGAGCGTGCCTACTATGTTGTTATTAATGCATTTCGGCACGATTTGCTGCGCAAGTTTGTCGGCGAGCTGGATACATGGTTAGTCAAAGGCGCTGCAAGGAACGATGTGCAGCCAGCGATTACTTTGAACAAAGAACAACTGGAACGCTACCATGGCAAATACCAGCGACTCACTGAGTCGAGAAACAAGCGGGACATCAGCATTGACTCGGATGTTGATGGATTGTTTTGGTATTATCAAAATAAACCAGGTCGCCGCAACCCGCTCATTGCTTTAGGTAATCATAGGTTTAGATCTGCCGAGGAGTTTGCAGCATCTACCCTGTGGCAGCGCATGGATGACGGTAGCATTCTGTTACAGGGACCGATGGGCACTTACCAACGAACATCACAATAGCTAATAGAGGATTCACTATGTCACTTAACTCAGTTCAGCGGCGGCGTTTTCTGAAGAGCGCCGCACTTTTGTCCATGGCCTGGAATAGCCCTTCCTTGATGGCGGCCGATACTACTAAGCCAATCAAGAAAACGATTCAATCCAGTGGCGAGAAACTGGCAGTTGTGGGTATGGGTACTTCGCGCACATTTGTGAACCCAAATGATGTGGAGTTTCAGCAACAATTGTTAGAAGTGCTGGACATATTCTTCAGTCAAGGAGGGCAATTGCTGGATTCATCACCAATGTATGGCCCCGCAGAAAGTATAGTTGGGCAACTTTTGCCAAAGTTGAACAACACCGGTGAATTGTTTGCAGCTACGAAGGTTTGGACCCGCGGCGAACAGGCAGGCATAGAACAAATGCAGGATTCCATGCGGAAAATGTCGGTTCCCGTGATGGACTTGATGCAGATCCATAATTTGAAAGACTGGCGGACGCATCTTAAAACGTTAAGAGAATGGAAAGAGCAGGGGAAAATCCGCTATCTGGGTATCACCACCTCGCACGGTCGTTTTCACAGTGAACTGATCGATATTATGAGCACGGAGCCACTGGATTTTGTTCAGCTAAGCTACAACATTATGGACAGGGAGGCAGAACAGGTATTGTTGCCATTGGCGCAAGACAAGGGCATTGCTACGTTAATTAATCGGCCCTACCAGCGTGGCGATTTGTTCTCACGTAGCCGCGATAAATCGCTGCCAGCCGTCGCTGAAGAGTTGCAATGCACGAGTTGGGGCCAATTGTTTCTCAAGTGGATTCTCGGCCATCCGGCGGCGAACTGTGTCATACCCGCTAGCAGCAAGCCCAAGCATGTGCGGGACAATATGGGCGCCGGGTTTGGTGTGCTACCTGATGCGTCGCAGCGGCAACAGATTCTGAAGACATTTAACGCGCTCTGATACCGATTATATATGCAGCTTTTAGAACAGCGAACCCAGTGTCCTTACTGCGGGGAAACCATCACCGTGCTGATTGATGACTCGATAGAGCAGCAAGACTATATCGAAGACTGTCAGGTGTGCTGCCGGCCTATCGAACTCACGGTGTCGGTTGATGGCTTAGGCAATGCCCAATTGTCGGCCGCTACTGATAACGAATGAAAAAGTTAAGAGACATGGATCGACTGCTATTTCATTGAGGGAAAAAGGAATTCGATCGTTTCACGGCTATTAAGCGCCTGAGGATTCCGTATCATGAGTTTCACTTTGAGCAGAAAATGGGCTGCGATAACTGTTGTCATCGCTTCATTGTCACTGTTGCCTTCTTGTGGGTCTGAAAAACCCGCAAATACAGCGCCGCCGCCCGGCAAATTGCAGACATCTGCTGACGCAGTATCGGGTGCTCAGATGGAGACGAGCAAAGCCAATGAAATGTTTGCGCGTTTCTTTGAAGAGTCAGTTGCCAGAAGCCCTATGTACCAAACCTATCTTGGTAGAACGCAGGATAACGATAAGTGGGACAACCTCAGTGAGGCGTATGAACGTGAAACTCTGGAAATGCACAAGCGTCAGCTCGCGGAATTGCACACGCTAAACGTTGATCTGTTGGCCGCTAGTGAAGCGCTCAGTGTTGAGCTGATGCGTCAGGATCTTGAAAACAGCATCGCTGATTTTAAATGGCGTATGCACAACTACCCGGTTGAACAAATGCGTGGCACTCACAGTGCCGTACCCGCGCTGCTCATAAATCAGCACAGGGTTCAAGATCTGGCAGACGCAAAAGCATATATCAACCGAGTGAAAACGGTCGATGAATTTTTCGCGCAAATGCGTGAGGGAATCGATGAGCGCGCCGCAGCGGGCATCTCGCCACCCAAGTTTGTTTTTGCGCACGTCATTCGTGACAGCTTGAACATTATCAAAGGGGCACCTTTCGAAGCCGATGCCAAGGACAATGCCTTGCTGGCAGACTTCAAAGGCAAAGTGAACGCGCTGGTAAAGAAGGATTCCATTTCTGAAGAGAAGGCAGCAACGCTTGTTGCCTCATTGGAAAAAGCGCTTCTTGGCGGATTTCAATCTGCTTATGAAGGTTTAGTTGAGCATCTGCGAGAGCTGGAAAAGACAGCCGATACTAATGATGGCGTCTGGAAATGGCCTGAAGGCGATGCGTTTTACAATGTTGCCCTGCAGCGTACCACCACTACCGACATGACCGCTGAAGACATTCATCAACTGGGTCTCAGCGAAGTAGCGCGCATTCACAACGAAATGAATGTTATTAAGGATCAGGTGGAATTTGAGGGTGACTTGAATGCATTCATGCAATTCATGCGTGATGATCAGCGCTTTTACTACCCGGATACTGAAGAAGGTAAACAGCGCTATTTGAGTGAGGCGACCGCGCTTATCGATAATTTGAAACTGCGATTGCATGAATTTTTTATCACCAAGCCCAAGGCGGAACTAGTTGTCAAAGCTGTAGAACCTTTTCGTGAACAATCTGCAGGCAAAGCGTTTTATCAGCGCCCGTCAGAAGACGGAAGCCGGCCAGGAATTTATTACGCAAACCTCTACGACATGAAGTCGATGCCTACTTATCAAATGGAGGCGCTTGCTTATCACGAGGGTATTCCTGGCCATCATATGCAGCTTGCGATTGCGCAGGAGTTGGTGGGGGTTCCAAAGTTTCGCAAGCACGGTGGATACACGGCCTATACCGAGGGCTGGGGCTTGTACTCGGAGTTTATTCCGAAAGAAATTGGTCTTTACTCAGACCCGTATTCTGATTTTGGCCGGCTTGCTATGGAGCTATGGCGCGCTTGTCGACTTGTAGTTGATACCGGTATTCACGCAAAAAAATGGACTCGTGAACAGGGCATAGATTACTACGTTAGCAACACGCCCAACAGCGTATGGGATGCTACTAAAATGGTAGAGCGTCATATCGTGATGCCATCGCAAGCCACAGCTTATAAAGTGGGAATGTTGAAAATTCTTGAACTACGCGAGAAAGCTCGCGAAGCTTTAGGAGAGAAGTTTGATATACGCGCCTATCACGACGAGGTGCTCAAATACGGTGCCGTGCCATTAAACGTATTGCAGCGAATAGTGGACGAATGGGTTGAGCGTTACGCAGACGCGTAAGATCTTCAGTGTTATTGCTCGTTGCTGTCGGCAAAGGTTTTGCCAAAGCTTTCAATGTAATCGTCCAGCGATTTTGCTTCACGCGGGTTAACAACAGGAGGTAATACGGTGCCTGAATATTGAGGCACTGAACTGAATTCGTTCTCTTCAGATATTGAGAATAGAAATACCAGCAGGCTTAACCCTACACTGAAGCAACACGCGAGCATGGCTGTGTGTTTGATGTTGGTTGCAAAAAACAAATTGTAATGCAGTAAATAGCCCAGCAGTACCGTGCCAAAACCATAAGCGATTACTGTGCGGACCTGCGTGCTGTCGGTCAAAAATTCTGCGAATAGCTCGATGGGGGTTTGCGTAAGTCCGATAGCGGCGATAAGAGTTGTGACTAGCAGTTGATAGCTAAAATGTGGTTGGTGGCGTAATACCCTGCCTACAATTGACCAAAATCCTGCCCAGCCAAGTAACAAGCCCATGCCCGCGATTGTGCTGATGCCATGCTCTTTCCACTCGCCATCAGTATTGCTAAAGCCATAGTTTAAAAAACTGTCTGTCAGGCAAACCAGAGCGAACAAACACACGGGTATCCATGCGTTTTTCGCTGCTTTATGCAGCCAGCTACTAACCAGAAGTTTGCGCGTGGGCTCTACTTCGTGTTCATCTGAATAAAGGCGCATTGTGGTGCGCCCAACTGTGATCGAGTCACCAGGACATACTGACTGGGTTGCCGAGTCTACCGGATCTCCGTTCACTAGAACTGGGTTGGTAGCATCGAGAATATTGATGTGCCAACTCAGATCGTCACCGCCCATACCGTAGCGGTAGATACGCAATTGCTGTGGCGCAACATACGGGTCGGTCAGCACTATGTCATTGCTGTAGGCTCGACCCACGTACAACTCGCGTTCGTTGAGTTTGTAGATGTCTGCATTGCGTCCCTGCCTCAGGCCAATCTGTATGATCAGGGTTTCCATGCTATGGCTCCCATCAGTTTGGCAAACAGTGCAGTGGCACTGTTTTGACTTATTCCTGTTGCAGACGCTTTCAATACAGCCGAAGTATTGCTGTTGTCAAGCGCTGCCATCAGTAACAGTGCATCATACAAGTCGTCATAATTCTGATAGGCGCGAAAGCAGCTCGAAACTTTCCAGCGACTGTCAGCAATGCTCACTACGTTTGTATTACACCGATACTCGCTTACGTCTTCCTCATTACTACCACTGTGTTGCGACTTATGACTAAAGCGCCGCTCAATTACGTTATAAAACTGGAAAGTATTTAGCTGTTCTGTTTCCAGCCATTCGAAGTCGTATTCAAATTGCCCAGTGTAAAAATCGTTGTCAATGTAGATGGCATCATTTGACTGACAATGTTGATGAAAGCTCTCATAGAGTAAATCGTCATCTTCAACCGTATGACCCCAACACTTAAGTGTGTTGCTTACTTTTTTAGGCAGCATGAGACCGCCAAATTCTTCAAGAGACCATTCGCCTTCTAATAATTCGCTGTAAAATGTCGACTGATCGTTGTATAGCGCAGTTCGAATTTGCTCGACAAAATTAGGCCGTTGGTATTCAGATGAATCGCCATTACCTGAATTGTCCCTGCGCGCTTTATCAATCACTGATTGCAATTGCTCAGCGGGCACAAGGAACGAAATTTGCTCACCGCCTTTCGACACGTTGATACCCAGCACACGACCGCGTGAATCGATTGCCGGACCACCGCTCATTCCGGAATTTAGCGAGCCGCTAAACAAAATTTTCTGATAGCGTGATTTCTTCACTAAGCCGTTGTAGTTACCCTCGATTATGGTCATGCCAAGGTCTTGCGGATTGCCAAGCGAGAAAATTCGATCGCCCTGGTCAGGAGTGGTGGTTCTGAGCCGCAAGCTTCGTGCTACTTCGCGTGCCGGCGTTAGTAAGGCGAGATCGTGTATTACATCAATCGCCGCTACCGTGGCATCTATGGTCGCTCCTTCATCATCCACCAGTTCCAGCCTATAGGTTTCTGGTGCGTGAACAAGCAGTGAAACAACATGAAAATTAGTCGCAACGTATCGACCGCCATCCACAGAAAACCCTGAGCCTATACTGGTTTTGTCACCTGATGCGAGGTCAATGGTTCTGACTTGAACCACTCCGCTGCTGTATCGATCAAAAAGAGTGCTGGCCGTTTGCGACTGCGCGCTACTCAAGCCTGGGATGAGCATTAGAAACGCAATAATGAACGTAAGTGTTTGATTTTTAGCGCTTGTTATCATTTATGCAGTATAGACTATCGCATTTGTTCAGGAAGTATTCAGTTGCGCCTGAGTAAAGTGTTACTCTGGCTGCAGTATCCCTTCTTTCGCCTTCCGAGAGATTGCTGTGTCAGTAGGTGTTCTCTGGGCGCGGAGTATGAATATGAAATCTTATCTTCGAAAAACGGTGGTAGTGAGTTCCACCGTCATCGCGATTAATTTCGCGCCCGCTTTATTTGCTGCCAGCGTCACCGACTGCAGCAGCCCTATTACCGTTAGATCTGGCGATACGCTGAGTGGTATTGCCCAACGTTGCGGTACCTCAGTGAGTGCTTTGCTGACTAATAATCCACAGGTGGATGAATCCGGTGCGGTTCGAATTGGCGAAAAAATATATTTACCGCCGCTGGATTCTTTATACAGTGATTCCCAGCTGGATCTCTTGCTGGGGCCGATTGCCTTGCACCCGGATGTGCTTTTGAGTGAAATGTTACCTGCTTCGACCTATCCGCTAGAGATTGTCCAGGCGGCGCGGTGGCGGGAGCGTAATCCGAAATCAGAAGTACAGGATGGGCAAAATTGGGCTGACAGCGTTAAAGCGCTTACCCGCTATCCAGATGTATTAGCTCAGATGAACGAAGACATTGATTGGACGCAGCAGTTAGGAGAGGCTTTTCTTACTCAGCCCGACGCCGTGTTTGAAACAATACAACGCTTGCGCAGGCAAGCCGACGCTGCTGGCCATCTTAAAGACAGTGAGCAGCAAGACGTAGTACGGGAGCGTTCCAGCACCGGCTCTGAAACCATAATCCGCATTGTGCACGCCGATCCTTTGTATGTGCATGTACCCAGCTATGACCCCGATTATGTCTATTCGCATCACGATCGAACTTCGCATCACCATGGGCACAGTCATGCGGGAGTTCATTTCGGCGTTGGTCTTCTGTTAGGGGGGTGGCTACACCACACTCTTGATTGGCACCATGGGCATTTGTTTTATCAGCCGTATCACAGTATCGCCTATCAGCGTTATTACCGTTATCGGCACTACCGCCCTTATACATCATACACACGAAGCTATGACCACTTTGGACGCAGTCCGTATCGCGGCCTGCGCTGGAGACACGACCAGCGTTACTACAACACCTATGGTCGGCATGGCCAGGCCAGTCGACATTATTATTCCGGTAGATCGCAGGAGCGTTACCGTAATCGCTACAATCGCAACGGTTCTTACATAGTGAATCACAGGCTTAGAAATTTTTCAGAGCCGGTGGAGCGACGGAGCGATCAAAGGCACAGGAATGACCGGCGTGACAACCGAGTAGATAGTTCCGTTGCAATCGGTGGTTCGAACAGACAAGGTAATGGTGGGAGAGATCAGCGTCGCCGCCCGGATATTAATACCCGCGCCTGGAAGGGGGATAGTGCCTCTCGAGGTGGTAGAGCTGCTCGCGATGGTGCACTGTCTCTTCAGCAGCGTCGTGCGACAAACGACACCAGTCGCCAGGTAGCAGCTGCAAGTCGCAATGGAACCCGGTCGCCCACAATTGCCAATACCTCGCGGCGTTTCGAGAACACTACGCGTCGTACGGAATTAGTAAACCGTAGCAGTCGCGCAAGTAATTCGACCGCTAGATCGTCTCGGTCTGTTCAGCAACCAAGAGTTGTGCAACAAGTCCGCTCTCAGCAGAGAGTACGTAATCAACCATCGCATGCGCGTCAGCAACGGGTAAGTCCGCCACCGCAGCGGGCAAGCGCAGGCCGAGCGCAGCCAAGATTGCAAAAAGCGCCACCACAACGGCGCCAGGAAAGGACCTCCAGACGTACAAACCAGCGCTAATCGCGGCTGGCGGCGGCAGTACCGGCCAATCGACCAAAAAAAGTTGCGTCACCCACTGACATGCCGCTAGCATAACCTTGCGCTCTGCGTGGCATGCCAGCGGTTGTTCGACCGGCTGCATACAATCCCGGGATAACCTTGCCATCGGCGGTGAGAACTTCGCCGCTGGGCAGCGTATCCAAACCACCGAGTGTAAACATTGGCACAAAAACGCCTCTGCCGGGTGTGCAATCCAGCGCTGCGTAAGGTGCCTCAAGCGGTTTCAGCCACTCTTTTGATTTCTTGAATTGAGGGTCTTCACCGACGGCAGCGTGCTTGTTGTAAAAGTTGACTGTATCGCCAAGACTGCCCGCGGGTAACTCCAGTTCAGATTCCAATTCTTTAATGGTTTCGCCAGTACCGGCAATGTCGGCTCCCAGGTAGTTGCCCTGCTGGTAGTTTTCAAAGTCTTCTGCACTGAATATCAGATATATGCGCTCGCTGTCCTGGATAAGCGAGTAATAGCCTACGCGACCGTGATAACAGTCTTCACTGATGTAACGTTGGCCACGATCATTGACAAAAATCCCATACGTTAAGCTCGATGGTGGGTAAAACGGTAACGTGACAAAGCCTTCGTTCATATTAATTGCAGCGGCTCCTACCCCCAGCCCCATCAAAATTCCACTGCCTGTGTCTCCAGGGTTACCGGTAGGTGCATTGCCTTTTAACAGGAACGGGGCATAACGTTTCAGCATAGCTTCATTCATTACGAAACCACCGGCACACAGCACTACGCCTTTGCGAGCGCGTACAGCTTTTTCTTTTTTGTCCTGACGAATAATGACACCAACAACCGCATCGTTGTCATCGGTAACTAGTCGCAATGCGCGGGTTTCAAAATGCACGTTGATACTTCGTTTGCTGACATTTTCGTTCATGATTTTCATGAACAATGGGCCGCCATTATCGCCCTTTATATGAAGGTTATGGCCCCTGGGGCAAGGTTTGGCAATATCCTTGAACGGCCAGGACTTCTCGCTACCTGTGAACAACAGGCAATCATCAGTAAGCGACATAATCGCGCGCTCTTTATATTCGCTGTCCTTGAAAGGTATACCTTTGTCCACCAGCCAGTTGAAGTGATCAACACTATTGTCTACGTACATTCTGATTTTCGGTTCATCGGCTTGAGGGCCTTGGCAGGCCATCAGAAAATTAAACATATCGTCGCTGGAATCGGCATATCCACAGGCTTGCTGGACACGGGTGCCGCCATTACCGCCCATATAAATTTCCGCGCTGGACAAGGCGGTTGAACCACCACTGTCGCTGCTCGCTTCGAATAGCATAACGTCGGCACCGGCATCGCAAGCCTCAATCGCAGCACAGCTACCCGCGCCGCCGTATCCGACAATCGCAACATCTGTCTCATAGTCCCAGTTGTCTATGTCGGTACTGCTTGCAGGGCGTATGGCTGATGCTTGATCCTTACTCACAAAGTTTCTCCAAAAATTTTGCTTAGTCACCCAAGCCCAGCATGAATAGTTTGGTAACGCTGGGGCCGAATTGCGTGAGTATAATGCAATGCCCAGGCCGACAATTAGTTGTAAACAATGCTTAATGCCCAGGCTTTGCTGAATCAGTCGCGTGCCGACACTGAGCTGACCGATCTCAATGGCGATGAGGTTCTTGATGCGCTAGATAGATTGGTTCATGCACTCAATGAGGAAGCCAAGCTCAATGATATCGGCATGTATCGAGCGCAAGCCTCAATTACCAATGCTCTGAAGAATCGTCTGAAGATAGAAGCGTATATCCGCGAGAATCCTGAGGTACTAAACGAAAAAATCGAGCGACCGATATTTATTGCGGGCTTGCCGCGCACTGGCACGACCGCACTTCACCATATGATGAATGAAGACTCGGCCAACCGTACCATTCGCTTGTGGGAGGGCGCCGATTTGGTGCCGCCAGCAGAAACCGCCAGTTACTCTACGGACCCAAGAATAGAACAGTCGCGTCAAGGTGTTCAGCTGACCGAGCAATTTCTGCCAGGCTTTTTAAAAACCCATCTACTGGACGCTGAGTCACCGGATGAATGCCACATGTTTTTCAATCAAACGCTGGTCTCAGTGGAGTTCACGTCCAGCTATAACATTCCCAGCTATACAAATTGGGTGTACCAGCAAAACTTTGAACCTCTTTACGCCTACCACAAGAAGCAGATGCAATTGCTGCAGTTTAAAAAACCAGGGCGTTGGGTGATGAAAACGCCGCTCCATCAATTGGGCGTACGTGCGATTCTCAGTAATCATCCGGATGCGATCGTCGTACAAACGCATCGCGCACCGATGACCATTGTTGCTTCGGGATTTAGTTTTAATGAGGTAGTACGCAGCGGCAATTCCGATCATATCGATCGTAAGGTGATTGGTCGTGATTGGATGGAGATGATGCGCATTTACAGTGAGGAGTTTGAATCCGCACGCGCGGAAATGGAGTCCAAGCACCAGGGCCAGTTTCTTGATGTCTATCACGATGATTTTGTGAATAACCCATGGCCTGATTTGGAAAGAATTTACTCTGCAGCAAATACCAGCATTAGCGAGCAAGGCCGCGTATCAATGAACAATTGGCTTGAAAACAATCCCAAAGGTCGGTATGGCAAGCACGAATATCGCCTGGAGGACTACGGTGTCACCAGGGCCGATGTAGAATCGCTTTTTGCAGGCTATGTACAGCGATATCACGTAGCCATGGAGTAACGCAGCAATTTAGGCAACTGATATACGGCTTACTCAATACATTCAGGAGAAAATAAATGAACGACAAATCTGCAGAGCAAAAAGTACTTGATGGTTCGGCATGGGATGAGTTTTGTGATTCTCTGAAAGCGGCTGGGAATATTATTCGAAGCGAGAAAGCGCCACATGATGCGTTTAATCAGGCGGAGGGTTATCGTTATTTGACGCGGCTGCTGCGTGGTGGTCTGGAGAGTTTTCTGGAATTTGGTGACTCAGCCTACCCGGTATTGCGCTGCGGTGCTCATGAGACAATTAAGCTGGGTGCGGATAATCCTGACAATCGTTACGAGAGTTGCTCTGTTAATCCGCAATACGACTATCGTTTATTCGGTACTCGAGGAACGGTGGACTACCTGGGTTTTGGTGCAGTGATCAACAAGTACGCCTCGGGTGGCACCATGGAAACCACAGGCTATCTTGATGCCAGAGATATGGACATCAACGAAGACGGCTCGTTTGAAGTACTGATCAGCCAGCGTGAACATGCCGGCAATTGGCTGCAGATGGGGCCTGAGACTAACTCGATTAACGTCAGGCAGACGTTTCAGGATCGGATAAACGAACAGCGTGCTGAACTCAAGATCGAACGCATAGGTGCAGCCGATGAGCGACCAATGCCACTAACGCCAGAAAAATTGGTACATGCCTTGCAGCGTGCCACGATGTTCGTAAATGGCTCCGCACAATTGTTTGAGAATTGGTCTGAGAGTTTTCTGCCGATAGAAAACGAAATGCCACCGGCTGATCAAGAGTACTGTCAGTCTATTGGTGGTGACCCGAATATTTTCTATTTCCATAGTGCTTGGAAGCTGGCCGCTGATGAGGTATTCGTGATTGACGCGCCTGTGATCCCAGAATGCCAAACCTGGAACTTCCAGCTGAACAATTGGTGGATGGAGTCACTGGATTATCGATATCACCGGATTCACGTGAACAAACACACTGCGCACTACAATGAGGACGGCAGTGTTCGCGTTGTTGTCTCGCATACCGATCCTGGCCTGCCAAACTGGATAGAAACCTGCGGGCATGAGTGCGGCACTATGTGCTGGCGCTGGATTGGCGCAGCAGAATATCCGCTGTTAAACGCCAAGGTAATGAAGCGAGCTGATCTTTGATTCACGAAGTGGTACTGCTTCAAGCCCGGGCCAGACTTTTGTCATGCGCTTCATTCAAAGCCTGCTGACTGGCTTGCACTTTACGCAGAATCTCGCGACCCGATAGTAGTGGCATGGGTTGGTGGCGCTGCTCGACTGCGGCCTTCACCAGATGCCTCGCGTGTTCAAAGAATATACGGTAGCCCTGCAGCAAGGAATGCTGCGGATCGAACATATTGGTGGGCAGTGAGGCCACACCATTAACTTCAATGACCACAAATTCACCCCGCTGAAAGGCTTCAACACTGGGAGATTTCACGTCCAGACGTCCGAAGTTAAAACCTGGTTGGCTGTCGGCTAATTTGCATATCTCCGTTTCCAATTGTGGGCTTAGCAAATGCAAGTCGTTGGTGAATTTGCAACCCATAGTATGAGAGCCAATGAAGGACAGTTGAAACGGCTCACCTCTGGCAGGCACATAGTTTGTATCGAGATATTGCAAGAAAAGATCCCAATGCGCGGTGAACCGCGGATGTGCTTCTGCGAGCTCCTGAAGTGAGCGCTCACTATCGCCAACAACCGCCGGAAACTCTTTTCCGTTTATGCCAGTGATCCTGCCGCGCCCACTATGACGAACAAAGAAAACACCAAACTCAACGTTGTTAGGGGTGAATTGCTGAACGATATAGTCAGTGCTTAATGAGTTCACGATGTGGCGAATATGGCCTGTGCTTTTTATTTTTGTGACGCCTTTGCCAACACAACCCATATCCGGTTTTAGAATAATAGGGAACGCATGGCGCTCGGCAAAAGCCTCCAGTTGCGCGATCTTTTCTTGCTCCGAACTACTTTCTGATATCAGCTCAGACGGAAGAAATCGCGTCTGATCAAACGCCAACTGCGTGGCGAGCTTTGAACCAATGCCGATTTCACCATGGTCAAGAGCGTAGTTTGCCTTTGCCAGGTGTTGCGGCGCCAGGCCATGCTTGAGGCACAAGCACGCCAGGTAAACGTAGTAGGGCGACTCAAATAATCGAGGGTTCCAAAACTCAAAGTGCTTCACTTTGGCATTACTTCCTAGTTTGTAAACTATTGTAAATCGGCGCCTATACTGTTCCTATTTCCTTGCGCGGATTATCGGCGAAGGCAAGGATTAGGCAACGATAAGAGTTTTCTCCGTGGGATTAACTATGCTTCACCGTACTCTGCACCAAAGTATTGGGGCCGGCATACTGGCCGCTGTTATCAGTCTGCCATCCGCAGCGCTGGATAGCACGACTATTTTAAGCAGTGTTACCGAACCTGCCACACCATTCAATTACTCCATCGGTGCTGATGATTATACCTTCGGCAGTGGGCTTAATATCGTTCTCACAGGTGCCACGTTGAACAGCGGTCTTGAGGTATTGGTGTATAGAGATTTCGGCGTTCAGGTTCGTGTTTTAGACAACACTTTAGTCAGTGGTGTGCGGACAAAGTTCTTCGCTGAATTAAGTAATGCGCCCAGTTTGTTGGATTATCAGGCCTCGTACCCTTTTGAGGCAGGTCAGTTCTCCTACGACTCAATTCTCACGGGCCGCTTCTTGAACCGGGGCATTTTGGACGTTTTCAAAAACACCGCGGACACAGCTCAGTTTGCAGGCAACATAGAGCGCGTCGACTACGTTAGCTCCGATGGGTTAACGGTACCCACTACAATCGGATTGATAGATCAGGGTGGGCACTTGCTGATTGAGAAGCAGGCCAATAACGGAGCTCAGATAGCCGCCATTCTCAGCGTTGATGGCACAGGCAATCCAGCCAGCTACGGCTCTTTGGTTGCTATCAGCAATGCAGATATGACTGAAGCAGCGGCTGACCAGGAATATGGATTTCTGGCTGAGGGCTCAGTACTGAGTGCTCCTGCGCAAGTATTCAGCGGGCAGAACGCCGCGAATGTAGGTTCTTCGACTGAAGCCCCCGGCGGAACCATGGTTAGCTGGGGTGCAGACCTGGGCCTGGTACCTGGGCAGACTTACTTCGGAATCTCTATTTTTCCCGATGATGTCACTGACGCGAGCGACTTGGTTGGACTGAGTGATTTTCCGCTGGACACAGATGACGACGAAGGCTTGCGTTCTGGTGGTGCAGATATCTACGCAGCGTCCGGAGCCGTAATAGCAAGTGCGGCGGCGATTGCAGAGCTGGATATGTTGAATGCGACGGACGATGACGGCGACGGGCTGAGTAATGCGGACGAAGCAGTGGCCGGCACGGATCCGAATGACGCCGATAGTGACAATGACGGTCTTAGCGACTTTGATGAGCTGGGTGGTGACACGTCATTGGATGCGGGTGAGACCGATCCCCTTGATGCTGACAGTGATGATGACGGTTTGAACGACGGCGACGAGGTTAATGGCACCGGGTTGTTGGTTGGCCTGGGTCAAACTGACCCGCTTAATGGCGATACAGACGGCGACATGATTGGCGACGGTATTGAAGCGGGCGTTTCAGCGCCCGGCGTTACGGCGGCAACGTCAGATGGCAGTGGCATTGCTTTTGCTGGCACAGCAGGCACTTTCGCCGGTGATGCGGACCCGGACAGCACAACCGATCCTACCATGGTTGATACAGATGCAGACGGCTTGAATGATGGCGTTGAAGATGCGAATCAGGACGGGGCCACCGAAAATGTAATCGGTGTCACAGGCACCATGGGCTCAGGTGAAACCGACCCCAATAACCCCGATACCGATAATGACGGCTTGACCGATGGTGACGAAACGAACGCCAACGGACCCTTGACTGGTATTGGCGCTACTGATCCATTGGACACTGATACTGACGATGGTGGCAGCCGGGATGGCACTGAGGTGCGGGCTGATTCAACTGATCCTACAGTCGGTAATGGCGGCGATGATACCGGTGCCGACAGCGATGGTGACGGCCTCAGTGTTGCTCAGGAAATGACGTTGGGAACAGACCCCAACGATGCTGATACTGACGATGACGGCATAGATGATGGAACGGAAGTGGGCAATGATGGCAACCTGGATGCAGGTGATAGTGATCCCTTAGACGCAGATACTGACGACGATGGCCTTAGTGATGGTGCAGAAGTGTTAGGAGAGGACGGCATGAGCGGTGGTGGTGATGCGACTGACCCGCTGGATCCGGACTCAGATGCCGATGGTTTGAACGATGGTACTGAAGCCGGTGTTACCACGCCTGTGCTTGGAGGTACAAGCACTGGAACAGGCATACCGTTTACCGGCACAAATACTGGTTCAGCAAATTTCATTATTGATACAGACCCTATAAGCACTACAGACCCGAGCAACTCAGACACTGATGCAGACGGATTGTTAGATGGCGCAGAAGATGCCAACAGCGACGGTGCAACAGCAAATACAATCGGTGGCACCGGCACTATGGGCAGCGGTGAAACCAATCCACGCAACCCCGATACCGACGGTGATGGCCTGCTGGATGGTCAGGAGTCGAATGGGACTGGACCGTTGGCGGTACCGGGTGCTACTGATCCGCTTGATACAGATACTGATGATGGTGGAATACAAGACGGCACCGAAGTGCTGGCCAATGGCACGGATCCAACCTTGGGAATGGGTGCGGACGATGTAGGTGTTGACAGCGATGACGACGGCATCAGCGATGCACAAGAAATGGTCCTTGGTACCGACCCTGCCGACCCGGATACAGATAATGACGGTATAGAAGACGGCGATGAAATTGGTCATGATGATTCGCTGGATGCAGGTGATAATTCGCCTCTGGATGCAGACAGCGACGATGACGGGCTTGCCGACGGCGCAGAACAACTCGGTGGCGACGGCCTGCCGTTCACAGGTGACGAAACTGATGCTCTGAATCCTGATACAGATAATGACGGCCTGTCGGACGGTTTGGAGCAAGGTGTCATTGCCGCTGTTGCAGCGGGTAACAGCGATAATAACGCCACACCATTTACTGGAACTGATCCAACGTCACCTTCGTTTATGATTGACGCTGATCCTGGGTCAATCACTGATCCAAGTGATCCCGATAGCGACGATGATGGCTTGCAAGACGGCGAAGAGGATGCAAACGGTGATGGTGCGACTGTCAACACGATCGGTGGCAGCAATAGTGCGGGCACTGGTGAGTCCGATCCCAACAACCCCGACACGGATGGTGATGGCCTTAATGATGGCACAGAGCTTGCCGGTAGCGGTCCGCTAAACGGGTTTGGTTCAACTGACCCGTTGGACACGGATACGGATGACGGCGGTGTGGCCGATGGAATAGAAGTGTTAAACAACGGAACTGATCCCACGTCCGGTAATGCAGGCGATGATATTGACAGTGGACCTGGACCCGGTCCCGGTCCAGATCCCAATGCAGATTCGGATTCCGATGGTATTCCTGACTCTATAGAGATGGGTGAAGATACCGATGCTGATGGCAACAACGACGACATGGACACCGACAGTGACAACGATGGAATTCCAGACGCTGTGGAAGCCGGTGCTGATCCTGTCATGCCCGTAGACACTGATGCCGATGGTCTAGCCGACTTTCGCGACACCGACAGTGATAACGATGGGTTCAGCGATGCGCTTGAAAGTGCAGACGGGGGCGATTTCAATAACGACGGCATTCCTGATCGCTTGCAGGCAGACACTGACGGCGAGTTGATTACCTCAATAGATGGTGGCGGTGGCGCTGCCGGCTTAGGTTCATTGCTCGGCATGCTTGCTCTTTGTTTGCTAACAGTTGCACCGAGCAGTAAAGCGGCAGGCAAAACCGATTGCGGTCTGGAAAATGAAGACGCTCATACTTTTAGAGACTGCTGGTATGCGGGTATTGGCTACGGTGCATCGCACGTTGAGCCTGAGCGCGAGTCGAATGGCTGGAGCACAGATGATGATGCCTCTGATGGCTGGGAGATCATGGTTGGCTGGCATTTTAAGCCGCATTGGTTCGCTGAATTGAAATACGCTGACATTGGCGAAGCGGGGCTGGGTAACCGAGTGCCCGTGCTTGATAGGGCGTTTCCTGATGCGGCCATTAGTTATCAGGTGCCTTCATTAATGGCTGGCTATTTATTGCGAAAACCGCAGTCATGGTGGAACGTCTACGCCAAGGCTGGCGTGGCCGCGATTAACAATAAAGCAGAAGACGATGGAGGTACCGTGCGCTTTGATGAAGTTACTGATGCGCAACTCGCCATTGGCGTTGGAGCGCACTTTCACTCGCCAGGCTCTCCATGGTTTATTCGCCTGGATGTCGATCGCTACGATACCGATGCCTGGTACGCCGCGGCATCCATCAACCGTTACTTTGGTGGTGAGCGGCCCAAGCGCCCTTCACTGATCGCCCCGCCGGAAAGAGGAGAGGTGGCTGCACCGGCAATTCCTCCCGCTCCGATTCCACAACCGCGCGAAACCAACTCAGCTACCGCTTTGGAACGCGTGGCGAAACTGTCTTGCGATCAGTTTAGTGGTGTTGTGCCCGGTGTTAACTTCGCTAGCGGTTCGGCGGCTTTGTCTCAGGCAGGGCAGCAGGCATTACAGCCTTTTGCAGAAGCGCTGAAACGCGCGCCCAATACGGCTGTTGAAATACAGGCGCATACAGATTCTCAAGGCTCAGAAGAAACCAATGACGATTTGTCCAAAAGACGAGCTGAGACTGTACGACGATACATGGTGTACAGAGGCGTGAATGCAGAACAGATCAGCTCCGCAGGCTATGGCGAATCAAGACCAGTAGCTAGCAACGACACGGCCGAAGGGCGTGCCGAGAATAGACGAGTCGAATTTCGAGTCTTGGATGAAATGGATTGTCAGTAGGCGTGTGGACGCTCTTGCGAGCTTCCGTTCAGCTGTTATTGACAGGGCTAGTTAATCAAGCCGTATTCGCTATTCAGTACATCTACAATTTCAGCCTTGGGGTTATCGGACACTTCCAGCTTACGGCCAATAATTTTCTCTGCCATCTCAACATAGGTATCTGATACTTTCTGCATAATCTCCAACGGCAGTTCGTTGTTTTCTGCCAATGGTGTGCGTTCTGACATTCGATCTTTATTGGTTAAAATATCTGGATCGGGAAAATGTGCGAGAAGTGCCTGGCGAAATACTTCCTTGGAATTCTCTACCACTTTTCCTTTCTGATAGGCGTCGGCGTCCCACATTCGTGATGAGTCCGGCGTACCTACTTCATCCATATAAATCAGTTTTTCATTGCCGTCGGAGTCGTCAACGTAACCGAACTCAAACTTCGTGTCGACAAATATTTGGCCTATATCAGCCAGCCGGTCACTGATCAAACTGAAACCATCACTCAGAAGTTTTTCATACAATGTGATGTCTGCTTTGCTGCTGAACTTGAACGCTTCGAAGTTCGTCTCAATATCAGTGCGAGTGATGTTGACGTCATCAATTTCAGGCACCCCGGGAATGCCAGTCAGAATACCCTTGGTTGAAGGAGTGATCAGAAGTTCTGGCATGCGCTGATCTTTTTCCAGATCATTCGGCAATTGAATACCGCAAATTTCGCGTTCACCGCGCTGGTAACCGCGCCACATTGATCCTGTAATGTATTGTCTGGCGATGGCCTCAATCATGACCGGCCGTGCTTTTTGTACTATCCAAACCAGAGGGTGGGGCACTTCAAGAATATGGCTGTCGGCCAGACCCGCTTCACGAAAGCTCTCAAACCAGTGGTTTGAGATCGCATTCAGGGCAGCACCCTTGCTGGGAACGCCGGCCATACCGCCTTCAGCTCGCCACATGCACTCAAACGCTGAAATGCGATCGCTAATCACCATTACCGCCAGCGGTGCATTGGGCGCCACGTTATAGCCACGCTCACTAATTAGCCTTGCACTATCAGCCTCGTTTAGCCAGTACACGCACCGAACTTTACCACTGTGCACGGCCGCATCGGTGCGGATGGGGAGATCATTGTTTACGGCGAGTACTTTGTCGGCTTGACCCATTGTTCTGCGTTCCAGAATTCAAGAAAGCAGCGGATTTTACCAGAAAACGTGATAGCCTTGCTGCAAACATATAATAGGTGAAAACAGCCATGTTGAAACACTGTTCGGTGCGTAGTTCTGGCGCAATTGTCCTGTCTTTACTACTGTTCGGTGTAGCGGCTTGCGGAAAGACCGAAGCACCTGACAGAGATGCGGCGGCACCAGCAGCCACCCAGGAAAACAAGCAAGCAGCTGCGGTTGATGGCCGCAGATTATTGAATGCTAACGCTGAACCGGGCAGCTGGATGGCACATGGTCGAACCTATAAGGAACAGCGTTACTCCCCTCTGGATAAAATCACGACCGAGAATGTTGGCGATATGGGATTGGCGTGGTCTTTTGATTTGGGCACCAAACGCGGTGTTGAAGCCACCCCCATTGTAGTAGACGGTGTTATGTACACGACGTCGGCCTGGAGCATTGTTCACGCCTTGGACGCACGGGATGGATCCTTGCTGTGGACTTATGACCCACAAGTTCCCCGAGAAAAAATACGCCATGGTTGCTGTGACGCGGTCAATAGAGGTGTGGCGGTTTGGCAAGGCAAGGTATTCCTTGGCTCATTTGATGGCCGCCTGATCGCGCTAAATGCCAATGACGGCAAAGTGCTGTGGGACGTGGCCACGGTCGATACCAACTTGCCCTACACCATCACAGGTGCGCCGCGCGTCATTAAAGGCAAGGTGATGATAGGAAATGGCGGAGCGGAATTTGGCGTTCGTGGTTTTATTTCAGCGTATAACGTTGAAGATGGCTCCATGGCTTGGCGCTTTTACACCGTGCCCGGAAACCCCGAACAAGGCTTTGAGAATGACACGATGAAGATGGCCGCCGAGACCTGGAAAGGAAAATGGTGGACGGCTGGCGGTGGCGGTACTGTATGGGATTCCATGGCCTACGACGCTGAGCTGGACATGCTTTACATTGGTGTTGGCAATGGCACGCCCTGGAATCAGATGATTCGCTCGCCCGGTGGTGGCGATAACTTGTTCCTTTCTTCGATTGTGGCACTTAAGCCAGATACTGGTGACTACGTTTGGCACTATCAAACTACGCCAGGTGAAACCTGGGATTACACGGCCACCCAACACATTGTTTTAGCCGAGCTGGAACTAGACGGCAAAAATCGCAAGGTGCTGATGCAAGCACCCAAGAATGGTTTTTTCTATGTCATTGACAGAGAAACGGGTGAGTTACTATCAGCCAATAATTTTATCAACCTAACTTGGGCTACCCATGTTGATATGGAAACCGGCCGCCCTGTGGAAGTGCCCGGGGCCAGATACACCGAAGAGCCTGCGCTGATTTTCCCATCCTATCTGGGCGGACACAATTGGCACCCGATGTCATTTAGTCAGCAGACCGGACTTGTTTACATACCTGTGCTGGATTTTCCTGCCATGTATGGGAATGACGCTAACTACAAATTTCGCCCCGGCGTAGCGAACGTTGGTACTGATGGTATTGTGGGTAGCCTGCCCGATGCGGATGCCGAACGGAAAGCGATGGGCGCACTGATGCAAGGTCGATTGTTAGCCTGGGATCCGGTGTCTCAAAAAGAAGCGTGGCGGGTGGAGCATAAAGGCCCCTGGAATGGTGGTGTGCTGAGCACGGCCGGTGGCTTGGTTTTTCAAGGTACTGCTGATGGCAATGTTGTTGCTTATAAAGCAAACGATGGTGAAAAGTTATGGGACTTCCCCGCGCAAACCGGTGTTGTGGCTCCGCCAATGACCTATACCATAGACGGCGAACAATACATTACTGTGAATGCCGGATGGGGCGGTGCGTTTGCTTTGGTGTTTGGCGAATATGTTCAAGACGGTAGCCTGCCTAACGTCAGTCGCGTACTGACCTTCAAGCTGGGTGCGAAGCAGGAATTGCCTCCGGTTAATTGGCAACGCGTAGTGAATTTCAATCCACCAGAGCTGACAGCTAGCGATGATGAAATAACCAAGGGATTTCGAGCGTATCAGGACACGTGCATGGGCTGCCATGGCTTAAACGCCGTGTCCGGATTGCTGATTCCCGACTTGCGAGGCTCCGCGTTCTTACAAGACTCCAATGCATGGCAGTCGGTAGTGATTGATGGAATTCTCAAAGAGCGTGGCATGCCGCAGCTTGGCGATGTTCTCGATCGGGAAGAGTCTGAAAATATTCGTCAATATGTGATACAGCAGTCATGGCGTGCCAAGCGTTTGCAGGAAGCCGCTGCCGCAGCATCTGCAGGTCACTGACGTAAACACTTAACGGTTAAGTCATGCAATCTGTTAGCGAGCTTAGAGCTGCAATAAGGCGTTATCACCGAAGTAGTGAAGAAGAGGTGCTGGCACGACTGATGCCGCTGGCGCAAAGCGAATCGGAGGCGATAGATCGCATTCAGAATCGCGCACTGAGTCTGTCAAAGCAGGTGCGCGATATTGCCTCTGGTGAGTCTGGCGTTCAGGCATTGCTGAATGAATACGATCTCAGTTCCGAAGAAGGCATAGTCTTGATGTGCCTGGCTGAGGCGCTTTTACGGGTTCCAGATAACGACACCGCAGACAAACTCATCCAGGACAAAATTCTAAAAGGCGATTGGGCGGCTAATCTGGAATCGCAGGATTCATTTTTTGTTCATGCCTCTGCCTGGGGCTTGCTGTTAACCGGTAAGGTTGTTGGTTTTAATCGAAGCGACGGCAATCGCAGTCTGCTAGGTTTGGGTAAAGTGGTTGGTCGGCTTGGTGAACCGGTAATTCGCGTAGCAATGCGCCAGGCGATGCGAATCATGGGTACGCAATTTGTACTGGGTCAAACCATTGCAGAGGCCTGTGCAAATGCGGCGCCTCAAGAACAGCGAGGTTACCGCTATAGCTACGATATGTTGGGCGAGGCCAGTCGTACTCAAGCGGCGGCGGATGAGTATCTGCAGTCGTATCAAGATGCAATCAATGAGATAGGTCGATTGTCTGAAAACCGGGACCATCTGGAAGGACCTGGTATCTCAATCAAATTATCAGCGCTGCACCCCAGATACGAATACGCTAATCGAGAGCGCGTGCATGCGGAGCTTTTCCCACGTTTAAAGCAACTGGTATTGCTGGCGAAAAGCTACGACATTGGCGTGTCCATCGACGCCGAAGAGGCTGATCGCCTCGAACTCTCGCTGGAATTAATTGAGAGAGTCTATACCGACCCAGAGCTTGGCGATTGGGGTGGGTTCGGCGTGGTTGTGCAAGCCTATCAGAAGCGTGCTTTAGACGTTGTGCAATGGCTGGTCGGATTAGCCCGGCAGGAACAACGACGACTGATGTTGCGGCTGGTGAAAGGCGCCTATTGGGATGCGGAAATAAAACACGCGCAATTGGAAGGGATGAGTGGTTATCCGGTCTTCACTCGAAAAGCGACAACGGATATTTCCTATCGCGCTTGTGCGCGGGTATTGCTTGAAAGCCGAGATGTTATCTATCCACAGTTTGCAACACACAACGCCAACAGTGTGTCGGCGATATTAGAAATTGCTGGCGACTATGAAGGCTATGAGTTTCAGCGCCTGCATGGTATGGGTGACGAGCTTTACGACAGCTTGATGGCAGAAATAAAAATTCCTTGTCGTATCTATGCGCCAGTTGGTGAACATGAAGATTTGCTCGCGTATTTGGTAAGACGCTTGTTGGAAAACGGTGCGAATACCTCTTTCGTGAATAAGATCGTAGACGATTCGGTGCCATTGCAAGCACTGGTTGCCGATCCGGTGGCCAAAGCGCTTGCGTGGTCGCAAGCACAAAACCCAGGCATCGTTTTACCGGCAGACATATACGGCGCGGAACGTCAGAACTCTGCGGGTATTGATCTTAGTGATGAATGCGAACATCAACAATTAGCTCAAGTCATCGAAAGCTGGACGGCTGCGGCAGTTAGGGCCGCTGGGGAGCCCCAGGCCGGAAGCAAGGAGCAGCCGGTTTTCAATCCCGCGAATACAAGCGAATGCATTGGCTACATTTCGCTTGCCGAACAAGAGGATTGTGAAAACGCCCTATCGCGAAGCGAGCGCGCATGTACAGCCTGGTCAGCAACGAACGCTTCTGACAGAGCAAACATTTTGTGCGGTTTTGCAGATGCTTTACAGGCCAAAGAGCATGAGTTTATTGCCTTGTGTGCCAAAGAGGCTGGCAAAACCTTAAACGATGGCGTTGGCGAAGTTCGTGAAGCCATTGATTTCTGCCGGTACTACGGCTCTCAGGCCGAGGCCATCGCAATACAGCACCCACAGCTTGAGTCATTGGGTACCATGTTGTGCATCAGCCCGTGGAATTTTCCTCTCGCTATATTTCTAGGGCAGGTAACCGCCGCGCTGGCCACAGGCAATTGTGTGATCGCCAAGCCTGCAGAACAGACTAGCATGGTTGCATTGAAAGCGGCTGCGTTGCTAAACGAGTGTGGGCTTCCTGACGATGTATTACAGATTGTCTGTGCCCAAGGCGCAGTGGCCGGTCAGTATCTTGTGCCAGATGCGCGCATACATGGGGTTATGTTCACAGGGTCTACGGCAACGGCACGGCGAATTGCACAAGTGCTTGCCGACCGACCTGGGCCGCGGGTGCCCCTGGTTGCCGAAACCGGTGGTCAGAATTGCATGATTGCGGATTCAACCGCTCTTACTGAGCAACTGGTAGATGACGTGATCAGTTCCGGATTTCAAAGTGCAGGTCAGCGTTGTTCCGCACTAAGGGTTTTGTATATTCAAGATGACGCGGCTGACAAAACAATCGACATGATCTCGGGCGCCATGCAACAACTCGGTATTGGTGACCCCGCGGAATTAACCACTGATGTGGGCCCAGTGATTGATCAAGGTGCACTTCAATCCTTGCAGCGTCACGTCGATTATATGGACGGCTTGTGTGCGGGTGGCAAAGCACGATTAGTGTACGAATGTGAGCTGAGCGAACAGTGTTCCCAAGGGTCATTTTTTGCCCCGCGCCTTTATGAAATAGAGAGTATTGATTTGTTGCGAGGCGAGGTATTTGGGCCGGTTGTGCATATTGTTCGATATCGCAGCAACGAACTCGACAAGGTGATTGAAGCAGTGAATGGTACTGGCTTTGGTCTCACCTTTGGTGTGCATTCGCGTATTGATGCGAATTGCGAAAAAGCCGCCATTGGTGTTGATGCCGGTAATATATATGTTAATCGCAATACGATTGGAGCGGTTGTTGGCGTGCAACCGTTTGGAGGCCATGGTTTATCTGGCACAGGACCAAAAGCGGGCGGGCCTTCGTATTTGTATCGATTGCTTTGTCAGAAACGCGACGATAACGTTAGCATTCGTCATAACAGTTTGGCGGAACTGCCGGCTCAGTCGCATGGCCCCGCAAATATCAGCAAACAGCGACAAGCACAACAGGACGATCTACTCGTACGTCATAAACAATGGTCGGCAAAACCCATGGCTGAGCGATGGGATGTTCTGCAACAGGCATTGGGACATTGTGGCCTATGTGACGCTCATTGGTCGCGCATGAATGGCTTAGTGCAGTTCGCTTTGCTTGAGCTGGATGAGCCCCGTGAAATGAAAGGCCCAACGGGTGAGCAAAACCTGCTCTCTCAAACACCCAGGGGCTTGCTGTGCGCCGTGAATTCAAGGGACGACGAATCGATGCTGTCTGTTTGTATGGCGCTGGTAATGGGTAACGTTGTGCTGGCGGGTATTCCTGCTGGCCAAGCGCCACACTCTGTAGAGCAGGCGCTGCAGGCAATCCCTGACAATTGCTATCAGGCTTGTACGCTACAAAGTCCTGGTGATGTTGCTGAGTTGTTATCTTTGCCTGCAATGAACGGCTTGCTTAGCAATGTAGCAGACGATGAATTGGCCAGACTGGAGCGACAGTTAAGACATCGTGATGGCGCTCTGATCGCTTTGATCAATGAGCCCGTTGGCGAGCAATTGCTGAGGCGGCTCGTGCTGGAAAAGCATGTGTCCACAGATACCACGGCATCCGGTGGTAATGCCTCGCTACTCGCCTTGGGCGAAGACGCCGACTGACATTGCTAAGTGGTTTATTCGATATCGCCGTAGCTTAACGTAGAACTCTTCCCTCTGAACACCCAGTAGGTAAATGCAGTGTATGCTGCAATCGCTGGCACAGTCAGTACCACTCCGTACGCTATGAACTGCAAAGACTCCGTTGCAGCCGCAGCTTCCCATAAGGTAAGCCGGTCTATGATGATGTAGGGGTACAGGCTGTATGCCAACCCAATGCAGGCCATCAGACATACCACCAGCAAAGCCGCGAATACAAACCATTCACGACCACCAAACAACCAATTTGGATGTCTTAGCATGGCGGCAATGGTAAGCAGCGCGATTGCGCAGCTCAATGGTATCGGTAGAAGTCCAATAAAACTCTGAACCGTAAACCACTTCTCCGCTATAGACGCCGAGACCAGCGGCGTTGCCACTGAAACAAGCACCAGACCAGTGGCCATTGGTGCCAACATAAGTCGGGCCCAGTTAATGGATTTATTGTATAGATCACCTTCTGTCTTGATCAGCAGCCACGCACAACCCAGCAATACATACAATGCCGGCAGAGTCAGCGCGATGCAGAAAGAAAACAGCAGGCTGATGGTATCGAACTCAAGGGCAGTGATGTAAGCGCCCAACATCCAGCCTTGTGCTAGGCTTGCCGTTAACGATCCGATAAAAAAGCATTGGTTCCAGTTCTTTTTGTATCGCTCACCGGCCTTAACCCGAAACTCAAACGCAACGCCGCGCAATATCAGACCAAGCAGCATAATCGTGACAGGAATATAAAGGCCGGCCAGAATTTCGCCATGGGCTTGTGGGAAAGCGATGAGCAAAACGCCCACACCTAGCACTATCCAGGTTTCGTTCGCATCCCAAAACGGCCCGATGCTTGCGATCATCAAGTCCTTCTCTAGGTCAGATGCCCATGGAAATAACAATCCAATGCCTAAATCGTAACCATCAAGTACAACGTATACCAGCAAGGCCAGACCCATGATGAAGAAGTAAAAAACAGGTAAGAACTCAGCCATGAGATTCTCCAGTTCGAGTCCACCGCGCCTGCATCGCCAGCGAAGCCGCTGGCTTACTGGCCATAAAGCGAATGGTTCCGATGTACGCGATAAGCAGCACAGAATAGACCACTGCGTAAGCCAATAAGGAGCCTAACAATGTGCCTTGGCCATGGTCTGCGACAATATCGGCCACACGCAACTGACCATAGATAATAAATGGTTGGCGACCTATCTCGGTCACGTACCAGCCCGCGAGGGTTGCAATCCAGCCTGAGAATGTCATCCACGACATAAATCGCAGTCCCCAAGCACTGGGCTCGCGGCCGCTACGGGTTTGCCAAACGCCCAGCCAGGCCGTAATTATCATCAGTGCGCCAATACCGACCATTACTCGGAACGCGAAAAATACAGGCGCTACGGGAGGATGCGCGTTTTCAAATTCGTTGAGGCCTCGTACTTCTCCATTAAGGTCATGCGTTAATATTAAACTGCCAAGCTTTGGAACTTCTACGCTATATTTGGTTTCCTTAAGAGTCTCGTCTGGCCAGCCGAACAAAGTTAGATTGGCACCTCGGGTGGTTTCCCAAACGGCCTCCAGTGCTGCAACTTTCGCTGGTTGAGTCTTGCTGACGTGCAAGCCATAAAAGTCGCCAATCAGAACCTGTAATGGTGCGAGTACTGCAGCAATGCAGACAACAGAGCGAAGTATTCTTCGAGTGGCCGGTCCATCCAGACCATTGCGAATGCGCAAGGCACTGATGCCACAAACGAAAAAAGCAGCGGTTAAAAAGGAAGCGTTCATCATATGGGTGAACATATAGGGAAACGTTGGGTTAAATATTATCTCCAGCCAGCTTTCAGGAAAGAACTGACCATTCTCAATGCGATAACCAGTAGGCGTTTGCATCCAGGAGTTAAGTGCCAGAATCCAGAATGCGGACAAGGTTGTACCAAATGCCACGAAAAAACTCGCGACCAAATGCACGCGATTCGACACACGGTTTTTACCAAACAACATGATACCCAGGAAACTGGCTTCCAGGAAAAAAGCGGTCAATACCTCATAGCCCAGCAGTGGGCCGGCGATATTCCCGGCGCGCTCCATAAACCCTGGCCAGTTAGTGCCGAATTGAAAGCTCATGACAATGCCTGAGACCACACCCAGCGCAAACGTCAATGCAAATACCTTCACCCAAAAATGGTAAGCATATGCCCAGGCCTGATCACCGCTGATAGTATTGCGCACTCGGAAATAAAAGAGTAGCCAACCCAAGCCTATCGACAAGCTGGGAAACAGGATGTGAAAGCTGATGTTCAGTGCGAACTGCAGTCGCGACAGCAAAAGCGGGTCTAGTTCAGCCATAGGGTGCCTCTATCAGTTCCTTGCGGCTCCCAAAGATATTGGCACGACTTCACCATTCCTACAAATGATGTTTAGGAATCCCTATAATGCTGCATGGTTATATCTGTGACAATACAACAGTGACTGAAAATCAAGCGATGAGCGGAATCAGCAAATGGCTGGCGCAGCACTCAGAATTGAGCCCCCTGCTCACTGATTTTCAGCGAAGCTTTAGCGGACTGCCACAGCTTCCGCCCAGTGTGCTGCCGCTGTGCAAAATACGAATGGCGCAATTGCATCGCGCCAAAGTCGATAACAATACCAGCGTAGAATTTGAAGAGTTGGCAAAAGCGGTTGCTCATTGGCCTGATCACGAGCAATTCACACTACTTGAGAAGGCCTGCCTGGCATTCACAGAAGTGTATGCTATGGACGTGCACGCAATCACTGATGCGCAATCTGACGCCGTGAAGCAGACCGTAGGAGAGCCGGGTCTGGTCGCGCTGGTTCAAGCCTTAGGTGTGTTCTACGCGGAAACTCGACTTGCTACGCTTTGGGGTTTGGCTGAGTGTTCGGAACAAGCGGAACACGCACAATGACTGCACCGCGTATCACCACCACGCCTGCAAACAAAACCGGTGACGTGGTACGGGACTCAGCACTTGGCTTGGTACCTGAAGTCGTAGAGCCTTATTTGAGACTTAACGCTGCCGTGTGGAATGATGGCCCTCTAAACCCTGCAGAACTTGAAATGATTCGACTGTGCAATGCCAGGGAAGTAGGTTGCGTGTTCTGCAAAGCCGTACGATATGACATAGCAACCGAGGCCGGTTTGACCGAACAGAAGATCGAACAAATTGATGAGCACTACGCGGTCAGCGATTTGAGTGAGCGAGAAAAACTGATACTCACTTTTTGCGAATGTTATCTAAAGTCGCCGGAGCGCATTAGCGAGGAATTAGAGAAGCAGCTGCGAGAAGAATTCAGCGACGCTGAACTCGCACACATGTCAGTTGCCCTGCTGCTATTCAATACTTTCTCGCGCTGCGCAGTTGCTTTTGGTGGCATGCCCGAGCATGAATTGCCACTGATACCAATGAGCGTGCCCGAATAACATGTCAGGCATGGCCATTATCAGCGCCGACGACTTCCGACATTTATTCGTAAACAATAAGCCGCTGATGGACGTTCGCGCACCTGTCGAGTTTGCAGAAGGTGCATTTCCTAATGCAATTAATCTTCCGATTCTTGATGATGCGCAACGCCACGATATCGGTTGCGTGTTTGCGCTCAGTGGCCAAGAGGCTGCCATCGCACGCGGTCTGGAATTAGCTTCGCCGGATGTTCGTGCGCAGCGCATGGGCGCTTGGCTTCTGCACGCTCGGCGTTATCCGGATGGCTATCTGTATTGCTACCGAGGTGGTCTGCGTTCTCGTACTGCCCAGCAGTGGTTAATGGAAGCAGGCGTAAACTACCCATTGATTGAAGGCGGTTACAAATCAATGAGGCGATTTCTGCTAGGCGAATTGCAGCGTCTGTCAGAAAGCAGTCGTTTGTTAGTTGTTGCAGGGGCTACGGCCGTTGGCAAGACAGATTTCTTGCTGGATTATGGGCGTAGCATTGACCTGGAAGGGCACGCCAATCATAGAGGCAGCGCATTTGGGGCTATGCCTGATTCGCAACCTAGCCAGATTGATTTCGAAAATGCGATGATTATTGACTGGATACAGAAAGATGCGGCAGGGCCGGGACCTATTCTGATCGAAGCCGAGTCGAGACTGATTGGCCGCTTGAATTTGCCTGCACCCTTGCAAGCAGCAATGAATCAGGCACCTCAAGTGCGATTACTGGCGAGTTCATACGATCGATTGCAGCGTCTGCGGCGTGACTACATACAGTTTGCGCTGGATTTTTTTTTGAAAGAGCAGCCTACACCGGACGGCGCATGGGATAAGCTGCACAAATCGATTCAATCATCGTTTGACCGAATTAGAAAACGCCTCGGTGGCGCCCGGCATCAGCAACTTTCCAGGCTGCTCCCCGAGGCGATACAGCTACTTCGGTCTCAACAGGATTGGAGCGGCTTTGACGTGATCTTTAAGCAGCTGCTCACTGAATATTATGACAAAATGTATGACTATCAACTGAGTCAGCAACAGGAAAGAGTAGTGTTCACGGGCGAACACCAAGACCTCTTACAATGGTTGAATGAGTACCAGTGCGACTGGAGTTCACAGATATTGCATACTGGTTCAGAGGTTCCTTAATGCAAAGCGCACCTTTCTATAAACACGATTTGGTGTTGGTTGGTGGCGGTCACGCTCATGTGTTGGCCATAAAAGCATTTGCCATGAACGCAATACCGCAGGTGCGTATTACTCTGGTATCCGAGCAAGGCGACACGCCTTATTCAGGCATGTTGCCAGGTTACGTTGCCGGTCATTTCGAGAAAGAAGACACGCTGATTGACTTGAATTCCTTGTGCAGAGCGGCGGGTATTCGATTTGTAAAAGGCCGTGTGATTAAACTTGAACTAGAATTGCGCGAAATTTACATAGAAAACCACGCACCTGTATCCTATGACTGTTTGTCACTAGATACAGGTTCCTGTCCGTCATTTGACACTATCGAAGGCTTTGAATTCGCAACCGGAGTGAAACCGATTGCCGAGTTCCATAGACAATGGACAGAGCTGGAAAAACAGCTGAGTATGCGATCCACCCCGCAGAATATTGCAGTGGTTGGTGCGGGTGTTGGCGGCACAGAGCTATGTCTGGCGCTGGCGCATAGATTGCGTGATCTAGATAACTGCCATTTGCACTTGCTGTATAACAGCGCGCATGTGATGCCAGGCGCGCCGGCAAGAGCGGTGAAGCTAATGGCTAAGCAACTTGCTCTGTTGAATGTTCAGCAACACCCAAATTTCACTCTGCACAAAGTAAGTACAGAAGGGGTTTGGTCAACTAACGGCGATTTTCTAGCCATGGAGAAGGTGTTTTTAAGCACCGATGCCGTTGCCGCAGACTGGCCATCACAGAGCGGCCTGACCTGTGACAACAATGGCTTTATTAAGGTAAACGATTACCTACAAAGCGTCTCTCACAAAAATGTATTCGCTGCCGGTGACATCGCTTGTTTGATTAATCAGCCCAAGCCAAAAGCAGGTGTTTATGCGGTTAGACAGGCGCCCTTTTTGGCAGAAAACCTAAGGCGGTATTTTTCCGAAGAATCGCTTAAGAAAGTACGACTTCAATCGGAATTCCTGAGACTGATTACGCTAGGTGATAAACACGCAATTGCCTGTCGAAACGGTCTGACGTTATCAGGCCGATGGGTCTGGCGCTGGAAGCGTGCGATAGACATAGCCTTTATGCGACAGTTCAGTGAATTGTCGGGTAGTGTTGCAATGAGTTCTGATTCACAATTGTCTGGTACTGAGGGTGCTGACAATAAAATGCACTGTGCTGGATGCGGAAGCAAGTTAGGACCTGCCGGACTCTATGAGAACCTTGCCAAGCTGCCAGCCACTGACAGCGCGAACTTACATCCCGCCTTGCACACTATTGAAGACGCCGCAGTGTGGCAGCCTTCAAACGATAGGGTGATGGTGCAAAGTATTGATGGATTTCGTAGTTTTACCGAAGATCACTATCTGTTTGCCAAGATCGCCGTTCATCATGCCATGAATGACTTGTATGCAATGGGGGCGACGCCTAAATATGCGCAAGTATGGACAAATTTGAAGTTCTCACATTCTCGCTTGCAACAACGCGACCACCTGAGAATGATGCAAGGTGTTAGTGATGCCTTGAAAATGCATGACGCCGCGTTGGCTGGCGGTCATAGCTCGGAAGGCGTAGAAGACCATCTTGGTGTGGTTGTGAATGGCGAAATGGTTTTGCATAATCGCTGGTCCAAGTATGGAGCGCATCATGACGACGTAATCGTTATGAGTAAGTCCTTGGGCACCGGAGTAGTGTTAGCCGCCGACATGCAGTCTGCTGCAAAAGTGAGTGAGCTAGATTCAACCCTGAACAGCATGCTGACGAGTAATAGAGACTTGTGGCAACGCTTGAAAGCAATTTCACCAAGCGCGGTAACTGACATAAGCGGCTTTGGACTCATCGGACACTTGCTGGAAATGCTGCCCGCTGAAGGTTTTGCCGCGGAGCTGGATGTGGTGGCAATCCCGGCATTAGCAGGTGCCGAGCGCTTAATTGCGGAGGGTTATCATTCGAGCTTGTTTCCGGAGCTATTACACTATCTTAACAGCTGTGAAATTTCGCAATCTGTATCCCACGTGAAAAGAGATTTACTGCTGGACCCACAGACTAATGGAGGCATGTTGATAATTTTATCTCGGGATGCAGAAAAAGCCCTACTGGATGCGGGTGCGCTTATTCGGCGTATTGGTGTTATCGTAGATCGCATTGAGAACGAACCCAGTATTCGACTCCTTTGAGAGTAGGAGTTGCTGTTTCTGACCAGGCTTTGCACAGAATTAATACCACCCGTTGGAAGCTTTGCAAATTATTGGGCTACACTGAGAGGGTCGCGCACATAAAATTAGACCATAAATACAGCAAGGACGCCGTAATCTCATTACATTAATGCAGCTGCCCGCCCATATATGGTTTGCATGGCGCTGTTTTACTGTGGGTTATAGCGGGCACGGATGAGGCAGAACACAGCAACGATTCAAGTCTACGTAGGCACTGACCGCTCTCAGCGAATCGGTTTGCAAGTACTGGAATACAGTATTGCAAAACACACTCGACGCCGATTCGATGTTCACAGTCTTGAACATGTGGAGTTGCCTGAGCCCAAAGATAAACGTCAGCTCGCGCGCACTGGTTTTTCCTTCAGTCGATTCGCGATTCCAGAACTCAACGGTCATCAAGGCAAGGCGATCTATATGGACGCTGACATGCTGGTATTTTCCGATATTGGCGACCTGTGGGACATTCCAATGAATGGACACAAGATGTTAATTCAAAGTGATGTTGTTGCGCAGGGCGGTGCTAAGGCGTTGTTTGGAATGAAATCACGGCCTAAACAAACAGCGGTTAGCGTACTTGATTGCGGACGTCTGAACTGGAATGCCGAGACAATTATTGCTGGGCTTGATGGCCAATACACTTATCAGGAACTAATGAGTGAACTGTGCATTCTCAAGGAACACGAGCTGGGATACGCCGTGCCGCCAGAATGGAACAGTCTGGAGCATTGGGACAGTTCTACCTGCAATCTGCATTACACGGATATGCACATTCAGCCCTGGGTTTCTGCAGCCAATCGGCACGGCCATTTATGGCTCGCCACGCTGTATGAAATGCTGCGTGAAGGCGCAATAAGCCGGGAGAGTATCGAGAGGGAAATTCAGCTGGAATACGCGAGGCCCTCGTTGCTGCAACAGCTGGATGAAATGTCAGGCCCTCAATTTGACCCATTGTCAGAGCTGGACCGAAAAAAATACCAGGCCATTGATCGACAAGCTGGTTACGTCCCGCATAAACGGGTGATTCTGGCTAATCGAAAACGAGAGCGTTTGCAGCGCAGTTATCAAGCATCAATTGCAGCAAACGCTGACCATGGCGCATTTGAGCGTTTCATGCAGAATGCATATATGCCTCTGAAACAGATAGCCACCAACGAATACCGTGCCACCCAGCGCGCAGCAACCCATACTGCAAAACGATCGCCATTGAAAATGTTGTTGGTCGCTAACTCTCCAACTATGCCTACCTTGCAGCTGGCGTTTACTCATCCATTGCGCGACAAGGTTGATACCGGTGAGATTGAATGCGAGGTACTGACTGAGACAGACATTGGTGCTGTGGGTAGGGTCAGGGGTGCGGGTAAACTGGTGTTTAGAACCTACGCAGACAGAGTGTTGACACGGTTGCAGCCGGATGTGGTTATTTTCTGTCGCTACACTGGAATGTATGCACAGGGTATTCTCAATCGAGCACATGAGCTCGGTGCTCGGGTGGTCTGCTGTCTCGATGACAATTTATTGGACGTGCCCGTTGATATTGGGCAGGAAAAACATAAATACTATTCTGATCCTGTGCGCCAGCAACGCTTGCTCTATCAGCTGCGCAAGGCAGATTTAATTTATTCCGCGACCGCGTCGTTAAGTGACAGCCTAAAAATTCTGGGTTTCAGCACCCCTGTTTATACGGCACAAAGACTGTGCCCGGGCCAGGTTATTCAAAGCTATGATCAATCGCGTCCCATGCGCTTTGGTTACATGGGCTTTGGGCATGAGCGAGACTTAGCTGTGGCACTTGATGGAATTGTGAGTGTACTCGAGCATCGCCCCGACGCTGAGTTTGAGCTACTGGGTACGATTCCTAAGCCACCGCAGTTGGACAGGTTTGGCGATCGGGTAAGGCTTATTCCGCCCGACTGGAAATATGATCAATTTCTTTCCATTCTGGCCAGCAGGCGTTGGTCTGTTGGTTTGTGCCCATTGAGCAACATACGATTCAACGATTATAAGTCAAGCACCAAGTGGCTGGAGTACAGCGCAGTAGGTGCCAGCGTAGTGGCTAGTAATCATTCAGTTTATCGAGGAGTGATTGGCACAGATCGTGGCACATTGGTCGCGACCCCAGATGATTGGTGTGCGAGTTTGTTAGCGATACTGGATAGTGAAACGACGCGAATGAAAACTGTTCAGTCTGCGCAGAATTACATGCTGGCGAATTACTCTATCTCTCACTTTCTTGATAGCTTCTATGGGATGCTGAAGGCGGCGGGGGTCGCTCGCGCGTCCATGGAATTGCATGCTTATTCAGAGGTTTCTTAGCGCCCTGTATTCCGTGCCGGTTCGCTAGCTCAAGCTGAGCAAAAAACAAACTACGCTTTGCTTAATAACTAAACAGCATCTTGTCAATTCTGTGACGCTTGTCAGATACCTGACATAAACCATTTAACACATTGACTGCTAACTAGCCATTCAAGGTGGCTTTTCTACGCTTAGTGAGTACGTCCGGGTAAGTTTTTTGCCGGGACGATTGCGCCTGAGACCTAAGAAAGAGAGCAAAAGCAAAGATGGTTCAGAAAGTAGCTAGTATCCATGTCAGTCTTGCCCAATCCGACAGCACAGATTCCGTTGCTGTTGAGCCTAAGGCAAAAATCAATATCAGTGACGTGTCTATTGATAACGCCAAGATTGATATTGTTGATTCTGACATTATCGTTACTAATGAAACCAACAATGCCAAGGTCGTTTTCAATAGTTTGGCGTTGCTGTTATTTGAAGAAGACGAATCGCCAGAGATCTATTTTGATGACGAGTTAATTGAAACGCATATCCTACTTTCCAAGATTGGCGAGGTGGGTAATTTAAGTGTGCAAGACTTCATCGCTATCTCGAGCATTATGCGCGAGACTTTTGAATCTCTGGAAAAGGCCGAATCGGATTCAGAAGCCAAAGCGGAAGCAGCTGCCGAGGCCGAAGCGGAAGCCCAGCAGCAGCAAGAAGTACTTGTTGTGTTGCAACAAGCGGTTCAAGCTCAGCAAGAGCAATCGCAAAGCCAGTCAGAGAATACATTTGAATACGAGGATGAAGGCGATCAAACGCGTCGTTCGATCGACGATGAAGGCACGTTTGTAGAAGAAGCCAAGGCCGTTGCGCAGGATTCGAGTAGTGCCATCAGCTTCTCCACCAGCGAAGCGCCACCTGAACCTGAGGACATTGCGCTATTTGACTTGAACCTGCTGCAACTGGCGAGTTCCGAAACGACCACCACGATTGGCAGCGAGGAAGTCCGCCTGATACAAGGTGGCGGCGGCTCGGAAGCTTCGGCGTTCGACCCATCGAACGAATCGCAGTTTTCGACTGAGGTACTGAACTATTCCACTGCCACCGAAGACCTTGTTGTAGAAGCCGATCACAGTGATTTCTTTGGCAACACCCTGATGTCCAGGGTGATTGAGATCTCACCTAAATTCCCAGTGGGTTTCGAAATCGACAAGATTGAATTAACAGGCCTGCCCGACGATTTTGTGATAGAGGGAGGCACGCTCAGCGGCAATACGTGGACCATTGAGGAGTTTGAAACCGATGATCGGGGCGCGGTAAAGCTGAATCTGAGCTACCCGGTTCCGTCAGATGACGAGTTCACTGTGCAGTTTAAGGTGACTTCAAAGTTCAATGAAGAAACCACCGACGCGGATGGTGTGCCGCTGACGCCACCACCCGAAACGGCGTTAATCTCTCAAGATGATCAGCTGTTTTCTGTGCGTAATGTATTTGGTCCACAGGACCTGAATTTCATCAACCAGAGTGGTGATGAGGTTTGGGTATTAGCCAATAACCCTAACGCTAACCGGGTATTTACCGGGTCCGGTAATGACGCCATAGATGGGTCGGTTGCTGATGATGTGGTTAATGCCGGTGCCGGCAACGATGTAATTCGTGGTAATCGTGGGGACGACTTTCTCGATGGAGCTGAAGGCGACGATTTACTGCAAGGCGGTGAAGGTGATGATACGCTGGTGGGTGGTTCCGGCAGCGACACGGTGGATTATTCCGATCTCAGCGTGGAGATCGACGCCGATCTGTCTCTGCTGATTCAGGATTTTGCCGAGATCAACGTGGACCGTAATGGCCCTGAGTTTCAGGTAGATCGGGTACGTGAGATAGAGAATATTCGGGCTGGTACGGCCGATGACAGGCTGATAGGCAACAACGCGGATAACACGCTGGATGGTGGCGCTGGCAATGATTTACTGGCGGGTCGCGGCGGCAACGACTTGTTAATAGGTGGCAGCGGCACCGATACCGCGGATTACTCAGGGGAAACCAAGGCAATCGATGCCGATCTCACGTTGGTGGAAGACAACGTGACAATTGATGAATCCAATATCGACACCCTGCAAGGGGTGGAGAACATCGTTGGCACCGACTTCGACGACCGCATTCATGGTTCTGATGACGACAATGCGATTTTCGGCGGAGACGGCAATGATCGACTGTCAGGTGGCCGCGGCAACGATGAGCTGGACGGGGGTGACGGGGAACGCGATGTCATCGATTTCAGCCGAGCGGCCCAGGCTGTCAGCATAGATTTATCAGAAGTGGCTGATAATCAGGGCTTTACGACCGCGGTGATGGGTTCCGAGGTGGATCGGTTGCGTAACATAGAAGACGTTAGCGGTTCGGAGTTCGGCGACACAATCACCGGCAACGACAATGATCAGATTCTATTCGGCGCCGGGGGTGACGACACGGTCTCCGGTGGCGGCGGTATCGACACGTTGGACGGCGGTGACGGTGATGACGCTGTCAACGGTGACGCCGGGGATGATCTGATCCTTGCCAGTGAAGGATCGGATACAGTCGATGGCGGCGACGATAGCGACACTATTGATTACTCCGTTCTGGAAAGCGCTAACTCCATCAGTACGACCTTGGCAGGTGCGCAGGATGCCAGCGTTATCGTGGACGGCAGTGCCAACGACGCTTTGCGTAATGTGGAAAATATCATTGGTACCGATGGTGATGATTCCATTACCGGCGATGAATCCGATAACCGCTTTGAAGGTGGAGCTGGGGATGATGTACTGGCTGGTCGAGGCGGCGATGATATTCTGGTCGGCGGCGAAGGTCGCGACTCGGCGGACTACAGTCAGGCCGCGTCCGCCGTAGATCTGGATTTGTCTACCGGAGTAGTGAATAACGACGGTGATGGTGGAAGCGACATACTCGAAGGCATCGAAGACCTGACCGGATCAGCATTTGATGACCGGATCGCAGGCGATGAAAATGCCAATGTTCTAACCGGTGGTGACGGTGACGACTTTCTATCAGGCCGTGCCGGCAATGATACGCTGATCGGTGGTGCGGGGTCGGATACAGCGGATTATGGGCTGGCAGCCAACTCCGTAGACATTGACCTGTCGGTTGGCAACTCTGCCGACGGTGACGGCGGTCTGGACACCTTCGACAGCATAGAGAATGTCACTGGGTCGACATTCAATGATATTTTGCGCGGTGACGGCAACGACAACATTCTACGCGGGATTGCCGGTGACGATACGCTGATTGGTGGTGCCGGTGATGACTTGCTGGAAGGCGGTCAAGGCTTCGATACGCTGGTGGCCAGCAGCGGTGCAAATACCTACGATGGCGGTGCGGCCATCGATACTTTAGATTATTCTCAGTTCGCTGGTGCGACCAGCATCGATGTCACCTTGAATGGCAGCTTTGATGTGGTTGCTCAGGTCACAGGCGACCAGGACGATATTGTTCGCAACATTGAGAACGTAATAGGTACCGATGGCGATGACGCGATAAGTGGAGACTTCCTCGCCAATCAACTAAGCGGTGGCGCTGGCGATGACCTGATTCGCGGTGGGGCAGGGTCTGATGCACTGGACGGTGGAAGCGGCAACGACGAATTGCGCTTTGACGATCTGGTGTCTCTGGGTATTACCTTAGACCTTATTAACGGCACTGCATCTTACGCTGTAGACAGCAGCATCGATTCCTTCATTAACTTCGAAAGTTATGCGGGTACCAACCAGGCAGATGTCATTATTAGCAGCGCGCAAGCCGATACCATAGATGGCTTGCTAGGCGATGACCTGTTTGTGGCCAGTGCCGGTAGCGACCTGTTTATTGGCGGCGGCGGCCTTGACACGGTCGACTACTCGACGCTGATCGGTATTAATTTCATCAATGTCGTGATGAACAGTGCCGGCGACGCGACCGTGACTGTTGACGGCGGCGATGACGATACGATGCGACTGGTCGAGAATGTGATCGGTTCGGCCGGCGATGACGTCATCATTGGCGATAACGCAAACAATATTCTGGAAGGTGCCGAAGGCGACGACTTATTGGAAGGCGCCGGTGGTGATGACACACTGCGCGGGGGCGCGGGTAGTGACAACCTGATCAGTGGTCTGGGAGACGATACCTTCGATGGCGGCACCGGAGTTGATACCGTTGATTACTCTGGTGCGGGTACCGGCGTGCTCATCGACATGGCGCAAAACGCCGCTATCAATGACGGCGACGGCGGTTCAGATGTTCTCAACAATATCGAAAACGTTATAGGTACAGCCAACAACGATAACATCACAGGTGATGCCCAGGGGAATACACTAAGCGGCCTGGGTGGTGATGATGTGATTCGAGGTGGCGGTGGTGCCGATAACCTTGATGGTGGCGCCGGCTTTGACGAAGTTCGATTTGACGATTTAACCGGTGCAGGAATAACACTGGATATAGGCGCAGGAACCGCATTTTTTGCCGGTGACGCCACCACTGATACCTTAAGTGGTTTCGAAATCTACTACGCGACAAACCAGGGCGACAACCTGATTGGCTCAGCGGTGGCCGACAGCGTTTTTGCCTTGGGTGGCAATGACAGTTTTATTGCCAGTCAGGGTGTGGATACGCTGGACGGTGGTGACGGTCTGGACACCATCGATTACTCCACGCTGGCTGGGGCGACTTCTGTCAGCGTAACCCTCAACGGCGAAAATGACGTTGTAGTCAGCGTTGCGGGTAGCGACAATGACACTGTTCGAAATGTTGAGAATATTACCGGTACTGCTGGCGCTGACAGTATTATCGGTGACGCGGTCAGCAATACACTAATTGGCGGAGCTGGCAACGACGTTATCAGCGGTGGGGGTGGCAGCGACACTCTAATTGGCGGTGGTGGTACCGATGACTTGCGTTTTGACAACCTGAGTGGCGTTGGCATCACCCTGAATCTGAATGGTACAAGCGGCACGGCAAGTTATACCGGTGACAACAGCACAGACGCATTCTCCGAGTTTGAGCGCTACTTCACGACGAATCAAGACGACCTGATTAACTCATCGTCAGCCAATGACCTGGTGTTTGCGCTGAGCGGTGACGATGTGTTCAATACCAGCGCTGGCAATGACGAATTTGATGGTGGCGTCGGTCTGGATACAGCTGACTACTCGACCCTGACAGGCGTAACGTCTATTTCCGTAACCCTGGACCTGGGTAATGCGGCCGTCGTGACGGTGACTGGCGGAGACGACGACACTCTGCGCAACATAGAAAATGTGGTTGGCACCAGTGGTAACGACACCTTGGTCGGCGACGACGCGGATAATGAGCTGCGCGGCCTCAGCGGCAATGATGTATTGGAAGGCGGCGACGGGAGCGACGATCTGTTAGGCGGCTTGGGTGACGACACCCTGCGCGGCAACATCGGCAACGATTTGCTGGACGGTGGCACTGGTTTGGATACCGCTGACTACTCATCGGCTTCTTCTGGCATCTCCCTGGATCTGTCCAGTGAACAGGCCAGCAATGACGGTGACGGCGGAACCGATACACTGCGCGGGATAGAGAATATCACCGGCTCTTCCCAGTCTGACAATATTCGTGGTGACACGGGTGCCAACGTGATTCGTGGTGAAGATGGCGACGACGTCATTTACGGTGGCGCAGGCTCAGACCAACTGTTTGGCGGCAATGAGACAGGTGCTGACCAGTTACGATTTGACGACCTGACTGATGCGGGTGTTACTTTAGATCTGCAAAACAGCCAGGCCACGTACGGATTCGACGGCTCGGTAGATACCTTTTCCGAGTTCGAGGAGTTTTTTACGACTGAACAGGCCGATGCAGTCAGCGGTTCGACCGGTGCGGATGTAGTATCCACTTTGGGGGGCAACGACATCGTCAATGCTTCGCTTGGCGCCGATAATTTGGACGGAGGTGCAGACAGCGATACCATCGACTACTCCGGTCTGGGTGGTGTGAACTTCATAGACGTTGTTCTAAACGGTAGCAGTGACGCAACCGTGGTGGTCGACGGAGGCGACAACGACACCATACGTAATTTTGAGAACGTGATCGGAACGGTGGGAGACGATCGCATGACCGGCGACGGCGGCGATAACGCGCTGACCGGATCGGCCGGCGATGATACTTTTTTTGCCAGCTCCGGTAACGACACATTGGATGGTGGTGCCGATATTGATACGGCTGATTATAGCGGTTTGATCGGGGTTAATTTTATTAACGTCGCTTTGAATGGCGCTAGCGGTGCCGTGGCCGTGGTAAACGGCGGCGATAACGACGTTCTGATTAATATCGAGAATGTCGTTGGTACCGCAGGTAATGACACTCTGACGGGTGATGCGCAGGCCAACCAGCTCAGTGGCCGCGGCGGAGATGACATCCTAAATGGTGCCGGCGGCAACGATACGCTTTTGGGCGAAGGTGGTGCAGACACCTTACTTGGCAGCGAAGGCGCCGATGTGATGGATGGTGGTGCCGGCAATGACACCCTCGATTACTCAGGATTAGTCTCTGCGACGGCCATCGATGTGACATTGGATGGGGGAAATGATGCCACAGTCACAGTTGCCGGCAGTGACAACGATACAGCGCGCAATATCGAAAACGTTACTGGCACCTCAGGTAATGATTTCATCGGTGGTGATGGCGCAATTAACGTATTGCTTGGCTTAGGCGGCAACGACGTATTTGGAGCTAGCTCCGGAACTGATACTATTGACGGTGGACTTGGGGTTGATGAAATTGACTATTCCACACTGGCGACAGCGAACTTTGTCAACGTAACGCTGAATGACGCCGCTGATGCCATTGTTGTGATTAACGGCGACGGTAACGACACCTTACGCAGCATTGAAAATGTCACGGGCACCACGGGTGACGATACTTTGATTGGCGACAGCCAGGATAATCGTCTCAGTGGTTTGGCGGGCGATGATGTGCTGGCCGGTCGGGGTGGCAACGATACCCTGATCGGCGGTGCCGATACCGATACAGTGGATTACAGTGCGGCCAGTGGCAACGTAAATGTTAGCCTGCTGAATAATACCGCGGTCGATGATGGTGACGGCGGTGTGGACACACTGCAAACCATTGAGAACGTAATCGGTTCGGATAACGACGACGTTATCGAAGGCGATGGCAATGCTAACCTGCTGGAAGGTGGGCTGGGCGAAGACCTCTTTCTGGGTAGCCTGGGCGCCGATACGGTTGATGGCGGCCTGGGCGATAACGATGCGATTGATTACAGCAATAATGGAGCGGCCAACTCGATTGATGTCACGCTGAACAGTAGCAGTGATGCAACAGTGTTTATCACCGGCGCGGATGATCAAACAGTCCGCAATGTTGAACACGTGACTGGCTCGCAGGGCAATGATCGTATTGAAGGTGATAACCGCAACAATAATCTCAGCGGTGATGCGGGTGATGACTTCCTGAGTGGGCGTTCAGGCAACGACATTCTGACCGGCGGAGCTGGCATAGACACTGCGGATTATTCCACTGCTGCCAGTAGTGTCACTGTAAACCTGGGCGCCAGTCAGGCTGCTGTCGATGGCGATGGCGGTCAAGACCAGTTGTTCGAGATAGAGAACATTCGTGGCTCCAACTTCAGTGACACCATCACCGGCAACACCAGCGACAACCTCCTGGAAGGCGGGATTGGTAACGATCTGTTCAACGCCAGCGGCGGAGCCGATATAGTGGACGGCGGCGCCAACACCGATACGCTGGACTATTCGGGGCTGGCCTCGGCAACGGCAATTAATGTGGACTTGGACGGTGCTAATACCGTGCTAGTGCAGATTACTGGCGGGTCAAATAATCAGGTCCGAAATATTGAAAATATTATAGGCACCATTGGTGATGACACTATTGGTGGCGATGGATCACTGAATGTACTGGAAGGTAATGCGGGCAACGATACCTTTCTCGCCAGCTCTAACACCGATGTATTGGACGGCGGCCTGGGTGATGATACGGTTGACTACTCCGGACTGGTCACGGCCAACTTTATTGATGTCACCCTGAATGGCACGACCGACGCTGTAGTTGTTGTGAATGGCGATGGAAACGATACGATTCGCAGTATTGAGAATGTCATCGGTACCGATGGGGATGACACCCTGATCGGAGACGCACTGGACAATACCTTAAGCGGTGGCGCCGGGGATGACGTGCTGTCCGGGCGCGGCGGCAACGACACTTTGATTGGTGGCACGGACACTGACACGGTCGACTACAGCAGCGCCGCGACGGGCGTTGATGTCAATCTGCAGGGCAACATTGCGACCGACGACGGTGAAGGTGGTGCTGACACGCTGCAGGAAATAGAGAATGTGGTTGGCTCCGCTAACGACGACATCATTCAAGGTGATGTCAATGCTAACGTGCTGGAAGGGCGCGATGGCGATGATGTGTTTAACGCCTCGTTAGGTGCAGACATTGTTGATGGTGGCACGGGGTCAGGCGATAGGGTGGACTTCTCGGGCTTCGCAGCCAGCAATTCTGTAGACGTCACCTTGAACGGCGGCATTGATGCGATCGCCAACGTCGCCAATGCCGACAACCAGACGCTGCGCGGTATCGAACACGTAACCGGTTCGCAAGGCGACGACACGATTGTCGGCGACAGCAACAACAACCAAATCAGCGGTGACGCGGGCGACGACACCCTAAGTGGTCGCGCCGGAAACGATATTATCACGGGTGGTGCGGGTACCGACACCGCGGACTACTCGCTGTCGGCGGGTGCCATTACAGTCAACCTGGCCAGCAATCAAGCCAGTGCCGACGGCGACGGTTCGTCTGATCAGCTGTTTGAAATTGAGAATATTCGCGGCTCCAACTTTGATGACATCATCACTGGCGATGGCAGTGATAACCTGTTGGAAGGCCGCGGCGGCGAAGACGCATTTACTGCGAGCAGTGGTGCGGATGTTATTGATGGTGGCGGCAACGCCGATACGTTGGACTATTCCAGTCTGGTTGGTGCAACCGCGATCAACATTGATCTGGATGGCGCAAATACCGTTACTGTCAGCATTACTGGTGATGACGATGACAGCGTACGGAACATAGAGAATATTATCGGCACCACCGGTGACGATACCATTGGCGGTGACTCATCGATCAACCTGTTAGAAGGCCGTGCCGGGGATGATACTTTCCTGGCCAGTGACAACACCGATACGCTGGATGGCGGTTTAGGTGAGGATACGGCTGATTATTCTGGACTGGTGAGCGCCAATTTCATCAATGTGACGCTGAACAGCACATCAGACGCCATTGTCGTCGTCAATGGTGGTGGTAACGATACCATTCGCAACATAGAGAACATCACTGGCACCACCGGTAATGACACCTTGGTCGGCGACGGCCTGGACAATGAGCTGCGCGGCGCGGCCGGAGACGATGTATTGTCTGGACGCGGCGGCAACGATTTGCTGGACGGTGGTGCGGACAACGACACCGTGGATTACTCCGCGGCGACCACAGCGGTTGATGTCAGCCTGGCATCCAACATCGCGAGCGATGATGGTGACGGCGGCGTTGACACCCTGCAAGATATTGAGAACGTTATTGGCTCGGCAAATGACGATGCCATTGAAGGCGATATAGGTGCCAACGTACTGGAAGGCCGCGATGGCGACGACAACTTTGGCGGCACTCTGGGTGCGGATTTGATTGATGGTGGTGTGGGCAACGGCGACGGCGTAGACTATTCGGCACTCGCCGCGACCAATGCGATCAATGTCACGCTGGCTGGCAGCAGCGACGCGACCGTGAGCGTCAACAATGCCGACAACCAGACGCTGCGCGGCATCGAAAATGTGACCGGGTCGCAAGGCGATGATGTCATCTTTGGTGACGGTAACGATAATGAGCTTGGCGGCTCTGCCGGCGATGATACCCTGGCTGGGCGCGCTGGCAACGATATACTGAGAGGTGGGTCGGGTTCCGATACGGCCGACTACAGCGGCGCGGCAGGTAACGTCACCGTCAGCCTGGCCAGCAACCAGGCCAGCGCCGACGGCGATGGTGCTTCGGACCAGTTGTTCGATATCGAGAATATTCGCGGCTCCAACTTTGATGACACCATCAGCGGTAACAGCAGCGCCAACCTGCTAGAAGGAAACGCAGGCGACGATCTGATCAGCGCCAGTGCCGGCACCGACATCATGGATGGTGGCGCCAACAACGATACTCTGGACTACTCCAGCCTGGCAGGCGCAACCTCTATCAATGTCGATCTGGACGGCACCAACACAGTTACTGTCACAGTGACAGGTGGTGACAACGACCAGGTACGCAATATTGAAAATGTAATAGGTACTGACGGTGACGATACCATCGGAGGCGACGCCTCAATAAACTTGCTGGAAGGCCGTTCTGGAGACGACACGTTCCTGGCCAGTGCCGGTACTGACACACTGGACGGTGGTCTGGGCTCAGACACGGCGGATTACTCTGGCTTGCTTAGTGCTAACTTCATCAGCGTCACACTGGATACAACGTCCGATGCCATCGTTGTCGTCAACGGTGGTGACAACGACACGATTCGCAACATTGAAAATGTGACCGGCACCAGCGGAGATGACACGCTGGTCGGTGACGGTCTGGACAATGAGCTGCGCGGAGCAGCAGGTAACGATGAGTTATCCGGCCGCGGTGGCAATGATTTGCTGGACGGCGGTGTTGGAATTGACTCCGTAAACTACAGCGCAGCAACCACCGGCGTGGACGTCAGCCTTGCTGCGAATGCGGCGGCGAATGATGGTGACGGTGGCGTCGATACCCTCCAGGAAATTGAAAACGTCATCGGTTCCAGCAATGACGATGTCATAGAAGGGGATGCCAACACCAATGTTCTGCGCGGGCAAGAAGGTGATGACCAATTTATTGCGACGTTAGGAGCGGATATTGTTGATGGCGGTTTAGGGACCAGTGATGAAGTTAACTTCTCGGCGTTTGCCGCTGGCAATGCCATTGATGTAACGCTGGCTGGCAACCTCGATGCAACGGTTAACGTTAACAATGCCGATAACCAGACTATTCGAGGTATCGAAGACGTTACGGGCTCGCAAGGTGATGATCGCATTGTAGGTGACGGCAATGACAATGAACTGAGCGGTGACGCGGGCGATGACGTACTCAGTGGTCGCGCAGGCGCCGATATCCTGACCGGGGGTGCCGGCGTTGACACTGCTGATTACTCAGCGGCGGCAAGCAACGTAAATGTCAGCTTGGCCAGTAACCAGGCTACCAGCGATGGTGATGGCTCATCGGATCAGCTGTTTGGCGTTGAAAATGTTCATGGCTCGGCGTTTAACGATACTTTGGCCGGCGACGGCAGTGACAATGAGCTGTTGGGCAATGCAGGCAATGACATATTGACCGCTAGTGCGGGCTCCGATGTTCTGGATGGTGGCACCAACACCGACACGCTGGATTATTCATCGCTTAGTGGTGTGACCGGCATCAGCGTTGATCTCGATGACGGTAACGACGTAACAGTTACGGTGACTGGCGGTGACGATGACATTGCGCGCAATATCGAAAACGTTATTGGCACGGATGGCAACGATGTCATCGGTGGCGACAACGCCGTCAATATTCTACAGGGTCAGGACGGCGATGATCAGTTTATTGCAAGTTCCAATACCGACACAATCGATGGTGGAGTAGGTACTGATAGTATCGATTACTCAAGCCTGACGACGGCGAATTTTGTGAATGTGACCTTGGCCGGGGCGGCCAATTCAACAGCTGTCGTCAATGGTGATGGCAATGACACCTTGCGCAACATAGAGAATGTAACCGGTACGTCTGGAAACGACACCTTAACAGGTGACGCACTGGATAACGTGCTGCGTGGTCTGGCAGGCGATGATCTGTTGGCGGGTCGCGGAGGCAATGACACCTTGGACGGTGGAACCGACATTGACACCGTTGATTACAGTGGCGCGGTATCCGGAGTCAATGTCAACCTGGCGGGAAACACTGCCAGCAACGACGGTGACGGCGGTGTTGACACTTTATTGGGGTTCGAGAACGTTCTGGGCTCAGCCAATGATGACACCATCCAGGGTGATGGTGCAGTGAACGTTTTACAGGGCGGCCAAGGCGATGACTCTTTTATCGCTACGTTAGGCGCTGATGATGTGCAAGGTGGCCTGGGTACTGATGACAGCATTGACTACAGTGGGTTTGCTGCGGGCAATTTCATTAACGTCACTCTGAACGGCTCGACCAGCACAACAGTTAGTATTAACGGTACTGACAATCAAACAATTAGCGGCGTAGAAAATATCACAGGGTCGCAGGGTGATGATCGGATCGAAGGCGATGGAAATGATAATGCCATTAGTGGCGATGATGGCGTTGATGTACTGAGTGGCCGCGCGGGCAACGATATTTTAACCGGTGGGAACGGCATAGACACAGCGGACTACTCAAACGCATCCAGCACCGTGGTGGTCGATCTTTCCTCCAACCAAGCTTCCGTAGATGGTGATGGCGGCTCGGATCAGTTATTTGAAATTGAAAACCTTACCGGTTCGGATTTTGCGGACACTTTAACCGGCGACGGCAACGACAATATCATTGAAGGTGGCAATGCGGCGGACACGCTGCGTGGCCGCGGTGGCAATGACACCCTGGATGGTGGGATCGGCCAGGACATCGCAGACTACTCGCAGGCAGGCGCAGGGGTCACTGCCGACTTGAACAGCAACAGTGCCAGTGATGACGGCGACGGTGGCGTTGATACTCTTGTCAGCATAGAACACCTGACGGGCTCGGCGTTTGCGGATGATCTGGGCGGGGATGCTAACGCCAATACCCTGCTTGGTGGTGATTCGAATGACGTACTTCGCGGCAGAGGTGGCAGCGACACCCTGGACGGCGGTACCGGTACTGGAGACGTTGCTGATTACACGGGTGCGGCGAATGCTATTGTGGTCAATCTGAGTCTGAATGCCGCAGCCAATGATGGCGACGGCGACTCCGATGTTTTGCAGAACATAGAGAACATTTGGGGTTCTGCAAATAATGACCGTATCGAAGGAGACAACAACGGCAACGTGTTGGAAGGCCGCGCTGGCGACGACATATTGATCGGTAATGGTGGCTCGGACACACTGGACGGTGGCGCTGATTTTGACACTGCCGATTATTCGGCGGCTGGCAGCGCGGTCACCATTGATCTTTCAAGCGGCGTTGTTGGTGATGACGGCTCAGGCGGCGTGGATACGCTAATCAGTATCGAAGGCCTCATAGGGTCTGGCAGTGACGATACTCTGATCGGCGACGAATTTGACAATCGGCTTGATGGTGGTGGCGGTAATGACACGATTCGTGGCATGGAAGGCGATGACGAGATCATCGGGGGTATCGGTAACGATACCGTCAGTTATGCCAATTCCGACAATGCGGTCGATGTTGACCTGCAAAACAATATTGCCAATGACGACGGCTTTGGTGATACCGATACTCTGAGCTCCATAGAAAATGTGATCGGTTCGGACAATGACGATTTTATTGTTGGCAGTGTTGGGGACAACCAGCTGGACGGGGCCGCAGGTGACGATGTGTTGCGCGGCGGCGCTGGTGATGACACGATTATCGGTGGTGCAGGTAACAACACCGCCGATTACATTACCGCGGGCTCGGGTGTAACGGTTGACCTGACCAATAACCTCACCAGCAATGACGGTGATGGTGGTACGGATACGCTAAGCCAGATTCAAAATGTAATCGGGTCTATCTTTGACGATACTTTGACTGGCGATGGTGATGATAATGTGCTGGAGGGTCGTAATCGCGACGACGTGCTGCGCGGTCGCGGCGGAGACGATACGCTGGACGGTGGTACCGGAACCGATACCGCTGATTACTCACTGGCTGCTGCAGGTGTTACCGCCGACATAGGGGCCAACAGCGCAAGCGATGACGGTGATGGCGGCAGCGACACTTTTGTCAGCATTGAAAACATCAGTGGCTCCAGTGGAGTGGATGATCTTTCTGGCGATGGTGCAGCGAATACGCTGTTTGGTGACGATGGCAATGACATCCTTCGCGGCCGTGGTGGCGCTGATACGATTGATGGCGGCAATAATGTCGATACGGTCGATTACTCCGGAGCGGCGAGTGGCATTAATGTCGATTTGCAGAACAATGTTGCGGCCAACGATGGTGACGGCGCATCTGACACTCTGAACAATATTGAAAACGTTATAGGCAGTGTTCAGAGCGACATTATTGTCGGCAGTACCGCGGCCAACGTACTGAGTGGCGGTTTACTGAATGACACGCTGTCCGGTTTGGCCGGTGCGGATACCCTGGATGGCGGCGGCGGTATTGACACCGCTGATTACAGCCAGGCTGCAGCGGGTATTACGGTTGATCTGGCTGCCAATCAAGCAAGCAATGACGGTGATGGTAGCGTCGACACTCTGACCAGTATTGAAAATATCATTGGTTCCGATTTTTCCGATGACATTAGCGGCGACGGCAATGTTAACTTGCTGCAAGGCGGTGACGATGACGATTTTTTCCGCGGCAGCACCAATGATGACATTATAGAAGGCGGCTTTGGTTCCGACACCGCCGATTACTCAGGCATGGCTGGCTCGCCAAGTATTGATGTCACTTTACGCGGCGGCGTTGACGCTACTGTCGTTGTTTCAGGCGGCAATGGCACGGATACGCTGCGTAGCGTGGAAAACATTATCGCAACCGCGGGTGACGATACTTTACGCGGTGACGGTAATGATAATACCCTTAGCGGCGGTGATGGTGATGATGTTATCTGGGGCGGTGGCGGCAGCGATACGCTGGATGGTGGCGGCCATAACACCGGAGATCAGTTGCGTTTTGATGATCTGACCGGGGTCGGCATAGACCTGAATCTAACCAACAACACGGCCTTCTACAGTGCAGACAGCAGCACCGATAATTTCATCAATTTTGAAGAGTTTTATCTGACCAATCAGGGTGATACGATTATTGGTTCAACAGGGATAGACGTAGTATTTAGCCTGGGCGGTGACGATAGCTTCCAGGCCAGCGCTGGCAGCGACGACTTCGACGGCGGCACAGATTCTGACACCATCGACTACTCCACGTTGGGTGGTGTGAACTTTATCAATGTGACATTGGACGGAGCGAACGCAGCCACTGTGACTGTCAATGGCGGCGATGACGATACAATCCGCAACATCGAAAACGTGATCGGCACCTCTGGTGTAGACACGATTACCGGCGATGGCGAGAGCAATACCATCCAGGGTCAGGGTGGCGATGACATCATTAGTGGTGGCGCCGGAAACGATTTTCTGGAAGGTAATGCGGGCAACGATCTCTTTTTCGGTAGCGCCGGGCAGAACACCTTTGACGGTGGTAATGACACCGATACTATTGACTACTCCTTGCAGGCAGGCATTGCATCTGTCGCAGTTCAGCTGAACGGATCTGGCAGCTCGGCAGTCATCGTAGCCGGTGGCGATAATGACCTGGCACTGAATATTGAAAACGTGATCGGCACCGATGGTGACGATACTCTGATTGGTGACGGGTCAGATAACGAGTTCCAGGGTGGAGCGGGCGATGATCTCCTGTCCGGTCGATCCGGCGCCGATTTACTGATTGGTGGTGCCGACAACGACACTGTAGACTACTCCGGTGAAGTAGGCATCAACTTCATAGACCTTACTTTGAATGGCGGCAGTGATGTCACCGTGACAGTCGACGGTGGTGCCAACGACACCATACGCGAAATTGAAAACGTAATTGGAACCGCAGGTGCCGATATCATTCGCGGCGACAGTCTGGTGAACGTTCTGGAAGGCGACGACGGTAACGACACCTTGGTGGGTGGTGCCGGCGCTGATGTGCTCGACGGTGGTGACGACATCGATACCGTTGACTACTCGCAGGAAGTAGGCATTAACTTTATTGATGTGCAGCTAAATGGTGGTAGCGATGCCACGGTCATCATTGACGGCGCCGACAACGACACCATACGAGCGATTGAAAACGTGATCGGTACCGCCGGCAATGACACCATCAGCGGTGACAGCCAGGCAAACAACATCGACGGCCAAGGTGGAGACGATGTGATTCGCGGTGGGGGCAGTAACGACACCTTAGACGGCGGCACAGGCACCAACACCCTGAGTTACACCGATTCCGGCTTGGGCATCACCACCGACATGAATGTGCTCAGCGGTGGGTTTTTCTCAGTAACCGTGGGCAGCGACACTGATTTGGCCGCTAATTTCCGCGATGTAATCGGCTCCGCCGGAGCCGACAATATCACTGGTGATACGCAGGATAACGTCATAGAAGGCCGGGTAGGAACCGACATACTCGATGGTGGTGCTGGCAACGACACGCTGCGCGGTGGCAGCGAAGCAGACACTCTGATTGGCGGTGCTGGTAATGACATACTCGATGGCGGTGACACCGGCGACACCTTGGATGGCGGTATTGGAGACGATACCTACCTTGGTGGGGATGGCTGGGACCAGCTGATAGCCAGTGACGGCGCCGACACAATTGACGGCGGCAGCGCCACGGATACGCTGGATTACTCCAGCCAAAGCAGCGCAAATTTCATCAACGTGACGCTAAATGGTGGTACTGATGCAACGGTAACCGTAGACGGTGACCAGGATGATACCGTGCGCAATGTGGAGCGCATTCGTGGCACTGCCGGGAATGACACTATTTTCGGTGACGGCGCGAACAACTATTTTTGGGGTGGTGCCGGCGATGACACCATGAGCGGTGGCAGCAACGCCGACAACCGTTTATGGGGTGAGGCCGGCGACGACCTGTTCCTAGGCAGCGCCGGTACCAACCGCTTTGACGGGGGTGCGGACACCGACACCGTCGATTATTCTGCGCAGGCAGGAATTAACTTTATCAATGTCGCCCTGGACGGCTCCGGCTCGGCCAGCGTCACCGTTGATGGTGCGAACAACGACATTGTCCTCAATATCGAGAATGTTATCGCAACCGCCGGCAACGACACCGTGCATGGTGACGACAGCGCCAACGTTATTACCACTCTAGGTGGCGATGATGAACTGTCTGGTGGAGCGGGTGTTGATATTCTGGATGGTGGCGACGATACGGATACAGCCAATTACGAAGAGGCAGCAGCCGGCATTGTGGTTGATTTGTCAGCTGACGCCGCAACCGACGACGGTGACGGCGCGAGTGACACTTTAACCAGCATTGAGAACATCATCGGTTCGGATTTCGACGACATCATCACCGGTGGCGTTGAAGCTAACGACCTTGATGGGGGAGATGGCAGCGATTATTTCTTCTCCAGTGCAGGCGTAGATGTTATCGAAGGCGATAACGGCTCCGATACATTGGATTATTCTCTGCAGGCCGGTGTGACCTCGATTTCCGTCAATCTTAATTCCGGCATACAAACCACGGTCACGGTCAACGGCAGTGACAATGACCTGGTCCGTAATATTGAGAACATTGTCGGTACCGCAGGCAATGATGTTATTCGTGGCGACGGCAATGCCAATAGCTTCACTGCGGGTGCTGGTGACGATATCTTGCGTGGTGAAGGCGGCGATGACGTGTTCGACGGTGGTGCCGGCATCAATACCCTGGAATACAACGACCGCGTCGATCGCGTAGTAACCGATATGAGCGCGTTGACCGGCGGTGCTTTTACCGTGAATGTTGGTGGCTCCGAGACCGACACCGCATCCAACATTCGCGATATTATTGGCAGCCAGGGCAATGACGACATTACCGGCGACGCTCAGGACAACACCCTGCGGGGTGATCTTGGTTCGGATACCCTGCGCGGCGGCGATGGTAATGATCTACTGCAGGGAGAATCAGGCAATGACGTACTGGAAGGCGGCGCTGGGGATGATACTCTGGAAGGCGGCTCCAGCAACTGGGATACGCTTCGCGGCGGTGCCGGTGTTGACACCATGGACGGCGGCAGCGGAACGCGCGATGCGGTCGATTATCGCTTCGAGTCCGGTATCAATTTTATCGATATTGATCTGAATGGTGGCAGCGTTTCGACCGTGGCGGTTGATGGCGGTGACAACGACACCATCGTCAATATAGAACGCGTGTTTGCTACCGAAGGCAACGATATTATTCGCGGCCACAGCCAGCAAAATTTCTTCTATGGCCAAGGTGGTGATGATACGTTCTTCGCTGCCGGTGGTGATGACGAGATTTACGGCGGTGGTGGTAACGACACGCTGGATTACAGCGACCTGAGTTCCGGCTTGAGCGTCGACATGACCGCTGTTGCCGGTGGCTTGTTCACGTTGGATATTGGCGGTGGCGCTGAAGGCGATCGAGCCGACAGTATAGAGATTCTGCGTACCACTACCGGTGCTGACACGGTTCAAACTGATGCCAATGTGATTCTGTTGGAAACATTAGGCGGTAACGACGTTGTGGACCTGAATTCCAACGACGCGACGGTCAATGCTGGAGACGGGGCTGACGATGTCGATTTGTTTGGTACCGACGCGATAGTGGACGCCGGTAGCGGGAACGATATTGTTCGTGCGTATGGCGGTGGTGCTGATGTTACGCTCGGTACCGAAAACGATACATTGTGGGCTTACTCCAGCGGGAATACCGGTACGGGTGATGACGGCAACGACTTCCTGGGTAACTGGGGCGTGTACAACAACACCTTTGAAGGCAATGCTGGCGCGGATACCTTTGAATCACGCGGCGGTGGCAGCGTATTTGATGGCGGAGCCGATACCGATACCATTCGCTACAACAATACCGGCGCCGGGATCACGGTGAACTTGAATGAGTCAGGTGACACGACGATTGTTGTGAACGGCCAGACCAACGACACTATTCGCAATATAGAAAACGTCCAGGGCTCGGATGGCGCTGACAGCATAGAAGGTAATAGTCTAGCCAATGTGCTCAACGGTGGCACTGGAAACGATACCATCATTGCCGGCACCGGTCTGGACACCTACATTGGCAGCAGCGGCACTGACACTCTCGATTACTCCGGATTTACTGCAGGAAATTTTATCGATGTCACGCTTAATGGTGGCAGTAATGTCACCGTTACGGTCAATGGTGGGGATAACCATACTGCTAACAGTTTCGAGAATATTATTGGTTCACAGGGCAACGATACGATCGGCGGCGATACGGCCAGCAACAATCTGCAAGGTGGCGCCGGCGATGATCTAATCCTTGGGAGTACGTCCAATGATACCCTGGATGGTGGTTCTGGAACTGGTGATGTGCTCGACTATCAGAATATTACGGGCAATGGTATCGATATAAATTTGGGTGCCGGGTTCGTCACTCAATTTTTTGGCTTTACCGATTTCTTTAGTAATTTCGAACAATATTTACTGACAGATTTTGACGACATTGTGCGCGGTTCCAGTGACGCGGACGTTGTTGAAAGTTTGGACGGCGACGATGTGTTTGAAGCCAGTGCTGGCAATGATGTGTTGGATGCTGGTCTTGGCGGCGACACCATTGACTACTCTAATCTGGGAGGCATAACAGGCATCAGCGCAACCTTGAATGGCGCAAACGCCATAATCGTTAGCGTCAGTGGGGGGGACAATGACTCAATTCGCAATTTTGAGAACATTACTGGTAGCGGCAGTGACGACAGCTTAACCGGGGATTCGTTGGCGAATATTTTGGATGGCCACAGTGGTAACGACGTTATTGATGGCGGTGCTGGCGATGATATTCTGTTCGGTGGCGACGATGATGATCTGTTTATTGCCGGTGCCGGTACCGATACAATCGAAGGCGGCTCTGACAGTGACACGGTTGATTATTCCGGATTAGTAGGCGCTAATTTCATCAATGTTACGCTGAATGGCGCGGCAAGCACTACGGTGACAGTGGACGGTGGAGACAACGACACGCTCAGCGATGTGGAAAATATTGTTGGTACCAATGGCGCAGATACTATCACCGGGGATGCTAACGATAACACGCTGTCAGGTCTGGGTAGCGCGGACATTATTGTGGGCGGCGGCGGCGCTGACACTATTGATGGTGGAGCTGGTGGCGATAACGTGAGCGGCGGGTCTGGTGCGGACGTTTTCTTTGGCGGCAGTGGCGCAGACACAATTGATGGCGGTGCAGACAATGACACTCTGGATTACAGCCTGCACCCCAGTGCTGGTGCCATCTCAGTCACGCTGAACGGAACATCTGTATCCACGGTCACAATATCGGGTGACTCGAACGACAGCATACAAAGCATTGAAAATGTAATTGGTACTAACGGCGACGACACCATACACGGCGACGGTACAAACAACACATTGATCGGTGGTCAGGGCAATGACACTTTGTCCGGCCGCGTCGGTAATGACGTTCTTGATGGTGGCGAAGATACAGACACGATAGATTACTCTACAGCGGCAGGTGGTGTCACTGTGAACCTCGGCAGTGGGGTAGTCAGCGATGACGGTGATGGTGGCAGTGATACTCTGTTGTCGATTGAGAACTTCATTGGTTCCGCCAGTGCCGACATCGTCAGCGGTAGTGGTGCCAGCAACGTTATAAACACTGGGAGTGGTGCTGACAGCATCACCGCCAGTGCCGGTGCAGACAACTACGATGGTGGTGCTGATGCTGACAGCCTGGATTACTCCGGTCTTGCCGGTGTGTCATCAATCTCGGTGAGCTTGAATGGCAGCAGCTCAGTGTTTGTTTCCGTCAATGGTGGTACTGATGACACGGTACGCAACATCGAAAGCATAACGGGCACAAGTGGTGACGATACGCTGGATGGTGATGCCCAGCAGAATACGCTGCTTGGCGGTGATGGGGCGGATACCATCTCCGGCGGGTCTGGTGCTGATACACTGGATGGTGGCAACAATCTTGATACGTTGGACTATTCGGCAGCCGTTGGCGGAGTGGATGTAAATCTGGACACCAATACAGTGTTGGATGATGGCTTCGGCTTCAGCGACACGATCAGTAACTTCGAGTTCTTGTCGGGTTCCAATTTTGCTGACACGCTGACTGGAAATACCGGGGGGAATATTCTCATCGGCAATGATGGGATTGACACGATCGATGGACTGGCGGGCAATGATCTTATCTCGGGTGGCGTTGGCAATGACATTATCGATGGCGGAGCGGATACAGATACAATTACCTATGCGGGCGCGGCTTTCGGAGTTACCGTAAATCTGTCGTCCAATAGCGCCAGCAATGACGGTGATGGCGGCAGTGATACGCTGAACAATATTGAAAATGTAACCGGCAGCGCCAACAACGATAACATCACTGGCGACAGCAATAACAACACAATTGATGGCGGCAATGGTAATGATACGTTGGCCGGCCGTGGTGGTCTTGATACGTTGAACGGTGGTGCAGGTACTAATACAGTCACCTATGTGAATGCAGCTGGTTCAGTAACCGCCGACCTCCTCGCAGGTGGGGCCAGCAATGACGGTGATTTATCCACAGATACTTTCTCCAACATACAGAATCTGACAGGCTCTGCAAATGCGGATACATTGAGTGGCGATAACAACGCTAACACTATTAATGGTGGGCTGGGTAATGATGTTCTGGCTGGTCGAGGTGGTGTAGATGACCTGCAAGGCGGCGGTGGTGACGACACCATTAGCTACTCTGGGGCTGCCAGCGGCGTGACGGTCAACATGGTCTCAGGTGTAACCACAAATGATGGTGACGGAGCCAGCGACACATTCAGCGATATTGATCATGTCACTGGATCAAACGGTAACGACAACATCACGGGTGATGCTGGCGGCAACCAGCTTGTCGGTGGCAATGGCCAAGATACCCTCATCGGAAACGGCGGTAATGACACTCTCAATGGCGGCGCTAACGCCGACACCATTATGGGTGGTGTCGGAAATGATGTTATCGATGGAGGCGGTGATAACGACTTGGTCGATTACAGCTTGGCAGCGAATGGTATTGTGGTGGACTTGTCGGCCGCTCTGGCATCCAATCGCGCCTTGAATGACGGCGACGGTGGTCAGGATACCCTGAGCAACATAGAAAATGTGTTCGGTAGCGATAACAATGACGACATCACTGGTGACAGTAACAATAACATTATTGATGGCGGCCAAGGTGACGATACCATCAACTTCAGTGGCGGGCTGGACATTCTCGATGGTGGCCTGAACAATGACACGCTGGACTATTCAAGTGCAGGTGCCATTACCGGCGGTGTATTGTCTGCAGGTGCAGTTGATGGCGTAGGCGGCACACTCAATGTTGGTACTAACTCCGCGATTGTTGACAACTTTGAGAACTTTGCGCTTTCTGCAAACAACGACACACTGACCTTTGACATGGATGCAATCGGCAGCCTGAATTCGGTAGACGCTAATGGTGGTGCCGCCGACCGTATGATCATTACAGACAGCCTGGCTGGCGATGATCTAACCGACGCTGGTATCGATGGAGTAGATCTCGCCAGCTTGTTTACCGACGTGGAAGAGCTGGACTTCAGTGGAACTGGCGTGAATGGTGGTGATACTTTTGACATAGGCAATAGTGAAATCAGTTCAATAACAGGCAGCGGTAACAGCCTTACAATTGACATCGACTCTGGGACTATGAACTTAACAGACTTCAATGCTCTGGATCAGAGTGGTGCCACAGTGAGTGGAGATTCCACTGTTGGCAACACTCGTACGATAGACTGGGACAATGGGGTTCAATTGGTCATCAACATGACATAGATCCAAAAGTTGTTAGTGCATTTAGTAAGCGTTAGAGCACGCTGCTAGCCCGCTCTAACAAAATCGGCGAAGCTGCCGTTCGTCGTCTACTCTTTAAGGATAACAATGCGTTAATCCCGAGAGTAATTCATGGCGCTGACACTGGTCGATAATAATGATGATGTACCGCGAAAGGTTGAAGATCCTTTAGCCAAGTGTCTGCAAATCGTACTGGTCTTCTTTGGAATCAATGCAGATATTGAAGGGCTAAAGGTCCAGCTTTCTCGTGAGCCGGGACCGCTTTCTTTAGATGATTTGGAAGCCCTTGGCGAAAGGCTTCAATTTACTACACGAACTGACTCTCTAGAGCTTGATGATATCCCCAACGCTCCAACGCCAGTCATCTTGCTGGCTAGCGACGACAGTCCAGGAGTGTACCTGCCCAGAGAAGGTCAGGAAGGGAGAATGTACGTTCCGGGCATTGGTTTTCAAAGAGCCGATCTGAAAGGCTTGAGTGAGAACTACTCTGGAAAAGCGCTGAGTATACGACCCAATCAGGAACAAGTTGCTGCGGTGACTGATCACATGAGCGAGCAGCCGCCAATCGATTGGTTCTGGCAGCCGCTGTTTAAGCACTTGTCGAGTTTCGGTGAGGTTTTGCTTTGCTCTCTGTTTATCAACTTGTTCGTAGTTGCTCTGCCACTGTTTACGTTAAACGTCTACGACTCAGTAATTCCAAACTTTGCTGAAGCCACATTGTTCGTATTGGCAACTGGTGTGGCGATCGCATTGCTATTCGATTTCCTCCTAAAAACAATGCGCTCCTACATTCTTGAACGCGTAGCGGCAAAAGTCGGTACCGGCTTTGACGGCACCTTGATGCAGCGGTTGATGATGGTGAATACCGAACAAATGCGCTTGTCTGTTGGTGAGAGAAGCAATTTGTTTCGAGAGTTGCAAGGGATTAGAGAGTTTTACGCGTCACGTTTTGTACCAACACTGGTTGACCTACCGTTTTTTGCCTTGTTTCTGATGATCATATACATGATATCGCCGCCACTAACACTGGTACCGATTACAGGAGCGATCGCAATTATCGTTTTCAATGTGGCAATACAAGTACCGATTAATCGCAGTACAGCAGATCATTTTTCATCTATGCAAAAAAAATCGACACTAATGATTGAGTCACTGGCGGGCATGCAGCATTTCAAGGTGTTTAATGCCGTAGGTGACCGTCTGTTCAAGTGGAATTACGCGTCGATGCGTGCTGCCGAAACCACTCGAAAAAATCAGTTTCTGTTCTCAGCCGTGCAGAATTTGTCGGTCACCATTATGCACATGGTGCATGTGTTCATCGTTGTTTTAGGCGTCTATCAGATCCAGTCAGGCAAGCTGACCATTGGTGGACTTATCGCGTGTACCATTCTGTCCGGACGCGCTATTGCACCGATAATGAATTTGGCCGGAGTCGTCAGTCGCTGGAAGCAAAGCAGGGATGTTTTAAGAACAATAGATGCTTTGTTCAGGTTGCCGAACGAAACCGAGGCACCTTGCCAGCGCTCTCCCAAAGGACCGCTGAAAGGTGATATCCAACTCGAGAACGTGCGCTATCAATATCCTCAGCAAATGCGTCCCGCGTTGCGTGATATATCAATGATTATCAAACCTGGCGAAAAGATTGGTTTGATAGGGCCATCCGGTGCTGGGAAGAGCACCCTAGCTTCAGTGATGACAGGTCTTTTAAACGATTTTGAGGGCAATATCTATTTTGGAAACTATGGGCTAAAAGCGATATCACCTGCTGAATTACGTCGCACGGTAGCCGTCGTTCCGCAGTTTCCGTTCTTCGTATCAGGCACTATCCGCGACAATATCCTTATGGGTAGAGCAGATGTTAGTGAAGCCGCGCTGAAGTACGCAGCCAGAATCTCCGGCGTTGAAGAAATCATAAAGCACTGTGGTCATGGCCTTGAAACGGAGGTGGGTGAAGGTGGCTCGCAGTTATCTGGAGGGCAGCGTCAGGCAATTTCTATTGCGCGCGCAATACTGCGAAATCCCCGCGTACTGATCTTTGACGAGCCAACCACCGGCCTGGATTCAGTACTCGAGAATCAATTTAAACAGCAGATGGCGGAGTACTTAAAGAATCGCACCTTAATTATGGTAACGCATAGAACATCGCTGTTGTCTCTGGTGGATCGACTGATCCTACTGGATAACGGGAAGATGATTGCAGATGGGCCGACTGAGGTCGTGTTGCAGAAGTTGGGGGCGCAAGCATGAGCTGGTTAAACGATATGAAGGAATCTGCTATTTCAGCTGTTGAACGTGCAGAGGAAATTAGAGCGGCAAACCCCGATCGCAGTAATGCATTTGAAATTGCGGATGACTTCTGGAACTATCGCCCGGTGTTGCTGGCATTAGTGACACTGGTTGCCGCGTTCCTATTGTGGTCGGGCCTGTCTGAAATAGATCAGCATGTTACTGCGAGTGGGCGAATCATACCCTCGGGTAATGCCCGTGTTGTGCAGCATCTCGAAGGGGGAATTGTAGAAACGATTCTGGTCAAAGAAGGGCAAAAAGTAAGTGCTGGTGAAACCTTGTTTCTTGTTGCCAATACGCGCGCAAAAACGCAGCTTAAGGAAGCTGCGATTGAGGCTCAGGCGCTCAAGGCGCGAAAACTAAGAATTGAAGCAGAGCAAAACGGCGCTGAACAACTTGAATTACCGGCGTCTTTTGTAGCAGAAAATTCGGATCTTGCCAGGCGGGAAATGTCTTTGTTCGACGCCAACAGGCAGTCTTTTCTGGAGACTGTAAAAGGCATTGAAGAACGGCAAAACCAGAAAGCATTCGAACTGGATGCATTGCAAGCTCAGGTGCAGAACATTCGCCAGGAATTAAACGTGTCCAAGCGGCAATTGGCTATTCGAAAGAAGTTGCTTGATGCCGGGGCTATCTCGGAGACTTTGTATCTGAATAATAAAAGCCAATCTCGAAAGCTCATCACGCAGCTGGAAAGTGCAAAAAACAGGGTTCCGATTATTGAGGCGGAAAAGACTGAACTCGTGAGTCTATTGGAAGAGGTCAAGCAGAAGCATCACGCTGAAATGGCGGAGCAGCTTAATGCTGCAAGATTTCAGATAGAGACTCTGACCGAGCGAATAGCCGCTCTGCAAGATCAGGTAACACGCTCTTCTATTAATTCACCCATCGATGGCACGGTTAACAAATTGCATATTCATACGGTTGGCGGCGTGAGTCAGCCAGGCGCTCCTTTAGCCGAGATTATTCCGGCGAATGAAACACTTGTAGTAGAAGGGCAAATAGCAACAACCGATCGCGGGAAAGTCTGGCCAGAACTACCAGCACTAACCAAAATCAGCGCGTATGACTACACGATCTATGGTGGCATCGATGGCGAGTTGATTTACATCAGCCCTGATAGCTTTGTTGACAAACAGAACAGGGAGCACTTCAAAGTCAGAGTCGCATTGGACAGCGATCGACTGGGCGATGATCAGCAGGTGCGACCAGGCATGACCGCTGAGGTGAGCATTCTAACTGGCCAAATTTCGATACTTAGAGCTTTGTTAAAACCTCTGATTAATATCAGAAGCCAGGCTTTGCGCGAGTCTTGATCAATCTGGCCAGAGTTTGTTCAGAAATACAAAAACAAAAAAAACGAAATAGCTCAGTTGATTAGATAAAGACTGGATCATTTACTAGTCTTATGACAGTCGTCACAAAAAAACAAAAATACGAAAAAGAAGACAACATGATTCTTTGTACCAGTGAAACAGTGCATCAGGAAGCGGTTCATGAATAAGCTTAAGCGTGTGCTCGCTCAATTTCTGCCGCCTCCCGCTGAACCAGACAAATGCAGCGGCACTGTCGATGGAAATATTCTTGCGTATATCACGCCCGGAATAATAGTAACGATCGTCAGTGTGCTGGCCATTATTGGCGTAAATATTGATCAGCTTCGAGTAAATTTTGAAACAAACGTTGTGCTCAACAGCGTCATCATACTTATATTTGTCGTTGCTGTGGCCATGGCTGTATGGTTCCAATACCGACTGTGGCAGACCTCACGTTTCATGAATCAATTGGATGAAACGGCCCGCACAGGTGAGTGTTCGGAGCATCTTCACACCGAGTTAATGACGACTCTGAAGGGTCCGGCGCGCGTTCTCGACACCAAGAACATGGCAGGTTTGCTGACAAATCTCACGGTCTATGGTCACCTGAACGTTACTGACACAGACGCTCGCCTGATCAAGTCAAAACTTGGATTCCGGGTAGGTAAGACCCGTTCAAGAACGGCGTTCTTATCTGGCTTGTTGGTTATGTTGGGCTTGCTAGGTACGTTCTGGGGCCTGCTGCTGACCATTGACGCTGTTGGTGAGGCCATGGGTAGTATGGCGAGTATCACAGGTGATAGCTCAGACGGTATGTCTGACTTTATTGCGGGCATTGCGGCTCCTTTGAAAGGCATGGGTGTTGCTTTTAGTTCGTCTTTATTCGGGTTGTCCGGTTCTCTACTTACAGGCTTTTTCAGCTATTTATGCGGCACCTCTCAAGATAAGTTCATAGAAACCGCCAGTCGCTGGATTGACGAACGTATTCCTGCGCCCAGTGAGAAGATGAAGAAAGGGGCGGCTAATCCTAAGGCAGCAGGTTCTGATGAACTAAAAGCCTGGTTGGTTGGCTTTGTGCAAACATCGCAAATTACGCAGCGCAAGATGGGTCACCTTATGGGCGTTATGAATGAAGCGTCTGAGGCAAGTTTACTAACCGCCAAAAACACCCAAGAAATGCTAGTGCAACAAGCTTCCATGGCGGACACGCTAGCCGGCCTTAATGGGAGCTTGCAAGCTATACAGCAGCAGAATACGCAAATCAGCAAGGTTGTTAGTGAAGAGAATGCGAAGGAATTGTTGGCCGGTAGTCAGCGCATTGCCGATAAACTCGACGCTATGAACTCGTCGTTAGTAACGATAGACGAGTCCAATCAACATGTTGCGGTGCGCATTGGCGAAGTTGCTAAAGGCATTAGTGAAGATATGCCAGAGCGTTTCGAGCAAGCGTATAACACCTTTGGCGTAATGATCGAGCAGATCGATAACAACGTCACAGCGATGGCTGGGCATGATGAGTTTACCGATGAGCGATTGCGCGAATCAATTGAGCCTGTCGCACAGGCTTTGCAGGTAATTGATGCACGTGTGCGCGATGCTGCTGGCGCGATGAACGGTCGCCTAGAAGAGCTGCTTGGTGAGGTTAGGGAAAAACCGGTATCTGAAGAGTTGTCTTTATTGCTCAACAGTATTGTTGAAGGCTTGAACAGTAATCGGAGCGTAGAAAAAAGGGTATTTGATCAGCTGAAAACCGTCGCAGATCAGCAAGTCAATCTGCTTGAAGGGGTGCAAGAGAGAGCGCAATTACGTTCGTCTTTGGACCAGCTTATCAAGATCGTCGGAAGAAGCCCAGTACAAAGCCGGGAAGCTACTGGCCAGATCGCTGACGTCCGAGCGCAAGCATTTGAGCGGCGGTCAAGTAACGATACCAATGAATCAGGCCTGGGCAGACGAGACAGTGATTCAGAATCTGGCGTGGCGTAGATAACGATGAGTTCAGAAGATGGGGCTGATCTAGCAGCGAATTCCTGGCCCGGGTTTGTAGATATTTTATCAGCTGTTGTGATTATGTTTGTGTTCTTCGTGTTGGTGACCGCATCAGCGCTCTACTTCCACGTTATCACCTACACCAGCAAGGTGAGTGCAGAAGGTGTGGTTGAAGTAGACGTGGACGAGATTCCTATCGAACAAGTCGTTGATCGCTTGAAGGAAGAGAATTCCACATTGAAGACGCAATTGGCCGGTTTGGTGGAAGAGATTCGTCAAACAGAGGCGCAGTTTAGAGAATCTGGCAGCGAACAGGATGTTGATTTTGAACAAGATGGCAGCTCGCTGATCATTTTCTACGGAAAGGATTCAATAACGCTGACTGAGGAAACGAGGGAAATTGTTAAGAACTTTATTGCCAATAACATCAGTAAACATGGCGCAGAAGATCTTGAGCTGGTGATGTCTGCGAGTAAAAACAAGCGCTCTCCAATTGAAACGATTAGTCGAAAAGTAGCAATAGCCCGACTAATGAATGTGCGTAATGAATTTCTGGAAACAGGTCTCGATAAAGACGCCATATATGTGAAAGTAGAAAATCCGACAGAGATTAAGGGGCAATATGACTGGGCTAAGCTGCAGTTCCGCAAAGCGAGCAAGTAGACTTTCAACGGCGATTTTTGCCGCTGTCTGCTTGAGTGCGCTAAACGCGCCTGAAGCAGTAGCGCAAGAAACCTTGGGTATCATGCCCGTTACTGCCAGTGATCTGCTGGTAGCTGACTACGTCAATAAAATTCCTGCAGACGGCAGCACGGTAGCACCGGTATTAGGCTTTGAGGAAATTATTGAGCTTGCGTTGGCGAACAATCCAGATATTAATATGGCGCTGGCAAGGGAAGATCAAGCTGAATATCTGGTTAAACAGGGCAAGGCGTACAAATATGGTGAGGCCGATCTGGTTGGCCAGTGGGGTCCGGAATACAATGACCCTTCCGCCAATACAGATCGAATTGTTGATACAACACCAGGTCGCAACGTTACCTTGCGCATCACCAAGCTGCTTTACGATGGTGGCGTTGCGAAATCAGAGTTGCGCCGCCGGCAAGCGGTCAAACGCTCCACTATGTTGGAGACCAGAATAATCACTGAAGATGTACTCAATGACGCTGTTGAATTCTATTCGTCGGTTCTTCAGTTTCAGCTTGCTCGCCGTGAAGCCGAAAGCTTTATCACAGAAATGCAGGCGCTAACCAAAAAGCTCAACCTGATGCACGATGCCGGTGCAGCGAGTAAGGTTGAATTGGACTTCGCGAGGGCCAGGCTGGCCTCGGCGCGGGCGGAGACTGGGAATACGATTGCCTCGCTGAATGACGCCTTGAGTAACCTCGAGTTTCTAACCGGTGATCTACCGCCGTTTATGGCCATGGCGCCATTTGACGTAGCTGATCTTGATCTTCCACGCTTGGACGCGTATCTGGAAGACGGTTACAAAGACAACAGTGAGTTATTGTTGAACCGTACCAATCGCAGTGCCGAAAACTACCGAGTGCGTGCAGAACGCGGCAAGTTTCGCCCACAGTTTAATTTGGAGCTGCGTTCCAACGTGATTGCGGATGAAGGAGGCCATGGAGATTCCCGAGGTAATTACGAGGCGAAGTTGAATCTGAACTATCTGTTATGGGACGGCTTTAGCCGCCGCAACGGAGTACACCGCGCGGAAGCACGGCTGCGCGAACTGCAACATGAAGAAAGCCGCTTGTTAAAAGAGCTAGATCGCCGCATCAAACTGTCATTCAATCAGATCAACGCTCAGCAAATTACCTTGAGCGCAACTCTGGATGAGATCGCATCCAATAAAGAATTGCAGCGGTTGAACCGGAAGAACCTTGAGCTGGGCGAGATCAATATTATCGAACTGATTGATGTTGAGGAGCGCTTGTTCAACGCCCAGGCTGACGCGCATCGAATTAGAAGTGAGATTTATCGCAGCTATTTCGAACTGTTGCTGGACTCAGGTCGGGTGACAGAGCTGATCAGTGCAAGCCAGGGTAATTTTATTACCGCTCCTGGCAACGCTGCTGCGCAATAGCTCGCTCGCGCCGCAGTTAGTGCCGAATTTGGATGCTGGAGAGTTCGTCGGGTCCAGTAAAGACGCTGAAGACTTCTCTGCATTCAAGCCATTCACCCTCTATTCTTTGGTTTCTGGGTATATCAAGCTTTGTGCAGTCACGACCACCCACATGAACCAAACCGTGCCCGCCATGTCGCGTTGCGCGTTCAAGTTGCTTGCTGTAAAGATGCGGATCGTCTTCAAGCAATTGAATAAGCTCGATTTCCAATACGCCCGCATCAATCAGGCAGCGTCTGGCCCGAACATCGCAAGAGGCCGATGACGATGTTGGCGCTGTTAGTGCTGTCGCAGAGTAGCGAAGCGTGTCGTCAGTGATGCTGATAAATTCCTGATCAAAACTTTTGCCGTAAAACGCAGCGGCCGATTCGATTTCGGTGGTTACCAGTGTCGCCCTATCGAGCAAAAGTCTTGCATGCCTGCCTTGTACCGTTTTGCCAATGGTAGTACCGTGCTCATCTGTGGATTTTGCACTGGGGAGTCCTTGCTCTCCGCGCTCCAATAATTCAATCAAGGCAGGACCCTGTGGCACATCAATAAACGAAAACGTAATTTCGCCGTATTGATTGCGATCATTCAGAACAGCACCTAATGCACCGACGTGCTCCAGAGCATCATCTGTTGATTGGCAAAGCACACCCAGGTGCTGCAAGCCTGTTCCCAGTCGCGACTGGTATTGCTGTATGGCGTCCTGGCCGCTGTGCACGTGGATTAGCTCTATCTGAGCACGGCCGGCCATACCAAGAGCTACCTCGGTAAGCTTGTTCCCACGCCAATCTCGGTACTGCGCGTTTGAGGTGGGGATTTTGAAATGCTGAAACGGACCCCACCCAAGCTGTTCGCTGCAGAACTTTACGGCGGCCCCTACATCCTTCACAACGAAGCAGGCCTGGTATGCTGTTAATGGTTTGTCCATCACGGCTATTGTACACGTGCCAATTTTTCAACCCCGCGAATTGATGATGTTTTACTTGCCTGAAATAAGCTCTCAAGCGATGATGGTGGTGGTATGCACGTGGAGAAGACTATGGATATTATGAAAATGGGCGCTGAGATTCTAAGCCAGAAATTGCAGGGTGGCGGAGCCTCAGCTGACACCGATACCGTAAAGTCTGCACTGGAAGGCGTGTTGGGCGGTGATGGTGGTGGTCTTGATTACGCCAGTATTATCAGTGGTCTTCAGGAGGGTGGGCTTGCCGACGTGGTTGGCTCATGGTTAGGCGACGGTGCGAATGAAGGTATCTCAACAAACCAGCTTCAAGACCTGCTGGGCGGTGACAAAATCGGCCAGCTTGCATCAGCGCTGAACAGTGATGAAGGTTCAGTACTGTCTGGATTGCAAGAAGCCTTGCCTCAGATGGTGGATAAATCCAGCAGTGGAGGTAGCTTGCTTGATTCCGTAGGCGGGCTTGGCGCTGTTGCCGGCTTAGCCAAGGGCTTGTTCAAGTAAGAGTTGACGCTGGTTTGTGTTGGCGGTTCTCGCCAACTCAGACCAGGCAGTACGTCAGGAGTCCAGTAGTGATCGTCAAGTGCTAACGCCATTTAGCATTTATCCGCCAAAAATTAAATCGAATGCTTGCTTTGAATCCCAATACTCCTGCATGCGTTGTACTTTGCCATCGCGTAGTTTAACCAGGAACAAATAGTCGTTGAGATATTCGGTGCCTTTTTTGGTTTTGCACTGCATGGTAAATTGATAGATGACATGATCGTTTTCTGCATCAAGCAACTGTTGATGTGGGTACTCAACGGTTTCAGGCAAGTAACCGTTATCCACCTGCTTGCCGCTATTGGCAACATTGAGTACGGCGTCGAATCCCGTGTGACAAATACTCTCTTCGTTACCGGGAATGGGCATTGATCGTGTGGTGATCCAGGTGACATCGTCTGTACATACGCTTCTCGCTTTTTGTGGATCAGTCCAGAGCGTTGAGAACAGAATTTCTACGGCTTCTTTATTGGTCATATCAGCCCTCAAAGGTGTTCCAGCTCAGCACAGTTTCCAATGGTTCTCGATGCGCTGGCTTGAACTCGGTACCTAGCGTATACGCGATTGGAAACAGGCCTACCTGCGTATATCGGTCATAAGGTATAGACAAAAGATCGGCCAACTCTTTCTCACGCCAAAGATGGCCGGTGGTCCACGCGCTACCCAATCCCCGTGATCGCAGCGCTAACATAAAGCTCCAAACAGCCTGAATAATCGAACCCCACATCCCTGCCTGCCAAAATACCGCGCCCGAATGCCCCGCTGCTTGATCCGCTCGCCCCGAGACCAGTGGCAATAAAACCGCCGGAAGCCGGTGAAAATTATCGCGCAGATGCTGTGTTGACGTTTCTATACGTTCAGCTCCGGGCACGTGCGCCCCAACATAGCCTGTATCATCAAAGGTTGCGATAAAATCATCCAGGCCGCCATTGTAAATGTCGGCGATCTGGGAGATTACTGCCGGATCATCAATGACTATCCAACGCCAGCTATTTAAGTTACCACCGTTGGGGGCTTGCACCGCCAGTTCCATACATTCTTGTATGAGCTCTCTGCTGACGGATCTATCATAATCCAGGCGTTTTCGAACGGCACGGGTGGTTCTAAGCAAATCGTCGTTGCTAAGTTGAAACGAGCCCTCGTTCATTATTATTTCTCTGTTCTGAATCGTTTGATGCGTTGTTGCGTTGCCGGGTGGCTGGATAGGTAATCGAGGATGCTCGACTCTTGTTTATCATGCTCCACCGCGCTTTCACCAACAGCACCGAGTTTTTCCATGATATCAGCAAATGCGTTGGTATCCATACCGTGTGTGTTCATGTATTCCAGAGCATAGGTGTCGGCAGCCGTTTCAAGGCCTTGCGAATAACTGGCTTGCGCTATCCAAGCAGGTAGCAGCAACACGGTTGAACTGGCGGTGCTAACGTCTCCAGTGATTAGTAGAATCAACACAGACAAGCCAGTTTGACGCACTAGCATTTGTATGGAATGGCGTTGTTTAACATGAGCAATTTCATGCAGTAGAATGCTGATCAACTGCTCGTCGTTGTCAGCTAACTTGACCAACTCGTCGGTGAGAATAACGGTTCCATCGGGAAGGGCTAATGCATTTGGCATACCGCGCGCAGAGCGAAACAACAGTCGGAATTGCTGTTCCCCAGAGGCTTCTGCTGGCAGCAGTTCCTGAAAGCGCTGCCGCAGCGTTTGTTGCCGCGCGTCATCAACCTTACTGATCTGAAAGAACACACCGTCCATGGAATCCAGTGTTTGTTGACCAAGGTGTTGATCGAAAGATTCCGGTATCATTGCCGCAATCGGCTTGCTCAGTGCCGGTATACCATAGCGAACAAATGAGACGCTGCCCACACTTATCACAAGGATAGCCACAACGACCAGTTTCATATTGCGTTCCAGCCGATCAGCCAAGCCATGATTTGCTGTATGCCACCGGTCGCAAAGCTGGTCCACTACCTCATTGTCTAGTGTTTCGAAGCGGCGGCCTTGGCCCAGAGTAAGATAGCGCGCTGAGTTCCCAACTCTAGATGAAACCCCTACATCGATAAACTCAATGTCGGCGAAATCAGCTTGAGCACAAGACACTTTACCTTGGTCATCAACTACCAGAGTTATTCTGCTGCGACCTGACGTTTGTCCGTCATACAGATAGCCCGTTATTTGTCTGTGACGGTCGGGTCCGAGGTCAGAGTCCAAGATCAAAGTCCATAAAGTCACTAATTTCTGCGCCCTCAGCGTCTACCTCAGCCGCAGCGCGCGCTTGAAACTCGTCGAAGTTATTGGCGTACAAAGTCATTGTGCTTGCTCTGTATCTTGCCACACGAATTTTTGCCCAAGGTATCATTAAGCCGAGTGAGACGATAATTGCTACCGTATTGCTAATGTACAGCCAGGCCATTGTGCTGACTTTCAATTCGCTGCGAAAACCAATATCTTCCAATTCGATGTTGCTGTACACAATATTCGCACGCTGCGTTTGAATATACGATTGTACAAGTAGGAATGCCAATACACCTATCACGCCACCGGTCATTCCAGCCAGATTTTCGTCACCTATTCCGAGCGTGTTGAACGCACCAATCAGTAGAGCCAAAACTGCAATGGCTGCCACAAGCAGTAGTGCTGCGATGACGTATATCGAATAAAATTCAGCGACTGTTGCAAGAAAGCGAAGCTGCGTGCGTCCGTAGCGAGTGTGATCAGCAACAAACTTGTAATAAAAGCGCAGCCACAAAGGGTAAAAAACCCAGAAAAGCAACATTAGACCGCCAAAGACCCACAAGAATTGCATGCCCATTTCTTCCAATGCAGCAGCTTGCTCTGGTGTCATTCCCTGGTTTTCTTCGTCAGATTCTGTCGATGTATCTGTATCTTCTGTTCCTTCATCGCTAGGCTCATTGTTTGATTGTAAGGATTGCTCATAGGCTCCGGTGTCGGGGTCAAAACCCATATCCATCATGTCGCTTTCAAAGCTGACAGTTGTCGCGATCATGGCTAATCCGAGCAACATTGGCAGGCCGAAAAGCAGGTAGGCCATTTTGAAATTCGGAATGAAACTGAAAGGAATATTACGCCAACTCGTATAGCGCATGCGAAATCGCAAAGCCAGAACGATCATTGCCGGCATAATAACCATCAATAGCGCAAACGCTATAATACTGGCGCTTGTTGATACAAGCCCTGCGCTTTGGTAGGCGATCAGTACGGCGACGGCGATGATGCGGCCGCGAAGTATTTTAATAGGATCGGCTGTGTACTCAAACGCCGAACCATCCAGAACAGTGTTGCCATAAAAGTAGCGATGATTTCGCACTTTTGCCCACGCAGAGTAGATTCCCAGCGTCACAATAGTGAGGAGAATGTTGACAATCCATATTCTGAAGTACTCCCCAGTTTCGCCGGTGAATTCGAAGGGATAATCTTTTCGAATATTTCGTGACGGTGCATTAGCATCATTACGTTTTGCTTCACCTGTACGCATCATATTATTCCCCCGGTAGATTGCTTACAGCATAGCTTAGTCGTCAGATATTAGGAAGGGTGACTGCTTTTCTCGCAAGTCAGTTGCGTCGCTTAGCCGGCGATTGAAGGTCTAATTTCGATGCTGGTTGAAAACACGTTTCCACGCAGCAACGACTGAATAGACGATTTTTGAGCAAATTCGCTATTGGCATCGCTGAAATCTGCGTGCCCCCACCACGGTTCAATGCATACGAACTGTGCGCCGGGTTTTGCCCAAATACCAATGTGTGGAGCACTGCCTGTTGCGACGCTTAAACGAGTTCCCTGGCTACGGTGTAACAGGCTGATGTGTGTTGAATTGATGTTTTTGAAAACCAGCGCGTCATTATTAAATATAGTTTCTGAGAGCTCGATCCGACTGCTGCTAAGCGCGTATTTCGTAGCGCTGGGATCAAGCAATCCCTCTGGAGTGACTGAATAAAGTTCCAGGTTTTCGGGTTGGTCGAATTGAATCGAGTAGTCAGACAAAGTGCTATTTTCCAGCGGTAGGCGGAAGGCTGGATGAGAGCCCAGATTGAACAAGAGTTCGCTTTCGTATTTGTTTCGTACTTCGTAATGAATGGCCAGTCGATCTGACATCAGTTCGAAACACACCTGCAGTTCAAAATGCCACGGGTAGAGTTTCAGCGTTTCGGCATTGGATGTAAGCGAATACCTAGCCAACGCGTCTCTTTGCTCAATGAGTTGAAATCGTTGGGTTCTCGCAAAGCCATGCTTGGGCAGCATGACAGCGCCTTTTTTGTGCAGCTTTGGCAAATTTCGCAATGCGCCTACAATTGGAAAAAGAATGGGCGCTCGACCACTCCAAACGGTTGGATTACCCTGCCAGATCAGTTCTTCGGCATTCGCTTTTAGTAACAGGGATTGAAGCTCGGCGCCGTGTGGGCTGACGCGGCAAATAAGGTGCTCTGACTCAAGTGTTTGCAATCGAATATCTTAGGTTTATCGTGCTAATCATTCCCTGCTTTCAAATAGTGTTCTGCATTGATCGCCGCAATCAACTCAGTGAGCGTTTCGGTTGCTTGATCATTAGGTACCTGGCAGGTTCCAGCAGCGTGATGGCCACCACCGCCGTACTGTAACATAAGCTCACCAATATTCGTTTGGCAACCACGATCAAAAATTGATTTACCAGTCGCAAATACCGTGTTTTGTTGCTTCAATCCCCAGATGACATGAATCGAAATGTCACATTGAGGATACATTGCATAAATCATAAAGCGATTGCCAGCATAGATGATGGGTTCATCGCGCAGATCCAGTACTATCAGATTGCCGTGAACTGATGCGCAACGTTGCAGCTGAGCCTTGAACTTTTCTTCGTGCTCGAAGTATAGGTCTACCCTTTCCTTTACGTCTTGCAGCTTAATAATTTCTTCTATCGAGGTGTCTTTACAATAATCGATTAGATCCATCATCAAGTTGTAGTTAGATATTCGGAATTCTCTGAAGCGGCCAAGCCCGGTGCGGGAATCCATCAAAAAATTCAACAGTTCCCAATTGCGAGGCTCAAGCACTTCGCGCTGAGTGTATTGGGCGGAATCGGCTTTATCTACCGCTTCCATCATATCTTCCCAGTCCTTAGGAAAAGTGTCGAATCCACCATAGAAGTTGAACACCACTCGAGCAGCGGATGGTGTATCGGCTTCGATAATATAATTTTCGTATTGTCCAGGGTAGCGTATCAGCTCACTGGCGTGATGATCAAAACAGAGATGAGCATCTGGAACATAGGGCAGGTTGGTTGTGATGTCGTTGTTTGTGATCTCAATCTTGCCGTCCTGCATGTCTTTTGGATGCACGAATTTAATCTCTTCGATCATGTCCAAATGCTTAAGCAGTACGCCACAGACCAATCCATCAAAATCGCTGCGTGTTACCAATCGATACTTGGCTGCCATGTTATTGTCCTCTCCCTGACGATAATTGCTCAATCTTTTGAGCATAACGTTGAATCGTTCTTTAAAAATTAGCAAACGCGTCGCAATCAGGCCAAAACCAGATCACAAAAATGCTACAAATTTGAGCTAATTTAACTGACAGTTAAGCGCCAGCACAAATGATTGCGTTGTCGCCGTCGTAATTAGGCTGCGGCGCTTCTGTCCTGGCCATTATTTGGTCCTCCAACAATTTCGAGTGGGGTGTTCTCATCATTGCTGGCATTCTGGGAGAATGATTGCCTGTCATCTTTCCGAGTGGTTGTAATAACCCGATGAGTGTCCGTTGCTTGTTGGATTATTTCCTGGTTCTGCATCGCCAAGGGGGAGGCTATTTCCTGTGATTCCTTGTGACGCTGAGTCAGTGAACCAATCGCCTTGGCCTGCTGTTGCATTAAGCGTTCGTTTTCAGTCAATTTGCATTCGAGTTGCTTTATAGCGGAGCGCAGTGTCAACAGTTCCTGTGTTTGCTTACCGCTCTGCGCAGAACGCAGTGTTAGCCAGTGTTGTAAGTGATTGGCAAACAGTGTGCTAGCGTGCTGGCTTTGCTTATTGAGCAGCACTAGCAAGCTAGCCGATAAAAACCCCACCATGAGTGGGCTCATGATTGCGGCGTTTTTTTCGCTGCCCGTTGCGCTGTCAGTAATGAAAGACCAGGCGCCCATAGACAGTGCCAGCAACGGCACAATCAGCATGCCAGCATCTGTCCAGCGTTCGGCACTGACGCTGGCTTTTTCCGCGTTCGCTCGCATTTTGATGACGACATCTGTGCTAAGAACAAAGTCACCACTAGATTGAATGCTTTGAATAATAGCGCGCAGTGATTTCACATCCAGTATGTTCCTGACTTTTTGTGCTTGAACGCTGAGTTGCAGCAGTTCGGTTCGGCTTGGCTGGCCTAACTCAACGGTTCCATCCAGAGTATCCATCAAGTCACTCGCTCGATACAAATTCAAGGTGGTTCGCACGCAATAAGCCACTACGCCGCAACTTATGGTTATCAGCATCAAATTCAGCGTCAGATTGCTGGCAATCCAGTTGCCAATAAGAAGGTATGCGAGGGCGCCAATAGCCGCGCTTGCGGCCAGGAAAACAGCTGTTCCAGTGTAATCAGGTAGAGGCGCGAGCGCTCGGCTGTCAGGCGCGAATTCAGTCATTGGTCTTGCAGATCTTTGTTGTCCGTACGCAAAGCCTAGTTTAATAAGTGATCAGAATCCGGACGCTGTTCAAACTTCCAGCAACAAGCAGAGCCGCTTGTCCTTTTCGCAATGTCCCGGAGCAAGTAAGCCGCTGGGGACACTGGATATTGCGCACTGAGCGACAGCGCTGTTATGGTTGCGCCCTTGTATACTGAGCAATCAATTATTGGGTGGAAGTGATTATGTTGGAAAAGCGAGAGTTCTATATTAACGGGCAGTGGGTGTCTCCCAGTGTGGACAATGATCTGAACGTTATCAACCCGTCTACTGAGGACGTATGCGCCGTTATCTCGCTTGGTGGGTCGTCCGATACAGATGCCGCAGTAGCGTCGGCACGCGCGGCGTTTGATGGCTGGAGCCAAACGCCACTGGATGACAGATTGGGCTTACTTCAGCGACTGGCAGAAATATACATGTCCAGAATGGATGATATGGGGGCGGCTATTTCTCTTGAAATGGGAGCTCCCATCGATATGGCCAAGTCGGCCCAGGCAGGTTCGGGTGCTGGACACATCAAGAACTTTATTCGAGCGCTTAAGGCATTCGAATTTGAACGCCCATTAGGTGCCCATGCGCCAGACACTAAACTTGTGTACGAGCCGATTGGAGTTTGTGGCTTGATCACGCCGTGGAATTGGCCGATGAATCAAGTCACTCTTAAAGTCATTCCAGCCATTGGCGTCGGCAATACCATGGTTCTGAAGCCATCTGAGATAGCACCATTATCGTCACTGTTGTTTGCGGAAATGGTTGATGAGGCGGGTTTCCCAGCGGGTGTGTTCAACCTTGTAAATGGTGATGGTGCGGGAGTCGGATCGCAGATGTCTGCGCACGCTGATATCGATATGATTTCCTTCACAGGTTCAACCCGGGCTGGTACGGCTATCAGCAAAAATGCTGCGGATACAGTCAAGCGTGTTGCGCTGGAACTCGGTGGCAAAGGCGCCAATATAGTATTTGCTGATGCGGACGAAAAAGCAGTCGCGCGCGGTGTCAGGCATTGTTTTAACAATTCCGGTCAATCTTGCAATGCACCAACCCGAATGCTGGTAGAGCGATCTATCTATGAGCGTGCAGTGGATGAGGCCCGTGTCGCAGCAGAAAAAACGAGTGTGGCGAACGCTGCAGATGAAGGTCGTCATATAGGACCGGTGGTGTCAGAGGTTCATTTCAATAAAATTCAGGGTCTCATTGATAAAGGTATGTCGGAAGGTGCTGAATTGGTCAGTGGGGGACCGGGTCGCCCAGAAGGCCTTGAGCAGGGCTATTACGTCAAGCCCACCGTATTTGCGAATGTACACAATGAAATGACTATTGCGCGTGAAGAAATTTTTGGGCCGGTTTTATCGATCATCCCGTTTGATAGCGAAGAAGAAGCTATTGCCATAGCCAATGACACGGCCTATGGCCTAACCAATTATGTGCAAACGCAGGACGGCGAGCGCGCTGCCCGCGTTGCCCGCCGATTGCGCTCCGGCATGGTGGAAGTCAATGGCCAGGCTTTGGGCGCCGGTGCGCCTTTCGGCGGCTATAAGCAATCCGGTAATGGCCGCGAAGGCGGCGCGCTTGGCCTGGAAGATTTCCTGGAAGTGAAAGCCGTCAGTGGAATCTCTGACTAACGCTGGCGCCTATTTATGGAGATAAATGACTAAACAAGCGCCTTAATGCGCGCAAGCAACTCAGAGTTGATTGCGCGTGGCGCTGAAGATAATCTGTTTTTGTGCCGGCGCTCCCCGGGCATTCTTACGCCGTCAATAGCATCAAGACGCTTGAAGAATGCTTCTGCGTGCTCTGCCCAACCGTCACCGGCGAGCAAGTCTGGCGAAATAGCCAAAATGAACTCCCCACCTTGGGGCGGACCGCCATCGGCAACATCGGTTTCACCTGCCTCGAAACTGAATTGCTCATTGATCGCGGCCGAAGCCAGTAATTCTACCATTATGGCGATCGCCGAGCCTTTATAACCACCAAACGGCAGCAACATGCCTTTTACGATTTCGGCTGGATCTGTTGTTTCCTGACCGCTTGCATCAAGCCCGACGCCTGGTGCCACTTGCTTACCATCCCTCGCGGCGATCTGCACTTCACCCAATGCCATTGCCGCTGTGGCCATGTCATACACAAATGGGTTTGCCCCTGGGCGTGGCCAGGCAAATGAAATGGGGTTGGTGCCAAGCAATCGCTCATTACCTCCGGCGGGTGCGACCACTGGTTTATAGCATACGCAAGCGAGTCCGATCAGATTCCGCTCTGCGAGCGCTTCGGTTTCAGGCCATAGTGCTGCAAAATGGTGGGCATGGGTTATGCCCATTACGCCAACGCCCACGCTGCTGGCAGCCTCGGCTAACGCCGGTATTCCGCGCTCAATCGCCAAGGGTGAAAATCCACTGTCGCCGTGCACATTGATCACGGCTGCGGTTTTATTGCTGACCATGGGGGACGCATCGCCTTTTACCTTGCCGCTGCGTAGCGATGCTATATAGCCCGGTACGCGGAACAAACCGTGCGAATGCGAGCCGTCGCGCTCGGCGGTGACCACCGTTTTTACCAGAGCTCGCGTATTGTGTTCATCGCAACCATTGGACTCAAACACGTTTGTGGCGAGCTGCTCAATCTGCTCCAGAGACATTTCTGTAGTGGCCATATTCTTATTTCCTCTATCTAGCCAAAAGATGTTGTATTCTTGGGGCTGGGCTAATACCAAGTCAACCACGAATTGCGGATACTCGGCAGGAGGAACGATCCAATATGGCAAATCAAAAGCAATTATTGAAGTCCATAGAGCAGTCAGAAGATGGACCGCAGATTGCCGCAATTTTCGATTTTGATGGCACACTGATTGCTGGATACTCAGCAACGGTCTTCATCCGAGAGCAAATTCGAAGAGGCGACATAACACCGTCGCAATTTATAGAGTTAATGAATGCAATGTCGGGCTTTGGGCTGGGCAGGCTTGGCTTTTCGGCAATGATGATGGTAACAGCGCAGTTCATGCGCGGTGTGTCGGAGGAGTCGTATCGTGAGATGGGCGATCAGCTCTATGTGTCGCAAATTGCCCGGTTGATTTACCCGGAATCCAGAGCGTTAGTCGACGCGCATATGAAGAAAGGCCATACGGTGGCAGTTATTTCTTCTGCCACCCCTTATCAGGTTGAGGCGGCAGCCCATGACCTGGGCATTGAGCATGTACTGTGTACGTATCTTGAAGTAGAAAATGGTGAATTCACTGGGCAGGTAGTTCGGCCCACTTGTTTTGGCGAAGGCAAAGTGCATGCCGCTGAGCGCCTGGCGGGGCTGGTGGATGCTGACCTTGACCAGAGCTTTTTCTATTCGGACAGCACTGATGATTTGGAGCTGTTGGAGCGCATTGGCAACCCGCGAGCATTGAATCCCAGCAATAAACTGGAACGACATGCGCGCAAGAAGCGTTGGCCTGTGGTGCACTATGGCAGCCGAGGTCGACCAACAATGATGCAATTCGCGCGTTCTATTGCTGCAACAAGCAGCATTGTGACTTCCTTTGTAGCGGGCTTACCGTTGTACGCGCTCACCGGTTCGATGCGCGATGCAAGAAATTTCTCTTTCTCCCTATTCGCCGATACCGCCAGCGCCCTGATTGGCTTGGAGCTAAACGTTACCGGCGAAGAACACTTATGGTCAAGCAGACCAGCGGTCTTTATTTTTAATCACCAGAGCAAGGCCGACGTTGTCATCATCGCCAAGCTTATCCGGCGTGATATTGCCGGTGTCGGGAAAAAGGAAATTCGCAAAATTCCCGTCATAGGCCAGGTGATGGAGGCTGGTGGTGTCGTGCTCATTGATAGAGAAAACTCCAGCAGTGCCATTGACGCTATGCAACCGTTGGTTGATGTGATGGTGAACGAAGGGAAAAGTGTGGTGTTAGCGCCAGAAGGTACGCGCACGATTTCGCCTAAATTGAACCCGTTCAAAAAGGGCGCTTTTCATCTTGCGATGCAAGCAGGTGTGCCAATTGTGCCGATTGTAATTCGCAATGCAGGTGACGTTGCGCCAAAGGGGGATTTCGTTTTCAGGCCGGCAACTGTTGACGTCGAAGTGCTGCCGCCGGTAGATACAAGTGGTTGGAGTAAAGCGACATTGAACGATCACGTGCGCGATGTTCGCAACATGTTTCTGCAGGCGATGGGGCAGCCAGAGGTGTCTGGTGCTGCGAAGAAAACCAGCACTAAGCAAGTCAGCACCAAAAAGAAAGCGACCCAAAAGAAAGCGACTGCTAAGAAAAGCGCTAGTAAGAAAACCACCACTAAAAAAGCCAGTGCCAAAAAAACCAGTAACACACGTACCAAGAGACGCATTGTCAGGCCTAAACCGAAAACCGGGGCCTGACCTTTTTTCGAGAATCGCCTATGCACACCAGTATTCTTAATCGAAGCAGTCCGTGGCTCGATGCCAATGACAGTGAATGCGTCTTTATTCTGGATGTCATCAATAGTGTTGAGCAGGAGATACTGACCGACTGGATCAATCACCACCGCCCAGAAAACCAACCACCACCCCGAATTGTTCCTATAAATTTGAGCGATGACACACGCGGTATTGATGCCCAGCCCTTGCTCGCTGCTCTGAATCTTGCCGAAAACACCTTGCTAGTGCCACTGCGTATCGCCTGGCGGCGCGCCTCACAAGAACTAACCTCACGACCGCGAGTTCGAGATTTGCTGTTGGGGGACCCTACAAGACCTAAACCCGTTAAAGCGCGCAAGTTGTCGGTAGAGGAGCCCGAAAGAGTGTATTTGTTGGCTGGTTTGCCCGCTACTCTGGGTGATCTTCAGCAGCGATTTTTAGAGCAGAATGTGCAGCCTGACTCAGAGCACGAGCTGGCGTTGGCAGGTTTTATCGCCAGGCAAGCGGCTCTAACACTTGATATAAGAGAGCGAAAGTTACGCGGCGGCCGGTATAAAGTACCCAGGCATGTAGCGGAAGTGCTGCGCAACAGTCCGGCGTTTCTGAGCGATGTTGAAGCTCTTGCCCAACAAAGCGGGAAAAGCAGGCAAGACTTGCTGGCGGAAGCCGATGGTTACATGAAAGAAATGATCACCCAGCCGCGCACGTTTTGGCTGGATATCTACGCTAAATTCAACAATTTTTTGTTAGGGCTTGGCTACGAAGACAAGGTTGTTTACGACGCCGAGTCGATTGAAAAAATGCGCAGCATGGTACGTGATCATCCAGCTTTGTTGTTATGGACGCATAAAACCTATCTGGACGGTGCGGTGGTTCCAAAAGTCATGTATGACAATGACTTCCCCACTCCGCATATGTTTGGCGGTGCGAATCTGAGCTTCGCGGGTTTGGGTGCGTTGTTGCGCCGTTCCGGCGCTATTTTCATTCGCCGCAGCTTCCAGGATAATGAATTATACAAACTAACGCTTCGTCACTACATCGGTCTCTTGATGGACAAGCGTTTCCCTATGAATTGGTCATTCGAGGGAACCCGCTCGCGGCTTGGCAAGTTGATGCCGCCGCGCTATGGCTTGCTGAAGTATGTATTGGAAGCCTGTCATGCCAGTGATGCGCGCAACATCCACATCATTCCAGTGTCAATATCTTACGACTTGATTCGAGATGTAGAAGAGTATGCGACCGAGCAAATGGGTCGGCAGAAAACAGCCGAGTCGCTGTCGTGGTTCATTGGTTATATTCGCAGCTTGGCAAAGCCAATGGGCAAGGTCTATATGGATATAGGCGAGCCTGTTGTGCTTGAACGAGCACCGGACCCTGATGACAGACTTGCGCTCTCAAAGATTGCGTTCCAAGTAGCAGTGCAAGCAAATAACGTGACGCCATTAACATTTCCTTCCTTAGTCACTACCAGCTTGCTGGCGAAAGCGCCACGCGCCCAAACAGAGCGGCAAGTTATCCAGGATCTGCAGGAGTTGCTGCATTATGCGTCACTTCGCGGGTTGAGAATTTCAGAAGATTTTGACCTTGACTACGCCGACCACATGGACGGCCTGCTGGGCATAATGATTGATGAAGGCATTGTTACCCGCTATGACCAAGGCCCCGATATTGTGTATGGCATAGCACCAGACCAGCATGCTGTTGCCAGTTACTATCGCAACACAGTTATTCATTTCTTCGTCAACAAAGCCTTGATCGAGCTGGCATTGCTGAGGGCCAGCGATGCAGGTGAAAATGACGCCACCGACATTTTTTGGCATGAAATTGACAACCTGCGTGACTTATTCAAGTTTGAATTTTTCTATGCGCCCAGCGAAGAATTCCGGCAGGAAATTGTCAATGAGCTGAATCTATGTGACCCGGATTGGAATGTCAAACTGGGTCAAGGGTCTGAGCATATTTTGCAGATGTTAAATACCATGACCCCCTTGCTCGCACACGCCACATTGCAAAGTTATGTTGAAGCGTATTCAGTGGTTGCCGATATGTTAACGCGCTTGTCTGTTGGAGAAACTTTGGAAGAAAAAGCGTGTATTGAGCAAGCACTTAAATTTGGCCGTCAGGCTTACTTGCAACGCCGGATTAATAGCGAAGCGTCGATAGGCAAGCTCTTGTTTAAGAATGCGCACCAGTTAATGCAACACAGAGGGTTGCTGGAGCCGAACAGCGAGAATTTGGAGGAGCGTAGAAAAGCGATGGCACGGGAGCTTAGGCAAAATGTGTTGCGACTTGATCGATTGAAAGCCATTGAGCTAAGCCGTGGGGAACAACTTTGAACGTTGTAGTTGAAAGCCCAAGTACCTTGCCCAACGCAAAGTATGGAGACCTTTATTGCCAGCGCTGGGAGCCGCAGGGTGACAAACGAGCTGTTGTGCTGTTAGTGCATGGCATGGGCGAACATTGTCAACGCTACGACGTGCTTGCAAGTACGTTGGCGAGGCAGGGCGTTGCAGTGTGCTCGTTTGACTTGCCTGGGCATGGGCAGTCGCCAGGTACCCCGGGGTATGTTGAGCATTTTTCTGATCATGTAGATGCTGTTTTAGCATACCGCCAGCAAATCAGTGATTTCAGCGAAAACCTGCCCGTGTTCTTGCTTGGTCACAGTATGGGCGGCCTGATCAGTGTTCTCACATTATTGCGCGCCCAAGATCAATTCAAAGGCTGCATTTTGTCTGGCTCTGCAATTATGAGCCCTTTACAACCAGGTGCGCTGCAAATGTTAACCATAAAGCTGTTGTCTTTACTGGCACCAAAAGCTGGCGTTCTGCAACTGGATGCTAGTGGCGTATCTCGTGACCCAGCGGTAGTTGAAGATTATGTAAATGATCCACTGGTGCACCATGGCAAAGCTTCGGCGCGACTGGTTAAAGAGCTGTTTGGCTCCATGCAGATCGCTCAAGATGGTGGGCAGTCGATTACCGTTCCGATGTTGATCATGCATGGCGGTGCAGATTCTATGGCAGCAGCTGACGGGTCCAGGTTGTTGCATGATCGCCTGGCGTCGAACGACAAAACGCTTATTGTGTATGACGAACTCTTCCATGAAATTTTTAACGAGCCGGAAGGACCGGATATTCATACTACGGTTGCTGATTGGGTAAACGCTCGAATCCAATGAGCGATGCTTATGTAGAGCCTGTTGATGCGGCAACGCTAATATTACTTCGTGGCGATGAAGTGTTAATGGGGCTTCGCAACCGAAAACATATTTTCATGCCAAATGTGTATGTGTTTCCAGGCGGGCGTTGCGACGCGGACGATGCCGAGGTAGATCCTGTAATCACGCTACCACCGCTGCAGGTAGAGCGTTTGTCTACCTCGACCAGCACTGAACGGGCAAACGTATTAGGTTTGACCGCGATTCGTGAAACCTTCGAGGAGACCGGGCTTATAGTGGGTCACCCTGGCTCAGATGAGAAAAGCGACTTGCCTGGGTGGCAAGCGTTTTACGATCTAGGTTTTGTACCCGCATTGGACTGTCTTGAGTATTTTGCGCGGGCAATTACGCCAGAAGGCTCGCCGCGTCGTTTTGATGCGCGCTTTTTTATAACAGATGCATCGCGGGTGCACGGAACCCTGCAAGGCAATGGCGAGCTGCTCGATCTGCAGTGGATTAAACTTGAGAAAACCAGCGAGCTAGAGCTTCCAACGGTCACTTCCCTGGTGCTTGAGCTGCTAAAGCGCAAAGCACAGGGAAACCCTCAGGAAGCCTTGCAAGTGGCACAAGATTTCGAAGCGCGCCATGGCCGTGAGGTGTTTGAGTATCACATTTAGGAAAGCCAGAACCTAATGGCTGCAGCTAAAGCAACCTTGCTATTGCGTTAGCTGACTTTCCCAGCAAGCGCTTCTTCCATTGAGCTGCATCAGAATCGCAATAATATTGCTCCTCCATCGTGTACACTTTGGCCGCGAGCGCATACGTCAGCCAGCGAAATGGTTCAGGCTCCCAACGCTTCAAGGAAGTTGCCAAAGGGTCCGTGAATACCCACGGCATTTCAGTCCGAATTGATGTTTTTCCGAGAATCAGTTCGGCCAATGTGCGGCCAAACAGGTTTGATGCGCCAACACCTTCGCCTCCGTAACCGCCAGCCGTTGCGAGATTGCTGGACGTGTCATACACAACATGCGGCGAGAATTTTCTGCTCATGCCAAATGTACCCGCCCACGAATACTCAATTTTGGTGTTGCTGAGAACGGGGAACAAATCATGCATAAGACGCTCGCACAATTGAAATCCGGAGTCATCAGCCGTCAACACCTTGTCGGTAAATGGCTTGCCGCCGAATTCGTACACGCCACGAGCACCAAATATCAGTCTATGATCGGCTGAGCGTTGTACATACGTTTGCAAGCGGCTAAAGTCGCAAAAGGTTTGCCTGGACTGAAATCCAATTTCTTGCCATATTGAAGCGTCCAAAGGCTCTGTTGCAATAATTTTGCTCTGCAAGGGAATGACATATGGCTTAAGCGCGTTATTGCCGAACGCAAAGCCCTCTGTGGCCAGTACACAAGTATCTGCTCGAACTGATCCTTTTTCTGTGCGCACGAACGAGAAGTCATCGGTTTTATTGTCGAGCAATGCCGGGCTATGTTCGAACAGGCGAACGCCCAGTTTCTCAACGGCGCACGCAAGACCTCGGCCCAATTTTGCCGGCTGTATGGCGGCGATATGCTTGCAATACACGGCACCAAAGGTTTCCTTAATATTAATCTGCTCTCGCGCTTCAGCTGGATTGAGCCAGCAAAAATCTTTCTCACTGTGGCCGGCGTCAAGTCGTTGCCTAAGATAGTGCTCGGCCCATTGGGTTTGCTCCGGAAAACGTGCCGCCGCATAAACAGCACCCCCTCTCGCCAGGTCGCAATCGATGTCTTCTATGTTCGCTACTCGTGCCACCTCGTCTATGAGCTCATGCACCTCCTTAAATATCGCACGACGTTGTTCCATTGGGAGATGCGCCACCTGGCCTTCAAGGTCTTCGATCATGCCCATCAACCAGCCACCGTTTCGACCGGATGCGCCGTAGGCCGCAATACGCGCTTCGAGAATGACGATATTGAGATCAGGCTGGATTTGCTTCAGGTAATAAGCCGCCCACAATCCGGTAAAGCCAGCACCTACGATGACGAAGTCGGCAGTAATGTCCTCTGTCAGCTCTGGGCGAGGCGAACAGTTCTCCTCAAGCTGGCTGAACCAGAAGCTGATATCGTGCTTGCTATTCATAGCCGCATTGTCGCGGAAAAGGGTCGTCCATGTACACTACCCTCTCCAGATTCATTTTGGGTGCAAACTGCTATTTAGCAGTGCACGAGTCTTTCGCTTGTCTTCTGCTCGCTTTGCACTGCGCGATTTTTCGTGCACACCACCTTTGCGCATCAGCGGATTCCAGGCATGACGATTTCTCAGCTTTGGTTTGCTCATAGGTCCTCCTTATAAAACCAGTTTGTGCCATCGGGGCTGTTTAATACACTTTAATCGTCGCCTTGCACGTTTATCTTCGTGTAAAAACCCGGGACCTTCCCTGTCTTTCTCGAAGCAAAAGCGCCTTGGCAGATCGGTATACATTGATACCGGGGGCTTGCGGTGGCGAATATTCTTCAGCACAGCACCTGTTGTGGCGCTGTGGTAATAAACGCGCTTAATGCCCAGCTCTTCGTGAATGAACCACAAGCTCGCAGTAAGCATCGCCTCAGCCCATATGCGCTGATGGCGTTTTGCCTCGAGTTGCTGATAACTCAATAAGCCTCTGCCACGCAGTTTGAGGCCGTAATATTCAACTTCGGCGTGCTTGTCCTTATGCCGGCGCACATAGTTGGCAGCCCAGGTAACTTCTCGCAGCCAATCTGTCTGAATTTCTTCAATCAGAACTGTGTCACTCTGGAAATCCACGTCCATGCGTGCCCAGGCAAGCGTGTTCTTGCATCGTGTGGAAATCGGATGTCCCCAGGAATTAAAGAACTGGGTCTCATCCACTCCGGTCCAGCTTTCGAAATTGGCATCGTGCTGGCTGTTGAAGTTTAATTGCAACACAAGGTTTGCACCCGGGCGGCTGGTTTGTTGCCAGCGATAGTCACGGGCGTAATCCTGACCCCAACAACCAAGTGATAATCGATAGGTTTCGACGTGCTCTTCATCACCGGATGGCCAGTAGTCCATCATTTCCTGAGCAGAAACGATTCCGTTGCCTTTGGCGGAAAGAAAGCGTTTTACCGCTGGTTTTTGCAATAGCTGATCTGCGCTGCTGCTGCGAATATCGCGAACCGCTTCGCATTTGCGCTGCCGTAGTAGTCTGCCTAACAGGTAAAACGCGTAACGATCTTTGAAATAGTAATACAAAGTGCGTTCCTGCGGCAGGCAGTCAATTATTTCATAAACCAATCCAGTATCCATGTTGATACTCCACGTACTTGGTGGCGGTATTGATTGGCAGCAACATATCGCTGGCGCAAAACCAAAAACCCCCGGATAGCGTTGCTAGCCAGGGGTTTACGATTCCGGCATGCAAGGCATTACTGCCCTGCAAGAAAACTTGTTAGAGCAGACTGTTTAGCGCAATGTTTCCATTGCCCTTTCTAGATAAAACTAAAAATATTCTTGTCACACTTTTCTCACGCATAACTCTGTGTAAATTTAATGCCCAGTTATTCTGGGCCGGCAATTCTAACGCCAAATTTCGATCCGTCAACTGTATGTTAAAAATAATTTGACAATCAGAAGCGTTGCTGGCCGGTTTGCTGTTTCATAGCTGCGCTCTTAGTCGTTCAAATAACGCTGCGGAGCTGACATAATGCGTCGATTGAGCTACGGCTTACTTCATCGTTTTATCGGGTAACGGGAGAGCAGCGCCAATGAACGCCAGCGAGTTTAAAGACATTAACTACTCAGTAGATGCCTCCGGTGTGGCGACGTTAATGCTTAACAGACCCGAACGAAAGAACGCGCTCAGTGCCGTTAGCTTTCTTGAAATATTCTACGCCGTTGAGTATTTTCAATCCGATGACGACGCGCATGTCATGATAATGACCGGTGCAGTCGATACCGGCTCAAGCACTCCAGAGAAAGAAGCGTTCAGCAGTGGTGGTTATTTCAGTCCGGATGCAATGGAAGGATTATCGCAAGAAATACTTGATGACATTGATCTCAACGACATCGCCCAAAAGCGCACAACCATGAAGTTTCTTCGCTGCGACAAGCCAGTCCTGGCGGCCGTAAACGGTCTGGCGATAGGTGGCGGCTTCACGCTTTGTTTAGCGGCAGCCGATCAAATCTATATGTCAGAACACGCCTGGATACAGATGCCGTTTGCGAAATTAGGTATCGCTGCAGAGCTATCCTCTACGTTTCTTTTACCGCGGTTACTCGGTTTTCAAAAAGCAAAAGAGCTACTGTTTTTCCCCGAGAGAATCTCAGCCGAGCAAGCAGTGGAGCTTGGCATTGCCAATAAAATGTTACCCCATGGCGAGCTGCTCGAATACACGAGAGGCAAAGCCCTGCAGTTGATTCCGCCGGCCGGACCTGGCCTGTCCATACGTGAGATGAAGCGTGTTGTGCATGCGCCTCATCTCACCATGTTTGAGCAAGCGCTGGATCTTGAGAACGAGGCGCTCAATCGCTTGTTTCGCTCTGATGATTTCGCCGAAGGACTCACAGCGCGATTGGAGCGACGCGAAGCCGTTTTTAAAGGCCGCTGACCAACACCTGTTACTGATCAGGAATCATATCGTTTTCTTCCAGTACCTTCCTGGCAACCCTGAAACACTCTAGAGCCTGAGGTACGCCGCAGTAGATACCAATGACATGCACGGTAGCGCGAATTTCTTCGAAAGTGCAACCGTTGGTAATGGCGCCACGACAATGCAATTCCCATTCGTGCATTTTTCCCAGTGCGCCGATCATGGAAAGGTTCATTAGGCTGCGAGTTTTAACGTCAATGGCATCGTCACCCCAGCCAAATCCCCAACACCAGCCAGTCATGGCTTCCTGAAACTCTCGCGTTAGCGCATCAGCTGCAGCGAGATTCTTTTCTACGTACTCGGCACCCAGTGTTGCCTTGCGCTTGGCAAGGCCCTGGTCAAAATAACGTTCGTTCATGGTGGTTCCTTGTTACATTGGAAGTAGCTAAAGCCTTGAAGGCATTTAACGTGCGTGCGCTAAGATAGCAAGGAAGCAGTGATTCTGAAACCTCCTGCAGATTTAAGGTCAGAGCAATATGAAAGAGACAAGACATCCCAATTCCATACGCGACGTGGTTGAAAATGGCCTATGCATCGGTTGCGGACTGTGCGAAGCACTGGCACCAGATCGTTGGAAAATGGCGATCAACAAATATGGCCGTTTACGGCCTGCCGCGCTAATAAGCGAGGAACGCTGTCAAGACCAGGATATTCTTTCGGCCTGTCCGGGAGCGTATGCCAGCGCGCATTCCGAGGGTGCCAAAACCGATGAACTTTGGGGTAGCTACAGTCATATGGGTGAAGCGTGGGCGGGCAACCCGGACATTAGATATCGCGCGGCCACCGGCGGAGTATTAACAGCTCTCGGTGTGCATCTGCTCAAATCTGGCAAAGCGAGTTTCATCTTGCATTGTGAAGCAGACACTGAACAAGCAATGCGTACCCGCTGGTGCATCAGCGAAACTCCGGAGCAAGTGGTTGCCCGCGCTGGTTCGCGCTACGGGCCATCCGATACACTGGCCGGGCTAGAGTTTGCTTTAGCACGACAGCAAAAATTTGCCATTATCGCCAAGCCCTGCGATGCCGGCGCTGTAAGAGCTCGAGCCGTTAAGGACCCGCGTATCGATAGCAGCATGGTTGCACTTCTGGTAATGGTATGCGGTGGTGCCTCGGACCTGGGCAAGTCACAAAGTTTGCTGGATGAATTCGGGCTTCGTGAAAGCGAGCTTAAGCTGTTTCGCTATCGGGGTTTTGGAAACCCTGGCCTAACCCGCGTTGAGACTAAAGACGGTCGTGTTTTTGAGAAAACTTATCAAGAATTATGGAAAGACGAAGGCAGTTGGAGAATACAGCCACGCTGCAAAATCTGTCCTGATGCGAACGGTGAAGCAGCTGATATAGCGGCTGCCGATATTTGGCCTGGTGGATCACCCAAGAGCGAAGACCAGGGCTTTAATGGGGTAATTACCCGAACCCCTGCTGGCCAAAAGCTGTATGAGTCCGCAATAAGTGCAGGTGATCTGGTGGCCGGAAAAATTCATACCCCGCGAGATTATGACCATTTCCAACCGCATCAAGTGAGCAAAAAACACGCCCTTGCCGCGAGATTACGCGGGCTTAGCGACGCTGGACGACCCGTCTACCAGCATGTGGGATTGCGTCTGGATACTCTGGATGACAATTGTGTCGCAGAACAAGCGGGTGCCAAGAATAGAGCCGAAGCAGGGCGGTTCGATGATTCAATGCCAAGTGTCGATTCGGAGTGAGAGCGCTACATACTGGCTTTCTGCATTCAGCCAGCCACTACATGGTAAAGTAGCCCCTGAGATCACGGAGGCCTTATGAACCAGATTGAAGAAACGAAACCTTTTTACCTGAAAGATAATTTTGCACCCACGTTTGAGGAACTTAACGACACCTCTTTGCAAGTAGAGGGGGAAATTCCGTCGGCGTTGAATGGGCGTTTTCTGCGTAATGGCCCAAACCCTCAAACAGGTTGGTCAGACCACTGGTTTTTGGGCAACGGCATGATTCACGGCGTTGAGTTGGCCGATGGCGGAGCAAACTGGTACCGTAATCGTTATGTTCAAACGCCGCTTTATGCAGACCCAAATGCCGATGCCATGGGAGCGCTAATGGATCCGCGAGCGTCGGCTGCAAACACCCACGTTATTCACCATGCTGGGAAAATTCTGGCGCTGGAAGAAGCTCATTTGCCGTTCGAAATGTCCACTGAGTTGGATACGGTAGGTGCCTATGATTTTGCCGGGAAGCTCGCCACACCAATGACGGCCCACCCCAAGGTTTGCTCACTGACCGGCGAAATGATGTTTTTTGCCTACGGTTTGTTCCCACCCTATCTAACGTATCATCGCGTGTCAGCGGGCGGTGAATTGATTCAAACGGAAGAAATTAGCGTGCCCAGTGGCACCATGATGCACGACTTCAATATTACTGAGAACCACGTTATCTGGATGGATTTGCCAGCACTGTGGGACCTAGACAATATGGATGCAGGTTTGCCGCTGAAATTTGACCGCTCATACGGAGCGCGTCTGGGCGTCATGCCACGAACCGGAAGTAATGATGATGTAGTTTGGTATGACATTGATCCCTGCTATGTATTCCACCCGCTAAACGCCTATGAAGAAGACGATACGATTGTTATCGATGTTTGCAGAAAGGCTGACCTTGATGCTGCAGCTTTGTTGCATCGCTGGGTTATTGATAAAAAGGCAGGCTTGGTCCGTGAAACACCTCTTGATGATAGATCGGTAGAGTTTCCACGTGTTTGTGATTCGAAAGTTGGCGTTAAGCACCGCTACGGTTTTTTAGCGGGTCTGGCTGGCTTAGTGCCTTATGCTGAGCGTTACATCAAGTATGATTTTGATTCGATGAGTTCAGTGGTTGCAGAGCTGGGAGAAGGCCGCGAAGGCAGCGAAGCGGTTTTCGTAAAGAACCCGGCTGGTACTAGCGAAGATGATGGCTGGTTGTTAGCGTATGTATACGATAATGCGAGGCAGGCATCAGAAGTCATAATTTTAGATGCCGCGTCGATGCACTCAGAACCGCTAGCGCGAATCATGTTGCCAGCCCGTGTACCAATGGGCTTTCACGGCAGCTGGGTGCCATTTTAGGCAACTTTCAGGCCTGTTTAATACAGGCAAAACGAAGGCCTTAGCCAATGCTCTTCAGCACTGGTTAAGGCCTGATGTTCTGCCGCCAGTGACAGCGTTTATTTTCGGAAACTTCTACCTAACAAGGCTACTATTGCTTAACTACCGAAGCTATAAATCAAATCAATGCCGTAGCTACGCTTTTCTTTAAACGAATCTACCGCGAAGCCCAGAGTTCCGAAGTCGATGCCCCATTCGCGATAATCTTCGTCCGTCAGGTTACGACCCCAGGCAGCAACCACCAGATTGCCACCTAGAACTTCAAGCTCAGACAAGCTTACGCGTGCGTGAACCAGTGTTTGGTCGTCGGTACTATCAAACATGTTGAGCTGCGGGTGGAAAACCATCTCGTCGCGGTATGTCACTTCAGCTCTCAGGTTGAGGTTACCAAAGGAGATGCCAGGCACGTCATACGATGCGATAAACGACATGTTGTTGTCTGGTGATCTGCCAACAGTCGCAAAATCTGAAATGTCTTCGTTACCGGTCACCGGGTCAGCATTGGCACTGGGGTTAGGTAAACCTGTGGCCGGGTCGAGACGTTGTGTTATAAACTCTGTGTACTCTGCATCGGTGTAGCCGTAGTTGAACATCAAGCGCAGACCTTGGGTAACTTGTGCAGTCAATTCCAGCTCAAGACCTTGTATGTCCAGCGCACCCGCGTTCAGGGTGACCGATGAAGCGCCACCTTCGCCAGCTCGGAAGCTGTTTACTTGCGCGTCTTCATAATCCATGAAGAAGATCGCACCGTTCAGACGAATACGACTGTCTGCCCATTCAGACTTGATACCAATTTCATAGTTGGTCACCGTCTCTTCGTCAAAGCCAAGCTGAAAGTCTGCGAGGCTGGTTGATCTAGCGCCGAAGCCACCAGAACGATAGCCGTTGGCAACCGTGACGTACGTCATCACGTCGTCATTCCACGCGTAGTTTAGTGTTATGCCGCCGCTGACATTGCTCCAATCGTCGTCAGCTTCATTCATAGTGATATTACCCATCGCATCGGTAATTCTCGAGTTGCGGAGGTAGGCGTACTTTTCGTCTTCTGTGTATCGCAATCCAACGGTAAGGTCTAATGCATCAGATAAGGCGTAGGTGAATTGCCCGTACAGCGCAATGGAATCGTTTTCTGAGCCATATTCAAAAACTGGCGTGCTTAGTTGTGCGTCCTTGCCGAAACAAGGAGCAGGGCTGGTGAAATCGGCGCACAGAAACGCTTGAGTGCCCGCTGGAAGAGAGCCGTATGCAAATATGGCCGGCAAAATAAATGACTGCGGATTGACCTCATTGCTTTCTTCTTCGAAGTAATAAATACCTGTCGCAAATTGCAATTTCCCATCCATTGCATTGCCCAGGAATTGCAACTCATGCGTGGTTTGCTCGTTGTCGCTTTGACGTTCTGCAAGAAACACTGACCTGAGTTCCCCAGCGGGTACAAGGGTGCCTGGGGCTACGGTAGCGTCTTCCAGAACTGTTGCGCCATCAGACGCGAACGAACCAAAGTCAGTTCCGGTAGTACCGCTGTCCCACTCTCGTTGCGCGCCCACGTATTTGATAGTCAGATTGTCCGTTGCTTGCCATTCCAGGGTGACTGTATGCATTTCAATATCGGAAAAGGTGTCTTTACCCGGCGCATTGGCCATGGGAAGTGCCCCCAACCGCTCCTGACTAGCGAATGCAGTAGCCGCTTGTGTGATGGCACCACCGAGCTGGTTATTTGGCGCACGCGTTGCCACTATTTGCGACAGCGCCGCATTGCTCAGTCTCTCAGATTTGTCGTAGGTATAGTCCGCGGTGAACGTGTCAGAAGGGCTGAGCCTGAGCGCGATGCGATAGGCATCAGACTCCTGTTCTCCCAACTGATTGTTGTGCACCGTATTTCTAACCAGACCGTCTTTTTCGTTGAAATTATAGGTCAGCTTTGCAGAAAACATGTCGCCTAGAAGGCCTGTGTCCAGCGTCGTTTTACTGCGTATAAAGCTCCTACGACCAAAACTCAGATGCTGATTAAAACCAAATTCTTCCTTCGGTTTTGCAGTGATGATATTGATCGCGCCGCCAATCGTGTTACGGCCATACAAGGTGCCCTGAGGGCCGCGCAGTACTTCTATTCGTTCGAGGTCAACAATGTCAAAAGTGGCGCCCGTATTACGCGCAATATAGACTCCGTCGATATACACCCCAACGGTGTTTTCAACCAGCAATGATGTTTCACCACTACCAATACCCCGAATGCTGTAGCCATAGTTGTCCAGTGAGGATGGCTGACGGTCAATCGTCAGGTTCGCCGTGTATTCCGCAACTTGGCCTGCTTCAAAAGCACCAATCGCCTGCAATTCTTGCTGGCCAAAAGCGGCTACAGAAATGGGAGTGTCCTGAAGCGATTCAACACGCTTTTGTGACGTGACAATAATCTCTTCCAGTGCCAGGGTTTCCTGGGCATTGGCCGGAGAAGATGTGGCGATAGCGCAAAGCGCGCATGTCAGTAGTGACGGTTTAAAACGCATGGTCCGGTACTCCCTTGATTATTTCTTTGTGTATTGAGTAAACGAATAACGCGATACTACCATCAATATTTTGCTGCTAAAACGCGTTTAGGTGCCCTGAAGCTTGCGGTTTGGTTAGTCACCGGGCTTTGTAAATCGTGTACTAAGTTCCTCGATCACCGCGCGTAGCATATGTGGCTTGAAATAATTACCAGGTCGTACAGCGAACCTGAACGGCATGCCGATATTGGCTTCCAAAGCTTCGGCCTCATGTGGCCAGAAAGGCGGTATTAACAGCATGTCTCCCTGTTGTAATTCGCCTCGATAAGCCGTTGCATGTTCAAAGCGGGGGAACTCACGCGTGTCAGTTTCATCAGATCGGCCGGGTAATCGGCTCCAGCGATCTCCTACTGCGAAAGGCGATAGAAAATAGAGGTTTTTGATGTCCTCTGGTGCATACAGCTTCACTCGCTTGGAACCATAATTTTGAATCAGCATGCTTTGCCAGGCGTCCCAGTGCAGCGGTGTAACAACACCTTTCGCACCAATCCATAGTCCGCTGGCATTTATATCGGGCACGGTATCGGCCATGCCGCGCAAATTGTTCGCAAATCGAGCAAGAATTTTTCCTACCTCACCATTCAGCGCCCCGGCAAAAAACAGTTGGTAGACTGCATAGTCGTCAAATCGACGTTCCTCGAACATGGCTTTCAAAAATGCCTTGAAAGATATTTCCTCACTGTGCAACAATTTTTTGTTGTAGTCGCCGGTGTATAGAAAGTAAGGCGCGTGCTTATCGTAAACGTCCACTGAAATATCGTCGTTTGTTGAGTCAGCCACCGCCAGAAGTGATTTGAGATCTGCTCTTTGACCTTCCGGCAGCAGCTCGCAAAAGCCTTCGAGAATAAGCGGCTTCCTGGTCAACATGAGTTGTTTTATGTTGGCGCCCTTTGCAGGAACGCGCGGAACATCAACGTCTATTGAAGCAGGGTTGTTCCTGAATTTGTTTGCTACGCCCGAAAAAAAGCGGGCTATGCATAGAAATGGAACCAGCGAAAGCAACAGTAGAGTTCTCATTATTAATACGTCTCCCGAATGCGTTGGTTGCGTGAGCTGGAATCCTTATTTCCAGTGCTAATCAAATTTAGCGAGCTTATAGCGGTAATCATTGACTGGTCTTTCCAAATATTTGTAGGAACAATGTGCCAGCAAGATCAGGCCAGCAAGACTGAACATCATTACCGAATTGGCGATTAACGTGTTGTCGAACAGTACTTGAGTGCCGCCTCGCAAGCCTCGTGTAACAGGCACGCCAAACAGTACTTTTGCGATTTGCGTAAGTAACCACCAAAGTGCTGCGTGAATCATATAGATTCCATAACTGATTGTGCCCATGTAAATCAGTGGGCGAACAGTCAGCATCGTCTTAAGATAATTATCTTGATCCGCCGCGACCAGTGACAGAATGAACATTGCGAATATTGCAGGAATGAATACCGATGTGACATCGTAGTATCCGCCAGAGTAGGTAACTGCGAGCAATGAAACAATTAGTAAAAAGTAAGACACGGCATTTGGAATCCTGAGCTCGATATTTGCGTAGAGATTGAAGCACAAAACGCCTAGAAAAAATGAATGCAGGCAGCGGACAATGCCCATGCCGTCGTAGGGAGTCATATCATTTTGCGCAAGTACATACGCGGAGACCAGAGTCACTGCTGCACACAAACCAAGGTAGAGTTTTCTGCGTCTTGCCATCAGCAGTACGACAAATCCAAATACGACGTAGGTAAAAAATTCTGCTGAAATCGACCAGCTGGGACTGTTCCAGACCATAGCACTGTTAAAGAAATTTTGTACCAGAAACAGGTTTGCCACGAAAGAAGCAAAATTATTATTGGTAAACGCACCTGAATTAGAATCCAGGCCCAGGTTTTGGCCGATCCATTTCACCAGCTCAATTCCAACAAACAACAGCAGTGTGGCCAGGTGAAGCGGGTAAAGCCTTAGAAAACGACGAAGCTGAAACTGATAAAGATGCGTTACTGTGGTAATTCTTGACTGGTAGTTAAGCGCTATAACAAACCCCGATAGCACGAAAAAGAAGTCGACCATGAGCCAGCCATTATTCGTAAAGGCGTTGTTAAGAGTTGACCCTATGTTGAAATGAGATACCGCAACGCAGATTGCAGCCACACCACGCAGTGATTCAAGATAGAGAATCTTGTCTGTTAATTGTCTTGATGCCACATAAACACCGTTTAAGTTTCCTGTAACAGCGTATATCAGAAACAGCGTTTGTGCAGAATGATTTTATTTGTATTCAGAAGTACCTGTCGCCCAGCTGAGTTTTGTACCCAGCTGGCCAGCGATTCAGCGTTAACGATTCCAGCTGAATGTCACACCATAGGAGCGTGGCATTGCTGGTGTTGCAAATCCGGAGCCTTGCACAGGGAAATTATGTAGGAAGTAGTCTTCGTCGAAGGCATTTCTCATCCACAACGTAACCTGGTATTGGTCTTCAGGTGCCATGTAAGAAACACGAAAGTCAGTTAAATCGTATTCCGGTACTTTCGCAAACTCCAACTCATCCGGATCTTGCACTACTTCGTCTTTGTAACGATGGTCCATCTGGTAACGCATTGCGCCGCCATTGCCCAATTCATGCTCGTAACGTATCAGGATGTTGTAAGCGCTCTCAGGTGCGTTTCTCAGCGAATTACCGGTTCTATCGGGCGCAGCACCTCCAGCGGTGCTCGGTGCTCTAAAACCCGCCGGAATAAAGAAATCCGAGAATTCAGTGTCCAACGACGTGTAAGAGCCCTGAATGATCAAGTTATCTATTGGCGCAATGGTGAACTCTATCTCCACACCATTGATCTCAGCGTCTGCCGCGTTCTGAGTAATCAGGTTACCAGGGTCATTGGGATCGGCGTCCAGAGGAACCAGTAACTGCAAAATTTGCAAGTCGGTGTAATCGGTTTGGAACGCTGCAACATTCAAGCGCAAGCGATTGTCAAACCACTCAGTTTTGGCGCCAAGTTCGTAAAGAATTGCTTCTTCCGGGTCGAAACCAGTGCTTGCGATTTCAACGTTGCCACCGCCGCCAGGGAAGCCGCCCGATTTAAAGCCTTCCGAATAGGTGAAGTAAACGAAGGCGTCATCGGTAAATTGATAGTCAATGGTGACCTTCGGTGTAAACGCGCTCCAGTCTTCACTCAGATTGAGCGTGTAATCTCTCGCAACAGCTAATGGTGTTGGTGTGCCTATTGAAAGGTAGTCTTTTTCTTCCCAGGTTTGCCGTCCGCCAACGGATAAGCTAAGGCGATCAGTAATTGCATAGGTAAACTGACCAAAAATTGCATAGCTGTCGGTAGTGTTGTCTCCGAAGCCGCCACCGTCCCCGATGGGAACAAACGCAATGGAGCCACCAGCGCCGTCCGATCCGAATACGCCGATTGGGCCGGTTTCATTCCGCACGGTTTGTTCTTGCAGATAGTACAGGCCGGCAACCCACTGCAACTTACCGCCGCCATTAGAGGTAAACCTGAATTCCTGCGTGTAGGTATCCGAATCATCGGTGTATGGATTCGACCCGCTCAATAATGGCGCGCCTCCGTTAGACAGTAGCAGATTGGTCTGGCCAGGCGTTCCAAAGATCAGATTGGAAATCTTGGACTCTACTTTTCTAAACGAACTCAAGGATGTAAAAGTGAAAGCTGGAAAGTCATAATCTATTCGCGCTGTTACACCTGAAATATCAATTTTTGAGAATCCAGCATCTTCCGCAACGTTGGTGTGTATTTCGTCATCATAGTTGGCGATAAGCTGTGATTCGGCAGTGTGCCAAATGCTTGAGCCATCTGCAGCACCAATAAAATGCCGGCCGGGTCCCGCCTGATCCATTCGAGAGAAATTGGCTGACACATTTATTTCCATTTCGCTGCTTGGCGTGAAGCGTAAATGACCGCGCACGGAGTCAGTATTCAGATCAGACTGTTGTACATCATCCAGATCAAATACATTCGCTGGATTGAAGAATTGCGGGTAATCCGCTGCCCGTGACTCTACGTAGCCATCGCGGCGACGGCTGGAAAAAGATACTTTACCAAACACATTGTCGGCTAACTCGCCGCTCACCAGGCCGCGGAAATTTATGGCCTGAAAATTCCCAATGCCTGCCTCAAACTTCATTACTGTCTCTTCGGTTGGTTTAGTAGTGATCATGCTAACGGCACCACCTACTACGTTCTTACCAAACAAAGTCCCTTGAGGGCCTCGAAGTACCTCTACTCGCTCCAGATCAAATAAGTCCACATCCATACCCGCTGACCGACCGATGTACACTTCATCGACAAAAACGATGACTGATTGGTCGCCCGCCGGGCTGTCTTCGTTCGAGCCTATCCCGCGAATGTATAGCTGCGGCTGACCTGCGTTAAAAGAGCCCATAGTGAAGCCTGGTGTTCGCTCCGTGACACCTTTGATATCGGTAATGCCCATGTTGCTCAATTCTTCACCGCTAATTGCCGTTACAGCCAATGGCAAGCTTTGCAGCGGTTCTGCTCGTTTTTGAGTCGTTACAATTACTTCCTCCAACACTGCATTCGCGTGAGAAGCCATGCCAAGCGCTATGGCGGATAAAGCTGCGGGGAACCCACAGGTGTTCACAATTCGGCCGATTTTCATACTCTTATCTCGTGATCTATCGTTTTTAGTTAATCAGAGCTTCGCAAGCTAGCACATGCTTGATCGCTGGGAAAGTCTATTTATGACATTCACTATATAGGTGGTTGAAAATTCATAATACTGTCCATTTCAGCATCCGCCGACAGTAATCAGCCCCACTATGCGATCCTCTTGGGGCAGATAAATCTGAAGCCAACGCTGCGCGCAGCGCAAATAAAAAGTCCTGACTGAATAGTGCTCTTGGGGCAGAGGATAGACGAACCTGCAGCAGCTGCTGCCTAGCCACGTTAGTATTGCGATTAGGCTGCCAGGAAGAGGACTTGCCCGCGCTTGCCAACGTTCTTAAGGGGTAAACGGATGAAGCATAATCGTGCACAAATCAATTCTACGATGTCAGATTGTGATCACTAGAGGTTCATCGATATAGCAAATTTTGTGAGTAGGCCCATTCCCACAGACTTGAGTCACGTCCTCAGAACGTGCAGATGCATGATAACTCTATGGACACTCACTATAACGAGATGTAGTGCGTTTGAGTGCATAGGGCTGCCTGAAACCTGAGCATTTACACCATTGACTCAATTCAATTACTCGCTTGCCGATACGTTTTCGGTAAGGTGGAAAACCCGCTTTATGAATTGATCTAAGTTTTTCAGTTTAAACTCGATCCGCGCGGCGGTATACGATTCATGTTGAGCTGACTGGCTGATGTGTGCCGGGAGCAGACATTCCCCCTTGTTATTGGCATCATGGAAAAGCGATCAGATACTTCGCTGTCTTCTGGAACAGCAATATCTAAGACTCCTAGTCTCTCAAAAGAAGTGCTTTCCATTTTTTTCCAATTAATCGCATATTCCCTGCTTCCATGAAGTTCGTTTTGGCTTCTCTAAGTCTGACATTGTCAGTGTGTGCCACATTTCGCTCCACCGGTTTACCAAAACTGATTTTATACAGGGCACCATTTGCCTTAACTTTCATGCCACCGGCGAACTGATACCATGGAAACTTAGTCTTGATCTCATTTTGATGTAGGTCAAAAATGGTGACTCTCTCATCATTCATTAAACGAACGGCCATTCCAATCTGACCAGATTGCTGCTCGAGCTTTTCCAACTGACCTTTTAGCATCGATCCCCTACCATTCGCGATAAAGATCAGGCGAGATTTACAGAGCAACAATCCCCCGCCCAAATTAGTGATTCCGCGCAGCAACCATGCAGCTGACTTGAAATCAGCCTTGGAAATAAGTTCGCGGATTTGGTCATCAGTCATCGGCACGCTATTTACACGATAAATGCGAAGATACTATACGACAATAAGTGACCATATGCGGACCTCTTTCGGCCAACTGCACCAGTTCGTTATTAATGAGTGAGCAGCTCCGGAGCACCAGAAGCTGTTATTTCAGATCAGCCACAGTCTCACTTGACGAAAACTCTTGTTGCGCTAGATGTCGAGGTTTTTCTCCAGAGTAGGAAATGTGCTTGGTATTTCATACTAAAGAGTTTAAATCTCGCAGTTAACAAGATTGAGCTATGGAATAGATACGAAATTGATGATTATCGGGAACTGGCAAGGCACTACAATACAGGAAATTGGTTCAAGGTTTGCGAGTGAAGAGCATTCCGAGTCACCGGAACCGTGCGTGCTGATCTCTCGTATGCACGATCCTTCTTCGAAGATCTTCTGGTTGGTAGTAGAAGCGACTGATGCGAGAGTCCTTCAGGAATGGATGTCGCGGTGGACGGATATAATCGATTGGGATACACACAATACTCGATGACCAGGAAGTCGGAGAGATGTTGGGCAAGTTGCTATAACAGCTTGCTTGCTTGATGAGTAAACCTAACACACTACACATACCGGGTAGCGCGACAGCATAGTCATGCTATTCGTTCGTCAGAACGGACTGAAGCATTGCAATATGAATATCTGCTTTTAGGTGCGGATTCAACCGGTCAATGCAACACATTGATTAAACCGCTCTGCCGGTGATTCGAAGTCTAACGTCTTTCTGGGTCGTTCGTTAAGCTTTCTTGCAACGGCATTCAACTTTGACTGCGAATGGATCGATAAGTCTGTCC